>JBBTUE010000006.1:0-19248 GCA_038063915.1 Patescibacteria group bacterium | reverse complement strand
GTTCGAGCCAAAGATTTTTTGGAGGGAGAGTTTTTTGGAGGGGAGGTCGGCTACATAAATACAACACTTGCCCCACCCACCCGTGCGCGTGTTAAAATTTTTGCCGATTTTGAAAATCGTCAAACTCCCTATATAAATATGGCCAGAATCTAAATTGATAGGTTTAACCCCTAAACCTACTAAGATATATTGACTTTTATAGGTTTATGTACTAAACTTGCTAAATATGGTTACTATGGACAAAAAAGTTCGTATAGGCGAAGCTGCTAAAATACTTGGTGTCTCAGTTCAAACTTTACGTAATTGGGAAAAATCTGGTAAATTACAACCCCAGCGTAGTGTCGGGAAGCAACGTTATTATTTATTGAAAGATCTAAAAAGTTTTGCTTTAGATATAAAAGCTATAGGTTTAGCGTGGGCGATAAGTTCTATACCGCCAGATCTCAGTAGTGATTTATATTGTGAACGGCAAGATCGATTTACAAGCCGTTTATCAAAAATGGGCTCAGAACTTCAAAGTGATAAAAGTGTTTCTGAAGAACTTGCCTCACTTATAACTCTTGTAGTTGGTGAAATTGGTGATAATTCTTTCGCACACAATGTGGGTAATTGGCCGGATGTTCCCGGAATATTTTATTCATATGACATAGGAAAGAGAATTATAGTACTGGCAGACCGAGGGCGTGGAGTCAAAGCTACTCTCCAGCAAGTTAGACCATCTATTGCTACCGACATGGAAGCACTTACTGTTGCATTCAATGAAATTATCTCAGGAAGAAATCCAGAAAAAAGAGGTAACGGATTAAAAGTTGTACGAAATGTAACTGAATCAAAAGAAATTGGGCTTCTACTTTGCTCCGGTATTGCTAAAGTTAGCGTAGGCGTTAAAAAACCCGACACAATTATTACCAAAGTAGCAAAAGAAAACATTAGAGGTACATATAGTGTTATAATGTTCTAATACAAAACATATGCAAACTATTCAACTTAAAAAATTTGGAAATGTGCTTGTGTCTCGTCCGTTAGGATTAGAGGCATTTAATGCAATTCGTCCGCAACTAAATCCAGAAGTTCCTGTTCAAATAGATTTTGATCAAGTCTTAACCATTACTCCTTCTTGGCTGGACGAATTTCTTACTAATCTAGCTGACTTTAATAAAGGTAAAGTGGAATTACTTCCGACAAATAATCCCTCTGTGCTTGTTGCATTGCCAGTTCTAGCAACTGCTCGAAAGGACTTGGTGGCGGATATAGTAAATAGAGCATTACAACAAATGCAAAAATAAACATATTAAGTTATGAACTACTTTCTATACGCTCGTAAATCAACCGATGTAGAGGACAAACAAATCCTCTCTATTGAAGCCCAGCTCGCTGAACTACGAGAACTCGCCAAGCGGGAAAATCTAAATATTGTTGAGGAGTTTGTTGAAAAACGCTCGGCAAAAATTCCCGGCCGTCCCGTATTTAACGAGATGCTAAAAAGAATACAAGCGAGTGAAGTGCAAGGAATTGTTTGCTGGAAAATTGACCGCCTATCACGCAACCCAGTTGATAGCGGAAAAATCCAATGGCTTTTACAACAAGGAATAATTGCGCATATCCAAACACACAGTCAAAGCCATTACCCAAACGACAATGTTTTAATGATGTCTGTTGAACTTGGTATGGCAAATGAATATGTCAGACAACTTAGTGAAAATACTGCTCGCGGACTACGACAAAAAGCTCGACGCGGTGAATTTCCTAGCTTTGCTCCGATAGGGTATATAAACAATCCGGCTACTAAAAAAATAGAAGTGCATAAAGACGCAAAAGTGGTGAAAAAGTTATTTGAACTTTATGCCACCAGCAAAGTTAGTCTTAAATACCTAGCCCTATTTATGGAAAAATCTGGTCTCAAATCAAGAAAAAATAATCGGTGCAATATTTCCCGCATATCTGCAATTCTCACCAACCCAATCTATTATGGACACTTTCGCCATGCAGGGGAGATATATGAAGGCAATCATAAACCAATTATTACTAAAGAGCTTTTTGATAAAGCCAATGTTGTTTTGCAATCAAGAAATCGCCGACCAACCAAAGAAACAAATTCAAGACCTCTCTGTGGCTTACTCTATTGTGGAGCTTGTAATATGAGCATCACTGGAGAGATACGAATAAAAAGACAAAAGAGTGGTAAAACGCATCGCTATGTGTATTATCACTGCACTAAGAAATCTAAAACTCAGAAATGCCCTGAGCCATGTATAAGGGAAGAAGAATTAGACCGCCAACTCTCAAATATGCTAAGTGCATATACAATGCCAAAAGAATGGGGGACAGAATTATTTTCTAGGTTAGAGAAAGAAGAAAGTAAAGCAAATGTTTTTGCAGTACAAGCGGTCGAAGGGTTGCGAACGGAAGTGGAAGATTGTTCTAATAATCTCAAGAGACTAACAGATGTGTATGTAGCTCAAGATATTGATCGAGAAGAATACCTAGAACGTCGTCGCACTCTTATGTCCGAGAAAAAGTCTAAAGAAGAGCAAATCTCCAAACTTCTCCACACACCTTCTTTGTGGATCGAACCGACCCGAGAATGGATAAAAGACGCTTCAATACTGGATGAAATAGCAAAAAAAGCCGACCTCCCCTCCAAAAAACTCTCCCTCCAAAAAATCTTTGGCTCGAACCTCTCCCTCCATGGACGCAAAGCGTCCGGAAACCCTTTCCCACACTACGCAGAGCTTCGCTCTGCGCGCGAAAATTTTGACGAAAAGTCTTTGACTTTGATTGCGGAGCCGCTTCTCAGACTTGAACTGAGGACCTTCGCTTTACAAAAGCGTTGCTCTACCAACTGAGCTAAAGCGGCATGTATTTTATTTATGTTCTTTTTCTACCTTCTCCCTTATTCTTTTAATTTTAGCTTTTGATTCTAAAATTGCTTTTTGAAAGAAAGAAGGTTTTGTAGGCTCACTCGCACCATCTTTTTTCTTTTCAAAGTAACTGTATATCTTTGGCCATTTATCTGCAATCCACTTTTTTGATTTGGTTGTTATAATAAACCAATATTTTACGAGACCAAGCACTATACTTTGTACTAAGTGCTTGGTCAAATATAGCATACTTTTTTCCACATGTCTAAAAGATAAATCTGGTGCTATTTTCTCTATATTCTCTGGGATACTCACTCGCGTAGTTCTTATTTCCCATGCGCGAAATGTTAGCATTCCGAACGCCATAATTATAGCTATAAAAAAAATAATTATTACAAATGACATATTTTAACTTATTGAAACACGAATAAATTTTATCAAAGTAGCGCTATTATCTGCAAGTAATTTTCCTATAGTCACGTCGGGATTTTTTATGAATGGCTGATCAATCAAAGTCTGCTCTTTGAAGTAGGTTGCGATTTTTCCTTCAAGCATCTTCTTCTTTATATCTTCAGGCTTGTCAGACTCTGCGACTTCTTTCTCGAACACCTCCTCAACTTTTTTCTTGTCCTCCTCTGTTATTTCTTCACGAGTAGTAAAAGCTGGCTTCATTGCTGCTATATGCATTGCGATATCTTTTGCAAGCTCAGGTGTCCCAGATGTGAGCGATACAACCACAGCACTTTTACCTCCGTGTACATAACTACCCAGTGTTGTGCCTTCGAGTTCCTCGACTTCGCCCAACTCAATTTTTTCTCCAACTTTCTGAATGACTTCGTTTATCATCTCCGGGGATTTTACTTTCATAGCGTCTAGCCCTTCGTTTATACCTGTATCTGCTAGGGTATTTGCAAGCTTAGTAAAATCTTCATTACGAGCCACAAAGTCAGTTTCACAATGTAGGGTCAAAATTATAGCTTTATTATTTAGAAGATGCGCAACAACTATACCATCACCTGCTACACGGTCAGCTTTTTTCATAGCGATCGTGCTGGACTTCTTTTTTAGTATTATCAATGCTTTCTCCATGTCCCCACCCGCTTCTTCTAGTGCGTTACGACATTGCATAACGGAGACTCCTGTCCTATCTCTTAATTCTTTAACTAGTTCTGTAGTAATTTTTATAGACATATTTTTATATATTATTTATTCTCAGTTAGACCCTTGGCGCCATTTGTGTAGGCACTTTTAACTTCATTTAATATAAAGCTTATACTAGGTACTGATGCATCATTTGCGACAATAGGGAATTCTACTTTTTTTAAATCACAATCAGTATTCAGTAGTGCAATAATAGGCAGACCCATCTTGCGGGCTTCTGTACAAGCGATGTGTTCCTTTTTGGAATCAATGACAAACATAGCATCAGGGGTACGAGTAATTGTAGATACACCTTGAAAGTTCTTGGTCATATCTTCCATTTCTCTATCTATTAGCAGACGCTCTTTTTTGGTGTATTTATCAAGCCCACCTTTTTCTTTCTGTTCACGTAGGTCAAGCAGTTTTGTTATACGTTTCTTTATCTCAGGAAAATTAGTCAGTGTACCACCAACCCATCTTTCTCCTACATAGGGCATATTTAATGCCAAAGCCGTTTCAATTATTTGCTGACGAGCTTCAGGTTTTGTGCCGACAAATAGTATAGATTTACCACTTGCAGCCATCTTACTCACAGTCTCTAGAGCTTTCTCTAGAAGTTCATATGACTTTTCTATATTTATAATATCAACACCATTTTTTGTAGCAAAAATGTATGATGATGTTGATGGATGACGACGACTCTTTGAATACCCGTAATGCGCACCTACTTCGAACATTTTATCTATGATAGTACTTTGTTTACTCATATTTTTCTAGTTTCAGCCATAGGCTGATCCGCCTTTGGCGGAGATTAATTATAAACGATCCGTTTTTAAGCATCTCAGCTTGTTTACAAGGTTGCTTTAATCAAAAAAGCTCCTCACGGAACGCATGTGCATATTACCAGAAAAAGCATTGTTTTGCAAGCTATCCTTTTGACCTCGGGTCATATTTGCGGTAGTATGGGGGATATGAAGCAATCACAACTATTCACTAAAACCAAGAAGGAATCACCAGCGGATGAGGTCTCGCTCAATGCCGAGCTCCTTATAAAAGCAGGCTTTATAAACAAGGAGATGGCAGGGGTTTACTCCTACTTACCACTTGGGCTACGTGTCATAAATAAGATAGAAAATATAATTCGTGAAGAGATGAATGCAATTGGTGGACAAGAAGTTACCCTTGCTTCTCTCCAAGAGAAGGCGACTTGGGAACCAACAGATCAATGGGATGATAAAAATGTTGATATCTGGTTTAAAACAAAACTCAAGAATGATACCGAGGTTGGTCTTGCTTGGTCGCATGAAGCGGTACTCACAAAACTTATGAAAGAGTTTATAAGTTCGTATCGTGACCTACCAAAATATGTCTATCAATTTCAAACAAAATTTAGAAATGAGACTCGTGCTAAAAGTGGAATCATGCGTACACGTGAATTTGTTATGAAAGATTTATATTCTTTTTGTAAAGATGAAGAAGAGCACAATAAATTCTATGAAAAAGCAAAAGAAGCCTATAAAACTATTTTTAAACGCGCAGGTATAGGGCATCTAACTTATCTCACTTCTGCTTCCGGTGGAGTATTTGCAAAGTTCTCTCATGAGTTCCAGACTATCACTAGTACGGGCGAAGATACAATATATGTCGATGAGAATAAGGGCATAGCTATCAACAAAGAAGTTTATAATGACGAAGTCATCGAAAGTCTCGGACTCTCAAAAGAAACACTCGTTGAGAATCGATCTGCTGAAGTTGGAAATATTTTTACATTAAATACCCGATTTTCAGATGCTCTAGAACTCGTGTATCAAACAGAGTCGGGCGATAGGAAATCTGTTTTTATGGGTTCGTACGGGATAGGGCCTGCTCGCTTAATGGGTACAGTGGTAGAAGTTCTCTCTGATAGCAAAGGTATTATCTGGCCCGAGTCTATTGCACCATTCAAAGTGCACTTACTTGCTTTAGGTGAGGATGGTAATGTCCATGAGGAAGCGGATAAACTCTATAATAATCTCATAGCCCAAGGCGTTGAAGTACTTTTTGACGATAGACACGATGTAAATGCCGGAGAGAAATTTGCCGATGCTGATCTTATTGGTGTCCCTTATAGAGTTGTTGTTTCTAAGAGAAGTTTAGCTGATGGGGGATATGAGATAAAAAAGCGCACCGAAGAAGGAGGAAAAATTGTAAACACTGATCAACTATTAATCGAATTGAAAAATGTTTAAAAAGATTTACGAAATGTTCTCTAATGATATAGGTATTGATTTAGGCACAGCCAATACGCTGGTCTATTTAAAAGGGCACGGCATCGTCATAAATGAGCCATCTGTAGTAGTTGTAAATCAGAAAACTGGCCAGATAGTCGCAGTTGGAGCAGAAGCCAAGCAAATGCTTGGTCGCACGCCTGGCCATATAAGAGCAGTCAGGCCAATAGTAGATGGAGTAATATCAGATTTTGAAGTTACCGAAGAAATGCTCTCGTATCTAATAAGTAAGGCTGAGAAGATTTCAAAGAAATTCATTCGTCCGCGAGTGCTTTTGGGAGTTCCGACTGGTATCACAAACGTAGAAATTAGGGCAGTAGAAGATGCTGCACGTTCGGCTGGTGCACGCGAAGTCTATATTGTAGAGGAACCCATGAGCGCCGCAGTTGGTATTCGTCTGCCGGTTAAAGATGCAGTAGGTTCAGTCATTGTCGACATCGGTGGTGGTACTACGGACATAGCTGTTATTTCTTTAGGAGGAGTAGTCCGTTCAAAGAATTTGAAAATCGCTGGGGATTTACTCAATACTAATATCGTCAATTACATGAAAGACGAATTCAAGTTACTAATAGGAGAACGTACAGCTGAAAATGTAAAAATAGCTATCGGTTCTGTTGTCGTAGGGGACTCTATGGAAGCAGAAGTTAGAGGCAGAGACTTGGTAACAGGTTTACCTCGCCAAGTTATCATAACCGATTCAGATATTAGAGAGGCGATCATGCCTTCTATTCTAAGTTTAGTTGATGGTATTAAAGAAGTCTTAGAAACTACTCCACCAGAGCTTTTATCAGATATTATGAATCGAGGGCTTATCCTCTCTGGAGGAGGGGCATTACTTCGAGGCTTTAATACCTTACTCTCAAGTGCTCTAAAAATACCAGTATATGTAAGTGAAGACCCTCTAACTGCAGTAGCTCGTGGCACAGGAGTCATACTAGATGACCTAGAATCTTTTCAAGAAGTTTTAGTAAATACCGATGATACATCAACTCCGCGATAAAAAACAAATAGCCAGACGTAAAAGTTTAATCCGAAATGCAATTATAATCGGCGTCTTTATAATTTTATCAGTCTCTGGTGCTCTTGGTTGGTCTGGAAAAATATTTAGTTTTATCGGAAGGCCATTTTGGCAAGCAGAAAATATAGTGGTAAATGGCGTTTCAAATTCAAGCTACATGGTTCGCACAAAGTCGTCTGTATACAGAGAGAATGAATCACTAAAAAAAGAAAACGAGAGTTTAAGATTATCCATGATAGATTATCAAATACTAAAAAAAGAAAATGAAACCCTAAAAGAATTACTTGGTCGCTTACCAGAGAACCATACATTTACCCTAGCAAATATTCTCGCCAAGCCGAATCGTTCTCTCTATGACACTATTATTATCGATATAGGCAATGATTTGGGTCTTATCGGCTCTGAACAGGTATTTGCAGGTAACAACTCACCAATTGGTCAGATCAGTGCAGTTTATTCTAAAAGTTCTTTGGTGATGCTCTATTCAAACCCTGGACAGATTACGGAAGCCGTACTCGACAATTCAAATGCAACCGTAGAGCTCGTAGGGCGGGGTGGAGGTAATTTTGAAATGACAATCCCAAATGATTTACCATCAGATGTAGGGATGATGGTAGTGTTACCAGGTAGTAATAGAGAAATAGTAGCAATCATAGATGGGGTGATATCGCGACCGACTGGTCCACTAAAGAAAGTTATCCTACGCTCTCCTGTAAATATTCAAAGTCTAAAGTGGGTAGAAGTTAAGAGAGATTAATGAATAATTTTAATTTTAAAATAGAAAAAAAGCTAGATGGCTTTCTTGGCCGTGCTGGTATACTAGATACTCCGCATGGTTCTATCCAGACTCCTGCATTTGTGACTGTGGGAACGAAAGCCACAGTTAAATCTCTAACTCCGGAGCAAGTAGCTGGAACTGGTGCTCAGATAATACTTGCGAATACATACCACTTATATTTACAACCTGGCGATGAGATTGTGCGCGATGCCGGAGGGATTCATAAATTTATGAATTGGGGTGGACCTATTATGACTGATTCGGGAGGTTTCCAAGTGTTTTCTCTCGGCGCTGCCTACGGTAAAGAAATATCAAAGGTGACTACAATTACGGACCCAAGTTTTTTAATTCCGGAGCGCTCTATTGATAGTGTCGTCCCGCTTGCGAAGATTAGCAATGATGGTGTGTCTTTCAAATCTCATCTTGATGGTGGAATGCACTATATTACCCCCGAGAGATCTATTGAAATCCAACACAATCTCGGTGCTGATATTATTTTTGCATTTGACGAATGCACATCACCGACAGAAAATGAACGATACCAAGAAGAAGCACTTTCTCGCACACATGCATGGGCCAAGAGGAGCTTACAAAAACATAAGGAGCTAGAAGGTTTGAAATGTTCTCAGGCGAATGGTCTGGCCTGCCTAGAGCCTGCGTCTGGACAGGAGATCCGAGGACCTGAGAATGAGAATATTCCAAACTCCTCTTCAAAATTACCCCAAGCATTATTTGGTATCGTGCAAGGTGGGCGGTCAGAGAATTTACGCAAGAAATCAGCAACTGAAATTTCAAAATTAGACTTTGATGGGTTCGGTATCGGTGGTTCGTTTGCGAAAGAGGATATGAGTACGGCCGTAAAATGGGTCAACGAAATTTTGCCCGAAGAGAAACCTAGGCATTTGCTTGGTATAGGCGAGCCGGAGGATTTGTTTATGGGAGTAGAGAATGGGGTAGACTTGTTTGATTGTGTAGGGCCTACTCGTATAGCTCGCAATGGTACAGTGTTTACAAAAAGTGGCAAGATAAATCTTTTCAATGCGCAATTTATTTCTGATTTTAACCCTATAGATAAAGATTGCGACTGTTATACTTGCAAAAGTTATACCCTTGCATACCTCTCACATTTATTTCGCGCCAAAGAAATGCAAGCCGCGACTCTCGCCTCTATTCATAATGTATACTTTATAACCCACCTAGTAGACCAAATGCGTGAAGCAATATTAAACGATACATTTTTTGAGTTTAAAAAAGAATTTTTAAGTAAATATGGTAAATAAAGTTTTCAAACTAAAAAGCGATTACAAGCCTGACGGCGACCAACCAAAGGCTATTTTGCAGTTGCTGAAAGGGCTCGAGAAGGGTATGAAAAAGCAGACACTTCTAGGTGCGACAGGGACAGGAAAAACTTTCACCATGGCCAATGTTATAGAGAAGTGGAACAAGCCAACACTTGTCATCGCTCACAATAAAACCTTGGCTGCCCAGCTTGCTCAGGAGTTCCGCGAGTTTTTTCCTGATGCTGCAGTCCATTACTTCGTTTCATATTACGACTATTATCAGCCTGAAGCTTATATGCCGACGACTGACACTTATATAGAAAAGGATGCACAAATTAATAAAGAAATTGACAGATTACGTCATGCTTCGACTCAAGCTCTACTGACTCGCAAAGATGTCATTATTATTGCATCAGTGTCTTGTATTTATGGTCTTGGCTCACCAGAGGAATATGAGAAAGTGAATCTTAAAATTACTAGAGATATGAAGATAGATCGCACGACGTTAATGAAGAAATTGATTGAAGTGCATTTCGAGCGTACCAATGCTGATATAAATTCTGGACAATTCCGCTCTATCGGCTCGAAAGTGGAAGTTATGCCCGTGTCGGAGACATTTGTCTATCAAATAGAATTTGCCGATGGAGTGATATCTCGCATTGCCAAAGTTGATCCAGTTTCTTCTCATGTCATATCAGAAGAGAAAAGTATTTTTCTTTTTCCGACCAAGCATTTCATTACCGAAAAGGAACAAGTTACTCGTGCGATTAAAGATATCAAAGACGAGCTAGCAGGCCAGTTAAAGTATTTTGAAAAAGAAGGTAAGTTGCTAGAAGCCGAGCGTATTAAACGCCGTACGAATTATGATTTAGCAATGATTCGCGAAGTTGGCTATTGTAGTGGCATAGAGAATTATTCTAGGCACTTATCAGGGAAAAAAGAAGGCGAACCACCAGAGACTTTATTGTCTTACTTCCCCGACGATGGGTTTCTTACAATAATAGATGAGTCGCACGTGACCCTTCCACAATTAAATGGCATGTACGCTGGCGACGCATCAAGGAAGAAGACTCTGGTGGAATTTGGATTTCGATTGCCTTCTGCAAAGGACAACAGACCCCTCAAGTATCCTGAGTTCCAAGAACGGATTGGGCAAGTTATCTATACGTCTGCGACGCCAGCGGATACAGAGCGTAAAGAAAGTGATCAAATAGTGGAGCAGATAATTCGTCCGACAGGCCTAGTGGATCCAGAAGTTATTGTCAGACCAGTTAGTGCAAGTGGAAATTATTCGGGTCAGATCCAAGATTTTATAGCTGAAGCCGAGAAAACTATAAAAAATGGTTTCCGAGTACTTGCGACTACTCTTACAAAAAGAATGGCGGAGGACTTGTCTGTATATTTGAAAGATAGAGGTATAAAGGCAGAATATTTGCATAGTGAAATTAAGACTATCGAGCGCATCCAAATACTCACAGCATTTCGAAAAGGGGAGATGGATATCCTAGTTGGGGTAAATCTTCTTCGCGAAGGTTTGGATTTACCTGAAGTAGCCCTAATAGGAATACTTGATGCAGACAAGGAAGGATTTCTCCGTTCCGAGACTTCACTTATTCAGACCATCGGTCGCGCCGCTCGCAACGTAGAAGGCAAAGTCATACTCTATGCCGATGTCATGACAGGCTCACTTGAGCGCGCGATAGGTGAGACGAGTCGCAGGAGAGCTATTCAAGTAGCCTACAATAAAAAGCACAATATAACTCCAAAGACTATCATAAAAAAGATCAAGGATATTACAGAAGAACTTGAGAATAAACACGAGAAGGCAGTGAATGCCGAGCTTGATTTAGATATAGAACTATTCAAGAAAGCGTTTATTAAAGATAAAAATAAAAAAGGCAAGACAGAAAAGGATTCGGTGAAGAATTTATTAATTTCTGATGAGGAGCGTAATAGTATGGTTTACGTGAAGATTATTAAAATAAAAGAGAAGGAAATGAATAGCGCAGTCAAGACTCTCGACTTTGAAACTGCTGCAATTCTTCGTGATGAGATTATGGTATTAAAAAGGAGGATGGAAAAATAGAAAACCGTAAACGGTTTCCTATTTACGGTCTCTTTAAATTTCTTACGCCAGGGCGGGTTCTTTTTTTATGAAGTGTTCTTTCACACCTATAACAATACTCTGGGCAAATTCAAATGTGAATTCTACTTCGACATATACATTTAATTCTGTGAATGCTTTTGCTGCTTTTTCCGGCAGGCTATCAAGAGTCATTTGTATAAGGGACTCCGGTTTTTCTAACAGAGTTATTAGAAATTCTGGCCACCATGATTCTTCTTTGCTTTCTTCTGCCTTGCCTATAAACCAAGCAAGGAGTTTTGGACATACAGTAATTGCCATAAGGAATAGTTTTGATGTTTGATTTTTCTACATGTTACTACACTTTTAAAGATTTGTCAATATATAATCCCTATGCTAAAATAGGTCTAGTTAAATATTGATACACCCCCATACAAGCATTTGGAGGTGATATTCGGTTTTATGAGTAAATTAGACAAACACAATTCAATTATAGTCAAAGGTGCTCGGACTCATAACCTGAAGAATATAAATGTAGAAATGCCACGCAACTCAATGGTAGTTATTACTGGTATGTCAGGATCTGGCAAGAGCTCGCTTGCATTCGATACCATATTCGCCGAAGGTCAGCGCAGGTACGTAGAGAGTCTTTCTGCGTATGCTCGCCAGTTCCTAAATCAAATGCCAAAGCCCGATGTTGACGAGATCACAGGTCTATCTCCCGCGATATCTATCGATCAGAAATCCCGCTCAAACAACCCTCGCTCAACAGTAGCGACCATTACCGAAATATACGACTATCTGCGTGTACTTTATGCGCGAATTGGCCGACCTCACTGCCCAGAGTGTGGAGATGAGATAAAGAAACTTTCCAATGAAGAGATTATGAATTTTGTTCTAAAAAACATAGGGAAGATTCAGAAGAATCAGAAGAAAAATTTGAGCCGTGTCGGAGCCCCCGAAGAGAGGGTAAAGCGGGCAAATTTTTCTTCTGATTCTTCAAGTTTAAAACGTAAAGTTTTAGGTGTTGAATGGGATGAAACTCCAATCACAATTTATTCTCCAGTTGTTCGTGGACGTAAAGGTGAATACTATCAGTTACTTTATGATTTACTCAACAAGGGTTTTACTAAAGTCCGTATGGATGGGCAGATGCGCAATCTCCGCGAGCGCATAGATATAACAAAGACAAAAAAACATGACATCGACGTTCTAGTTGATACATTTGCGATGCATGAATTTCGTGATACACCAGAGGATGCACGAATGCGACTTGCAGAGGCTATCGAGCGAGCACTTGTAGAATCTGAAGGCCTAGTTGTTATTAAAATAGCAGAAGAGGAGTTTCTGATGTCTTCAAAATTTGCTTGTCCCAAAGACGGTTTTTCGTTCCCAGAAGTTGAGCCACGACTTTTCTCTTTCAATTCACCTTATGGTGCATGTCCTACTTGTAACGGCTTGGGTACTAAATACTTTGGTGGTACTGAACCGTGTGATGATTGTGCAGGTGCACGACTTCGCACAGAGGCTCTCCATGTATTTCTTGGTAAAACAAAAGGAATAAATATTGTGAAGCTTACCCATCTGTCTATTGCGCAAGTTGCAGATTACTTCATAGAGCTTGAGTTAAATGAACAAGAAAAAGAAATTTCCAAAGTGGTTATCAAAGAGATAGAAGCCCGCATCCAATTCTTACTCAATGTCGGTCTTGAATATTTATCACTCGATCGTAAAGCTAATACTCTATCTGGTGGGGAAGCCCAGCGCATACGTCTTGCTTCACAGCTAGGTTCACGTCTTGTCGGAGCTCTCTATGTCCTCGATGAGCCGACGATTGGACTGCACCAGCGCGATAACGAAAAATTAATCAAGACACTCGAAAATCTTCGAGATTTAGGTAATACTATTATCGTCGTAGAACATGATGAAGATACAATTTTTGCCTCAGATTATATAGTAGATATTGGGCCCAAAGCTGGAGTCCACGGTGGCCAAGTTATGGTTGCTGACTATTTACAAACACTCCTTGATGCCAAGACTAACCCATCAAAGTCTCGTACTCTTGCATATCTTCGCGACGAAGCACGCATAGAGATCCCAGAGAAACGTCGCACTAGCGATAAAGGAACTTTGAAAATAATTGGTGGGAAAATTTTCAACATCGATAACCTAAATGCCGAAGTTCCACTTGGTAAGATGGTGACCATTACTGGAGTATCTGGCTCTGGCAAAAGTTCTTTTATGTATGAGATACTTCACAAGAATCTCCAAGCTCGCTATGAGCGCAAATATAGAAGTGCAAGAATATTTAATTGTGCCTCATTTACCGGGACAGAATATCTATCACGCGCTATACTTATTGATCAATCTCCGATAGGTCGTACACCACGCTCAAATATAGCTACATATACAGGTGCATTTACTCATATACGCGACTTATTCGCAGCAAGTGAAGATGCTAGACTTCGCGGATGGAAGTCGAACAGGTTCTCTTTCAATGTTAAAGGTGGCCGTTGTGAGGCATGTGAGGGCAATGGTGAGATAGCCGTGGAGATGCATTTCCTGCCGACAGTTTATGTCACTTGTGATGTCTGTCTTGGTAAGCGTTTCGATAAAGAGACTCTAATAATAAAATATAAGAAAAAGAATATTTACGAAGTATTACAAATGCCGATAGATGAAGCTGTAAATTTCTTTGAAGACATACCAGCAGTATATGATAGATTAAAAACTCTGGTGGATGTAGGGCTTGGTTATGTCACTCTTGGTCAATCAGCTACTACACTCTCAGGTGGTGAAGCTCAACGGGTGAAGATGTCTTCCGAGCTTTATCGTCCACATCTCGAGAAGACGATATATCTTCTCGACGAGCCGACAGTCGGACTTCATTACGATGATGTCGCGAAACTTTTAGAAGTTCTGAATAAATTAGTGAATAAGGGTAACACTGTGGTTCTAATCGAACACAATATGGATATTATTAAATGCTCGGACTATATTATCGACATCGGACCTGAAGGGGGAGTCGGAGGTGGCAAAATAGTTGCTCGTGGTACACCAGAGGAAGTAGCAAATACACCAGGAAGCTATACTGGTAAATATTTGAAAAAGGTATTGAAGAGGAAATAAAAAAAGGGCGCAAACATGCGTCCTTTTTCAAATATATTGACTTAATTTTGATTATAAAGATAGTAATTCACTCTCTTCAACTTTCAACATTTCGCTGAATAACTCTTTTATGACTTCAAGTCCCTCGCCTACATAATGCTGGAAGGTTATTTTATTATCAGGCCATCTCGTCCCTCTGACGATCACCTCCTTATAATTTTTCGAGAGACGCACTTCATCCTTCGAGACGATTAATACGTATTGCAGTAATGGTTTGTACCATATTACAATATTCTCGTTATTTTTTAGGTTATTTAGAAACTCTTCAAGGAAGAGCGCAATAGTTTTGGGGTATTGCGAGTTCGTTTTCACTAGCTTCTTTCCCAGCGATTTTTTCATCCTCCTATCCATTTTATTTGCAAAGTCTTTGGCCCAGCCAATAATTCCGTTTTTCATGATAATATTGTTTAGGTGAAGAAATATTTTGAATTATTTTGTTTTTATAATATAGTAAATCTATGAAAAGTCAACAGCTCAAGAAATTGGGCATTCCAGAGAGGCCCGGGGTCTATTTCTTCCTTGGCCGTCCGAAGGGAGGCAAGAAAGGCAAAGAAACTCTCTATATAGGTAAAGCTACTTCACTTCGTTCGAGGGTGCGAAGCTATTTTGGCAAGGATTTGATAGTTACTCGTGGACCATTAATACTAGATATGACAGTCCAAGCAGATAAACTTAAGTGGCAGGAGACCGATAGTGTATTAGAAGCCCTAATACTTGAAGCTGAGCTTATAAAGAAATATCAACCTAGATATAATACCAAAGAGAAAGATAATAAAAGTTTTAATTACGTTGTTTTTACAAAGGATAAAATATCTAAAGTATTAGTTATACGTGGACGGAAATTAAAAAAATCTGATTATAAAAAAGTATTTGGTCCATTTACAAATGGATTACAACTCCGTGAAGCCATGAGGATTATTCGTAAGATTTTTCCATATTTTGATAACTACTCAAATAAAAAACAAAATTATCAATTTTACAAACAGCTTGCATTAATACCGGAAGGGGATTATAGAAATAATATTAAAAATTTAATTTTATTCTTCCAAGGTAAGAAGAAAAAAATAGTCCTGAATCTAAAGAAAGAGATGCTTGCACACGCCAAGAAAAAAGAATTTGAGAGAGCAGGGGAGATTAAAAAAAGACTCTTTGCTCTTGAGCATATAAATGATGTTGCTTTAATTAAGGAAGATGAGGTACAGAAGAATTTTAATACTTCCGCTCCATTTAGGATAGAAGCCTATGATATTGCTCATATGTCTGGCAAGAATATGGTTGGGGTAATGACAGTATTGGAAGACGGAAGGTTTTCTAAGAATGAATACAAGAAGTTTATAATTCGTACTCAAACTGGTTCAAATGACACTGGCGCTCTCGAGGAAGTGCTCTCTCGTCGTTTCCGACATACCGAGTGGGGGATACCGAGCTTAGTTGTAGTCGATGGTAGTACAGCCCAGACGAACGTAGCGAAGAGAGTATTAAAAAGATATCAATTTGATATACCAGTAGTTGCCGTAGTCAAAGATGACAAACACAAAGCCCGCGCTATCGTAGGGGATGAAGCTTTAATAAAAATCCACAAGAAGTCAATCCTCCTTGCCAATAGTGAAGCTCATCGTTTTGCCATAGCATTTCATAAACAAAAAAGATCAAATAATTTTTTGAAATAAGAGCTTCGTAAAATAGCTCCTCTCACAGGACACGCGTCAAATCGTGCTCGATTTGCTACTCTGCTCGACGCCAGTCGCGTCTGCGCAAGTTCCTGCTCAAGGACTATTTTACTATGCTTTAAAAAAGAACGTATAAGAAATTTGAAATTAGTCTTTAAGAAATGTCTTGCACAGGAACTTAGAAAATAAAAAAGGTATTCCGGCTATTATTTTCTTGAGTGACGAGCAGATCAAATTCCGAGCTCGGAATTATGGGTGCATTTCGAGAAGAGCTAATTTCAAATTTTTCATAGATAGGATATACTTACCTTATGATACGAGTTGGAGTTATACGTGGAGGTCCTAGTTCTGAATATGAAGTGTCGCTCAATACTGGCGCGAACGTTCTTTCACATTTGCGTGGCGACGTTCTCAGAGAAAAATATAAGCCGGTAGATATCCTAATAGACAAGGATGCAACTTGGCATGTGAATGGTAAACCGATTACTCTCGAACACGTTTCAAACAATGTTGACGTCATTTTCAACGCTCTCCACGGTGAATTTGGTGAAGATGGTAAAGTCCAGCAGATGCTCAATCAATGGAAGATACCATACACAGGCAGCGGAGCATTTGCTTCCGCCCTCGGCTATAACAAGGCCATGGCAAAAGATAGGTTCAAGAATCTGGGAATTAAGACTCCAGAATCTGTAATAATAACGAAAGATAGTTATGATGTATCTGACAAATCTCCCGAAGATCTAGCCAAGGAACAAGCCCGATATGTATGGAGTAAAATTCCACCTTCTTGGGTAGTCAAGCCTATATCAAGCGGTTCGTCAGTCGGAGTCAAAGTTTGCAAAACTTTTCCTGAACTGGAGGATGCGTTACTTTCTTGTATCATAGACGGCGTCGACATATTAGTAGAAGAAATGATAGAAGGCAAAGAAGCTACCGTCGGAGTTGTCGAGGGGTTCCGTGGGCAGAAGACTTATACTCTACCCCCTATAGAGATTCGCGTGCCAAAGCATAAAACATTTTTTGATTACGATGCAAAGTATAGCGGAATATCAGAAGAAATATGCCCTGGCAATTTTACCAATGACGAGAAGGAAGAGCTTGCTCGACTAGCCTCGCTCATACACACTGGGCTCAATCTTGATCATTATTCTCGCAGTGATTTTATAGTACATCCAAGGCGTGGAATATATGCTCTTGAAGTGAACACTCTCCCTGGCCTCACCGACGCATCTCTTACTCCAAAAGCTCTCTATGCAGTTGGGGCTACTATGCCAGAATTCATATCCCATTTATTGACTCTTGCTCTAAATAAAAACAACCCTACGCAGTATTAGCATAGTCTCAGATAAAGTCAAATTAAAAGGCTGTCACATATTGTCTATCTGTACGTTATAATAGGTGTAGTACTGGCATCGACAGTATTATTTTATTAGTCTAATTAATATTAATTTAAGTTCAATTATATGAAAAAAACTATTTTGGCATCTACTATGGTGCTCGGTCTAGTCCTCGGTTCGCTAGGGATGGCGTCAAAGAGTAATGCTGCTGTTCCTACAGTTTCAGCTGGCGCAGCGCAGTCTATTACTTTACCTGTCAGCACTGTGACTCTTGTAGGTACTGCTACATTCTCAGCTCCTGCGACAGCTATAGCAAGCTACGCTTGGGTGCAGACATCAGGTCCAGTTGCAAGTGTTATAG
Organism: Patescibacteria group bacterium; assembly: GCA_038063915.1. Classification (GTDB taxonomy): domain Bacteria; phylum Patescibacteriota; class Minisyncoccia; order Phycocordibacterales; family UBA9973; genus UBA8515. The sequence continues at coordinate 1,285 of JBBTUE010000006.1, read as the reverse complement.
CAACACCAGCCTCGGCTTCAACTTCTGTTACAGGTCTTACAACTGCTGGTAGTTACGTGTTTACACTAACAGCTACAGACAATGCACCTGCTCCTGCATTTGTCGGTACTTCGACAGTGACAGTCACTGTGAATCCAGCCCTTATCCCATTGCCTCCAGTATTTAATAACTCAAAGATGAAGCTCGAGATAAACCCTCAAGGGAAAGTTGAATTACAAGGTAAACTTGAATCAATAACTGGCAACATTCTCGTTGTAAAAGTTTGGGGTCTATCATTTACAGTGAATGCTGCAAATGCAAAGTTTGGCTCACTTGCGCAAGATTTCACACTCTATAAGATTGGTGATATTGTAAAAGTACAAGGCGCAATGGATGCTACTGCACTTACTCCTACTGTCATAGCACGTAAGATTAGCGACGAAAATATCAGAAATTTGAGAGATCGCAAGGGCCGTGAAGATGAGAGAAAACATGAAAATGAAAACCGTCGCTCAGATGGTAACATGTTTCCAAGCCTTGATGACCACAACCAAAAAGGTAAAGGTGACGACAACAACAAAGGAAGAGGTAGCGACGACAGATAATTATTAATTCTCTATCACTAAACTGGCTCCCCCGTACGGAGCCTTTTTGGTTGTTGACAATTAATAATAATCTGGTATTATATAGAAAAATATTTCTGAACATTTAACTCCTTTTTATGAATAAATTATTCAAGCTTTTTCTTATTGTATCTGCTGTTTTTTTATTGATATGATAGTGCAAGCCTTTAGTAATTACAAAAATAATCAAAGAATTGAAGCATCAGTTTATGAAGAAAGAAAAAGACCACATATCCGCCTGGAAAGCGACATGCCTTGTGACCTGGATGTAATACTTTATGATGTATTTAACACGATATATCAAAAAAATAAAGATTATTTAGAAAGTGACCTTGTCATAATAAGTGGTGATGAAGGTGATCACATAATGCAGGTGAAAGATAAAACCTGCAAGCTAGTCCAAATATCATCAAAGGCAGATACCTTGATTGTGAATTCTCTTTCGGATTTTGATTTTAAGAAAGAATTATTAGTTGATGATTTAGAAAAAGCAATCTACACAGGCATGCTATTTGCTACCGGGCTAAAGTAACTGAAAGTAAAGTAAAGATACTCAAAATGACACCGCTCCTTTTTTAAGGAGCGGTTTTGTTATATATAAACTAGGGTTTCTCGGGGAAATTCAATCGGGTGGTCATTATACCAAAAAGTTCGGACTCATTTCCAGCAGAACCCCGACTGAT
>JBBTUE010000005.1:0-105268 GCA_038063915.1 Patescibacteria group bacterium | reverse complement strand
CTTACGAGACACGATTTTAAGTCGTGCGCGTATACCAATTCCGCCACTCGGGCATATTACCCATTCGGGTAATGAATAGATAATTACATATTTTTCGCTCTTTTACAACAAAGTTAATCACCTATTGGTGAACTTAATTGATTTATTGTTTTATCTGTTGGGATACTGAAATAATCGTTAATCTTCTCGGGTTGAAAAATCTTATCGTATTGGGTTTTTTTATCAAAAATGGATGAGTTTATTGGGTTTTTAATACTAAAAAAACTTTTTAACTTTAAAAGAGCTGTATTGCCTGCTTTTTCAATATAGGCAACATTAGCTTTAAATTGAGGAGAATCTATCGCTTTTTCTAAATTAACTTTAAATAAAACAAATACGATGGCAACAGCTAAAATAAGAGCGCCGATTCGCAAGCGACGGCGTTTATTCGGCTGTGGCTGTTCGATATCATTCATAGGAGCATTATACAATCAATCACGTGGTCTGTCATTCTTTAGCATCCCAGCGATAACTTTTGGAAGGTATAGTATTGGGTCAAGATAGGCATTCACTGGAGCTATGGGCATTATAAACGTTTTCCCATTACACGATAAGCTAGGTATGGATCTAACATCAGCACCCTGTGAAGCGTAGACTGTCACATGTAGATGAGGTCCAGTGGAGTGACCTGTGTTTCCAGAGAGTCCGACAACGTCTCCAGTGTTAACTTTTTGACCAGCGCTTGTTGAAATGTATGAGAGATGCCCGAATGTACTAGACAAGCCATTATTGTATTTAATAAAAATCCATTTACCAAATGATGCTCCTTTACAATATAAATCCGTGTCACCTGTTCCTATTACGACTCCGTTACTCATAGATTTAACCTGTGTACCAATAGATGCTCTAAAATCAACTCCAGAATGCGAACCTGAAGTGTATAGCCTCTTGGAAGCAGAGGTTCTACCGAAGAGTTGTGTAATGTAGACATTATCAAGTGGCCACGAGAGTATCCCAGAACCTTCCTTTGGTAGGAGGTTGGGATTTAGAATAAATTGAAGTTCCGCTTCGTATTTTTCCAGATCTTTTTCGAAAGCATCACGTTTTTTAATCCTGTCTGCTAGTAATTTTTTGTAATTTGATTCTTTATTTTTTGTTTCTTTTAATAACGTATCCTTTTCTTTTTTAGTTACATCGACAGCGACCTTCTTTTCTACTAACGTTTTTTTAAGCTTAGAAAGTACTTGTTGTTCACCTTGTTTTTTGGTTTTAGATAAGGATAGTGCTTCCTTCTGCTTTTTTATATCAACTATATATGCTCTAATCTTTTCATTGAGAGAGAGGATATTATTGTACTCTCTATTTGCGTCCGACAAATTTCCTTTGGAAAGGATTTTTTCGACAAATGTATTATTGTCACTAGTTTGTATTTCGCGAAGCGCTTGGGTTAGGGCTAGCTCCGAGTTATTTATTGATTTTTCCTTAAATTTTATATCATCGCCTAAACTACCGATAATTATATTTGTAGCTGTGATTTTCTTCTCTGTTTGTTTAGTTTCTTTTAGTAGTTTATCTCGAGTTAGAGTTAATTCCTTTATAATATTTGAGAGAGTATTTGATTGCTCGCTTGTCACTGATATCTGGTCTTGGTATTGCTTTATCTCTCTGTCTAGGGCCTGTATTTGAGAATTAATATCATTTATGTGTTGGTTCACGGCTCCAATATCCGCAGCAAAAACACTGTGGACTTGGAACGCCACCAATATAACAACGCCTGCAATATAAATAATGCGCTTCATTATAAAGCCATTATAACCTATTTTATCAGTAATTCGATTGCAGTGTTAAGTCGAGAAATAGTCTCACTCTTACCAAGAATTTCTGCAAGAGTAAAGGGGTCAGGAGATTTGTCTAGTCCTGATAATGCATAACGCATGGGCCAAAGTATATCACCTCGCCCTATCTCTTCGGCATACGACCAAAGTTTCTCTTTAATGTTTTCCTTAAGGAAAGATCTTTCATCAATTTCAGTTAGTATAAAAACGGCATGTTCAAGATAAGAAGATAAAGTTTTATATTTATCGGATTCTGAGATTTTTGATGATTTAAAGAAAAGTGATTCTTTGTCATATATAGGCTTTTCAAAGAAATATGCAAGCTCACCATCTTCCGCCATCTTAACAATATCTTCTCCCTTCGAAATTCTCTCCATAACAATTGGGGTGATGCTATGAATTATTGAATTAGTAAGGGTGGGTAATTTTTTTAAACTATCGGGTAAATATTTAAATACATACTCTTCTTGTTCCTCGTAAGAAAGTTTTTTTAGGTGTTCACGATTTATCCAGTCTAATTTGTCTATATTAAATCCGCCACCGGATTTATGTATTCTTGCTAAATCAAAAATACCAATAAATTCCTCAGGGGTTATGATTTCTCTATTGTCTTCTGGGCTCCAGCCTATATATGCGAGAAAATTAAACATCGCGCTTGGCAGATATCCTTCTTTCTTGTAATCCAAAACATCCTTCGCTCCGTCACGTTTGCCTAACTTTTTCTTCCCATCAGGTGCCATAATTGGAGGCAGTGTTACAAAGTAGGGTCGCTCTATTCCAAGCGCATCATAAAGAGCAAGGAATTTAGGTGTTGAAGAAATGAATTCATCTGTTCTAACGATATGCGTAACACTCATCTCTAAATCATCGACTATGTGACAAAAATTATAGGTCGGGTAACCGTCACTCTTTATTAATATAAAGTCATCCAGAGCTTCTTCTCCAGCTGTTAATTTGCCACGAACTTCGTCGAACCATTCTGATTGTTTTATATCTACAATTTTTAATCGAAGAGGTTGACTTCCATCCCATACTGGTGGGTTCTCTGGTCTATGATCTCTGTAAAGAAATGGTCGCTTTTCTTCATCCGCTTTTTTTCGAAAACTTTCTAATTCTTCTTGTGTATATGGGTCAGCATAAGCTAAACCTTTTTCGATAAGTATTTGAGCATATTTTTTATATGAATCAAGCCTCTCTGATTGTTTGTATGGAGCATTAGGACCTCCAATATCAGGACCCTCATCCCAGTTTATCCCGATCCATTTTAGAGACTCAATAATATGACTAATTGAGCCTTCAACTTCACGCTCTTTATCCGTATCTTCTATTCTTAAGATAAAAGTTCCATTATTTTTCTTTGCATATGCCCAAGCATAAAGAGCTGTCCGTACGCCACCTATATGTAAGTATCCAGTAGGACTTGGTGCAAATCGGGTGACAATTTTTTTACTAAGTTTCTTCATATTACGATTCATGAGTCAAAGCTATATCTATAGCTTCTTGTGCTATCTTTTCCGCAGCCTTAGAATCCGCAAAAGCTAGAGCACTTTTTTTAATTTGCTCTAATCTCTCTTTATTATTTACTAATCTATCAATTTCAGCAACGAGCACATGAGGAGATAAATTGCCTTCTTCGATGACTTCACATCCACCCGCTCTTGCATAAGAGTAGGCATTTTTTCTTTGGTGATCACCATTTGAATTAGTAATAGGTATGATAATTGAGGGTATACCCCAAGATGCAATTTCAAAAATTGAGGACCCTGCGCGAGATATAACTAGTGTAGCAGCACCTGAAGCCATGCGAATGGTAAGATTATTTAGATAGGCAATCGGCCTGTATCTTGAGATATAAGGATTATTATCTAGAACAAATTTAGAGCGGGTTAGGACATCATTATATAGGTCAGGTCCAGTTTGGTGAATTATTTGATATTTAGAGAGTAACTCGGGTAGAATTTCCAAAATGGTATTATTAATAATCTCCGCGCCTTGTGAACCACAGTATACGAAGAGAACAGGTAGATTTGCAGTAAATTTAAAGAAGTCGTGAGAACCTTCAGGATTACTATGTAATATTGCTTTACGTATAGGCTGACCAGTGTGAGCTACTTTTTCCTTTGGGAACTTCTCTCCAGCTTCTGGCCACGACACTGCGATTTTCTTTGCAAATTTTGCTGTCCAAAGATTTAGCCTACCAGGAGATGAGTCTGATTCGTGGATAATAACTGGTATCCGCAGAAGTTTAGCTGCGAAAACTGCAGGAAATGCTGCATAACCACCTTTAGAAATTACAACATCAGGATATATGAAAAATGTGCTAAGTAACCCAAAAAAAGCTCCAATTCCTGTTGTAAAAATATCAAAAAAATTTCTAATTGAAAAATATGTCCTCATTTTACCAGATGGTATCTGAACATAAGTAATTCTATTCTCAAATAACATGCGTTTATCGTATGGCGCATCAGACATATAATATAATTTTAAATCGATAATTTTTTCCTTCTCAACTAATGCATTTAATTCTTCAGCAATAGCAATGAGCGGATAAAAATGCCCGCCTGTTCCTCCTCCTGTAAGCAATATCTTCATATTCTCTATTGTAGCTTATTCTACCTAACTTTTCTAGCTACAGCTACCTATGATTAGGCTTGCTTCTTTATACTTCGTGAAATATTTAAAACAATTCCCATCATGCCAAGGGAGAGTAATAGAGCTGTACCCCCATGACTTATAAATACGAGTGGTACTCCCGTCAATGGAAATACACCAATAATTGATGCCATATTCATAAATGATTGAGCAGTTATCATAGTGATAATACCGGTGACAAGGAGTTTAGAAAAGGCATCAGGAGCATTATTTGAAATACGATAACCTCGGAGTGCAAAGGCAACATAGAGACAAATTAAAATTACTGACCCAAAAAATCCCAACTCTTCTCCGACAACAGCAAAGATTGAATCTCCTTGTGGTTCAGGGAGATAATTAAATTTTTGTATACTTTGCCCGAGCCCTCGTCCGAACGTCCCTCCCGAGCCTACCGCAATGAGAGATTGCTGGAGCTGGTACGAAGTGCTACTACCATTTTGATTTGGATGAATAAAAGTATTTAGTCTCTCCATTAGGTATGGTTTGAACGTTGCAAGAATCAAAAAACCAATAACACTAATTCCTATAAGACCGAAAATATATTTCCAAGGCACGCCCGATACAAACAGCATGGCTATACCAGTAATTGTGATAAGAATTATGCTTTTTGTATCGGGTTGTTTAAGTAAAACTAGCGTAATGATAGAAAGCAATACAAATAGTGGTAATAAACTGAAGCGTATATCACTAATACGTCCTTTAGCCCACGAGAGCCACGCTGCAAAATATAAAATAAAGCCAATTTTTAAAAACTCAACCGGTTGAAATGAAATCCCAAATATATTTATCCACCTATAGGCACCGCCATGCGAAGATCCCAGATGCGGTACAAATACAAGAGATGTTAGAATTACAGACGCAATAAATAATGGTAACGAATAATTCCTCCAGAATTTATAGGGTATCTTCAACCCAAAATAAAGAACTACCAATCCCCCACAAAGCCCAAAGACAAACTGTGCAAATATCACCCCGTAAAATTTCGCCTCATTCTTAGCGAGTATGCCAAGAGAAGCAGAAGTAAACATAATGACACCTACAACAATAAGTGCAATGATTATACCAAAAAAAATTCTGTCTATGCCTTGTTTTTTCATTAGTTCACAAGAGATATAATAACTCCCAAAAGAGCAGTAATAACTCCAACTATCCAATAACGCATTGTGACTTTATATTTGGGCCATCCAAGAGCTTCAAAGTGATGATGTAGTGGGGCAAAGAGAAACACCTTTTTGCCATTTCTAAATTTCCGTGAAGCCATTTGAATTATTGTAGAGAGTGATGTAATAAAAAGTGGAAAAGCAATTATTGGCAGAAGTAAAACTGTGTTAGTTAAAAAAGCAATGACGGAAAGGGTAACTGTCAGCCCAATCATCCCTGTTTCCCCCATGTAGAATCTCGCTGGTGGAATATTAAACCATAGAAATGCAAGCGTACCGCCTGTAATAACTGCACAGAACGCTGCTAGGTCGATTTGATTGTGTAAAAATGCTATTAGTGTATAGCTTGCAAATATTGACGATAGCACACCTCCAGAGAGGCCGTCTATGCCGTCAATTACACTAGATGACCAGACGCCTAGCATGATCAATATGAAAAACGGTATGAATAAATATCCTAAGTTCAGAAAACCATACCATGGTATGTAAACATCTGAAATTCCAAGCTTTACAAAAAACCACCATCCAATAATAATACCGAGGGCAATTATAATACTCATTTTTATGTATCGAAGTTTTATTGGGTCTGTAGTCCATCTGTTACTGCCAAATATTTGGATGAAGTCATCACCAAGACCGATAAGTGAGGCCATGATAAGTGTAAATAACGGGAGAAGAGTCTGATTGCGACTAATGAAGTATAGTTTGTTTGAAAGAGGGGTTCTAAGAATATAATCAAGTAATGCAAAAATAAAAATTGTTATGACAACTGATATCCATATAATCATACCGCCGGTGCGAGGGGTTGAAAGCTCAGATGCCCCATCGTGTATCTTTTGGAACTCCCCCACTTCTACATTTTCGTTTCTAGAAACTTTTCGCCACATTTTATATTTGTAGAAATAGTGAGTAGCGACTGGTGTAAGGACAATGCCAACCACGAATGTTACAGCAGCTGGAAGTAGAATTTTTAATGCATTAATCATGGTTCTCGTCTTGATTTATAACTAGACCTAACTGAGCTCGGACATCTATATAGTTGGGAAGTTCATCTAATGACGTAACACCCATAAAGGATAGTGTATCGAAGGTAGGTTTGTATAAAAATCTCCTAGTGTCTTTTTCATCAGGTAATTTCTCTATTAGTCCACGAACTAAAAGGTTACGTAATATAAAACTCGAATTGACACCCCTTATGTAATCGATTTCACTACGCGCTACCCCACTCTTATAAAGAATTATCGAGAGAGTTTCAAGTGAAGCCTTGGACAATTCGCGGGTCATTTCATCTTTTCGTATTGACTCTATCAGTGGTGATAAGTCACGCGATATACCGAGCATTACAGAGTCATCTTTATATATAATCGTAACACCACGGGAAGCAAGTGTTTGGTCCAGTTTAGCAAGTGCTTCCTTTACCTCACTTGTACTGACCTTTAAAAGCTCTGCTATCTTGTTTATAGAGACATCTTCCCCTTTGTAAAAAAGCAACCCTTCGATTTTTGATTCAAGTTCCATAAAATTTAAATTATTGTGCCTTTTCCTCTACTTGCTTATTAATTTGTATATCTTCAAATGAGGCATTTTGAATTACGTCTATTATCCCCTCACGTACTAATTCTAACATAGCTAAGAATGAAACTATAACGTGAACTCTGGCTTCATTTATATCCTGAGCATTGTGACTCTTTGCAAAATCTCTAAAGGATATATTCATCGCATTTTGTATTCGCACTGTGAGACTATTTATAACTTCGTCTATATTTATAATCTTCCTGATCTCAACTTCGGGAAGCTTCTCTTCTTTTTTAGGCAGGTTTGCTAAGACACTATTTATAGATAATTCCATTGAGCTTATAGTTATCATGTCATCTGGTGAAAAAAAGGGATCACTCCAGCTTCGTTCTAATGGTCTAAATATTATTTTGGCTCCAAAATTACTTTTAATATCTATGCTCGCATTTTTTATTATTTTATAAAGTTCCAATCTTCTTTCAAGATCTGAAATATTATCTTTCTCGTCCTCAGTTAGAGTAAGACTAGGTAATAGAGACTTCGACTTGATAAGTATAAGCGTACTGGCTACTAGAATAAAATATGACACATCGGCAATATGTTTTTCGTTCGGAGTGTTGTTTAGTGATTTTATATAGCTTATGTAATCGTCGGTGACTTGGGCTAGGGCTATATCGTTTACAAAAAGTTTTCTCTGCTCGATAAGAGAAAGCAAAAGTTCCAGAGGTCCTTCAAACACTGCAGATTTAACCTCATAGATTGGTGTATTATTTTCATCCATCTTATTATCCTGTTATTTTTTTAGCGTAATCTTCCATTTCTAATTGCGAAGAATAGGTTTTATGTTGCCATTGAACTACTTTATCTTCAGTATACCTTGGTATCAAATGTACATGAAAATGTGCAACTTCTTCACCTATTACAGTGAGCTGGACGTAATCACAAGGTAGATTTACGCGAATTTTATTCATGAGATTTTTGGCTACAATAAAAGTTTTCGCCACCACTTCATCTTCTGTTTCATGCATCCATCGACTATGAGCCTTTGGTATAAGAAGTGTGTGGCCTTTTGCTACTGGATTAATATCCATAAATGCAAAAAATTCGGAGTCTTCATAAACTTTTGTAGAAGGTATTACCTCTTTTGATATTTTACAAAAAATACAGTCTTCCATTTTATTTTTTATATTATAAATTAAATTCTTTTTTAATAAGTAAAGCTGCATTTACAGGGTTTATATCAGTGTTATTAATTCTTAAATAGTTCTTTTCATTTACTTCGCCTGGCATGGAATTCATCCTATGGTTAGTATTAGTCTCAAGAACGTACTTTTCGGAATTATCAATATCGTTTTTTGATGGTTTATGCTTCAAACGGTTTTCAGTTTTATTCCTTTTTAATCTCACATCTAAATCTGCTTCAAGTTCTACGTAATATATATCTACACTCTTATCTTTAAAGATTTTTATCAGATTATCTAAATATATTTTATCTTTTGGATCTTCAAAAAACCACGTATATGTAAAAATTAAACCTCCTAAATCACTGCTTGCAACTTCTTTAAATATTTCTTCACGGATATGATCCACTAATTTTTCAAATGCAGGTGTTTTGTAATTAAAAAAGTTCAAAACTACTTCCATACTCATGTGGTTATGAAATAATTTTAGATTAGTTATTTTTTCCAGCTCTTGACCAACAGTCATTTTGCCGACAGCTGGAGGACCAAATATAACAATTAATTTCATATTTTAATATCCATCGCTATTTAATTTCTCATCGATTCTATTCATATCTCTCGGGAACATACAGGCTTCGCGAATATTTTTTAAACCTAGTAATTGCATTGTTATACGCTCGGCCCCAAAGGCAAAGCCTCCTTCGGGTGGAACGCCGTATTTGAATGCTTCAAGGAACATTTTGATCTTTGCAGGGTCCATATTCCAAGTTTTCACATGTTCGAGAAGCTGATTGTAATCATTGATTCGCCTGCCCCCAGAGAGCCATTCTACCCCACGGCATAGTAAATCCATTCCCTCATTAAATTGTGGATTCTCGGCACTTGGATATACGTAAAATGGTTTCTGACGAGTCGGATAACCATATATGAAGACGAAGTCAGAACCAGTCTCTTCTTTAATAATTTCGCAGATTTCTCTCTCGTCTTGCGGGTTTGTATCTTTATCTCCGCGAACATCACGCCCTGTTTTATCAAAAATCTTTTGTTGAATCTCAGAGAGGGTAAATGTTGGAGTTTTATCTATCATCTTTGGCAGGGTCGCACCTAGCGTTTTTAAATGCTCTGCATTTTTAAGTTCAACTTGTTGAAGAATATGTCTTACTGTATTCTCTGCCATATCGCGCACATCTGTCCACGAATCTATGAATGCCATCTCAGCATCAAGTGACACTACTTCAGTCAAATGGCGAGTTGTTGACGACGGCTCAGCACGAAAAATTTTATTAACGGAAAAACATCTTTCAAATGCAGACATGACTATTTGCTTGTAAAGTTGAGGTGACTGAGTTAGATACGCCTTTTTATCAAAGTATCCAACTTGGAATACTTCAGCTCCACCTTCTGCGGTTGCTGGAGTTATAGAGGGCGCTTGGAATTCAAAAAACATATTCTGCTTCATAAATTCACGGAATGAATCTATTATTGTCTCCTGTACTTTAAAAATCGCTTGGACTTTTGACTGTCGGAGCACTAGTGATCTATTATCAAGCTCAGTAGTGAGCTCTAGATTATATCCATCAGCTGACATATCAAATGGTAGCGGTGCGGCTTCTGCCAGTATCTCTATTGCCGTTATCTCGAGCTCTATGTCACCATTTTGTACTCCTGCTTTTATATTTTTTTCCGGACGCTTATTCACCATACCAGTAACTCGAAGCACCCACTCTGTGCGAACTTCTTTTATAGATTCCATTGCCTCAATGTGACTAGGTAGCACAACACACTGAACCTTGCCTGTCATGTCACGCATGTCCATAAAAACAAGCTTACCTTGGTCACGACGAACGTCCACCCAGCCAGCAATAACTGCTTCTCGGCCGATAAAGTCTTTTAAATCCTTAATGTAAATACGATTATTCATACATAATCACTTTATCATAAAAAGTGAAAAGAGAGCAATTTAATGAATGCCTTCAGTTATTAAAAATTCATACGGTATCGATATCACAAAAGTAATACCCACTAGTAACCAATATATTGGGGTATATAAATAATAGAGGATAACATCTTTATGTTTTATTTTGAAATACCACTTCTGACTCACAGTATTTAAAGTATTAAGCGGAATATATACAATTCCCACAAGAACAGTCAGCATTATCCGCACAAATTTAACTGAAACAATAAGAAAATAGACTGCTGCTGCTATAAGTATAAATCTAAGTATTGAAGATATCATAAAAAACTAAATATTAACTCCTATATTAGTACGGACGACATTCATTTTCTTTTCCATTATTATCTTTGCTCGTTCTGCGCCATCTTTTAAGATATCCTTCACTAATTGTGGGTCGTTCTCATATATTTTTCTTCTATCTCTCATAGAGGTAATGAGAGCTAATATCTCTTCTACTAGCATTTCTTTGGACTCTTTATAACCCAAGCCACCTTTAATATATTTATCTCTAAGTGTAGATAAATCTCCATCATCTAAGAAAAGTTTATGTAATGCAAAAATATTGCAAGTATCTGGATCTTTAGGTTCTTCAGGTGTTTTTGAATCAGTTACTATACTCATGACAGCTTTTTTGATTTCTGCGTCCGTGCCAAAAAGTGGAATCGTGTTATCATAACTCTTTGACATTTTGCGCCCATCGGTTCCCGGTACTACTGCTACATTTTTCATAATCAAAGGTTCTGGAAGTTTAAAAGTTTCTCCAAAAGTATTATTAAACTTCTGAGCTATATCACGGGCATATTCTACGTGTTGTTTTTGGTCTGCTCCAACTGGTACAACGTCCGCGTCATGAATTAGAATATCAGCGGCCATGAGCACGGGGTAATCGAATAGCCCCATTGTCACTTCTTTAGCTTTCATATGAGCATCTTTATAAGCTACAGCGCGCTCAAGATAAGAAACTGTAGTGATGCAATTAAAGTACCAGGCAAGTTCAGTAACATGTGGCAAGTCTGATTGTTTAAATATAATGACTTTTTTAGGGTCAAGACCACAAGCTAGATAATCCATAGCAATATCAAGTATTCCTTTTGATAGTTTTTCTCTATTCTGAATAGTTGTTAATGCATGTAGGTCAACGATAATAACACGGCTATCGTGGGTATCTTGTAGGTCAACGAATTGCTTTAGTGCTCCAAAATAGTTACCTATATGAAGGGTGCCTGAAGGCTGAATTCCTGAAACTAGTACTTTTTTCATGCATATATAATACCAAAAAACGCCTAGTTTTGCACATTTTACCCACATATTTGTTATATTCTCCTCAATTTTGCAGGTTGCACACTATGCTACAATAAGTCTTATGCTCGAGAAGAATACAAATAGAAATAAATCTAATCTTAGAGTCCCTCCACAGAGCGTAGACTCAGAATCTGCTGTGCTTGGGTCTATAATGCTCCGACCTGGTGCTATTCACGAAGTCAATGACTTTATCAACGCTGATTCTTTCTATGCATCAAAGCACGGTCAGATATACAAGGTCATGCTAGAACTTGCCTCTAAGGGCGAGCCAATAGATATATTATCTTTATCAAACAAACTAAAAGAAAAGGGACTACTTGATCAAATCGGTGGAAGTACCTACTTGAGTGAATTAACAAACTCTGTCCCCTCTTCGACTAATATAAAACACTACGCGGATATTGTTTCTAAGAAACATATTTTGAGAAAAATAATTGAAGCTGGGGTAGATATTTCTGAGCTTGGTTTCAAAGAAGAAGTTGAAGATGTATTTGATATTTTAGACCAGGCTGAAAAGCGCATGATGGGAATAAGTAATAATACTGGTGGCCATGTATTTTCATCACTAAAAGATAGCCTACCTGAAGCATGGGAGCGGTTAGAGCGACTTCATGAAAGTAAAGGGGAACTTCGTGGTGTACCTACAGGGTTTCACGATCTTGATCAATATTTATCAGGTTTACAAAAATCTGACCTAATAATATTGGCTGCTCGTCCTTCAATGGGTAAGACAACTCTCGCCCTCGACATTGCCCGTCAGTCAGCTTTGAATCAAGGTACCCCAACAGTTATATTTTCACTCGAAATGAGTACTCAGCAACTAGTTGATAGAATGCTGGCCGCCCAATCAAGAGTAAATGCTTGGAATTTAAGAACTGGTAATTTATCAGCTGAGAGCGAGTTTTCAAAAATCCGTGATTCATTAGACAAACTGTCAAAAGCACCTATTTACGTGGATGACGTGGCTGGTAATTCTATTGTACGCATGAGGTCTGTCTGCAGACGCATCAAAGCAGAGCATGGATTAGGATTAATTATCGTTGACTATCTACAACTCATGTCGACTGCAAAGTCATATGACAGCATGGTCAACCAAGTTACAGAAATTTCTCGCTCTCTTAAAGGGCTTGCAAAGGAGTTTGATGTGCCTGTGCTTGCACTTTCTCAGCTTTCTCGTGCTGTTGAATCCAGAGGTGGACGCCCACGCTTATCGGACTTGCGTGATTCAGGGTCTATCGAGCAAGATGCCGATGTCGTGATGTTCCTACATCGCGAAGACAAAGATAAAGATGAATCTGAGCATACAAATATAGTCGAGATACTTATCGAAAAGCACCGCAACGGTCCTGTCGGAAAAGTAGAATTATACTTTGATCAAAAACTCACTACATTCATATCAGTACAAAAGAGTAATGTAAATCAATTCCTAGCTACATCGCTCGACAAAGGTGACGTCGACCAATTCTAAATATGAACCCTATTGAAAGACTAGCTCAAATGTTCAAAGAGTTCCCAGGTATTGGTGAGCGTCAAGCCAAACGCTTTGTTTACTTCTTACTTCACAAGAACCCAACTTACGTAAAAGAGCTAGGAGATGAAATTTTAGCTTTAAAGAATTCTATAAATCAATGTCCTTCTTGTTTTCTATTCTTTCAGGGAAGCAAAGGTTCTATGTGTGAAACCTGTAGTAATACCAAAACTGATCACACGACTCTACTAATAGTGGAGAAGGATGCAGATTTTGAGAGCGTGAGAAGAAGTAAAAATTACGACGGCATGTATTTCATCCTCGGTGGGCTTGTGCCAATAGTCACTAAAGATACACCTTCTTTTATACGGATAAAGGAGTTATTAAAAACTATTGAGGATCGTGTAAAAAAAGACAATCTAAAAGAAGTAATTATTGCGCTGTCGCTGAACCCTCAAGGTGAACACACGGATATGTATTTACGGGAGCTACTATCCCCACTTCAAAAAGCAAATAAATTCAATATTGTCAGCCTTGGTCGCGGACTCTCCACCGGCACCGAACTTGAATACTCTGATAGTGAGACCATAAAGAACGCACTCCGAAATAGATCATAGAAAAATCCTCTCATTTTGAAAGGATTTTTTGTTGGCAATTTTTTTACGTTATACACTTGGAGGAAAGTTTTCTACTGAGGCGTTAAACGTACATTTAATGATTTTCTCGTCAACTGTAAGTTGGTCACTTTTCCATATTTTCCTAAACTCAGCTTGGTTGAATCCAATTAAATTTAGATCCAAATGAAGAGCTTCGCTTCGTACTAACTCAATGGCAGGCTGATTCAGAACAACAACAGTTGTCAGATTTGATTTATCAAAGTTAAACATACTACGTGCCCTATCTGAATTGTAGCCAGTTGTTGCAAAGGCTAATGTTTTGTATTTTGACAAGTCATGTTTTTTCTTATACAAATTTTCTGCAATAACTATTTGATCGTTTTCAAGGAATAACTGAAAAAAATATACTGTGTCCTGCTCAAGTTGCCCACCAGGGCCACCATCACAAACACATGCCGGGCCTAGTATTAGTTCTTTTATTCTCACGAATTACATTTTGGGTTAAAGAATTGGATTGGCTAAAATGCTATCACATAATATTAAGCCTGCGAAGCTTATCTATCAAAGCCTCTGCTGCCTTCTCATAACTGTTTTTATCCCCATTAACATGCTTTGAATATGTAGAGGCTGATATTACATCTGGCTTGTTTTCACCGGGAGGTATTGTGTAAACCTGAGCCTCTACCTTATAGCCAGATACGTATCCATGCCCGGGCACATATTCATCGTTAACCCGTTTTGGAGAAACAACAGTTGTGAAATTGTCATGGAACTTCTGTTTAAGTGTTCCGATTGCAGTAACATTTGCCCTTGTTTGGGATTTATGTTGTTTTTTTCTTACTTTCATAAAAATTACATTTGATTTGTGACTTTTTTCCTAAAACTAGCACACATATTCCATATTAGCAACCAAGTAAAAACCCTCCGAAATCTCGGAGGGCTTCTTCAATAATTCCCGGGGCAGCCTACGTTATGCAGGTGCTTGTACCGGAACCGGCGTTTGCTGCGGCCTGGTCGATCTTCTGGTGAGCTCCAAAAATAAAATAATTAAAGTGCGGGGAGTTACCCGGCGATAAGCCAGTGAAGGCTTCGGCGTGTTGCTTTTTCATTGCTGAATTTTAAGCGTGATAAATTTTGATTACTACCAAAAATACGAAAAGAACTGTGCTCACAGTATACACCCATATATAGATTTGTCAAGGGGTAAGTAAAAACCCCTAAATTTTAGGGGTTTTTACTTTATAGCAGAGATTTTTACTTCTATAAAAGGTTGGCGGTGGCCATTGCGCTTTAGGTAGCGACTCTTTTGTTTAAATTTGACTACTTTGACTGTCTTACCCTTCCCTGCTCTCTGAAATACTGATTCAACTGTCGCTTTTGTAATATACGGAGATCCAATAGTAGTATCAGTGCCATTATCAACTAGTAGAACTTTGTCAAAGACTACCTTATCACCTATGGCGAAACTACCATCAAGTTTCTCAACTTTTAGCACATCGCCAACGGCAACTTTGTATTGCTTGCCTCCAGTTTCTATAACAGCAAATTCTGTATTTTCTGATTTAGCCTTTTTGGTTGTAGTTTTAGTCGTTGCCATATAATTCTACAGAAGCCTTATAAATAAGATTTCCACAGCCAGTATAGTACAGGAAAATTTCAAAATAAGCAAGTGGAGTGTTATACTGTAACGTATGATATCAAAGTACACTTATAAAGGGCTAACTTGGGTTGATCTTGAATCTCCAACAGAAGAAGAACTGGTTCACGTGATGGAAGAATTCTCTATACCCGTACTCGTGGGTGAAGAGATGCACACCAGAAGCTTCCAATCGAAAATTGACCTCTACCCCACTTTCATTTATCTTATTTTACATTTTCCGCAAATGTCGCATAAGGATGGTAAGGGTACAGAACAAGAAATTGATTTTATAGTTGGTAATAAATTTATAATTACAACTCACTACGAATTTATAGACTCCTTGCATGAATTCTCAAAAACGTTTGAAGTAGATGCTATATTGGAAAAGCGGATGGATATCGATCATGCTGGATTCTTATTTTTCCATTTAATAAAAACTTTATATGTTCACTCCAGATATCAACTAAACGACGTAAATCTACTACTGCGAGATATAGAGAAGAAAATATTCGAAGGTACAGAGAGTACGATGGTCGCAACTATATCAAATATAAACAGAACTCTCCTTGATTTCCGCCAAGCACTCCGGTTCCACAAAGAAGTATTGAGTTCCTTCGAGATGGCTGCCAAGCAATTTTTTGGAGAAAAGTTTGGCTACTACCTCTCGGCTATAATTAGTGAATATAATAAGACTCAAGCCATCCTAGACAGCCATAAAGAGATACTAGACGACTTGCGCGATACAAATGATTCATTACTAGCAAGTAAAACGAGCGAGACGATGAAGGTCCTTACTATCATAACCTTCATTACAATGCCAATAATGGTTATTTCTAGTGTATTTATGATGAACACTGACTTCACGTTGACCATTCCAGAATTTTATATTGTTCTTGCCTGCATGATAGCAGCTAGCTTATTGACGTTTATTTATTTCAAATTTAAGAAATGGCTCTAAGTATTTACAATACATTGTCGCGATCAAAAGAAATATTTGAGCCTTTAAATAATAAGAGTGTAGGTCTATATACCTGTGGTCCTACAGTCTACAACTATCCTCATATCGGCAATTACAGGGCCTATGTTTTTGGTGATATTTTAAAGAGATATTTAAAATACCGTGAGTATAAAGTCAAACATATTATGAATATTACCGATATAGACGACAAGACCATCCGTGACTCTATAATTGAAGAAAAAACCTTAAAAGAGTTCACTGAGTTTTATACAGAAGAATTTTATAAAGATAGAGACGCCTTAAATATTATTCCGGCAGATAAGTACACCAAGGCTACTGATTATGTGAAAGAGATGCTGGAACTTACGGAAAAGCTAGTCGAGAATAGTCATGCATACATGACTGATGATGGATCGGCATATTTTTCTATTAAAAAAGATACAGAATATGGCAAACTCTCACATTTCACCCTCTCTGATTTAAAAGAAAATGCGGAGGGACGAATGAAGAGTGATGAATACGATAAAGACAATGCTCAAGATTTTGCTCTTTGGAAGGCTTGGGATAAAAACGACGGCGATGTATTTTGGAACCCAAGTGAAATGCTAGATAAAGATACGAAGCTTACAAAAGGCCGGCCAGGGTGGCATATAGAATGCTCGGCCATGAGTATGAAAGAACTGGGTGAGAGTTTTGATTTACATACCGGTGGAGTGGATAATATATTTCCCCATCATGAAAATGAAATAGCTCAGTCAGAATGTGCTACAGGACACATGTTCGTAAAATATTGGATGCACAACGAACATCTGATGGTAGATGGAAAAAAGATGGCCAAATCAGCTGGAAACTTCTATACACTTCGCGACTTAATAGAGAAAGATATAAATCCACTCGCATTCCGTTTATGGCTCTATACAGCTCACTACAGGACCAAAACTAACTTCACTATTGATGCAGTTCTAGCAAGCCAGACAGCGTTGGGAAGGCTTTATGATTCGTTCCGAGCCTTAGGCGAGGATACTGGTAAAATAGATCAGAAGTATAAAGAAAAATTAATAGCTTATATGGACGATGACTTAGATACTCCAAAGGCTCTGGCATTACTTTGGGATTTAGTACGCGACGGTGATATATCTAACCCTGACAAAAGAGCGACAATGCTTGATTTTGACCAAGTATTCGGATTTGGAATAGATAAATTAAAAGAAGATGTTATTTCAGAAGGTGTAATGAGACTTGCGAACGAGCGCGAGAAGGCCCGCCAAGCTAAGGATTGGGCTAAGAGCGATGAGCTTCGAGATAAAATCAAAGATTTAGGTTATGAAGTTAAAGACCTAGACGAAGGATATAAAATTTCTAAAATTTTAAAGGATTTTATTTTTTTCTGAATAACTCGTCGATTGGTTTAAATTTTTGAGTCTTAGTGAGTGCTTTATTTATATATTTACCATTCAACCAAAACGCTTTGTAGGCATTTGCTTTCTTTTTAGATGATATGATTCGATATTGATCATCAATAATTTCGATAGCTGAACAATTTTCTAAAGCAATTGCTGTGCCACTAGTTTTTGACATCATTTTTTTTAAGGAAAGCCGTCTTCCTTTTTCAATATCGTAATGAGGACACAAAAGCATGTTAACTAAATTTAAACCACTGACTCTAATATATGGAGAGTTTTTCTTATAGAAAGACATCGAATCTGAATTTCCATATTTAAACCAGCAAATAGCACCAGCTGATAGGCCTGATAATACTACACCTTTATTATAAGCTTCTTGTAATATTTTATATAAATTATTTTTTTTCCAAACTAATAACATTTTTTTAGTATTACCACCACCCACGTATATAATATCTGTGTTCAGAATTTTTCTTCTTAATTCTTTATTTGTATGTTTTTTATTTATTAAATAAAGAGTACTGACTTTGCAACCAAGCTTGTCGCCAAAGTAGCCACTGACCACTTTGGCATATGACGACGAATCGGAACTCGCGGTAGGAATAAAAAGAAGTTTGGGATTTTTTTTACCAGTTAGTTTTATAGTTTCTTTATCTATAAACAGAGTCTCAATAGAAGTACCCGGTCTGCCAATTTCACCACCACCAATCGCAATTATTCTCCTCATTCGAACATTATACATAAAAAAGAGCTATAATGTAAATGTAATAGCTCTTTTTTTACTTAATCATATTTATTACGGGCTTATCTTTCTCTTGAAAATTCTAGGGAATGCTATGGCGTCACGAACATGTGGTATGTCAATTAGCCATCGAATAAGTCTTTCAACACCCATTCCGAACGCTACATGTGGTACACACCCAATCTGATGCACTTCTCTTACAAAATCAAATCGTGGATCACCAAACTTACCCTTATCATGCAACCTTTCATCTAACATATCGAGTGTATGAATTTTTTCTGCTACACCCAATAGTTCACCATATCCATTGCTTGCTATAAGATCAGCAACTCGAGTAATCTTAGGGTTTTTCTTATCTATAACATATGGAAACGGTTCTATCGTTCTTGGTATGCCTGTTATCCAGAATGGGCCATTAAAATCATTTGATAATTCAGCTTCTTCAGCAGAACCAAGGCTCTTGCCATACTCTATGGCAAATCCTTTTGTTTGTAGTACTTTAATAGCACAATCGTAGGTAATTCGTGGGAATGGTGTCTTTAGTCCATCAAGGCACATTTTTTTACCCAGTGTCTGCATAATTTCATGTGAATCTGGAAAACATTTTTGGGTAAGATACTTAATAATATTCTCCACCATAGAAATTATATCTTCTAAATTACCCCATGCCATTTCTGCTTTTATATGCCAGTATTCCATCAAATGTCGCTTACTTCTGGATTCTTCTCCTCTGAAACTGGGTCCCATATTATAGACTCTCTCAAAAGCATGGACGGCTGCTTCCAGATAATATCCAACACATTGAGTTAGAAAAACGTTTTCACCATGGATATTAATTTTCAATGCAGATCCATCTTCATACAGAGGTACAGGTGTTAAAATCGGAGCATCGACAGAAGTAAACCTGTTTTCGTAAAACCATTGGCGCATGTGGTGCATTAGTATATCTCGAAATTTTAGGACAGCCATTATTTTTGGGTTCCTTAAATAAATATGCCGGTAGTCCAAAACATGTGACGTAATAGCTTCATTAAATACATCAAAGTTGCTTCTGGGTTGCGGTGATAATTTGTTTAATACACAACCGATAAGTTCAACTGACTTTAATGACAAACTTACTTTATTATTATCTTTTATAATTAAACCTTTTGCGCAAACAGCTGACTCAACCTTAAGACTTTTGGCAAAATCAAACAATTCGGTTGAAAATGACTTTTCAACAAAAGCTTGAATAGAACCAGTGCTATCACAGATATCAAGGAAAATTATATTTTTGTGGGAACGCTGATTTTGTACCCATCCATAAATTTCAACCTCTGTGTAATTTTCATTACGTAGAAGGTCAGTGACATATATCTTTTTCATAGAGTTTTCAATTTTTTGTTTATAATACAGGAGATAATATACAGTGTCAATAGTAATATTGACATAATCAATTATACTGATATAATACAGAAAAGCTTATTTTACATCAAAAAAGAACATAAAAATGAGAACGTTAATAAGAAACCTTAAATCTATGGTAAATCAAAAGGTTGAGGTTAACGGATGGTTACATTCGATTCGCCCCCTAAAGAACATAGCATTCTTAGTGATAAGAGATTATTCTGGTTTGGTTCAAGTCACAGTCGTAAAAAAGGAAAGACCCGACTTGTTTAACATTATTTCTGGCTTGTGCAAGGAATCTGCGTTAAAAATTTTGGGTACGTTAAACCATAATTCCGAAGTAAAGATGGGTGGATTTGAAATAATCCCTGATGCTATAGAAATTATAAATAGCGCAGAACCTGAACTACCTATTGATGAGAACTCAGACCAATCATCGAGAATGGACTGGAGGTATTTGGACTTAAGGAGCCCAAAAAATTTCCTTATCTTCAAAATCCAAACCGCAGTTGAGCAAGCTATGCGTGAATTCTGGATAAAGAACGACTTTATTGAAATCCATTCGCCAAAATTAATGGGTACTCCAAGTGAAAGTGGAGCTGAGCTTTTTGAAGTATCATACTTTAAAAACAAGGCGTATCTGGCCCAATCACCTCAGTTCTACAAACAGATGGCCATG
Organism: Patescibacteria group bacterium; assembly: GCA_038063915.1. Classification (GTDB taxonomy): domain Bacteria; phylum Patescibacteriota; class Minisyncoccia; order Phycocordibacterales; family UBA9973; genus UBA8515. Next base: position 84,795 of record JBBTUE010000005.1, on the reverse strand, counting down.
GCGGCTGGATTTGACAAAGTTTTCGAAATTGGACCTGTGTTCCGGGCTAACCCTTCATTCACATCAAGACACGATACGGAGTTCACCAGCGTAGATGTTGAAGCATCGTGGATTGAATCACATTATGATGTGATGAAATTAGAAGAAGAGTGGCTTCAATACATCCTTTCAAGAATTAGCCGTGAATACGGAGAGGAAATTGAAAAAACTTTTGGAGTAAAAGTCGTGATTCCAGTATTACCCTTCCCAAAGATCAAAATGAATGAGGCATATGATATCCTTAAAAAAATGGAGCATATTATACCGAGCGAATATGCCGGTGATCTTGATCCAGAAGGAGAAAAGCTATTGTGCGAATATGTACAAAAGGAATATGGTCACGAATTTGTATTCATCACTGATTACCCTATTCACGTTAGACCCTTCTATCATATGCGACAGGAAGAAAACCCGAATATTACAAAAAGTTTTGACCTTTTATGGAAAGGGCTGGAAGTAACAACGGGAGCACAAAGAGAACACCGGTATGAAAACTTGAAGATGCAGGCTGTAGAAAAAGGAATCTCAACTGAGAGTATCTCTTACTACCTGGATTTCTTCAAGTTTGGTATGCCAACTCATGGTGGCTTCGGCTTCGGTTTAACAAGAATGCTCATGATTATGTTAGGGTTAAAAAATGTAAGGGAAGTAACATATGTGTATCGTGGCCCAAAAAGGCTTACACCTTAGTTTTTTAGAACGAATGCAAGCTGGTTATCTAGTGATAGGTAACCAGCTTTTTTATTTTATTGTATCGAGTTCAAAATGAAAGTTGGAGCCTTTGCCTGGACCGTCAGATTCGACGTCTACAGTGCCTTTATGAGCTTCAATAATCTCTTTGGCAAGGTAGAGTCCAAGTCCAGAGCCTCCAGTATTCATACGGGCACCATCGCCACGAGCAAATTTCTGGAATAGTGTTGCTTTTATTTCTGGAGTCATACCCATACCTGTATCCTTGACTGAAAATATAACTTTGCCACTTACTTTCTTTACTGATACATTAACTGTTCCCTCTTTAGTGTATTTTATAGAATTGTCAATGAAATTGAGTACCACTTGGCGAACCTTTTCTCTATCTCCATTTACAGTGCAGTCGGTATCAGAGTCTGACTCAAAATTCAATTTTAATCCTTTTTGTCCTGCTGTTATAGAAAGATCTTTAGACATATCACGGGCAATTTCACTTAGACTGAATGTCCCCATTTCATATTTCATACCTCCGGCTTCGATCTTTGAGACATTTAGGAAATCTTCGACAATCTTAGTCAGATTCATCGTTGATTGGAATATCCGCTCAACTGCTTCTTTAGCCTTTGGATTAATTTCTCCAAAATCGCCTTCCATCAACATAGATGAGTATCCCTTCATAGCAGTCAGAGGACTACGTAGCTGATGCGAAGCTAGAGATAAAAATTCAGTCTTCAACTTATCGAGACCTTTAAGTTTTTCATTGGCATCAAAAAGTTGTTCAGAGAGTATTTGCAACTGTTCGCGTTGCATTACTTCTTTACGTACACTTTTTATTAATGCTCTTCCAAGTAAAAGAACAAAGAGGAGTGTAAAAGCAATCACTAATTTTACATTTTCAATATTTCTAATAAAAGCAACAGCAAGTACCAAGAAACCGAGCGCAAAGACTAGTGCCTGTGCACCTAGGAGTTTGATATTGAAGGTTTTAAACCGAACAATCATGTATGCAAGAAATCCAGCAAATATAGGCATTCCAAAGAGGCCGAGTTGCCCTACGACCCAGTCATCAGTGAAACTTCCTATAATATTGCCAAATGAGAAGGATAATAAGAAAAGTATAATTCCTAGGGTGATGAAGAATATTTGCCTCTTTTGTTCAGGTACTGCTTTTATATATTTAACAATAGAGAGAACAAAAATCCATGAGACGTAAAGTATTTCAATAAAGTAGGTATAATAAGTTGACAGAAAGCCTTCGACTGCATTGCGATCACAATTAGTTAGATCAAATCCTAGGAGTGTCAGCTTGGTCGGTAATAGAATAATAATTGGTAGTATTGGTAGTATTAGTAAAATTTTTGTTAATGTTTTTATATCATTTTTGTTAATAAATACATACAGAAAGTAAACAGACGCTCCATAAATCATCGGCTCTATTAATATCTCGAGGGACCAAAAGAACATAGTAAACGAACTGTTGTCAGTCGCCCAAAGGACTAGGTCAAAAAATACCCAGAGGGAGAATATCACTGTCATAAACAACAGTATTTGTGAGGTTAGAGATTCTCTATTGGAGGTAAAAACAAAAATTCCTACGATTAACGATAAAATTAAAGCGAAAAAATGAGAATAGTATATCAAAGTTCCAAATACATTATCTGAAAAAATAAGCAGCTGGGCAGTATCCCATTGGCATAAATTTATAGATGTTTGGATTAATGTTTCCATCTTACTGGTTTTCTAATAGTGATTCATTAAAAGCATCTTGGTCAGTAGTGATTTCAAAATCCTTTATTATCACATATCGATAATAAGTAGCAACTATAGAAATCATTACTACTAGAAAGAATATGGAAAACAGTTTTTTTGATTTTTTATTAGAAGCTTCAATTTGCATACATTAAGCTGAGAGATACAGCAACCATTCTCTTTTAAATTTGTCATAATTCTTGAACCTTGAGTAACGAAATTTATTATATACTTTTTGAAAGTATATTGGAATATAGGGCATATAATGTTTGTAGTCTTTTTCTGGTAGGAATTGTATTGATTTTATGGTTTTACGACAATTCTTCTCCTTGCAATGGCAACGAATCTGCCAAAATATATCAGCCTCTGTTGTAGAATAATCAAAAGTCACTTCTTCGCCTTTCTTAATATTGCGTAGTGCTATAACGGTCACGTGGCCTAGAATCGCTGTATTAGCATCACAGGAATGGTTAAAATAGACGCAGTGCTTGTTCGGGTCACGCCACTCATTTTTACCAATACCAACCCAATTGAACCCAGCAATCTTTGCCTTTGCTTGACTATTTATCAGAAATTTTATTTTCTTACCTTTGATTATAAAGACAATTTCGCCCTTTTTTATATCTTTTTTCGCAAAGAGTCCCTTGCCATGCAATTTACTTTTTCCAATGTGTATTTTCATAATTTAACTGTGTTTTGTAAGGAAACTTATATCTTTCATTATGTTCTTCTTCTTAAAAAAGAGTATGGAAATTATTATTAGATCAGAAACGAGCATATAAATCGGATAGATGAGGATCGCAAATGTAAGCTTCTCGACTGCAAACATATTCAACCCATCTGCCAGTCCAGTACCGAACCATGCCCAGAAATCCTCACCTTCTGGTCTTTGGTATGATTTTTTAATTGTCGGCACAATTGCAAAAGAATCAATAGCTAGATTAGTAACAAGCGCTACGACGGCATTGTCGAATATCATCCAAAGGATAATACTTACTATGGCTCCGAATAAACAGAGTAAGTCCATTTTGCTTTTCAATCCTCCCTCACCATATTTTATTGATAAAATTGCGATACTGAAGGGACCTAAAAACTCCACATATGGCACCCATATAGTATTACTTGCCCCTGAGAATTTATAACTAAGAGCAAGAACCAACCCCATAAAGGCCCAAATCCACCATGTTGCTCTGTTGGGCTTTGACTTACCCCTAAAAATAGAGACAACGTAGACAAGGTAAGCCAAGAGGGCAATCGCCCCTGCGACAATCCCAAGCACTCCCCTTGTATCAAATTCCATATGTGTTTATATTATAACATAGATTCGTTGCAAAACTGTTATATTTCTTGTACTATTACGAAATATGATGAAAACCGTTATTAATACTAAAAAATGGGAAAATGCTGATGTTGTAATAGTTAGTGCTCCTTATGAGAAGACGACATCGAGTCGTAAGGGTACCCTAAATGGGCCTAGGGAAATAATAAAATGCCTAGATAATAAGCTTGAATTCTTCGATAGAACTTTTAAATGTGAAGTGAATGATCGGGTCAAGACTGCGCATAAAAACTTGGGAAATATAAGTAATTTAAACCCAGCGAAAGCATTGGAAAGAATAGCGACAGACTGTGAGAAACTAGTAAAAAATAATAAGTTCGTATTTCTCCTAGGTGGCGAGCATTCTGTGTCGTTGGGGTTATTAAAGGCACTAGCGAATAGAGTAAGACCGAAAGATGTAACTATTCTCCAAATAGATGCTCACTGTGACCTTCGCAATGATGATAGTGACTATAACTCTAACCCGTCTAAGCATGCTCACTCGACCGTGATGCGAAGAGCTTCAGAGCTTGGATACAATATTATCCAAGTAGGAGTACGCACATATCATATAGAAGAGTATAAATATTTTAAGGACCCAAAAAACAAAGTCAAAGTTTTCGAATGGTCACACCCAGCCAAAAAACCAGATAAGGAAGAAATTCTGAAGGCAATTAAAACAAAGTACGTTTATATTTCAATTGATGTAGATGGTTTTGATCCGAGTGTTATGCCTGGTACTGGCACTCCAGTTCCTGGTGGACTTAAATGGAATTATGGAGTAAAACTCCTAGAGATGGTGATAAAAAAGAAGGAACTCATTGGCGCCGACATTGTCGAAGTCTCCCCTATGCGCGACTCAGTCTTGACTGAATACAGCGCTGCTCAACTTTGCTATAGCATTATTGCGAATAAGTTTAGAAATAAGCTTAAGTAGTATATTTTTCTATTAGTTTATTTGCTTCTTTTGGATTTGCTTTGCATTCAAGTAGAGCTTGGAGTATGAGGGGAGCGACTATAGTCGCATCAGATTCTATGATATGCATAGGAGTGTCTTTGGTAAGCTTATCCCATGTGATTTTCTCATTTGGGGTTGCTCCGGAATATGAACCATATGAAGTCGTTGAGTCGGAAATCTGGCAGAAGTAGGCCCAAGGCTTAACCTCTTGCTCCATATCATATTTCAGTGAAGGCACAACACATATCGGAAAGTCTCCTGCTATACCTCCACCGATTTGGAAGAAGCCTATGCCTGCACCCTTGGAGAGCTCTTGATATTGATCATAAAACGCTCCCATGTACTCAATGCCACTCTTTGCAATAGATGCACTCGCATCACCCATCTTTACATGTGAAGCAAAAATATTTCCAAATGTTGAATCTTCGTATCCTGGTACGACAATTGGAATATTATTCTCAGCTGCTGCAAGTAGCCAACATTCATCTCCTTTACCTTCATGTTTAGATTTATCTATTGCCTGAATTAAGTCATAGAAATATTCATGCCAGAATCTGCGTGTACCATCCTCTGTCGCTTTCTTCCAGACTGGCACTATTAGACCTTCGACAGCACGGAATGCTTCATCTTCAGGAATACTTGTGTCGGTTACTCTGCGCATGCGGTTCTCCAGAATTGCTGTATCGTCCTCTTTTGTAAAATATCTGTAGTTTGGAAAATCTTTATAACTATCATGCGCCACAAGTCTAAATAGTGATTCCTCAAGGTTCGCACCAGTCACTGACATACCAGAGATAAGACCACTCCGAATAGCAGGTGCAAGTGTGATACCAAGTTGAGCCGAGCTCATTGCTCCTGCTACTGCCCAGAACATCTTGCCTCCTTTCTCGACATGACGCCAGTAGTCTATAGTCGCATCTCGAGTCGCCCGTGAATTGAAATTCTTGTAATTTTTTAATATAAATTCTAATGTGTGTAAGTTTTTATCCATATATATCTCAAGCAAAGTAAATTATTTTATGAAAAAATGTCTGGCCTGCCAAGCGTGAGCCGGACAGGAGATCCGAGGACTTTTTTCAGAATATAATTTACGAAGCGCCTACTTAATTATAACAAATTTAATTACCATCCAAAGGCTTTCCCTACTTCTTCTGGGGATTCTCGCTTGCGTGCTACAACCACGTGGCCATTCTCAACCATTATTTTAAGCGGTGATGAGAGCAGGCAGTGGTGCATAACCAGAGCATCTTCGTATGCACCAGTATCGAGTACAGCTACATACATGGGCTTACCTTCGTCCATCTCATAATCTGGAAGCGAGATGGAGCCTTTGGTGCCATTATAGACATCATCAGAGTCACAAGTTGAGCCTGCAAGCCAAACCTCAGCTAAATGCCTATCTGTACTACTATTTACTGGCACAATAGCCCAATTTTGCTTTATCGCCCATGTGTCACAAAGGTCATTCATAAAGCTCCCATCAATAACATACCATTTATCGGCAGCGGCTTTCTTGCTTTGTATTTTTTTTGTATCAATCACTTTGTAAATATTTATCTGGGCTGGAGCGGCAATATAACGTCCCCATTCACAAATAATATTTGGATGTGGCACTCCATGCTTTTCAGATTCCTTCTTTACAAGTTCAAATATTTTCTCCAATAACTTGTCTACTGGATAACTTTTTGTTCTCTCGTATGGAATTGGCATACCACCTCCCATATCTAGAGTATCAAGAGATGGGTTTTTCTCTTTTAATTTAAAATATACATCAAGGGCGTATTTTACAGGAATAATCACATCTGAAAGTTTTTCAATTTGTGAACCGATATGGTAGTGAAGAATCTTAAGATTCTTAAATTTACCCATCGCTAATATGTCTTTGGCTGAAAATCCGAAACGGTCAATTGGCTTGTTCCAGATAGATTGAGCTTTGACTGGCATATCAATGCGAATACCAACATCGTATTTTGAATGTTGGAGGAGCTTGAGTTCGTTTGGCCCTTCGATGATTGGAAATATTTTTGTACCCTTATGTTGGAGTTCATCGATAAGATTCATGTATTTGTCAGTTTTTGGACCATTGCAAAGAATACGGATGTTTGGATTGAATGATTCTTGCTCGAGCATCTTCTTTATAAGATATAAATCATTGTATGAAGAAGTCTCCAGATGAGCACCTTCCCCGACAATCGCCATAATCGCTTCTTTATTTTGATTGACCTTCATTGGGAAATGATAAAGAAACTTACCTTTATAGCCAGTTTTCTTTGAAAGTGCTTGCGCAGTATCGAGCAAATCTTCGAGGCGCTCCTCAATAACAAAAGGCATGAGTATCTCAAGAGAAGTACCCATCTTGTCTGCTAGATAGCGTACATTGTAAACATTATGGCCCTCCTTGATAATAAGATCGCCATCTTTATTGAAATCAAAATATTGAGTATTGAATTCCTTCGCACCTATCTTCCAGAGTTTCTTTGAAGCAACCGAACGTTTAGTCATCTCCTTACATCAAGCAATCTCACTTGCCTGTGATAAATATTAATATGGTAATAATAGCAAACCCTGCCAATATGTAAAGAGTATTTTGGGTTAGATTCCCTCTTTCTTGAGTTCATCGATAAGTTCACGTGATTTCTTAGAAATTTTAGACGGCATTTTGATTTGAACGCGAAGGATAATATCACCACGGCCATGGCCAGATGGCACACCTTTGCCTTTCACCCGAAGAAATTCGCCATGATTTATGCCCTCTGGTATCTTCACCTCGATAGTATTGCCTTCAAGGGTTTTAAGATTATATGTCGTACCCAAAAGTGCATCAGAGAGCTTAATAGGAAGGTCCATAGTTAGGTTGAGTCCATCTCGTTTGAATACACTATGCGACTTTACATTGATTTTTATATACAAGTCACCTGATTCTCCACCCTGCACAGCTTCACCCATACCGGTCATTCGTACCATCTCGCCTGCATTTATGCCGGCTGGAATTTTAATTTCAATTTCCTCTTGCTTATTATGCACTCCCTTACCGTGACACTCGGTACATTTTTCTGTTGGAAGTTTACCATTTCCAAAACAAGCATCGCAAGTACGAACACTTGAAAAGCTTCCAAGTATAGAGCGCTTCATTTCGCGCACTTGGCCGTTGCCGTTGCAGGTCTTGCAAGCTTCCATCTTTGCCCCTGGTTTACCACCACTACCTTTACAGATATCACACTTCGACTGTTTTGAAAGTAGAATTTTGCGAGTCACTCCGAAAATAGAATCTTCAAATGACATATCTATTTCTGTGGATATGTCGCGACCGCGTCTCGCCTGTCGTCCACCGCGACCCATACCTCCTCCAAAGAAATCCCCAAAGATGTCTCCGAGATCGCCCATATCAAACTCCATGCCACCTTGAGCGCCAGAAAAATCAAAACCACCGAAGCCTTGCCCTGCTCCTGGATTAAATCCCTGCGGCCCTGCAGAACCAAAGCGATCATATTGCGCTCGCTTCTGATCATCTGAAAGAGTCTGATAAGCTTCATTTACTTCCTTGAACTTTTTATCGTCGCCCTTATTTTTATCCGGGTGATGTTTATGAGCAAGCTTATGAAAAGCTTTCTTGAGTTCTTCTTTTGAAGCTCCCTTCGGCACTCCCAATATTTCGTAGTAATCTTTGGACATGTTTATTTCTGCTCTGGATTCTCATTTACTTCTGCATCTTTGATTTCTTCAGCTTGTGGTTCTGCTGTTTTTGTTTCTCCTTCCGGTGTTGCACCAGATTTACTCATTGCTTCACCTATTTTTGAAACTTCAGTTGTGAGAGCTTCGAGTGCAGATTTGATAGATTCTATATCTGTACCTTCCTTTACAGTTTTAACTAAAGCTATTTTCTCTTCAATACTTGCTTTGACTTCAGGTGTAACCTTGTCACCATATTCCTTGATAGATTTCTCAGCAGAGAAGATCATCATCTCGGCAGTATTCTTCTCATCGACAAGTTCTTTCTTCTTTGCATCCTCATCGGCATGAGTAAGAGCCTCTTCCTGCATGCGCTTGATATCAGCGTCAGTAAGACCAGACCTTGCCTCTATTCTAATTGACTGTTCTTTACCAGATGCTTTATCTTTCGCTTTTACATTTAGAATTCCGTTTGCATCTACATCAAATGTAACTTCAATCTGTGGCATACCACGAGGTGCAGGTGGAATACCATCTAGGATAAACCTACCGAGTGATTTATTGTCAGATGCCATCGGGCGCTCGCCTTGAGTAATGTGAATCTCAACAGAAGTCTGATTATCAGCCGCAGTCGAGAACACTTGGCTCTTTGAGCTAGGGATAGTCGTATTGCGCTCTACGAGCTTTGTAGACACACTTCCAAGAGTCTCTATGCCAAGAGATAGTGGAATGACATCTAGAAGTAATACGTCCTTTACATCACCTTGTAGGACTCCAGCTTGCACGGCTGCACCTAGGGCTACAACCTCATCAGGATTGATTGAACGGTTCGGTTCTTTGCCATTAAAGAACTTCTTCACAGCTTCAACTATTGCCGGCATTCGAGTCTGGCCACCCACCATAATAATCTCATTGATCTCACTCATTTTAAATGGTGAAGCTTCCATAGCGCGCTTTGTGATCTCTATAGATCGATCGACATATTCTTGAGCAAGAGATTCCAAAGTAGCGCGAGTCATCTTTATCAGAAAGTGTTTCGGACCGGATGCGTCAGAAGTAATGAATGGAATATTTATTTCTGTTTCTGGGGTTGTCGAGAGTTCAATTTTTGCTTTTTCAGCCGCTTCATCGAGGCGCTGTAGTGCAAGTGGATCCTTGGTCACATCGATACCAGATTCTTTTTTATACTCTGAAGCCAACCAGTTGATAATCTTCTGATCTATATCACGGCCCCCCATATGAGAGTCACCATCGGTAGATTTCACTTCTATCACATCATTGGATACCTCAAGGACTGACACATCAAACGTACCACCACCGAAGTCGTAGACGACAATCTTCTCATCTTTCTTTGTATTGAATCCGTATGCAAGTGCGGCCGCTGTCGGCTCATTTATAATTCTCTTTACATCAAGTCCTGCAATCTGGCCAGCATCCTTGGTAGCCTTTCTTTGTGCGTCGTTGAAATATGCAGGGACAGTTATGATTGCCTCTGTTATCTTCTCTCCTAGCTTTGCTTCGACGTCGGATTTAATTTTTGCAAGTATCATTGCAGATATTTCCTCTGGACGATTCCACTTATCTCCAATGTTTACTTCTACTCCGCCATCTTTACCTTTTTGCATTTTATATGAAACCGTTTTCTCATCTTTCTGAATTTCTGCATCTTCATACAAATGGCCCATGAATCGCTTGATGCCATAAACAGTATTCTGTGGATTTGTCACAGCTTGGCGCTTGGCAAGAAGTCCGACAAGTCGGTCACCATTCTTGGCAATCGCAACAATCGATGGAGTAGTTCTTCCGCCTTCGATATTCTCTATAATCTTCGGCTGTCCACCTTCGATGATGGCAATCGCACTATTTGTTGTACCCAAATCTATTCCTATTATTTTTGACATATATTTTTATATAATTAACTATTAATTTTACTTACAATATTTTCTACTACCTCATCGAGTGGTCCCTCTGTGTTTATCGGTATCGCTCCCTTATCTAACATCTCTTTTTCGTAATCTTCATACCAACTCAATATCCATTCTCTCTCAGAGGCATCATTACCAAAGTTATGATTTGTTCTTTCAGTGATTCTTTTAATAAAAATCTCTTTATTACATTGAAAAAGAAAAACTTTATCAAATTTGATTAAATTCACAAAATTTGGATTATCTGCAAGACCTATTACAGTCACAGCATCCTTATCTTTGTAGCTGTCCATCAAAGCGACTAGCTTTTCAATATCAACTATATATGAATGTTCATCAAAAAATTTATTACCTATGCCTGAATGCCAATGAGAGATTTCTGATGTATCATTATTTCTCCAGTGTGTAAGGCGGTTTTCTCTTACATCTAAATCTATTACAGTAATTCCCTTTTCTTGCAATTTCTCTCCGACACTAGACTTTCCTGTACCAGATACGCCTGTTATATAAAATCTTTTCATAAGCATTTCTATTATATACTTACTATATTATTTTGACAAGTATTTCGTGACCACGAAAACTATGTTGATATTATATTTATCGGTGATATAATGTCAACATGGCAAAGAAGTCACTAATTAAAAAGGCTATTTTAAAGGCTTTTTCTGAGAATAAGCCTGTTGGTGTAGATACGGTGAAAAAGACTGCTGAGAGGGTCATTTTGCGCGAATACGAGGGCAAAAACGCTGACCTGCCTCTCCGGCAGGCAGGTTATGCTATTAATAGGTCAATTAAAAACATGCTTTCTGACGGCTGGGTTGAGACACTGACCTCCGAACATAGTAAATATTTCCGCCTTACCCCACTAGGAAAGCAAAAGCTTAATAATATAACTCTTGAAGCCGAGGGTGGCCTTGTGTCTACCCACTGGGATGGCTACTGGCGCATGATACTCCTCGACATCCCCGAAGATCGTAAAAGTGAACGTGAAGCCCTCCGCTACCTTCTTAAGAAAGCTGGATTTGTCTGTGCAAAAAATTCCGTCTGGGTGTCTATGTACCCATTTGAGCATTTGTTTACGAATATTAAAAAAGATCTCGGTCTTACAACTGAGATGATGATAGTAGTTACCGACAAAATAGATAAGGATACTGAAAACTATTTTTTAGAACAAATTAACTTGACAAAATAAATATAAAGTATATAATGCACCTATACGTGAAGTGGAGGCATTTGAATTTTGCTTTCATTTATAACGGCCGACCTCTTTTGGGGTTGGCCTTATTTTTTATACTCAAATATATTCACTCTCGCGGGGCGGATGACACGCTCCCCTATTTTATACCCAGCTTGAATTATTTTTTCTATTGTGTGATCTTTTGATTCGTCATCAGTTGCAATACTTTCTATTGATTGGTGAAGATTTGGATCAAATGGAACACCTACTTTATCTATTATTTCCACTCCGACATCAGATAGGCCAGTGATGATTTGCTGGTAGATATATTCCACACCAGTGCGCCAATTTTTATCTACAGACTCCCACACTTCCTTATTTGCCATCGCCATATCGAAGCTATCAATGGAAGGAAGCAAACTTTCTACAATTCTTTCCTTAGCAAGTAGCGAACTATTAGCTCGAACTTGCTCGAGCTCTTTTTGTAGGTTTATATAGTCAGCTTTAGCCCTCTGCCAGCCTGTAAGATACTCTTCTTTCTCAGCACGAACCTTTTTAAGGTCATCGCGAAGTTTCCCCACCACATCCTTGGTAGGTAGCACATCGCCATCTTCGGTACTATCTACAAAAGTGACATCCTCAAAATTCTCTTCATTTTTTACTTCATCTTCATTCATAATTTATATCCCCACTTCAAATTTCCAATTCATCGGTGTGATAGTCAGGGTTATTGGATGTTTAAAGCCAAATTCTTTCTTCCACTCTTTTATCTTTTCTTTAGTTACATTTACTAAGCCATCGATATCAGTTATTGCACTTGCACTCATTTCGACAAATATTTCAACTGGATCAGTGCCTGCTTGAACTTTCGGACTATCAGCATAAACAAATACTTCAGGAATTCCTGTTGTTTCAGCTACAATTTTTTGTATAGCGGTAGCCAATCCTATAGCATCAGAATCTGGAACTCGTTTGGCATCGTATTTTATATTTACCATCGGCATAGGGCTAGTATACAAAAAAACTTCCTTTTTTCAAAGGAAGTTTTTTTTGTCATTAACGTTTTGACCATTGCGGTGACTTGCGGGCTTTTTTGAGGCCGAACTTCTTACGTTCAACTTGACGAGGATCACGCTTGAGCATTTTAGCTTTTTTAAGTGGCACACGAAGTTCTTTATCAAATAAGACTAGAGCACGTGAGATACCATGTCGCACCGCTTCGGCTTGAGCATGAGAACCACCACCACGAGTAGTGACAACTACACTAAACTTTTCTGCTGGTGTAGTAGTCTCAAACGCACCAGTAACTATTTTCTTTAGTTCTGCAGTTGGAAAATAAACACTCACGTCCTTGCCATTTATAGTATAAGAGGTCTTTGAAGCTTTGGTGAGCTTCACCACTGCTGTCGCAGTCTTACGGCGACCGATAGCTCTGAAATATTCACTTTTCACTGTCTTTTTTTCAGTCATATTATTATTCCTTTATTGTTAAATGCTTCATCATAAGCGGGCGAAGTTTATTGGAAGGAAGCATGCCATATACAGCAAGCTCATATAAACCCTTCCATCCTTTTTCTTTTACTATTTTCGCGTTGGTTGCAGTTTTAAATCCACCCGGTTGTCCTGAATAAGTCTCGTGCAGGGTTTCATTCATACGTCTTTCAGACATTTTTGTCTTGCCAGCATTTACTATCTCTACGCGAACATCTGCAACTTTATTTGCAGTATAGTCCGGCGCAGTCTTGCCCATAAGAGCCTTGGCAGTGGCTGATGCCACACGGCCTAGAGTCTTACCATTCGCATCAATTGTGTGTGTTTTTATCATAAAATATTATACAAATTCTATTACTGCCATTTTACTTGCGTCACCTGCGCGTCTTGGCAATTTGGTAATGCGTGTATATCCTCCCGCGCGATCTTTGTATTTAGGTGCGATAGTATCAATGAGTTTACTTGCTTCAGAATTTAAATTATACAAACGTGAAATGACAAGACGGCGCGATGCAAGTGTACCTACATTGGCCTTTGTAATCATTTTCTCGATTGTTGGGCGAAGTTCCTTTGCTTTTGCTTCCGTTGTCTCAATGCGACCATGTGCAATAAGAGCAAGCATCAATCCTTTTAGTAGGGACTCACGCTGGCTTTTACTTCTTCCAAATTTTCTTACGTTACTGTGGTGTCGCATATAATTATAATGACTTATTACTAATTTACTTTAAGGTTATACCATAGTTACCTAATATCTTCTTTATTTCCTGTATACCTTTATCGCCAATACCTTCTATCTCGAGTAAATCCTCCTTTTTCTTGCGAGCTATACCTCCGATAGTACGAATGTTTGCACCAGTTAGGGCATTTAGGGTGCGAGTAGATAAATCGAGAGTATCTATTCGCGTTTTAAGGGTATCGGTAAATTCGTTACCGTCTCCCGCTCCTTTTTCCTCTGTAGAACTAGTTTTTGCCTCTATGCTTGATACCTCGCTAGGGTTTGATTTAGAAGATATGGTAAAGCCTACGATAGCTTGTAATTGTTCTACCATAATAACGATAGCTTGTTCAAGTGCCTCTCGTGGAGTAAGTGTTCCATCAGTCTCTATAGTCATACGCAGACGATTGTGGTTTGTCTTGTCGCCCACACGCATGTTTTCAACTTCGTATGATACACGACGGATAGGAGTGAATATCGCGTCGACCGCGATCATTCCAACTTCAGTTTTATTTTTCTGATGTACATCTTTTGATACGAATCCAAGGCCTTTTTCAATTACCATCTCAATTGCAAAGTTTACTTTCCCAGTAACTTCTGCGATGTGTAGCTCTTTATTGAGAACTTCAACTTGACCGGTGGCCTCGATGTCGGAAGCTGTGACGGTCTTCGGCCCTTTTATAGAAATTCTTACTGTTTGAGGTTCATCGGTAAAAAGACGGAAGCGAACCTGCTTTAGATGAAGAAGTATTGTAATGACATCCTCTTTAACACCATCAAGTACTGAGAATTCGTGTGCAGCACCGTCAATCTTCAGTGACGTGATAGCACAACCAGCGAGTGATGAGAGGATGATACGACGAAGAGAATTACCTAGAGTATGACCATACCCAGGATAAAGACCATCTATCTCATAGACACCTTTTGTGCCTACTTCAGATATTATAGATAACTTTGATGGTAATATGATATTTAAATCAGACATATGATATTGGAAAGTTTTTAGGCTTTCATTATTATTTTATTATTAAAAGAGAACCTCGCATTTACTAATAAACTAACGACTATAAAACTCTAGCACCGTGTTCAAGTCAAGAAATCCTTCTACATTCTTTGGCTTACCTGCGACTGTCGCACTAAGCTTTTCAACATCAAATGTGAGCCAGTTTGGGAGGGTGTATTCTTTCATTTTCTTAGCCATATCTGCAAATAAGGGACTTGCTTTACTGCCCTCTCGTACAGCGATAACATCTCCAATTTTTACTCTACTAGAGGCAACTGTATTTTTCTTGCCACCCAGTAATATGTGTCCATGAGAAACCATTTGGCGGGAAAGTCTGCGAGTATGAGCAAGTCCAAGACGATACACGACATTATCCAAACGATATTCAAGCAATTCAAATAGTTGCTCAGTAGCGAGTGTCCCTTTGTGGCCAACTGCTTCATTTACATAATTAGAAAATTGACCCTCACTTATACCATACATAAAGCGAACCTTCTGCTTCTCCACGAATTGAAGGGCATAGCCAGATAGAACCTTTGGGCGCTTGCCTTTACCACTCTTTGCATGGCGAGCTTCGGACATGACAAATTTAGGTGTTTGGCATTTTTCAAACACACCTGATCCTAAACGTCTACATATTTTATATTTTTGGACTGTCTTCATAGATAATATATTTAAATTAAACTCTTCGTGGCTTCTTAGGTTTCGGACCGTTGTGTGGGACTGGAGTAGTGTCGCGGATACTTGATATCTCTATGTCATAGGCCATGAATGCTCGGATGGTAGGTTCACGACCACTTCCGACGCCTTTGACCTTTACGTCGACTTCCTTGATACCTAGGGCCTTGGCTTTCTCACCTAGTACTTGGCCAGCTTTACCAGCAGCAAATGGTGTACCCTTTTTTGCACCTTTGAATCCAAGCGAGCCTGCTGAAGTCCAGAATATAGTATTGCCTTCTTTGTCAGAGAGAACTACTTTAGTATTATTAAATGTTGCTTCAATATGAAGAGTGCCAGAGACTACTTTTTTCTTAGGTACTTTGACCGCCACCTTAGCCACATCTGATGTAATTTCAGTTGCGTCATTTTTCACTTCGTCTTTGACTTCTTCTTTAGTTATAATTTTTACTTTTCCCATAAATTTTATTTGTATTTTAACCTGCCTGCCGGCAGGCAGGTTATGTCTTACTTTCCTTACGGCGACCTGAAGCCATTGTTTTACGTACATTACCTCGAACTGTGCGGGAATTTGTCTTTGTGCGTTGACCTCGGACTGGAAGACGGCGCATGTGTCTGATTCCGCGATATGCCTTTATATCTTTCAGTCTTTTAACATTCGCTGATACCTCTCGCTTTAATGCTCCTTCGATTGACATTGTTTCTATAACTTTACGTATCGCGTTTTCTTGATCAACTGTTAAAACATCAGCTTTAATAGTATGATCTACTTTGGCTTCCTTGAGGATTGCACGAGCACGAGAAACACCAATGCCATATAGGGATGTAAGACCTATGTCTAAATGCTTATTGTTTGGAATAGTTATACCTAGAATTCTCATATTTAAAATTATTGTTTTTGCTTGTGCTTAGGATTGGTGCAAATAACACGTAGGTGCCCAGCACGCTTCACGAGTTTACATTTTGCGCAGATTTTTTTAACGGCTGATTTAATCTTCATATTTCTTGTAACGCGAAAGAAAAATATAGGGCTTCCACCCTGTATTTATCCAAAAAAGCGTATATCAGACTATAGTACACTATAACTCCAAAAAGCGCAAGGGGCCTATAGACTAAGTCCTTTTTATGATCCTACCCTTGCCTCCGTAGGGGTCAAGGAGGACTTCTACCTTGTCTCCTACCAGCACTTTTATCCTATGCATGCGCATTTTCCCTGCAAGATAGGATATTATAATTTTCTCCTCTCCATCTGGTGTATCTGGGCTACTTATATTTACTCTAAAGAGAGTATTAGGAAGTGCTTCTGTAACTATACCCATAACAGTATTATTGTCGTCTTTTTGATTCATTTATGTATGTACATAATAACAATATAAAAGTGAGTAGTCAAACTGCTATTGTGTTGTTATATGTATTCTTGATAAATCGCTAGGCAAATATTTTGACCATGGTGGGAATATTTTTACAGAAGCAGAAGATATACCTGGATCATCTTTAAAAATCTGAAGTAGGCTGGCTTTACTTGTTCCTAATATTTTATTTTTTAGTGAATTCATATCTGGATGCCATATTGCAGTTATATCACCAGTTAATGTAAATGCAATTGACTTCAAGTCTTTGGCTATAGATTGATTTTGGTTTGAAAAGTTAAATGAAAGTCCTGATATATTTGGAATTTGTATTTCATTCAGTTCGAATAGTAGAATATCTTTTTTAAAAGTTTTCAAGAGACTACTAGTAAGGTCTTTCTCATTTATAATGACAGACGATATAGTCGCATCTATATTTACCTTTGCATTTGGTGTTTTAGAGAGAATATTTTCATCCACTTTATGGGAAAAAGTAATGGCAGTTGGGTATAATATATAACCTTTTGGAGCCTCAGCAGTCATTTTCTTTAATAATAAACTCCTAAAAGTTGAAAGGGCGTAAGCATTTAGAGCGCCCAAATCTTGGGGGCTTAATTTATAGACTGTGCCTATTGCACCACCTACAAGTGGTGACTTGAGTTTGCCATATATTTTTTTACCTTTAGCAGTTCCTTTAAATAAATTTATAGAGAAATCACTTGGTGATCCATTGTAGGCCTCGCCAGGTAAAAATGAAGTTATACCTACTGATACTTTACCAGGAACAATTTTTGATTTTACTGTCGTATAGCCAGGTATAGACACAGCTTTGTCTGTCTGATAAGTTTTACCTTTACTATCAGAGATGAGTGTGCGAATAGCTAGATTTTGTGGTTTTGTACTATTCTCATTATACAAAGTTATCTCACCTCTAGCTTTTATAGATACATTATCACTATCAGTGAGGGTAAGCTCTTTTGGGTTTGTATCAGATATAATCATTATCTCAAAACGTATAGGCGCGCCGTTAGAATTTAAGGCTTGCAATTCTTGCATGCTCAATTTAAATGATTCTTTTTTTTCTTTTATCACTATTTTCGCATTGCCAAGTTGGTTCGAAATAAAATATACCCCTCCCACCATTATAGAAAGCACTAAAAATAATATATAGGATTTGCGAGGACGAAGACCGCTTTTTTTTGTTGTAGGAGAGTTAAATATCTTATCTGATCTATCTCTTTCAAAAATATGATTATCTACTTTGGTAATTAAATCATTGTTTGCAGTCAAATCACTTTCAACTTCGGCTAGTTTCTTTTGTTTAAGAACTTTGAGTTTATCACTAATATCCCCTCGGACTATCCTAGTGATTTTCACTCCTTTTGACTGCATATCCTGCATTATTTTCTTTGCCATATTATTGTTCCATTTTTCTCATTATTCCAATAGCTTCCACCATCAAGAATGGATCACAGGTGCCATCTTTAATACTACACATAGAGAGAAATTCAGGCCCTTCGAGAGTTATGACTGTACATTTATGCTCGGTGACCATTGATTGTATATATGGTTCATTGCGAACGACTTCTACGAACCAGTTTCTTATGTCTTGGTCTGCGGTTACAAATATTGTACCAGGTAATGTCAGTGTATGAGGTAGTGTACCGATGCATTGCCTAAAGGCTTCACCCCATGAATTCTCAATTGATTTAAATAGTGGCTCAACTTTTTTCCTACGTCTCTCGGCTAATGTATTTGTGCTGAAAAGATTAAACAATTCCACTGCATCTCGGAGCTCTATGTCTAGTTTGGTGCAAATATATTTAAAGAATGTTCTTTTGCCAAATGGAAAAGACAAAGAGGCTTTTAATATACCTTTTGTAATAATTGCCACGTCTGTCACTTCCCCTCCAATATCAAGTAGCAGATACGAATCCGGCGTCACATATCTCTCACGAACTGCTAGATACGAGCAGATAGAAAAAGAAGCAAATGATACTGGTATATGGTGGAAGGTGTTTGATAAAATTTTACGTATTTTTTCTAAGCATAGTTTGGGTGAGAGTGAAATAGCCATGTGCATTTCGACAGACCGACTACGTTTACCTATCGGATCTTCTATTGGATAGCCATTGAGCGATACACCCATGACGTGGTGCTCTATAACTTCAGGCGTACTTTTTATAGATCCGTATTTATTTTCATACAGGGAGTTGAGCGAGGTTATCTCTTTCTCCAGCATTTCGTCTGCTAGTTTATGAGTAAATACAAATGAGTGATCCCGAGTCATTTTGACAACTCTTGTTTCAGATAAATACCAAGGAGAAGCGAGTACGCAAACTATCTCATCTGGAGCTCCAACCTTCGAATCATATAGAGAATTAGCCGAGGATTTAAGAGTTTTGATCATGTCATCTAGAAAAACATTAAAATCAAGCTCATCATGAAAAGCAATTTCAGCACGGGTTGATTTGATTATTGTCGGTATACCTTTACTATTGGTAGGAATTCGAGCTATCGCTGCTCCTACGCTTCCTGACCCAATATCAAATATTGCTACTATTCGCTCCTTCTTGTTTTTAGATGTAAACCAAAATGACATAATACCTTTATTATACTACAATTTTCATGAAAATATCTAAAGTAGAGATATGTTATTCTAATATTGCTTTTATACGTCTTATCCCAGACGCGACAGCTTCTTCTTTTTGGATTTTGAAGTGGCCAAGTTCACTTGTATTTGACACATGAGGACCACCACAGAATTCTTTTGATATAGCATTGCCATTTTTATCTTCTACTATATATACAGAAACGACTTCCGGATATTTCGCGCCAAATTCCATTTCTGCGCCGAGTTTTTCTGCTTCAGCTAGTGGCATTTCTTTATATACAACATCTAGCTCCTGCTTTATCTTGTCATTAACCCAATCTTCTACATTTTTCTTCTCTTCATCGGTGAGTTTATGATCGCAAACAAAGTCCATACGAAGGCGTTCTTCAGTTATATTACTACCTCGCTGTTTTATATCTCTACTAACTATCGCTTGGAGCGAAGCGAGAAGCAAATGATGTGCTGTGTGAAGTCTAATAGTCCCCTTATGGTGATTTGCAAGCCCACCTTTAAACATACCGACTGATGAGTCTTTCGAAAGCTTCTGATGCTCAGCCATTTTCTTATCGAAATCTGCACTATCTATTTTTATACCTTTTTCTTTGGCTAGTTCTTCTGTAAGCTCAATTGGGAATCCATATGTCGTTGCGAGAATGAATGGATCAATTCCCTTTTCAAATTCCTTTAGGCCATGGTCAAGTGTTTTTCTAAATTTTTCTTCTTCCCTCTGTATTTCTCCTTTATCATCAAGATTATATATACCTTCATAAACCTTTTTAACTTTTTCAATTTCGGGCAATAATGACCCCTTGGAGAATCTTACTGCTCGTCTAATCAATCGACGCAAAACATATCCTCTACCAGTATTTGAAGGTATAACTCCATCTGTAATCATAAACAGTGCTGTCTTCACATGATCAGCAACAATTCTTTTCTCTCTTGTATCCTCATTATTAAAAAGATCTGTCTCATAAACATTTCTCTTATTCTGTACTGTTGCGAGTAATCTTTCGAATCCCATTCCTGTATCAATCCCAAGAATCGGAAGTGGTGTGAGTTTTGCTTCACCTTTATCTAACTTTTCGCGCGAACCGTCACAGAAATATTCATTGAAAACTAGATTCCAAATTTCTACATCATCGCCATTTGCATTCTTGCAATAAATTTCACTCGTCGGGCCACACGGTCCAGAGTCGCCTGTCGGGCCCCAGAATACATCAGCACCATCTTCACGAATATCTAGACTAGAATCAATCTCTTTCCAAATCTTTCTTGATGCTTCATCTTTTGGCACCACGCCCTCACCTTTATATATAGTGACATATGAAATTGTAAGTCCTAGAACTTCAGTGATAAACTCATGGGCGTAAGATATAGCTTTTTCTCGGCCATATCCTCCAAAAGAAAAATTTCCCAGCATTTCAAAAAATGATAAGTGGGAGTGATCTCCGACTTCTTCGATATCACCCGTGCGGACACATTTCTGGACCGTAACGACGTCTTTGGTTCCAAAATCACGCAAAGCACTCTCGGGTGCTCCATAGTACGGCTTGAACTGTTGCATCCCAGCTGTAGTAAAAAGCACCGAAATATCCCCTTCTGGTATTAAAGAGGATGATGGCAGTATTTTATGGCCTTTTGATTCGAAAAATTTTAAAAACTTCTCTCGGACTTCCTTGGATGACATATACCTATACTATACCAAATTAATGTTCATCTACGGAGGATTCTGAGAAGAATCTAGTTTTCTTTAGTTGAGCTTCGAAAAACCAGAGGACTATGAATATAAATAGTGTGAGGAACGTAGCAATGATGGCAAGCTTATATAATCCAAAACCACAAGCCATACCTATACCTGCTGACACCCAAAGAGATGTAGCTGTAGTCATGCCCATGAGTTTACTCTCTTTTGAGAAAATCAAACCAGTACCAAGAAATCCTACACCAATAACAATCTGGGAAACTATCATCAGAGGATTCATGCCTGGTAAATTAAGATAAGCTTTCACCATCTCTTCGGACACGAGCACAAACAATGCTGAACCCATAGCTACAAGTGCATACGTACGCATACCTGCAGTCTTGTGTGCCCAGACTCGCTCAGTACCAATAATCATCCCCATTAATAAGGCCATAAAAAGCGGTACTATGATTCCTAACGTTGTCTGATCAAATATATTTTCCATAATCTGTATTATACTACTCTACTATTCCACCGCCTAGACAGATATCCCCATCATAGACAACTATAGACTGACCAAGTGAGGCTAGAACTGGCCTATCAAAGGTAATCGATGTATTTTTAAAACGACAAGGTAGTTGTTCACCATGATATCTAATTTGCGCTGTGTATTTTTTATTTTCCTTTGGAATATCTGAAATCCAATTTATGTTTTTCAGGGTAAAACAAGAATCTTGCTGGGAAAGAACTTGCGCAGGCCGACTGGGCCGAGCAGAGGAAATTCCTAGCAAGGAATTATCCGTGTCTTTAGCAGTAAAATTCTTGTTTTGCGAAACTATTATTATATTTTTTTCTATATCTTTTGCTACTACATATAAAGGCAAATTCTTTGTGGAGTGTTTTGTAATAGTGAATCCATGGCGTTCGCCTAGTGTGAAAAATACTACACCATTGTGATAACCTACAATTTCACCTTTCTCATTTAATACATCACCGCGCACAGGTTTTATATAATGCGCCAGAAATTCTTTCATATCAAGTGGACCAAGGAAGCAAACCCCCTGGCTATCTTTCTTTTCAGCTGTAGGCAATCCAAACTTTTCTGCAAGTTTGCGAACTTGTGATTTTTGCAAATGGCCAATTGGAAAAAGCGTATGAGAAAGATCATCTTGCGTCAAAGTCCAAAGGAAATATGATTGATCCTTACTTTCATCATTCCCTTTGTGAAGTTCTGAAAGTCCTTGAAAAGCGACGGGTGGGGGCGTGCCGTCCCGCTCCTTGCGGGATGGGGTTAAGGAGCTTTGAGAGGAGCTTTCCGAACGTAACACTCTTGCATAATGTCCTGTCGCAATATAGTCTGCACCATGAGCTTTTGCAAAATTCCAAAATACTCCAAACTTCACTTCCCGATTACACATGACGTCAGGGTTCGGTGTGTTACCTTTCTTATATTCTTCTATCATATAGTCTGCTACACCTTTTTTATATGCTTCTTCAGCGTCACATTCAAGGAATGGAATATCAAGATGCGCACATACTCGCATAGCGTCACGTCTCTCATCTCGCCAAGTGCATTCTATAAATTCCGGCTGCCATGTACGAATAAAAACCCCAACGACATCATATCCTTGGTCTTTAAGTAGTGCGGCCGAGACGGATGAATCCACTCCACCTGAGACACCCACAAATACAGTTTTATTTAACTTACTGCCCATCTCGCAAATATACCACAAGGAAGCAATCTGTCACTCTGACTCTCTTTTATAGTTAGCTCACCTATTTCTATACTTCCTTTTTTATCATTCATCATATCTTTTAAATTATTTTCATATGCAATGGGCGAATAGCCGGCAGTGTAGCCATTGATAAGTATAAAAAGTGGCTTGTCAGAGAGTATCTCCTTACATAGGGTCATAAGTTCTAAGAAGTGAGATTCTATCTTCCAAAGTTCATCCTTGGGTCCATGACCAAACGATGGCGGGTCCATAATTATAGCATCATACTTGTGCCCACGTTTGATTTCTCTTTTTAAAAACATAACCACATCCTCGACTATCCAGCGGATAGGTGCATCTTTTAATCCCGATAGTTCAGCATTCTCGCGCGCCCAAGCGACCGCAGTTTTCGATCCATCGACATGGCAGACTTCGGCCCCTGCACGTGCACATGCAAGAGTTGCTCCGCCAGTGTAAGCAAATAAGTTCAGTACACTTATCGGCTTTTCGTATGATTTTTTGTTTTTCTCTATTATGTCTTTAGTCCATTGCCAGTTCGGAAGCTGTTCTGGGAAAAGGCCAGTATGCTTGAAAGATGTCGGCCGAATTGAGAAATTAAAATCTCCAAATTCGATATTCCAACTTTTGGGCACACCTTCTTTTATAATCCATTTAGCCTTGATACCGTTGCGAACAAATTTCAAATCTGCTTTTTCCCAAACATTGCTTGCAAGCTTTTTAGACCAGAGGGCCTCAGGGTCTGGGCGCGACAATACATAGGGTCCGTATTGTTCGAGCTTCTCGCCTTCTCCTGAATCTAGTAGCTCGTAATCTTTTTGTTTTGTTGTTTGTAATATCATCTTACTTTAGATATTTAGTAATATTAATCTTATGCTCTCTGAATGTTTTAGCATAATGCACTGTACCACTTTTATCATGCAAATAGTAAAAATACGCTGAGTCCTCTGGATAAAGCGCAGCTTTTATCGCCATAAGTCCAGGGTTCCCAATTGGCCGACTAGGAAGTCCAGTGCTCACATAAGTTGATTTATCGGCATCGACTTGAAGTGGCATCCCATTTTTAATCCGCTTCCACAAAATTCCAGATATAACAGGCGCATCGGATTGGCCAGCTGCTTCTTTTTGTATAAGTGATGCCATTTTGATAATATCACTCTCGCTATGCCCTGAATTAGCTATATCTGTACGGAATGGAGTAATGCGCTCTTCGAAGTTTGCAGATAATTCATCAACGATTTCATCAGCAGTAGTCATCGAAAAGAAAAAATACGTATCAGGGAATAAATAGCCCTGTTTACTCTTTTTGTCAGAAATAAATAGATCTCTACGAAATACTGATAGTTTATCTGCTAGTGCATTTGCCATTTCTTCATTTGTTAGACCCTCTTTTAGTGTAATTTTGAGCGGATCAATATTATGATGTCCTCGTACGAGCATCCAAGCCACACTCCAAACAGGCATCTTCTTTGTAAAAAGATAGTCACCTTTCTTGGTAGAATTGCCTCCCCCAAATAGGTAAACAAAAAATTTAAGCGCAGTAGTTTGACGTATTATATTCTTGGATTCTAGGTCGTTGGCAATCAAAGCGAGCGCTTCGCCTTTTGCAATGTGCACTACAACTCCCTGCCTATTTGCTACACTAACGTTATATATTGGTGCTGATAAAGTATAGTAAAGAAATATAACTGAAAAAGCTACAATAAAAAAAATATTTAGTATCTTATTGTTACCGAACCTTCGCACGATTTCCTGATTTGTGTCATCCATATACTATACAGGCAAATTGGCAGGTGGCTTTGCAATCTTTGATTCGATACGCTTAAAGCTCGGAGTCTCAGAGACCATACCTGGAAAGTGAAAGATGGTTGCAAGTTCGCGAGAGGACATGACAAATATTTCAGGGCGTCCGGATGGGAAAAAAGCATTCAAAACTTTAGGATATTTAATACTATACTGGATTGGTGGATAGAAGAATGTTCTTGTGCGATAAAAATCAAGTAATCTCTTTTTAATCTTCGTTAATGCAAGCCCAGTAGGGTCGGACCAAGGTGCGTCAAATTGTGTTGAATTTATACGATTGAGTTCGTTCACATTTGGCTGTGCATATTGACGCCATATTAGTCTAGAGTTGCGTCTTAAGTTATTGAAATCTTCTTCACTACAGACTCTCTTATCAGCCAGCGTAACGACACGTATTCCGCAGTCAAAGTGTATCAAGCTTGCATTTTCAACCATTATTTTTACCTGATTCTTTAGTGGGTCTGGAGTACGCATATCCATACCTATAGTATCGCCATTATCATTCTTCTGGAAACGAGTATAAGGTAGGAGCATATGTTCAATATATTCGTATGTTGCATCATAGAAATTTACATGTTTCTTAAGCTTGTGACTGTGGTAGGTCTTTAGATTCTGTCTTATGATAATCTGCACCCACATCTGTTGGCCTTTATGAAGTGAACCTAGTAGTTCAATAACTGGAGTTATGGGATCAATCTTGTATTCTTCTTTGGTGCCACTATCCATCTCTTCCATATCTCGAAAAGTACGAATAGGTAAAAAGTCGTCTCTCAATTTACTATATTCACATCCCCACATATACCAATCTCCATTCTTTTTGAATTGTGATACATGAAGTGTATAATCATCAACTTCTACAACTTTAGCCTGAGGATACTGCGCATAAATTTGCGTTTCAACTAATTCACGCATACGGGTAGGACTGCGAATAAAGAAATGTACCTTGCCGTCAATTGAAGCCATCTCGAGCGAGAACCAAAACCACGGCGCACCTTGAATATACTGCTCCCAAAAACCCTTATTTGTCTTCTGATAAAGGGCATTCGAAAGTATCAATTCCATAGCAGCAGGACTTTTTATCACATCGCGAGGAACCTGAATCTCGAGTAATACCCACTTGATACCCATGATGAATCGCTCATGTCTATAATGATGCCACATTCGAAGAGCAAATACTGAAAGTGGTATAGGCATCAGATAGCCTATAGCAACCAAGAGCATTTGAAGTATATTGAAACTATGAGATGAAAAAAAATCTCCAACCATACTTGTTATTATAACATATCAAAATCAAAATCACCCCCATTTGACTGGAGGTGATTTTGATTTTAGGCTACAGCGTATAGTCCGCTCTTGTTTTTCTTAAAGTATTTGGAATTCTGGAGGTTTACTAATATCGTATTCTTCTTTAAATACCTTTCTTTCATGACTTGCTCTACGATATCTTCTTTAGACATTGGTCCATTCTTCTTTAGGAGTTCCTTTATAACATCTCTAACTACTCCGGACTTGTATCCCCATTCAGAGAGGGCATAAATACCGCGTCCAACTAGTACAAACCTGCCGTCTTTTATAAGCTCATTGTGGCAAGTCGCAGTGTGGCACTTTTTATTGAAAGTATTAGATACTGCCTTTGCGACTTCGCGGAAATGCATAGGGCTACCGTGCTTCCTCATCATTAGAAAAGCGTAATCTTTGACCCCGCGAGTCTTTATACTGGAAGATGAAGATTTGCCCCATTCACCCAAAGGATTCCTACTAATATTTTTTGACATGGTCAGCCATCGCTTTGCTATTTCTTCATTCTTGTATTGTTCGGATAAATCTTTAACTTCATCAAGAAACCGTGCGACAATCTCGCCCTCTGGAACTAATTCATCGTCAGACAAATTTGAATACAGATTTTTTAGTGATTTATGAACTTCATCTGCTACATCAGTATCTACACTCCATCTTGTTTTAAAATCTTCATCTTCTTTATGTTTTGTAAAATCATCACCAAGTGTTAGATATAGGTGGATATGATTCTGAGTAAGTTTGTCTTTGGAAATATGATTTAATAATTCATTCTCTGAGACAACTGCCCCAAGTGTGTGCATTAGCTTCTTTAATTCTTCAAAAACTATTTTTTCGTCTTTAAATGTAGAAGATTTGCGGATGAGAATAAGTGCAGCATTTTCAATCTGACGTACACGCTCGCGTGTAATGCCATATTTTTGTCCAATGGCTTCTAGAGTCTTTCTCTCTGCATCATCCGTGAGTCCAAAACGGTTTGTAACTACTTCATATGCTCTATCAGGCAGGCCACCTAGCATACGCTTGGTAACTTGTTTAGGTTTAAATGAGATAGTGTTTGCCATTTGGAATTAAAATCTTAATTTATAATTATTATTACTGGTTTGATAATATCACTACTATGAAATAAAGTCAACTCTTTTGATATACCTTATAAAATAAGGGTATTATTCCTTCTTACTCGCGGTCTTATATTTTGACCTGCTCTGCTCTGTGAGCAATTTCTTGCGTAATCGGACATTGTTTGGTGTAATTTCTAGGTATTCATCGTCAGCCATGACCTCCAATCCTCTCTCAATTGATAATTTATATGGTGGCTTTACTGTCACTGCCTCATCTGTACCAGAGGCGCGCATATTTGATAATTGTTTACCTTTAATTGGATTAACTACCATCTCATCACCCTTGGTAACATTACCGACAACCATACCTTCATAAACTTCTGTACCATGCTCTATATATAGTACTCCTCTGTCTTGAAGATTCCACAAAGAAAAAGCTACCGCCTTTCCACCTACCATTGAAGTCATAGATCCGACATCGCGTTTTTTTATCTCACCTGCGTAATCCTTGAATCCGATAAATCGTGACGCGAGTATACCTTCGCCTTTTGTATCTACAACAAATTGTCCACGATAGCCGAGTAATCCGCGAGTCGGAATTTCTATGAGCAGGCGCACAATACCTTCTTTCTCATGCATACTTGTAATCATTCCACGACGTGCAGTTAACTTCTCGATCACTGATCCAGAAAATTCTTGACGGACATCAATAGTGACTTCTTCGTATGGTTCTAATTTTTTTCCATTCTCTTCTTTAATAATTACATGTGGTTGAGAAACTTGAAGTTCATATCCTTCTCGGCGCATATTCTCAAGTAGCACCGCGATATGCAATTCGCCACGTCCATAGACCAAAAAACCTTCCTGAACTTCTTCGAGATCTGGTGTATCAAAATTTATTCGTAGTCCCACATTTATCTCTAGCTCTTTCTCCAAGCGTTCGCGTATCTGACGGCTCGTTACATACTTGCCTTCCCGTCCAGCAAACGGAGAATCATTGACTAGAAAATTTAGGGAAATTGTCGGCTCGTCAATTGCGATAGATGGAAGTGCCGGTGTATCCACACTATTAGCAATAGTCTCTCCTATAAAAATATCTGGAATCCCAGCAATTATTGCAATATCACCTGTATTTAATGTATCTACTTCTTTGCGGGCAATACCTTCGAATGTGAAAATTTTAGTTATTTTGGTGTTACGAGAATTGCCAGCTTCATCTTTGACTATTATTTGAGCGCCTACTTTTATAGATCCTGCATACGCACGGGCAATAGCTAGACGACCTAAAAAGTTGTCATAGCCCAGATTGAAAACTTGAGCTTGGAATGGTTTGTCTTTATTGGTCGAAGCTTCGGGAACTTCGGCAAGTATTAGATCAAGAAGAGGTGTGAGATCTTTTGACTCGTCATCGAGACTTAGCTTGGCTATGCCTTGGCGTCCGATAGCGTACATCGTTTTGAAATCTATTTGTTCATTTGTAGCGCCGAGTTCGATAAAAAGCTCGAGTATCTCATCGTGAACACAGGCTGGATTGGCAGCTGGCTTGTCTATCTTATTTATAATTACTATTGGTTTAAGCCCAAGCTCAAGTGACTTCTTTAACACAAAGCGAGTCTGGGGCATAGGACCTTCTTGGGCATCGACAAGGAGTAGTACAGAATCAATCGCACGAAGCACGCGCTCAACTTCAGAGCCGAAATCCGCGTGGCCGGGGGTGTCGACAATATTAATCTTTGTACCTTTGTAGTTTACTGAAGTATTTTTTGAGTAAATAGTAATCCCTCGCTCTTGCTCAATAGCGTTTGAATCCATAGTGACACCAACTTCACTCATACCACACTGCTTCATCAGCTCATCCGTAAGAGTAGTCTTACCGTGGTCAACGTGAGCGATGATGGCTATATTTCTAATTTCTGTTGGTTTCATAATTTTAGTTAAAATAAAATCGCCTCGTGGCGAAATGTCTAATCACTGTATCATAGATTTTGATAAATGTAAATAAAAAGGCCTCTCCGAGTCATCGGAGAGGTTTTTCTTTTTAGTTATTTTACTTATGGTCTATATATTTCTGAAGACCATAGTTGTAATTTTGTTGGCGGGACTTTGCTAAGTATCCATCAAAATCAATTTTCTTCCCGTTGCATTTAAGTTCAGGGTTATCAGCGTTGAAACGCTTACTCAAAGCCTTAATGTACTTTGCGGAATTTAACAACTTCATGAAACGCTTGATTTGCGAAGCGTAACCTGCCCTGCCTGAATATTTTTTCATGGCGTAGTCAAATCCTCCTTTTTTCTTATAGTATGCAACCATTCTTCCTGCTGCATCTATATTTAGAATAGGGTGTAGGCGGTCATCGAATTTTATTACTTTCTTACGATCGTAATTGTTTTCTTCGATGATTTTTTCCAACTTCCTTGCATGCTCCTTACAAATGAGTTCGTTGCAATTTGCATATGTTTTGAGTCCAAATTCACGGGCAGTACAAGGCTGCATGTGAACGAGACCATAGCCACCGTCATCGCCACTATTTGGCAATAAATCGGCACCAGATGATTCCTGACAGATCATAGCCATTAGACATCCAGATGGCAAACCGTACTTCTTTTCAACTGCTGCGGTTATGTTTTTAAACCGGAGTGAACGGCTAATTTTGCCGGCATCACCAGGAACTCCCCACTCCTGGACATCCCCAATCATATTCAGGTTATCAAATATAGGATCAGGAAATTTTTGGGTAAACCCCAACTGGATAGGCTTCGCTTTCAGATTTTTTTTACTTGAGGTGGTCTCCTCAGTTACTGATGAAGAGCAAGCCATGCAAATCAACATAAGAAAAAGAATATTTTTCATATAAATGGTTTACGAGGTTCAGAAATTTAAGTTTTGAGTCCTAATTTATTTTCCCGTATTATATCATAATTGCAGATATTGTCAATAAAAAATACCCTTTAGATCCAAGGGTATTAGGAGTCTAAATGAGTCAATTTTTACAACAACTTCACTATATCGTTATAGGTTATTACTACCATTAGAATCATAAGTAGTCCAAATCCGATCACGTTCGCTGTGTTTGCGATCTTAGGAGTTATGCGTGAGCCTTTTATTTTTTCAATAAGTAAGAAGAGCAATCGTCCCCCATCGAGCGCTGGGAATGGAATCAGATTTATAACTGCAAGATTTATAGATATCAGGGCTGTGAATGATAGAAGGTAGATAAATCCAAAGCTTGCCGCATCGCCTACAACTCCGACTATGCCTATCGGACCAGTGATTCCAGCCAAGCTTCCATGGCCACTTAGTCCATCATATATAAGATGATAGAAACCTTGGACTGTAGCGACAACTAGGTCCCAAGACAATTTTAATCCCTCAAATAGCGCTTTATGAACTGGGAGTTTAAGATTACCAATTATATCCATCGATATACCTATCATAGGAGTATCGGATGTTTTTGTAATTTCAGGAGTGACGATTACTTCTTTTGTCTCAGATCCTCGTAAATATGAAATCGTAATTGGCTCATTGCCATGCTTCTTTATAAAATATTGCACACTAGTAGTCGAAGGAGTCTCTGTCGCATCATCTCCCGCTTTCATAAGCGTAATCTTATCGCCAACTTTCAACTGCCCTTTCTCAGCAGGTGAACCCGCAAGTACGCTCGTGATAGTCAGAGCTTGATTAGATAGTACAGTACCCTCTGGAACTTGACCTGCAGATGACGGCAAGCCAGACATAAATCCAATCGAGAGTAATATCCATGCAACAATAAAATTCATCACAACTCCAGCGACTAATACTGAAGCTTGAGTGTACCAAGGTTTGTTTACAAAACTTCTCTTACTATCTGGTCCATTTAACGATTCTTCATTTGGGTTCTCTCCGAAAATTTTCACATATCCACCAAACGGAAGCGCATTGAAATTGTATGACGTCTCTCCTCTTTTAACACCAAAAAGCTTTGGAGGAAATCCAAAAGAAAATTCATCTACTCGTATTCCACTTTTCTTGGCAACAATAAAGTGGCCCCATTCATGGGACACAACAAGTACAAGTAAAATTATTAGAAAAATTATAATATTCATCACTAATGCATAACCTCTGTCTCCTTCTTAGCAAAAATTGCTTCAAGATTTTTATTTGCTTCATCGACGCATTTCTGGATATCATCTTTGGCACGTTTCTCTTCGTCTTCACTTAGGTCGCCAATTTTATTCATCTCATCCCCTCGCTCCTTTCGGACGCTTATACGCCCGTCTTCTAGCTTTTCTTTCAAAATCTTTGCGAGCTTTGCTCTATTCTCGGTAGTGAGCATTGGGAATATTACTCGCACACCATCGCTATCTGACACTACGCTAAGCCCAAGATTTGCCGAAGCGATAGCCGTCTCAATATCTTTGATCTGATTTTTGTCCCATGGAGCTATGCGAAGAGTTTTCGGATCTTCAATAGTAATCCCTGCGACGTTCTTGATCGGCATGTGAGACCCATAGCTCTCTACCATAATAGAATCAAGTACCATTGGCGTAGCACGACCAGTGTGAACTTGTGAATACTCCCTCGAGAGCCATTCCTCAATATGCTTTAATTCTTGTTTGAAATTCGTAGTGTTATAACTCATAAACTCCTAGATTATAGCACAAGGGCGATATGTTCTAAAATCATTTTGGCAGAAGCCCCCGGTGTAGACAGAAAATCGCGGGCACGAGCAAGCTCTTCGAGTGAAAATTGGAGATTATTATTTTGCTTGTCCGATTTCCATTTTTCGTAAACAGTTTTCTCTAAACTATTTACGAATTCTATAGCTCTATATCTTATTCCACCACTGCCTTCCTCATCTTTGTGTTCATCAATAATTTTAGCAATACTATCTATCCTTTCTTTCAATGTAGACTTTATAAATTCTGTTGTGCTAATTTTTAAAAGATTATTTTCTGATGGAGTGGTCTTTACTATATGCACTCTGGAGAGTATAGTATCCTGCAATATTTGCGAGTTTGGCACAATTATAAAAAAGTGGGTACCCTCGGCAGGTTCCTCTATAATTTTAAGTAATGTTCTCTCGGCGTCGTGATTGATAAATTTGGCACCGATGATGCACATGCGTTTACCCCCACTTGTACCGAGAAGAGAGTGCCACTCTTTTAATTTACTACTATCGTCCATTGTAAACGAATCGCAAATTTGGAAAAAAGTGTCAGGACTTTGTATTTCTATATCACCACGATGCTCGAAAAATTCCCGAAGTTCCCCTGGAGCCGAACTAGGGTTACCTTCTACGACATAGCTATGATACAGATTACTCGGGAATAAATCTTTAAATTTATCCATTTTTACCTTTTACTTATAATTGTCTTCTTGTAAGTATCCAAATGATTGAGGGCTTCACCTGTGCCTCGGGCAACGCATAGAAGTGGTTCGTCGGCCACATAGGCTTTGACTCCAGTACGACGATATACTAGATCGGCAAGATTACGAAGCTGAGATGAGCCACCTGTCATAATTATACCGTCATCAATAATGTCTGCGGCAAGCTCGGGTGGAGTCTGTGATAAGACATCTTTGATAGCACTGACCATAGTCCGAAGTTCTTTGTCGATTGCGCGCACTACTTCGTTGGTAGATATTTGGGCAGTGCGAGGTAAACCTTGGATATAGTCACGGCCCTTGATAGTAATAGTGAGTTCTTCTTCAAGAGGTACGGCTGCGCCAATTTTTACTTTTATTGCCTCCGCCGTCTTATCCCCGATAGCGAGGTTGAAAGTTTTCTTTATATAGTCGGCTATAGCTTGGTCAATCTTGTCACCAGCACATTTAACTGAAGTTGAAGCTACTATTCCTCCGAGCGAGATAACAGCAATATCAGTCGTGCCTCCACCTATATCCATTATCATATGTCCTTTCGATTCATGTATTGGAATACCTGCCCCGATAGCTGCAAGTATAGGCTCTTTGACTACGTATGCATTCTTTGCTCCGGCACGGACTGCCGCTTCGACAACCGCACGACGCTCGGTCGAAGTAATTCCTGCGGGTACAGAGACCATGACATCTGGTTTGAATAAATTATATTTACCAAGGGCCTTATTTATGAAGTAGCGGAGCATTGCTTCGGTCACTCGGTAGTCTGCTATAACTCCATCTTTCATTGGGCGATAGACGATAATACTATCAGGGGTCTTGCCTATCATGTCTTTGGCCTCAGCTCCAATAGCAAGTATTGTATTGTCCTGCTCAGAGACAGCCACAACAGAGGGCTCATTTAGGATAATCCCCTTGTTTGGCAGGTACACGAGCGTATTGGCTGTGCCGAGATCTATTCCCAATTTTTTAGAAAAAAATGCCATATGTGAGTCTACTATAGCATAGAAGTTATGCTAGGATAAGGGTATGTATATAGCTACAGTCATACCTATAAAGAAAGGAATTCAGAAAGAGTATCTGTCATATTTTTCTCTGCAAGATATACCACTTGGGACTATTGTGACTGTGCCTGTGCGAGCAAAAACTATAGACGCCATCGTTATAAGCATGGAGGATGCTCGCTCCAAAAAAACTGATTTAAAAAGCGCCAAGTATCAACTAAAGAAAATAATTGGCGTAAAAGGTCGCTCGCCTTTTACAAAAGAATTCTTTATCGCCTGTGAGCGTATGAAAGATTATGTAATAAGCTCGACAGGCAGTGTGATCCAAAATATGCTACCTAGTGTATTTTTGGATAACATAAAAGATTTGAAGGAACTAGAAACAGTTGAAACTATTGATAGGCCAGAGAATATAAAACATGAAAAACTAATTTTCCAAGCACTAACTCCAGATAGACTGGCTTTTTATCGTACTCTCATTAGGGAGGCATTTGCAAAGAAGGAGTCGGTATTTTTATGTGTACCAACTAGATACGATATAAACGAATGGCAGGCGAGCTTGATAAAAGGTATCGAGCAATACGTATTCACCTTCCATGGAGATATGACAAAAAAGAGCTCCATCTCTTCGTATAACGCGAGCTTGGCCCAACCCCACCCAATACTTATTATCGGCACTGGCATGTTCCTCTCTATCCCCCGCAGAGATATCAAAACCATCATCCTCGAGCATGAAAGCTCGGACACTTACAAGCAGTGGACCAAACCCTATGTAGACATACGTAGCTTTGTAGAAGTCTTATCTTCAATAAATAAATCCAAATTAATTTTTGGCGACACACTGCTCCGACCTGATACCCTTTATCGTCGTGACCAAGATGAGCTCGGCGAAATAGCTTCCCCTCTTTTTCGGCTACCTGAGGTTGAAAGACAAATAGTTATAGATATGAAGGAAGAATTAGACGAGAAGGGAGGAAAAAAATTTAAAGTCCTATCCGATAAAACAAAGAAAATGATTGAGCATGCGCTGATGAACAATGAATCCGTATTCTTATTTTCAGTACGTAAAGGTCTAGCTGGAGTCACTGTTTGCCACGATTGCGGACATACGATCCTGTGCCCAAATTGCTCAAACCCTGTCGTACTTTATGGCGCCAAGCAACGCACTTCGACCAAGATAGAGAACACTCGCGTATTTATGTGCAATAAGTGCGGCCATAAAGAGACCACGGAAGTGAAATGCAAAAATTGCGGGAGTTGGAACCTAACTCCACTTGGCATAGGCACTGATCGTGTGTATGAAGAAGTGCGAGATTTGTTCCCAAAAGCAAATGTCTTGCAAATAGATAAAGAGACGACTCCCACTGATAAAGAAGCCCTTAGTACTATCAATACATTCTACAAGAAGCCAGGCAGTATCCTCATCGGCACAGAGATGGCTTTCACTTATCTCCACAGTGCCGTCACTCATAGTGCTATCATTTCGCTCGATGGACTTCTCTCAATTCCCTCTTTTAATATTACTCAAAAGATTCTCCACATCATCGAAAAACTCCACTACATTACAACTCGCAATCTTATTATCCAAACGCGTATACCAGAGAGCCAGATACTGACATACATACTCTCTGGCAATGTCTTGCCTCTTTATCGTGAAGATTTGAAAGAGAGAAAAAGTTTCGGCTATCCACCATTCAAGCGACTTATAAAAATCACTTTCTCTGGCAGTGCAAGTGAGACCGAGAAAGCCAGAAACTACCTAAATAGCACTCTTGAGATTTACGACCCTCAGATATTTAGCGCATTTATTGGTAAAGTAAAAGGGCAATACATTACAAACACTGTGATAAAAGTGGATAGAGAGGGATGGCAGTTGCCAACAGCCGAGCGCAAACCTGAGCATTCCCACCTCGCTGATATCCTATTTAGCCTCCCTCCATCATTCTCCATCAACGTAGACCCCGAGGATTTGCTATAGATTAGAGTCAGTTTCTTGCCTCGGGGAGGAAGATATGATACTATAGGGCCTACATATGATAACTGTTATAGAAGTAAAGAAAAATACAAACGAAAGCAACATGAACTTGATTCGCCGTTTTTCGCGCAAGGTTCAAGAGACTGGCATAATCCAGAAAGTCAAAAGCAAACGCTACAACGAGCGTGATCTATCGAAGTTGAAGACAAAGCAAGCTACACTCAAAAGATTGGCTCGCAGGAAAAACCACGAGAAGCTACTCAAGCTCGGTAAAGCTCAAGTTATCGTAAAGCGTGGAGGGCGTAGATAAAAATATGGCAGGCAAGGACCTAGTTACTACTGTGAACAAAGCAAAAGGTACTTCGACTCCGGTCGGAGTGCCTTTTGCTTTAATTAAAAATAAAATACTCGGGGCTAAATACGATTTATCTATTAGTTTTCTCTCCCCTACCGAGCAAAAGAAAATAAATAAAAAGTATCGAGGTAAAGACAATACGACTAATGTCCTCTCTTTCCCGTTATCTAAAATTTCTGGTGAAATTACTTTCGATTTGGCTCTGGTCAGAAAAGAAGCGCCGGACTTCGACATGACTTATTCAAAATTCTTAAAATACCTATTTATCCACGGTTGTCTACATTTGAAAGGATTCAAACATAGTAGTACAATGGAGAGACTGGAGAAGAAATATCTAAAGATGTTCTCTTAGATATTCTCTCTAAAATTTCTAATGGCACGAACTAATTACACATGTGGTATAGATGTAGGCACGCATACGACGCGGGTCGTGGTTATGGGCTACGCAAAAGAAGATAAGACTCCCTACTTACTAGCGACAGGACTCGCAAGTACCATGGGTATGCGTCTTGGCTATATCACTAATATCGATCACGTTACAAAAAGTATAAAGGACGCCGTGGCTCAAGCCGAGAAAACTTTGGGTTATAAGATCAAGCGAGCTTGTGTTTCCATCGGCGGTATTAGTCTTGGGTCAATAGTATCAAACGGTCAGGTTATCATTTCTCGCGCAGATCAGGAAGTGACTCATCTGGATATTTCAAAGGCTCTTGCCGACTCTGAGGAAAACCTAGAAATTTTAAATAAAAAAATAATCCATATGATTCCCGTAGGCTACAAGCTCGATGGCAAGGATTTGCACGGGAGGCCTGAAGGGATGAAGGGTGTAAAGCTTGAAGTAAAGACGCTTTTTATCACTTGCCTGAAGCAAAATATCGAAGACCTCATCACTGCGCTTGGTCTTGCTGGAATCGAAGTCGAGGACGTAGTGGCTTCACCACTTGCAAGTGCTATGATACTACTCAATCACAAACAAAAGGCGGCGGGTTGCGCCCTTATAGACATAGGAGCAGAGACAGTATCAATAGCAGTGTTTGAAAATAGCCTACTTATGTCGCTCCAAGTGTTCTCTATCGGTAGTATGGATATTACAAAGGATGTCGCGCTCGGATTCCGTATCGCACTAGAGGAAGCAGAAAGTCTAAAACTTGGTTCTGTCATCGGCGGCGACTACCCAAAGAAAAAAGTAGATGAGATAATAGAGGCTCGCCTCTCTGATATATTTGAACTAGTTGGTAACCACCTAAAACGTCAGCGCCGTTACGAATTACTACCAGCTGGAGTTATTATCACTGGTGGTGGTTCTCATATTAATCGCATTGAAGAGCTGGCTCGCGCTCAGCTCAAGCTTCCCTGCCGTGTCGGACCGATAGATGGATCAATAAATAGTAAATTAAAAATTAGAGATTTTTCTTGGTATACAGCGTTTGGACTTGCACTCTCCGCGACCGATGGATCTGTAAATAATAATAGAGAACACTCAATCGGTGATAACGTGAACCAAGTGAAAGGATTTTTCAAATCTCTTTTGTCTCAACTTTTACCATAAAAGTTAGTTTTGTCAAAAATGGCGAACCTAGCCTTTTTAATAATTTCTGCTATTATGTATTTACGTAGATGAGATTATTAACGTACGTAATTAACCTATATAATATATGGCTAAAATTAATCCAGACATTGAATCATTCGCTAGAATTAAAGTTATAGGGATTGGTGGCTCAGGTAAAAATGCACTCAATCACATGATCAGCTCAAAAGTTAAGGGAGTTGAATTCATTTCGATGAACACCGATACGCAGGACTTGCACAATTCTTTTGCTGAAAAGAAAGTTCATCTTGGTAAAAATCTTACAAAAGGTCTAGGTGCTGGTATGAACCCAGAAATCGGTAAACGTGCCGCAGAAGAAACAAAAGCAGAAATCCAAGATGTCATCAAGGGTGCTGATATGGTATTCATCGCTTGTGGTATGGGTGGTGGTACAGGTACAGGTGCTGCGCCTATTGTTGCTCAAGCTGCAAAGGAACAAGGAATTCTAACTGTCGCCGTAGTTACCAAACCATTCTCATTTGAAGGTAATCAACGCATGAAATTGGCCGATGAAGGTTTGGCTTTACTTGAGCGTGAAGTAGATGCAATACTTGTAATACCAAACGATAGACTAATAATAATTTCTGGTAAGGATGTCGGCTTCAGGGAGGCTTTTGCTATGTGTGATGAAGTTCTCAAGCAAGCTGTTGAAGGTATCTCTGAGCTTATCACTACCCCTGGTATGGTCAATGTAGACTTTGCAGATATCAGAGCGGTCATGCACGATGCAGGAAGTGCACTGATGGGTGTAGGTATTGCATCAGGTGAAGGACGTGCTGAGAAAGCAGCTCTTATGGCTATAAACTCTCCACTGCTTGACCTTTCAATTTCTGGCGCTAAAGGAGTACTCTTTGCAATCTCTGGTGGAGATGATCTGACAATCCATGAGATAAGTGAAGCCGCAAAAATAATAACAGAATCAATAGACAAAGAAGCAAAAGTAATATTTGGAACTATTCGCGACGAGAAGCTCAAGAAAGGTGAGATGAAAGTCACTGTTATCGCCACTGGCTTCCCTACTGACATGCCAAGGCGCTCACTATTCCAAGCTCAAGCTCGCGCTGGTGAGCAAACTATTGCTAATGCTACGAAGGAAGACATCGTCCAAGCTGTATCAAAAGAGACTGGCAAAGATTATATTAAAAAGAACGAAAAAGAAGATGACCTATTTATAGACGACACAGACGACTGGAGCACTGTTCCAGCATTCCTTCGAAGAAAGAAATAGATACTGAAAAAATTCAAAGTAGCTCCTCTCACAGGACACGCGTAAAAATCTGCTGATTTTTCTGCTCTGCTCAGCTCCAGTCGAGCCTGTGCAAGTTCCTGCTCAAGGACTATTTTGAATTTTTTTGTGAAAACCCAAGAAAACATATGTGAAGTGATCTGCGCTACCACCAGATAGGACTTGAAGTTTTTCAGGCTAGAGTGCGAATCGCGGAAGATATGTTTTCTTGGGTTTTATTATTATTTATACTACAATAGGGTCATTATGTACGATTTAATTATTTTAGGTGGCGGGCCAGCCGGGGCATCAGCAGCTGTCTACGCTGCTCGCAAACAATTAAAAACTGCTATTCTGACCTCCGAATTTGGTGGTCAATCTGTCGTATCGTCACTGATCTATAACTGGATAGGTACTCCTGAGATATCAGGAGCCGATCTTGGGGCTAATCTAAAGAAACACATACTCTACTACAAAGGCCCGTTCCTAGATATAATCGAAGGTGAAAAAGTAATCAGCACAAAAAAGGAAGATGGAGTCATCACAATAAATACTGAATCGGGCAAAAGTTTTACATCTAGAGCCTTGCTCGTAGCCACTGGTAGTGGTAGGAGAAAACTTGAAGCGGAAAACGCAGATAAATTTGAACATAAGGGTATCACTTATTGTGCATCTTGTGATGGCCCACTCTTTGCAGATCAAGACGTACTAGTTATCGGTGGAGGTAATGCGGGATTTGAAACTGCTGCGCAACTTTTGGCGTATTGTAAGAGTGTGACAATGGTACACAGAAGTAAAGATTTCCGAGCAGATGAGATAACGGTCAAGAGGATTCTTGAGAACCCAAAATTCAAAGTCGTCACTAATGCAGAGATACTGCGAGTCGATGGCGACCAATTTGTAACTTCTCTAACATATAAAGATAAAATATCTGGTGAAGAGCATGCCCTACCTACGACTGGTATATTTGTAGAAGTTGGCCAGATACCAAATACAGAATTCATGAAAGGCATTGTTGAGATTGACCAGTTCGGTAAAATCGTCGTCGACCCTATGACGCAGATGTCTACGACTGCTGGTATCTGGGCCGCGGGCGACTGTACAAATGGGAAATACCATCAGAACAATATCGCCTCTGGCGATGCCGTAAAAGCGCTAGAAGATATCTACATCTGGCTTCATAAGAATAAGTAATAATAAATAAAGATTTAGACTGCTCGTAATTCTCGCATATGCGAGAATTACGAGCAGTGCCGTTCTCTTTACTTTTAAGCAGTTTGCTCTAATAGTTTCTCAAGGACTTCGAGTTCAGCCTTTGAATTTGGTTGGAGGCCTTCAATAATATTAGCTACCGGTACAGCTTCGACATCCTTCCCTTGCTCACGCGCAAGGCGTATGAGGTCCGTCAGGTAGTACTCACCTTGTGCATTTTCATTCTTTAGTTTATCTATATTCTCCCAGAGCCACACACTATCAAATGCATAAAGTGCTGGATTTACTTCTAGAATTTTTCTTTCCTCTTCATTTGCATCTTTATATTCAACATTCTTTAGAACTTTACCTTCTTGGTCACGGATTATTCTACCAAAATGTAGTAGTCCAGATCGCCATTCGTTAAAATCTGGTAAAACAACTGTTCCTATTGTAATGACTGGTCTCTTTTGGTGATGTGTGGATATAATATTTTGAATTGTTTCTTTAGATACCAATGCCTGATCAGTCGAGAGTACCAAGACTGTATGATGTATAGGGTTAACAGAATCTTTTGCTGATAAAACTGCATGACCTGTACCTAGTTGCTCTACTTGGTGAGCATATTTATAGTCAGCACCAATAATCTCAACGATTCTTTCTTTTTTATGACCTACGACAATAACTGGCTTATCAATTGAACCAATAGAGGAGAGGGTGTCGAGTATATGCTGAATAAATGGCTTACCCCGAAGTTGAGCTAGGGCTTTGGGATCATCGGATTCCATTCTTTTGCCTTTGCCTGCGGCTAGAATTATGATTTGTGTATTTTGCATATGTTTGTGGTCACTTATAACTTTCTGGTGCGCGATACAGGATTCGAACCTGTGGCCTTCCCCACGTCAAGGGGACGCTCTACCAACTGAGCTAACCGCGCATAAATTTTTCAATGCGGAAGCGGTGAGATTTGAACTCACGATGCAGTCTCCCGCATGCTGGTTTTCGAAACCAGTGCCTTCAACCACTCAGCCACGCTTCCGAACTTGACAACTTTCGCACTTTGTGACCCTACCGGGAATCGAACCCGGATTACCGGCTTGAAAAGCCGATGTCCTAACCGTTAGACGATAAGGCCAAAAACATGATAAGGAGTATAGCATTTTATACTCAAAAAGCAATAATATTATGGATATTGCCCTTATTTATCAAGCCATTTTAGCTTGACTTTTCTCTATATTTATGCTACTATATACGGGAGAGATGGATCTTTGACAAAACTTGTTTGTGAATTGTTTAGAGAATGACTATGCCCTTCTCTATGGAGGAGGTTGAGGTCATTCTTTAAACAAAAATTAATTCAAACATCAAACAAACAAAAATAACAACTATGGCTACAGTAACTCGCCCTCTTCC
The DNA here is from genome assembly GCA_038063915.1 of Patescibacteria group bacterium. Taxonomy (GTDB): domain Bacteria; phylum Patescibacteriota; class Minisyncoccia; order Phycocordibacterales; family UBA9973; genus UBA8515. Next base: position 43,736 of record JBBTUE010000005.1, on the reverse strand, counting down.
GGCAACAACTGGAACGGCAACAACAGCAGCAGTAATGCATACACCTCCAGTAACGAGGTCAAAACCAATAATGTTGATTGTTATTCTTTTCCTAAGCTTTGTACTTCTATCTGGAGTAACAATAGCCTGGATAAACAATAACAAAGAACCCAAAAAAAGTGCAGACAGAAAACACAGTAAAGGAACTGAAAAAAGTGTTCCATATAGCCACACCAAGGGAGTTGATTTCACGGATAGCTACAGCAATGTGACCTATCTACCTAGCGGTTTTGATTTCGCTCTTGTTGAATCCACAGTACCTTACTGTGTAAAAAACAAAAACGGAGACGAATACTGCGGCAAGAAGGGGCAAGACATCTCAAAATTGCTTAAGGGAGAAGCGAGTACAGAATTGATGTTCAAAACAACAGGCAATTCGGCTTCTGGACACATTACAGTCCTTCTTTCAGAAACAATCGATTAATTCACCAAAAAAATTAATAACTATGCCAGTTATTCTCATCACAACGTGGATCTTTTGGATCCTTGTCGTAACATGGTTAACATGTTACCTGATTAAACCTGGACTTTCTTTTGTAATTGCTGGGACTGGAGCAGCTTTTTTCGCCATTATATTTCTCTACCTCATTGGTATTGAAAGTTTCAGCATATGGCCACTCGTTTATCTTATTGTTCTCTGTATTTTCTTCATTAGAAGTGGAAAGAATGTGCCCTATAAAACTCAGACGGGCAGGTTCAATAATATCACGAACAGGCCAATAGGAGTTGTAGAATCTGGAGCACTTAATTTAGTTGACGACGTACTTGAAAAAGCGACTATAAGTGTTAATGGTGCACCAAATATCGCAGCTGATTTGCAGGAACTGGAGTTTATAATAAAAGAAACTCCAAAGATGCAGACCAAAACACGGGGTATTCAAGCTTTGGTAAGAGATATAGTGTGGATGGCCCGTCTTATCCCAACTGAAATATACAGACTATTTGACGTCGAAGGCGGTGCCGCTACTGTCAGACATAGAATGGAAATGTTTGTATTGCAATTCCTTTTAGATAGAATTGGCCAAACAAAGCCTGAAGAATTAGACCAAGACAAGGGTCAATTCATTGAGGACTTAGCGGAAGATATGAGAGAGGAAATAAACCTCTTCTGTGTAAGGAACCGCTATCCATATCAGGTAGTTGACGAGATAACAATCTCTGATACCGAATTGGATGAAGACTACTACAAAGTTCTTGGTAAAAAGTCTTACGTTACACTTGAACAGAAAGCCCTTGACGTAGAAGCAAAAAAATTGACAAAACGGCTTCAGGATATGGGTAAAAAGCTTTTACCCGGCTACAGCAGTGGCACACAGTTAAGAGCTGCGCAGAACTCCCTTAAGGTTGTGCCAAAAACTGAAAGTTCTGAGAAGAAAGAATTCTCAGTTGATGTAACGACAGGGAAAATGCTATTAGCAGGAATCGAAGCTATTCTCAAAAAAAAATGAAGTAGCAAATAAATATTTAAAGTGCCCCCGCAAGGAGGCACTTTTTTCATGTCTGGATAATTTTATCTCGGAGATTCTACAACTACCCAATAATCATACATGCCAGTAATTGAATCTTGAGGATAGTATTTTTCTTCTGGTAATACTGTGTATACTATTTTACTTGTATTACCCACGCCCTTCAATACGGCAATCTTTATCAGTGCATTTTGTATAGCTCTACTCCTTGCACCAATATAAGTAGGATCTATTCCAGAAGCCATCACTCGATAATACTGGAAATCAGATATATAAGTCCCCCTTATTGGATTTTGTTTATTGCTCTCTGCTACTGGTTCAAGTACCTCATCCAAATTGCAATCTTTATCTTTACCCGGGGCCACCGGCCCTCTTGCATCTATCCATGAATAGTACAGCTTGGTAGTCTTATCAAGAGCAGTGACCACTCCATATATTGTTGGTAGATTTATAGGGGTAGTTGCCTCAGATAAATTATTGGAAGATACATATTGGTCTCTTGCTTTTGCTTTCACTTTTTGTAGAGATTGATACTCTGTTGTAGCAGTATCATATAAGCCAGTCGGTGGCCGCCAACAAAGTGGGCTCGCCACATATTTCTGTAAGAATGGACTCTTTGTATAATCAGTAATTGTGCTCTTGAGTATTGTAGTACTGAGATTGAGCTCATCGAGAGTAAAAGCAGATTGTACAATAACTGGAGCAGGTTTTAAAATATCGAGCTTACAGTCGGACATTGTACCGGTCCCCTTTGGGGCCCTAGTGTCTACCCATGCGTAGTACGTTTTATCATTTTTGTTATAGAGGACCTTGGTTGCAAATGTCACCGGGTAGCCTAGCTTGGCCTCATCAGTCTTTGAGACTCCAGTGTCCTTTAAATATTTTGCCCTAGCGTCATTTTTCGCTAAAGTCAGAGCCTCGTATTCAGTATTGGCTTTACCTTTGATTGCATCATTCCAACAAAGTGCATTTGCTTTGTATGTAGCAAATGGGCTTGTATCAAATACAACTTGGGCTAAATCAGGAGCATTTAAATCCCGACTGACATCTTTATTTTCACCAAAGAGATCCTTATTAGTGTTCTCATTATCAGCAACATCGTTATCGGCAACGTCGCCTCCGTTTATAACAAAGTCACCATTATTATTGATTTTTATTTTATTATCACCGAGAGTGCTTAGGATAAGCTTCTCGATACCAAAGACAGCTACCATAATGAAAAGCCCCACTACTCCCCAGAGCATATGCGATTTACTAGTTTTTTTAACCTCTTCATTGCCCGGAGAAAGCAAATATTGCACCACTCCATATAAGAAGTAGGCCATCGCAGCTGCAAATAAAAAGAATATGATAGGGTTAATAATAACCCTATCAATACTCTCTACGAGAGTCCTCGCACTTGCTTCTGCGTGTGGAAGGAATTCCATATTAGGCAGTATGTATTAGCAGACTACTCCAGGACCAGGAATACAAGGGATTGCGTTTTGATTTAGTTGTTCAGGGCCGACTCCAAAAGTATTTGTTACGAGTCGGATAATACCCCAGAATGCAATGATGACGAATAGACCTATAAGACCGTTGATGATCTTTGTACGAGCCTTCTTTTTTGCCTCTTCATCTGTTGAGAGAGTGTACTGAATAATACCCCAGATAAAGTAGACAACTGCGAGGGTTATCAAGATTGGGATAATAGTAGCTAAAATCTTGTTAACGACAGTAAGAATACTAAACGCATCTGCAGCAAAAGCAACAAATGGGAGAGAGCCTAGAACCGCACCAAATGCAATGATTTTCTTCATAAATAAACTAAAAATTAAATAATAAACGACTTTTATAATAATTGTTCATTGGCTTCCCGACCGGCAGACAATGATTGCGATCTTTTATGTTACCCATCAATTATACCATAAAGAACTCCTCAAAACACAAGCCCCTATTGGGAAAGCTGTGGAATAAGGGTCTTGATACCGAAAGTGTTGGTCAGTACCCCGACGAGACCCCACATAGAAATCATTACAAATAAAGCCACAAGTCCCCAGATTATGTAGGTCTTGCCCTTTTTACGCTTCTCTTCATTATCAGGGTTTAGATAGTACTGGATAATACCCCAGATAAATCCAGCAACTGCGAGAGAAAATAGTAGGGGTACGACAGATTTGATAATAGTACAGCCCGCCCAATTAAAGAGCTGGCCTATATCTTTGAAGGGTGCACCAATATCTTTACATGAATCCACGGTATCTTCTAATTTTGCAAAAACAGTAAGTGGAAGCAACCCCGATACGACACCAAATGTGATAATTTTATTCTTCATATATATTATTATGTTGTGCTTTTAATATCTGCGACTGTCCCAACAATTGCCTCTGATATGACGTACGACCCAAGCAATAGAGCTGCCCCCACTAAAGTGTATAGTAGAGTCTGCTTGGCTTTCTTTAGCTTCTCCGAATTGCCTTGAGCTGTGACAAATAGGAACCCTGTGTAGATGATGGCGAGAGTAACAATAGGTACTCCGATAAGGAGAACGAAATCAAGAATAGCCTCTATAAATTTCGGTATGGTATCAAGCTTGTCGCCTAGTGGGTTTGTTATGCCGGTGTTTATCTTAATATTTTTAACTCCAGTGTCTCCTCCTTTTGGACCCGTATCACCACCTTTTGGACCAGTGTCACCTCCTTTTATAGTACAGCCAGGTGGAGTAGCTTTGCCATCTTTATCCACCCCAGTACAATCTACCGCAAAAGCTAGTGGTACAATGAAAGTGAATGCAATCACAAAAATAAATCCATAACTTGCGAGCTTTGAAAGTAGATTATATTTATTACTTCTGATGATTTTCATAGTTTAATTATAGCATTTATTAATAATTATTTCAGGAATGATTCTCCCTTATACCCGAGAGTCGTCAGTATTGTATGGACAATCAACCAAGCCGCCAAGGCTATGACATATCCGATGAGTAGATTTTTAATTATTTTTTTGGCCTTTGTCTTGCTCTCTGAACTACCACCAGAAGTAAGAAGTAAGAACCCAGCATAACAAAAGATAATTGCTGCAAGTGGAGTAGCTATGACGAATAATAAGAAGTTTATAATCCTATTGATGAGCCCCATGAGAGCATCAAAGTCACAAGGATTTTTATATACACGTTCTAATACTGGTTTACCATCTACAATAACCGGTTCCCCTTTTGAATTGTATAGAGGCCCACCATCAACAAGTTCGCCAGTATTACAATCCGGACCTATATCTGCATGAGTAATTGCAAAAGGAGTAAATATAATTATGAATGCTATGGATAGTATTATGTATTTCTTATTCATGGTTACTTCTTTATTATGGATTCCAATTGACCTTGGGCTTTATTGATAGCGTCATCGACTGATAATTTATTTGATAAGACATTTTGAATCAATTCGGTGAATATGTTATCGCTAGCGACAGGATCCGGATCAGCCCAAGCACGGGCAATGATAGCAGAGTTAAAGAAAGTGAAGAGATAAGGATCAATAGGCTTGGTAGCAAGTAGTGCGCGGGCTGTCGGTGGCAGTGAGAGAGCGATGCTGAGATTCTGGGCAGACTCCCCACCAGAGATCATGCCAGCTACACCAAATGCAGTGGTGAGATTGGCAGACTTCTTGTTGACTGCTATAGCATATATTTTACCATATGTGCGCAGAGTATTGGTACCTTTGGTTTGTAATATCTGCGCGACATCAAAGCTAAGATTTGGGTTTATAGATTCGATAGTGAACAGCTCGCTCGCTCGGCCAAGATACATAGCGAGTTTACCTCCAGTGAACATATCGAGAGATTTTGGCAAAGACTTGTTCCACGAATAAGCACTATTTGATGGGTTAGAGAATTCTATAAAGAAGTTTAGCACCTGCTCTACGGGTGAGATTGGTAGAGCTTTTGTATTTTGATTTAGAACTGCAGTATAGACGCCATTTTTGGCTTCAATGATTGGATTGCCACTTTGCATCAATAGCGTAGCTAATATATCTTTGGCATGAGTTATATTGTCATACCGGCCGAGAGCAATCATGCTTTCTTTCACTGTCCCATCGTTTTCTTTCTTGGTAAGCTTGGAGCTCAGATCGAACAGCTCATTCCAGTATACCGGTGGACTCACTATACCAACGTTTGAAAACAGATCTCGATTGTAATATAGCACCATAGGGTCAACTACAACTGGAAAACCAATAACGCCATCCTTGTCTAGGTAAATACTCGCCCCGTCGATAAAAGCGTCACGGAAAGTTTTCTCAGCGTAGCTAGTATATGGAATCTTGTAAGTAAAATTACGGAATTTACCAATCATCTCGGGTGTTATGAAGAATAAATCAGGGCCCGTACCAGATGCAAAAGCTTCGATGAGTGATGTTGCATAAGTAGCCTCTGACTTTTTAATATAACTTATAAACAAATCTCTATTGTTACTATTTGTATCTTCAAATACTTTTGTAAGTTCCGGAGTATTATCAAATGTTCCCCATATTACGACTTTTCCTTGTGGAGCGTTATTAGTTTTAGATGAGCCACCTATTTTCAAAACTCCAGAGAATATCAAAACTGCAAATATAAAAAAAGCCATGAAAACTGCAACCAAAATTGTCTGGAAATTACTCATATTTGAAAATTATACCATAGTGGTGAGGTGATGTGGAGATATTTTCAATCATCTTAAATCCCCTTTTAATAAATAAATCCTTTGCTACCTCCTCTTTGACTACATGCATCGGTGATGGGCCTATACCACCATATGAATCCTTCCAATCCACGAGTAGGACCTTGCCTCCTTTTTTTAATATCCTCTTTGCTTCATCTATGAGCCCAAACTTGTCTTCTGCTTGGAATAAGACGTTTGATATTATAACTGCATCCATGGACTCTTCAGGAACTTTTGTGCCACCACTTTTTTCAATATCACCCCAAATACAGTCAACATTAGAAATACCCCACTCCTTGAGATCACTCTCGAGCTTTTTGACCATATCCCTCTGGACTTCAATAGCATAAACTCGGCCAGTATTGCCGACTCGCTCACTCGCTTCCCTCACATAGAACCCTGTCCCTGCTCCAAAATCGGCGACATGCATGCCTTCTTGTAACTCTAGTTGCCCTACACTTAATTTAGGCTTTAAAAACATATAGCAATTATATCATAACGCAATAAAAAATACTTTTAAAAAAGTCTTTTTATGGAGTTTTGTCTTACAGACATGTAATAGATGCGATGGAGTCGCCTGCACGGAGTTTCATAATGGTTACTCCTTGAGTCTGACGACCTGAAGTAGGAATGGATTTCAGATCAACTCGAATAACTTGGCCTTTCTGTGATACTGCAATAATTTCATTTTCGTCACCGACAATTTTAGCTACGATGAGCTTGCCAGTTTTTGGATTCACTTTGGCTGTCTTTATGCCGGAGCCTCCGCGCTTCTGGGTCTTGTATTCTTTTATGTTCGTCTTCTTTCCTAGACCGTTTGAACTAAGTGTTAGGATAGAGAGAGTATTTTCTCCTTTTGGCACTCTATCAAAGCCAATGACTAGATCTCCTTTGCCAAGCTTTATAGCGCGAACTCCAGATGCCTGTCTTCCCATTTCACGTACGTCCGCTTCTTTGAAGCGGATTGATTGGCCGAGCGCAGTAGCGAGCATAACGTCATCGCCTTTTGATATTGGAAGTACACCTTGGAGCTCATCTCCTTTTGAAAGCGATATAGCGATGAGCCCACTTCGGCGGACATCTTTGAAACTCTCAGCAGAAACTTTTTTGACGACACCCATCATGGTAACTAGCATTAGGTGCTCGACAGTCTTTTTGGCTTCTTTGCCTATTGGAAGTATCGATGTGACCTTCTCGTCAGCTTCGAGTGATATAAAGTTCATGATGGATTTGCCCTTAGTTGCGCGTTTGCCTTCAGGGATATCATACATTTTGATTTGATATGCTTTTCCAAGATTAGTAAAGAAAAGTAAATCGCTATGAGTGTTGGCAGATATTAGCATTGTGACGAAGTCTTCTTCTTTTGTCTCTATATCTATCACCCCGACACCTCCGCGCTTCTGAGCTCTGTACTCACTAGGATCTGTACGTTTGACATAGCCACCCTTGGTAAATACGAGGACCGACTCTTTTTCTGGGATAAGATCTTCTTCGTTAATGGCACGGACTTCGCCTTTGATAATGCGAGTGCGACGTTCATCTCCATACTTATCACGGATATCTAGCAATTCAGTAGATATAACCTTCCTCATTTTGGAAGGACTCGCAAGTAGGGCTTCGAGCTCTTTGATAAGTTCTTGTTTCTCTTTCAATTCAAGCTCGACGTTCTTCCTCTCTAAGCCAGCAAGTTTGGCAAGCTTCATTTCTAGTATTGCGGTTGCTTGTAAATCCGAGAACTTGAATTCCTTCATTAGATTTAATTTTGCAATAGCTGTATCTTTCGAAGCACGAATAACTGAAATGACCCGATCTATATGATCGAGCGCCTTCTTTAAGCCAAGAAGTATATGTTCACGCTCTTTTGCCCGACGCAAATCGTATTCTGTCCGACGACGAACAACGACAACTCTATGATCTATAAATAAAGTTAGCAAACTCTTTAGTGACAGCGTCTGAGGCACTCCATCAACCAGAGCTACAATATTAAAATTGAATGATTGCTCAAGTTGGGTATGCTTGTAGATGTAGTTGAGAACTTTCTGTGGAAAAACACCAGATTTCAAATCTATGGCTATGCGAATATCTTTGGCTGACTCGTCGCGAAGACCTTTGATACCTTCGAGTTTTTTCTCTTGGATAAGCTCTGCTATCGACTCGATAAGGACGGACTTGTTTACTCGATAAGGTATCGAGGTAATAATAATCTGGAACGTGCCAGTCTTTGCTTCGATTATCTCTGCTTCCCCGCGAGTGACGACTCCCCCGCGACCAGTCGAATATGCATGTAATAAATCAGATTGACCATATGCCAGTCCTCCTGTCGGGAAGTCGGGGCCTTTGATAAACTCCATCAGATCTTCGGTAGTAGCATCTTTATTCTCTATTAGATGAATTGTCGCGTTAATAGTCTCAGTTAAATTATGAGGAGGAATATTCGTAGCCATACCGACTGCAATACCGAGTGTGCCATTCAGTAGTAAACTCGGAACTGCTGTTGGTAAGACCACAGGCTCTTTGCGAGTCTGATCGTAGTTTGGTCTGAAGTCTACAGTCTCTTTTTCAAGGTCAAGAAGAAGTAAAGATGAAATTTTAGACATTTTAGCTTCGGTATAACGCATCGCGGCAGGATTGTCGCCGTCGATAGAACCAAAGTTACCTTGACCAAATATAAGCGGATAGCGGTATGAGAAATCCTGCGCCATGCCTACCATCGAATCATAAACCGCTACGTCACCATGGGGATGGTACTTACCAAGTACTTCACCAACTACCGTCGCACTCTTTCGAAGACGGCCGGAGTACGTGAGCCCCATCTCATTCATTGCATATAATATACGTCGGTGGACTGGTTTCAATCCATCGCGGACATCAGGAAGAGCACGATCAGTAATGACCGACATAGCATAGTCGATGAAAGATTCTTTCATCTCTGTACTAATATTTACTCCGACGACATTTATATGTTCTTTCTTTGGTTCAACTTTGGCCATAATTATTTATTTACTAACGTTCTATTGGGACAAGATTAATTTGCTTACCCGCTGTAGCTTCCTCTATGGACGGGACATCTCCTGCGCTAGCACTAAGCTTGTCATATGTACTGCCAATGGAATCTGCAAAAAGAGTAAACGGCTTTATGACCGAATCTTCTTTAGCTACAACATTCTGGCTGAATTTATTACCTAGACTACTAACCCAAACAAAAACGACAACCGACATACATATGGCGAGCGTTATGATCATGACTCTTTTGCGGGCATCTTCGGGCTTGGAACGTAAATTTTTTATATATGAATTCATAATATTAAATAATTATTTATTAAAATGATAATACGACTATTTCTCCCTCCCGACCTGCAAGCTCTTTGGCCTTGATTGTAAGTTTCTCGATAGGTGTGACTTTTTCCTGACCACCTTCTTTTAGAAACGCTTTCAGCATCTTCTCATCACCTGCCTGTCCGGTAGGCAGGTACTCCATGGGTATAATAACTTTCGGTTCAAGTGAGACGGCGAGCTTGTATGCCTCCGATGGAGAAAGTAAATCATCATTACCAATTGGTACAAAAAGTATGTCTGGAGATTCTATCTGACCTACGACATCTGTGCTTAGCTTGCCCGATACTGCACCAAGGAAACAAAGTGATATGCCTTCAATAGAAAGTGAATAAATAGTATTAATATATTTCTTTCCTTTTATCTCAGTCTCAGTCATTATACCCTTTACGAAAATATCCTTGATCTCGTAGTCACCAGGACCACTGATAGAAAACGGTACAGTGTCACCGTGGGTAACCATTTCAAAACCATTATAGTCTGGATGATTGATAGTTGAAAGGGCGATTGCAGATCCAAAACGTGATGGAGCGACACTTCCCTTGGAATCTTTACTTATTGGGTTGAATGCCATGACCAAGTCACCTTGCTGGATTTTGAAGAATTGCTTGCCTAAATAAGTGATAATCATGAGTACATTATAGCAAATTTCGACCTAAAATGAAAGCTAAAATATGCTTGCAAAATATGTATGCGTGTAGTATATTGAGTCTGTTATAAGCCCAGATTGAGATTAACCCTTTTGAGTGATTTGGAAGCCAAACACAAAGAAGATTCTCGGACTGCGCCGCAGATTGTGCGGTTTTTTTAGTACAGAAAATATAATTATGAAAAAAAGTGACGAAAATGTAATAGATAGTATTGCGCTAGATGCAAAGATAGAACTTTCAAGTGTCGGCAAAATGTTAGACAAAGCGGAATTGCCTCCGGCTGTGGACGCTCTTGTCGAAGGCCCAGTGATATCAATCCAGAAATCTTCAGTTTATATTGATCTTGCGCCATTCGGCACAGGTATTATTTATGGACGTGAATTTATAAATGCTAAAGATATTATAAAGAAAGTAAATATCGGTGATGTAGTCAAGGCAAAAGTTGTATCGACTGACAATGAAGACGGATACATTGAGCTCTCGCTCAAGGAAGCAAAGCAAGCCCTGATCTGGAGTGAAGCCGAAAAGGCAATCAAGTCAAAGATTCCTCTTGAACTTACTATCAAGGAAGCAAACAAAGGTGGACTTATACTCGAGTGGCAAGGTATTGCTGGGTTCCTACCTGCATCTCAGCTAAAGAGCGAACACTACCCTCGCGTCGAGGATTCTGATAAAGATAAAATATTGAAAGCTTTAAAGATGCTCGTCGGCAAGCGTATCAATGTCGTTATGATCTCTGCACTTCCAAAGGAAGGCAAGCTCATATTCTCTGAAAAGGATAATAACCCAGAAGAGAGGCAAGAAATAATCGGCAAGTATGCCGTCGGTGATGAGATGGAGTGCACAGTAGCGGGAATTGTCGACTTTGGAATTTTCCTAAAAGTTGAAGAAGGGTTAGAAGGCCTAGTACACATCTCTGAGATTGACTGGGGCTTAGTAGAGGACCCACGAAGTATGTTTAAAGTTGGCGACACTGTCAAAGCAAAAATAATCGAGATAAAGGATGGTAAGATTTCTCTTTCAATCAAGGCACTCAAAGAAAACCCATGGCATGAATTTGAAAATACACTCAAGAAGGGCGATATCGTCTCTGGAGTAGTCATCAAATTCAACAAGCACGGCGCCCTCGTCTCTATCAAGCAAGGTGTGGCAGGACTCGTCCACAATTCAAGCTTTGGCTCTGAAGAGAAACTCAAGAAGACACTAGAGCTTGGCAAGACCTACGACTTCCAAGTTACCCTCTTTGAACCCAAAGATCAGCGCATGACTCTCGTCTTCCTAGAAGACGGCCTGCCTGCGCAGGCAGGAAAGAAAGATGAATAGGTAAGTTGTGAAAAAGCGTCAATCGACTTCTCGATTGACGCTTTTTTATTTATATCTTAAGATTCTGCAAAACTATAGAGAGAGGATTGCATCCATATACTTGGCTGTGTACCATGTAGGATCTACCGGGGTCAAACTGGGTATAATTGGATCAATGACTTTTATATTTTGAAACTCCGGCTTGTCTTTAAAGTAATCCTTCAACGAATGATCAGATTCATTCTCTGGCCCAAATAAGACTATACCGATTTTTAGTTTAATACAGTCTTCTCCAATTTCTTTGCAATCATCCTTGTCCCTCCTACCAAAATGCTTGATTTTGATATTTGTCCCAATCTTTTTTGTATCATGACTTCCGGGAAGGAAAAAAAGTTCCCCGAACGATTTAAGGTCACGGATAGTTTGGGCAACCCCAAGAATAACGGGACCTGAACCAACGATTAGTATATTTCTCATGCACAAAGGTTTAAGTGATGAATCGAACTTGCTAAAAAAATACTATATATAAGTATTGAAGTCAAGAGCGCCCGTTTAGCAAAGTTTGTCGCCCAACTCGACACTATCTTTTGAAGGAGTGACAAGCACATATCCTGTGCCTTCAGTATTCTTGAATCCAAGAGTTAGAACTTCAGAAGTAAATGGGCCGATTTGTTTTGTTGGAAAGTTCACGACACAGGCCACGAGCATTCCTTCTAGTTCTTCCCTCTCATATGTACCTGGCAGTTGTACGCTTGAATGCTTGATCCCTATCTCTGGACCAAGATCTATCTTGAGCTTATATGCAGGCTTCTTGGCTTCAGGAAAATCTTGGACGTCAATTATCTTTCCAAGCCTTATATCTACTTTTTCAAAATCTTCGTAAGAGATCATATATTAATCACTACTGACTAAGAATCTGAAACTTTTTACTATCTTCTCAAGTTCATTTTGGATTTTTAATTCATCAAACGCTTTTATTCCTTGTTCTGGTGAGTAATTTTCCACATTTGTTGAATGTATTGTGTACTCTAGAGCATAGCAGTCACCATCTAGTAATCCTCTGTAGCTTGTTGTTTCGTAAAAGTTACCAGCACCTGCATCACTTGTAGTAAACTTTATAAAAGGATAGCCATTTACCATTACCTTATCTACTTCTCCTCCTTTATTCTCTTCATTAATTATTCCTATGGTATTCGTGCAAGTTTTTATAATTGCCGGATCAGTTGATCGGCCAATTATAAAATTAGCGCCTATAAAATTGGTCTGTGGGATATAGCCTATTGGGACAGTTACTTTTGCTAGGATTAGTCCTTTTGAAGTTGAGTTCACTCTCCAATCTTGAGTAAGTGTTTTATCCCCTTCCCTTGCTACAAAGAATGAATTGTAATTGAAGGCAAGCACATCCTTTATGGAGAAGTGTTCAATACAGCTTGGAGATTTTATGAAAGTAGATTTAGGGTCGTATGTGACACTAGTTACATCTTTAAATATATTTTTATTATTTACAACTTCTACTGAGCCAAATCCTTGGATAAAACTATCCCCAGATTTTTTAAATACAACTTGCGAATTAGAAAGCATTCCTTCAGAATAAAAAGAATAATCAGCTAGGAGTATATCGTTATTGAAAGTTCCATTAAAAGGACCAGATGAGCTATCTTTCTGATAGTTATTATAGGATAGGGCTCCAGATACTACTCCACTTACTTCGGAATCTATTTTGAGTGAATAGACATCGTTACCAAGTTTAGCCACATAACAACCGACAATAGACGCGACTTCTATAGGTTTAGGTTGGTCTGTCACCTCAGTACCTTTTTTAAAATAGAAATAACTACCTATCACAAGCAAGACTACAACTATAAAAACTAATGTTTTACCAATTTTTGTCATATTTTTATTATAACAGATACTTGGACTACTAGTTATATACCGTCATAGCTTTATCCTTACCTTCGGCAGATATGGTCGCAATTATTTCGGCGACTTTTTTGGAAATCTTTTTTATTTCTTTGAGCTCGTCCTCTTTGAAGTTACCGAGGAGAAATTTGAGAACTGCAGCTTCTCCTTTTGGCTTTTTAATTTTACCGGTCGGAGTGTGAGGTGAGACTCCAATACGAATACGAACGAACTCGCGAGATTTCACTTTTTTTATTACTGATTCGAGCCCATTGTGCCCACCACTTGAGCGATTAAAAGAAATTTTAAGAGTACCAATTGGTAAATCTATATCATCATAGACCACAACAAGATTTTTTAACTTCTTCGGCCCATCTATGATTTGCATCACGGCATTCCCTGAATTATTCATAAATGTTTCAGGCAACATAAAATCAAGTTTCTCTTTTTCAATTTCACCTTTAGAGCGCAGAGACTTGGTCTTCATATCATTCTTCCAATCTAAAAAGTCGTTTGCCTTTGCAATACTCTGCAAAACAATCCGCCCAGCATTGTGGCGATTGCTCTCATGTTCTTTATTTGGATTTCCAAGCCCGACGATTAACATATTGAGATTATATCATATTAGGTTCTTATAAATCTTATCAATAAAAAAGTCCTCGGATCTCCCGTCGGCTTGATCGCGGCGCGGGCCAGACATTTTTTCTTGAAAAGATTTACTGACAAAAATTTAAAAGTATTTACACCACACTAAACTCCATTCTGTCAATAGTAGTTGTATGCTAATATACTGCATATATGGAAAATAATACACCTGTGATTCCAGTTGAAAAGTCAAAATTAAAAAAACATGCAAAAGATGCTTGGGATTTGATAAAATTTGCAATCATTGCACTGGTCATCGTCATACCAATTCGAATGTTCATCGCCCAGCCATTCGTAGTTTCTGGTGACTCTATGTTCCCTACTTTCCACGACAAAGAATATCTGATAGTTGATGAGATATCGTACATATTAAAAGGGCCTCACCGTGGCGATGTAGTGGTCTTTCACTATCCCAAAGATCCTTCAAGATTCTTCATCAAGCGTATAATCGGACTGCCTAATGAAAAAGTAGAAATAAAAGACGGAGTAGTAAAAATATATAACGAGCAGAGTCCGGAAGGATTCATACTAAGCGAGCCATACCTAGCTGAGAAATTTAGCTCCACTGATACATATACTATCAGTAAGGATGAATACTTTGTAATGGGAGACAATAGAAATCGAAGTTCCGATTCTCGTATGTGGGGAGTACTACCCCGTGACCTGATGGTGGGTAGAGCATACTTGCGATTAATACCAGTGAAGAAAATAGAATATTTACCAGGGTCAATAAATAAATATAAATAATATGTCTAGTGAAAAGAAAAAAGGAAATAAAGAACCACTATCCTCTGTAAAAGGTATGCGCGATATTATCGATGAGCAATACTATCACTTTCAGGGATTTTTCGAGAAAGCTCAAGAAGTAGCAGTTTATTACGGATTTAAACCGATAGATACTCCAATTACAGAACACGAAGAAGTGTTTACTTCTTCTATTGGTGTCGGCACAGATATTGTCGACAAGGAAATGTATACACTAAAGACGAAAGGTGGTGATCACTTGGCTCTCCGTCCAGAGCACACTGCCGGACTTATGCGTAGCTATATTGAGCATGGAATGACATCTCTCCCCCAGCCATTACTATTCTACAACTACGGTCCAATATTTAGACATGACAATCCTCAGAAGGGTCGCTACCGTCAATTTTGGCAGTTTGATATGGACGCGATTGGTAGTGAGAAAAGTATACTCGATGCACTCGTCATAAAGACTGCTTGGTCAATACTCATGGAAGCTGGAGCGACCAACTTATCTATAGATATAAATTCTATTGGTGATAAGGAATGCAGACAAAGTTATATTCGTGAGCTAGTCTCTTATTATAAAAAACATATGAACGTCCTACCTGCGATTGACCGCGAGAGATTAAAGACAAACCCCCTTCGCATACTAGACTCAAAGGACGAGAAGACTATAGAGCTAAATCAAAATGCCCCAGAGACACTCTCTTACCTATGCCCTGCCTGTAAAAAACACTTCAAAGAAGTATTAGAATATCTTGAGGAGATGGAGATTCCTTATTCGATCAATAAATGCCTAGTTCGTGGACTTTCATATTACACTCGGACAGTTGTTGAAATCATGATAGAAGATGCCGAGACAGGTAAAAAGATAACTATCGCAGGTGGTGGGCGATACGATTACCTCGGCAAGCAACTCGGTAGTAAAAAAGATATTCCAGCAGTTGGAATATCTATCGGTGTCGACAGAATCGTCGAGGCGCCTTGGTTTGCCAAACTTTCTCCTCGTATTATCAAGAAACCAAAGATTTATTTTATTCAGCTTGGCTGGGATGCAAAACTCAAATCACTAAACGTGATAGAGATACTACGCAAAGGCAAAGTGCCTATCGCACAATCAATATCAAAAGACAACCTCGGGGCTCAGCTTGCAGTGGCTGAGAAGATGGGTATGCATTACGCTATAATATTTGGACAAAAAGAAGCTATGGAGAACTCGGTTATATTTCGTGATATGACAAATCGCTCGCAAGAAACAGTAAAACTACCAAAATTGCTCGAGTATATAAAAGAACTAAAGTAACATGATAGAAATTGTTCAAAACGGAAATCCGGTCCTGCGCAAAAAGGCTCTCGAGGTTGCTATATCAGATATAACTAAACCTAAAATACAGAAAGTTATAAAAGATATGACCCATGCCCTACACTCTCAAGATGACGGCGTCGCTATAGCTGCACCACAGATCGGAATTAGCTTGCGGATATTTTTAGTATCAGGAAGAATATTTGAGGAGGACTTTGTAAGAGGCAAGAAACCAGATGCAAAATCTATAAAAATAAAGGTTGGCCATCGTGATTTAGTATTCATTAATCCTGTATTTAAGAAAATATCAAAAGATAGAAAACTCATGGCTGAAGGTTGCCTATCTGTACGACCGCTCTATGGTAAAGTTCGTCGAGCTACAAAAGCAAGCGTCGAAGCCTACGACGAGCACGGCAAGAAATTCGAGAAGGTTGGTTCTGGACTCCTAGCCCACATATTTCAACATGAGACTGACCATCTAGATGGGATACTTTTTATAGATAAAGCTCGCGACATCCACGAATCAACATCAGATGAAGAATACAACTAAAACTTTCGCATTCTTTGGTACACCGGAGGTCGCGAGTGATACACTCGAGATCCTATGCGATGCTGGATATATACCAAAAGTTATAATCACGTCACCAGATAGAAGATCTGGCCGTGGAATGAATATGACCGATACTCCTGTTAGTATTTGGGCTAGGGCTCATAATATAGAATGCCTAAAACCTGAGAAAATTACAGCGGAATTTATAGAAGAATTTAAAAAATGGGGAGTCGACCTATCTATCGTTATTGCTTATGGGAAAATACTGCCTGAAGATATTATTGAAGTACCTGCGTTAGGTACAATAAATATTCATTATTCCCTCCTTCCTAAATACAGAGGTGCATCGCCCGTAGAAGAAGCCATCCTTCGTGGAGATGAGTTCACTGGTGTTTGCATCCAAGAGATGAAGTACAAGCTCGACAGCGGACCAATACTTGCACTCGAAGAAGTAAAGATTGATAACGATGAGACAAAAGTCGAGCTACTAGAGAAGCTCACAATTATAGGTGCGAATCTGCTAGTGAACAAGTTGCCAGATATACTAGAAAAAAATATTGAACCAAAAGGTCAAGATGAATCCAGAGCTTCATATTGCACAAAGATGAGCAAAGAAGATGGAGAGCTTGATCTGAATACTGACGCTACTGTAAATTATAATAAATACCGTGCGTTCTATGGCTGGCCAGGAGTATTCTTTTTTAAAGATGGAAAGAGAATAAAAATCACTAAAGCAAAGTATGAAAATGACTCATTCATAATAGAGAGAGTTATTCCCGAAGGTAAAAAGGAGATTGATTTTAATATTTTGAAGTAAAAGGATTCCGATCCGATAGACCTTTGAGCATTTTCTTTACACTCGATGCTCCTCTTTTAAACAGCGTCTGCTTGCGGTCCTTATTGTGAGTCACACTACGAGCAATTTCTTCTTTGGCGTCGTCAATCGCTGCGTAAAGGTCGCTCTGTTCTGATTTGGCAAAAAATTTCTCACCATTTAAATTTATATCAAATTCGGCTTTATAAACATCTCCTTGCTTATGGTGATTGGTAGTCTTCCCTACTTCTACAAATCCAGTGACTTCTCCACCACGAGCAAATTTTTCAATTGAAGCTAGACGCTTATTCACATAATCACTTATTGCATCAGTCAGTTCCATATTCGTCGCTTTTATATTTATATTCATATCAAAAAAGCTAAGCTAATAATATCTATTATACCAGAATTTCTGATATAATACATTTATGTCAAAAAAAGGAATAAAAATACAGCAAAAAGGGGCAAGGGGCGGCCTATATCAAGCCTCCCGTATGGAGAGCAGTGTCAAGAATTTCGGCAATAGGCAGGTCCGCAAACCTAAACAGTCAAAGAAATCATAGAAAAAAGGGTCCCGTGATTACGGAACCCTTTTTCGATATTAACTACACTTCTTCTTAAAGAACTTTTATATTCTTAATAGTGAGTACGGTCTCTGACAGAAAGTACGCCAGAAATAGTGAGAACAATCCTCTCCTCCAGAATAATGTGTCTGGTATTGTTAGAAAAAATACGAGCCCAATACCAAGTGCGGACACATGCACGATATAGTAGAATGCGTTACTTGTGATAAAACCCCTATAGTACTTTTTATTTATGGTTTTATGGACATCTTCCTCAATTCCATCAATAACACACTTTTCGACTGACTGAAAATCGAAGTATTGCCTTGCATGTTCCACTAATTTATTTAAGTCATCCCAGTAGAATGTAAGCCGCTCCATCTTTTTTTCAAATACCCTCCTTGATATAAACCAGCCTAAAATAAGTGATATTATCACAGCCGAAGGCCGCTCAAACAGGTATGGATCTGGCCTTAGGCATATATGAAGTGCAATGCTAAACATTGCGATGCTAAACCTCAAGGATGAAGTTAGGAAGTCCGCCTCATCTTTTCTTTTTTCAAAAGTAGCCAACTCATCATTAATAGTCTCGCTTATGAGGTTTTTTAAGTATTCAGTATTAATCATGGAAGTAGGTTTTAAGTTTTTTATTAAATTACCATATATCGAAAGGTTTGTAAATATACCACTTTTATACAGATTGTCACGATATGCTTTATCTTACGTTATTGTATAATGTATAAGTCGATTTTATACATTAATAATTATCAACAATTTAAAAATGTTAAATATGAATTTCACAAAGACAGTAGCTGCTATGGCTATCATGGCCTCTATGGCTCTCCCAGCATTAGCTGAAGAGAACTCTGGAGTTCCAACTACAACAGTAGCTCCAACAGTGGTAACAGTATCCCCTACAACAATTGCATGTGTAGGTACGGCAGTAAACGCTCGTGAGCAAGCTATAGGCGCTGCTGCGACAAAGTACACGACTGCTGCAAATGCAGCTTATAGTGCTCGCGCTACAGCCCTTGCCCAGGCTTACACTCTTACAACTAAGGATGCAGTTAGGTCTGCAGTAAAGACGGCTTGGAAGACTTTCAATTCTTCTATGAAGTCTGCTCGCACTGAGTGGAGAACGGCTCGTAAGAATGCATGGAGTGTATTTAGAACCGCCCAAAAGGCATGTAAGGCTCCATCAAGCTTGAGTGACTCAAGTAACTCAGAATCAGAGTCTGGTCTCTAGAAATTAATAATCTCTATCAAGAAAAAGCCCTATTATAATAGGGCTTTTTCTTTGCTTTTTTGGGAGTTTTTTGCTAGCATGTATGGGTTATTTAAGTTTTAAACATTCCCCGGTAGCTCAGCGGTAGAGCAATCGCCTGTTAAGCGATTGGTCGTAGGTTCGATCCCTACCCGGGGAGCAATACTAAAAAATTTAGACTTGTGTCTAGGTTTTTTAGTATATGCTTCCACGAGAGCACGACAACTGCTTGTCGTGCGTGTAGGGATCGAAAGACTTTTCTGTATTGTTTACAACCAGAAAAGTACCTGCGGCGGTAAGCCGAGATTCCCTACCCGGGGAGCTAGACAGTATAATTCATAATGACTTCCCGAATTTTTTTGCAAATTCTGTAGCAGTCATCTTCACTAGAATATCTGTATCTTGTGGTGACTCAAGTGGATAGCTCCTAAAAGTTCCATTCTCATAGTACCCTTCTGGATCAATATAAATAACCTTCAATCCGTGCTCTCGCGCTGAACGCTGAATACGTCTACGGTCAGCATGAGTACCAATAACAAAAAGAGATTTAGTCTGTGGATGAAAATCAATATGCGGAATAATTTTAACTTCCTCATATTGTCTAACATATTTCTCGGTAAGTCCTACCAATGAAGGTAACCCATCAAAATTATTTGTTATAACATCACCAACAAGAAGTCCTCGATTTTTAAGTTCTCGTAGTAATAAGAAAAACTCATTCGGCATTGCAGTGATTGAGCGTAGATAAGGGATCGAAGAACGTAAAAAGAAATCTTCTGGATTTGAAAGTAGATCAGTTAGTAACCTATCTTGTTCTGGAGAAAGAATAAATTTATGAGTAACGGGATCTGATACAAAATATACTTGATGAAGATAATGGAGAGGTGGTATACCAAGTTCAACAGATGGCCCACAACCTAACTCAAGCTGCATTGGAAGATATTGAATTAATTCAGTCAGATCAGTAACAATCTGAGGACTTCCGGGTATATCTTTTATCCTAATACCTGTATTGAAAACACTCCATGGGTGCATTGTTTTTTCTATAGGGATTTTCGTTGCAGTAGAAGTAAGGGTAAGGTCAAGCAATTTATAATGCTCTGGAAATGTTCGAGATGCTGTTTCATCTGCAGGATAAGATATAGGTCTCGCAATAGTAAAGATAAGATCACCTCGAATATATACTTCTGTTAAATCTCTATTTTTATCTTTTAATTTCCAACTACCATTTTCTAGTGCAGTATATATCTGAGATTCGTACACCTTAAGTTCGGTTTCAGGAAACGCCAGAGAAAGCCACAAATACGGTGCAACTAATTTAAATGCATATCTATCTTTTTCAGTTACTACATCATATAAATCATAGAAGTGCAGCATTCTTCTTCGCTTATCGTCATCAGATGTCCAACCAGAAAGGTCAGTATTTTTCTTATCTTGAGTCCTTCTCCAAATACTTTCAAACACCGCACGATTGTTATCTATGAACTGCTTTTGCCATTTATCAGCATGTTCTTGTGTAAGACCTTTTTTTATAGTATATGGTAACTTCATACCTGAGTATTATAGACGAAAATTTCAAATAGATATAGGTGATGAAAATCCGGAGCTTATTATGGCTATTCGAACATCCTCCCAGGTTCAGAGCAAAATTTTAAGCCATATATTTCAATGGTTATTTTTCCTACCTTAGTAGAAGTTAAAACCTATGCTAAAATTAGCAAGTATTTTATTATCAATTTTTAATAAAACAATATGAAGACAAATAGTAAAAAATATGTGGATGGATTTGTAATACCGATAAAGAAGAAGGATTTAGCAGCTTACAAAAAGATGGCAGAATGGGGAGCTAGGATGTGGAAGAAAAATGGCGCCTTAGAGTATTTTGAATGCGTAGGCAATGATTTGAAAGTTAAAAAAGGAATGCCACAGAAAGGCTTTATGAAGCTTGCAGGCCTTAAGGCTGATGAGACTGTTATTTTCTCCTGGATTGTATATAAATCTCGTGCTCACAGAGATCAAGTGAACAAGAAAGTAATGAATGATCCGAGCATGAAAGATTTTGATCCCTCCACTATGCCGGTTGATATGAAGCGTTTCGCATGTGGAGGGTTCAAACCAATAGTGGAAGCCTAAGAAATTAAGTTATTAAATATGACCCCTGCAGAAAATATATTTATATTTGCAACTAGTATAGTACTACTGATTTTGGCAATATGTGTTAAAAAAATTAGTTGGGAAAAGCTAGGCCTAAGACCTAAATCATTGTTTAGTGGTTGGTGGCAGATATTGTTATTTAGCGCGATTATTTTTGCTTTAATACAAATAACTATAACAACTAAATTCATAGTTCTACCAGATTGGATGACAGATAAAGATCCACTATTACCACTACTCGCGATATGTCTTCTTCAAGAAATACTATTTAGAGGATTACTAATAAGTTCTCTTGAACGCTGGGGCAAACAAAAAGCATTGTGGACCAGTGTTATTATCTTTGTAATGATCCATCTAGTAGCTCCGTATACGTGGTCCAGCACAGGTCTTATTTTTGCTGGTTTGACTTTCGTCGGAGGATATTTTTGGGGTTGGCATTTCCTAAAGTTTAGAAATATTTACCTCCTTACTATTTCTCATTTTTTAATAAATTTAAGCTTCAATTATATGGTTTTCAGTGTATTTTTCTAAGATAGCTACTTGAACATACTCCAAAGTTAAGTGAGTATATATTCAACGATGGGGACACCCAGCCCAACAGCAAGGTCGGCGTATTCCTCCATTGAGTTTTGATATGGCCTTTTTTATGCGAATATCCCTAGTCTCCGCCTTTTTACCAGACGTAACCCAGCAAATCCACTCATTGCGTGCGAGTGGGGTGATATTTTCCCATGTTTCCAATGCTGTTTTACTAGAAGTGAGGCTCTTTTGTAAATCCTCTGGCGTTTTATGTACCATATCAGTGACGATTCCTTTTTTTAGCATTCTATTATTTTATCAAATTCTCTCAATTAAGGCACTTCGAACACAGCTCTAAGTTCTGAGACAGCTTGACAAATTAGTAAAAATACTATATACTACAAGAAATTGAAGTTTGCCTTGATTACTTAGTTTGTATTGATAGATTACTTTAGTCCCCTTACAAAAAGTGACTGGAGTAATCTATCAACTAACAAATCTAGACTTATGGCAAAAAAACCCGTGCGGACCCCGAAAAAGAAAGTAAGCTACCTCTATGACAATCTGTCAGGAGTTACCACCAAAGCACTCAAGTGTGCAATGCGGGCTTACAAAATGTTGCTTGCAAGCAATAAGCATCGTGGATGCCACGATACTGCACTTGATGCAATTCATCGCATTGAAGGCGAATTGCTTGGAAGGAAGGAGCTTCCTTTTAAATAAAGATATTGTGATCATGATGAAGCTGGTCTTTTTACAAGGCTGGCTTTTTTTATTATTGGATTAATCTCAAAATTTAATGTATACTGTATATCACATATTACTAATAACGAAAACAGAAATTATATGGCAAAGCGAGCAACCTCACTACATCCACAGAAAAAATCTAAGCATTCTCGCAAGACAAAGAAGCGTCTTGCAGTAAAATACGAGATGATAGCAAAAAAGCGTGCTTCAAGAAAACACAAATAGAACTTTGGTTAACTTTTAAATTCAATTTCAAATGGGTACATTCCCATACCACAGGACCCAAGGAGTGTCCCTAATTTTGGACTTCCCAAATCAATATCAGTAGAACCTGATTGTGGAAGTATTTTACTTATTCCTAAACTTGGAATACGTATAGAGGACGAACAATCAAAAGTACCCTTAGTGTTAAAACGAACTATAGTAGGCAGACCTGCTTGGGCGACACTTGATCGTGGAACATATCCCCCTTTGGCTTTTATTTCAATAATCTGCTTGCCGTCAACTATACTGACATTATTGATTGGAGCAACTTCTCTTTTAGGCGCTGTATTAACAAACAATATTGCTCCTCCTACTAGGACTACTGCAATGGTAACTGAAATAATGGTTGCTTTCATATTATGATTATACTAGAAGTTAAAGATTGGTGGTATGACTCCAACTACGACCAGACTGTTGATGAGGTTAAAGAGTGCAAATATTATAACTATCAGTCCTGCTGACTTGAAGAATATGCCTGATTTTGAGCTATTTTTAATACTAAAAGAACTGAAGCTTATGAGCGCGAGTACTGGAAGTGTACCGAGCGCGAATGCTAGCATTGTCAGTCCTCCTTTTGCAAAGCTTCCCGTTGTGAGAGTATAGAGTTGCATTGATTGAGTAAATCCGCATGGTAAGAAAAATGTCGCAATACCGACAAGGAGTGGAGTGAGGGTGTGGCTTAGCTTCGATACGCCATGAGCATGACGCGCGATAAACTTTGGCATCGATGGTTGCAATTTTTTCGCCCAAGGAAAAATTCCAAGAAGATTGATACCTAGGATGAGCATCACAATACCAATCACCAAACTTAAAATAAATGTAGCTGTAGTACTGAGTGTGAATGCCGATCCAATAGCACCTATAACTCCACCAAGAATAAAAAACGAGACTATTCTCCCGATATGAAACATAATTTGTGGTCGAACTTTATCTCCTTCTTTTGCAAATGTAGCTGACATCGATAGAAGTAGTCCTCCTACGACTGCCATGCAGGTCGAGAGCGAAGCAATGATGCCAATTACAAATGCGGTGCCATAAGTTACATTTCCACTACTTACCATATTCACTATCCCCATTTTCTGTAAAACTATAAAGAGTATGATGAAACCGAGGGCTATAGGTAGCGCAATATTAAATTCCTTCCATTTTGCATTGTGTGTTTGTTTCTCAATCGAGATAGTGTATCCATGCGGTCGTAGTGGTATAGTCAGCTCTTGCGCAATTTCTATCTCTGTTTTATCACCAAAGCCACCTACAACTTCGACAGTATGGCTCTTGAGACTTGATTTTACGTATGTAATATTAGGTAAATCTTTTAATTCACTTTCTGTTAGAAGTACACAGGCATTGCAATGCATACCGTGTACGTGAAATGTAAGTTTTTTATTTTGATTTTCCATATTATATATCCCTACTTATACCAATTTTTATACCAGCCTTGCATCTGTTCAATTTCTTTTGATTGTGACTCGATAATATTATTTGCAAGGGTTAACATCTCTGGTCTATTTGTCCCAGACTTTAACATCTGTGCCATCATAATAGCTAATTGATGATGAGGAATCATTTTCTCTATAAAGGCTTTGTCGAAATCCGTTGCATTTTCAAGTGCCGTCATATCTTCTTTTCCACCCATATGCATTCCACCTCTCGACATCATTCCACCACTAACCATTCCATATGCGTATATATCCTGATTTTCAACATCTTTGTTAAACCAACTTTTGTACCAATCCTTCATATCTCCAATTTCTTTAGTTTGAGCTCCTATAATTGCCTCGGCTAAAATTTTGACCTCTGCGTGTTTTGCTTTTTGAAGAGCAAGTTTCGACATGTCAATTGCACCTTCGTGATGAGGAATCATTTGCTCGATAAAATGCTTATCTATTTGGTTGACTGAGTTAGTTGTCTTAGATGTAAATTGGTTATCTTCCCCTCGGTTACTCCTCCATGACATCATTCCGCCATAGCCTACTCCTCGACTAAATGCTGAACTTAATAGTACAGTAATAAATACACCAATTGTTATCCCTCCTACTATATACAACATTTTATTATTTTCTTGATTGTTCATATTATTTTTTTATTAATTATAATCTCTTAGCTTTAATTCTCAGTGAGTTCGACACCACTGATACGGAAGACATTGCCATCGCAAATCCTGCAAATACTGGCGAGAGGAGCCATCCGAAAAATGGATAGAACAATCCTGCAGCAAGTGGAATACCAACAATATTATAGAAGAATGCCCAAAATAGATTTTGTTTGATGCCTCGCATTGTCATCTTTGAGAGCTTTATGGCTTTGACAAGTTTTGAAATATCTCCACCAAGTAATGTAATGCCTGCACTCTCTATTGCCACATCTGTACCTGTGCCCATAGCTATACCTACATCAGCCTGAGCAAGCGCTGGAGCGTCATTGACCCCATCTCCGGCCATGGCGACAATGTGGCCTTGCGATTGGAGTTCTTTTATCTTCGCCAATTTATCTTGTGGCATTACATGAGCAACAACTTCATCAATACCGACAAGTGAGGCCATGTATTTCGCTGCCATCTCGTCATCTCCTGTTAGCATGATAACTTTAATACCAAGTTTGTGTAAATCATTTACTGCTTGCTTGGATTCTGGTTTAATCTCATCTGCAACCATGACAAATCCAAGCACTTTTTCTTTTGTTGCAATTATGACTGGGGTTTTACCTTGCATAGTAAATTTTTCGATTACTGATACATCGAATGTAAGCTTTAAATCTTGTATGAGTTTTGTATTTCCAACAAAATATTCCGTACTACTTATTGATCCTTTCAAACCTTTGCCTTGTAGACCTTCAAAATTGGAAACTTCTTCCATCTCTAGGTTCTTGTCCTTAGCATAGTTTACGATTGCGTGCGCGATTGGATGCTCTGATTTACTTTCAAGAGATGCGAGTATAGATATAAGTTCACCGTCTTTCATGTTAGAGAGATTTTGTATATCAACGAGTGTTGGCTTGCCGATTGTTATAGTCCCTGTTTTGTCAACAATAACTGTATCGACTTTATGGAGCTTCTCGAGTGTAGCAGCATCTTTTATCAAGATTCCTGCACGAGCTCCTTTGCCAACTCCGACAATAATAGCGGTCGGTGTCGCAAGACCAAGAGCACATGGGCAAGCGATGACAAGAACTCCGACAAATGATACGAGCCCATATGAAAGTGCTTGCGAGAATCCAAGTGAACTGCTGCCGAGTAATAACCATGCCCCTAGAGTAACAAATGCAATAACGAGGACAATTGGTACAAATATACTAGATATCTTATCGGCTAGAGCTTGAATTGGTGCTCGAGAGCCTTGTGCATCTTCTACCATCTTTATAATATGAGCAAGTAGTGTCTCGCTTCCGACTTTCGTAGCCTTAAATGTAAATGATCCACTAGTATTTATTGTACCGGCGACTACTTCATCGCCTACTTTTTTTTGTGCCGGCATCGGCTCGCCTGTGACCATAGATTCATCAATAAATGAGCTTCCTTCTGTTATCATGCCATCAACAGGAATCTTGGCTCCTGGTTTTATAATAATAAGGTCGCCGTGAACCACTTGATCGACTGCGATCTCAATCTCTTTTCCACCACGAATCACTAACGCTGTTTTGGCTTGAAGATTTAAGAGCTTTTCTATAGCATCTCCTGTTTTTATTTTCGAGCGAGCTTCTAGATATTTTCCAAGTGCAATAAAAGTTATGACGATAATTGTCACATCATAGTATGTCGCATCCACATTTATAAATGGCTTAAGTGCATCTTCAAAAGCTGTGACTGCAAAGCTATATAGGTACGCAGTTAGAGTACCTATACCAATGAGCGTATCCATGTTAGCTTTGCCATAGCGTAAGAAACGGTAAAATCCAAGTAGGTATGGTTTACCTACTACAAAGAGTATGTATGTAGCCATAAGAGGTAGTAAGTGATGGAAAAATTCTTTGACTGTATAACTCATCTCTGGAACTTGATTGTAAGCAGATAAAATATCCCAGCTCATTACAAAGACGCTAATGATAGCAGGTGGTATCGCTGACATAACTTTCGCCCTCATATCTCTGACTTCGGCAAGTTTCTCTTTTTTGGATTGAGATAGTCCAAGATGTCCAGCATGTTCATCTTCCGACATACCCATCTCTTTGGCTGTCTTTGGAATGACGAGTGAGTAACCTAATTTCTCTATTTTCAAAGAGAGATCTTCTGGGCTAGTCTTTGATTCATCGAAAACAACTTTTGCAGTTTCAGTCCCATAATTCACCTCTGCCAAGGAGACTCCTTTAATCATCTTGAAAGTTTTCTCTATGATGCCAGCACACGAGGCGCAATGCATTCCTTTTATTTTATAAGTTCCACTATTCATAAAATTATTTGCGTTTAAGGCGATAAATTTTTAAAATTTCCTTGACTGGCTTGTCCTCATGGCCATGTTTGATCTGATGTATAACGTGAGTGGATAGGTGGTTCTCTAGAATCAAATCCTCCACACTAGAGAGCGCTCTCTTTACTGCACCAGTTTGAGCGATAATATCAATACAATATTTTTCTTTGGCTACCATATCTTGGAGCCCACGAACTTGGCCTTCAATAATCTTTAGGCGCCTTAGGGCTTTCCCTTTTATTTCCTGTTTCATATTTATAGTCTATACCCCCTAGGGGTATATGTCAAGCACGAGATATAAAAATACCCTAGTCATCTGACTAGGGTATTTTTATATTATTTATAATTAGTGAGCGGTTACTGTATGAACTTCATGATGAGAGGGGCGACTAAGTATACGAGCAAGAATAATTATCGCTAGTATAAGTAGTATCACTAGGAACCATTGCCATATTGAACTTGGCATAAATCCCCCACTACCTGCAAGCGAAAGCGCTGTCAATTCATTAGGATTTGTAGTAACTACTGGCTTGAGTGCTGTGTCACTTGTTGTAGAATTTACTTTTTCTTTTGCAGGAGTAGTTGTAGTAGATTTCTTTACAACTGTATTATTAGTTGTTGGACCCGAAGCGGTAGTAGTATTTTGACCTACAGCAACTATTTTTGGAGTCTGAATAACTACTGGTTCGTCGTAAGTTGTGGGTACTTTATAGAATGCAGGCTCATTTGGATTTACACGAGCTTGAGGATCCCAAACTCCGGGAACGTACGCAAGAGCACTTGTCGCACTCACAAGAAACGTGATTACTGATAAAAATATTATTGAATTTATTGTTTTATTGATTTTCATACTGGTATTATAGCATAGATATATATACTTTGTCAAGCCCTGTCCCTATGCCAATTTCCTTTGATAAATAAGGCTGAAATGGCAAATTATCGATAAATCATTAAAAAGAGTATAATAAATCGTATTAAAATATAACCAATAAATCCTATGAATAATCCATTCCAAAATGCCCTATCACAGTTAGAACGTGCAAATAAAGTAAAACAATTTAGTAAAGAATTTCTCTCGAGACTTCACCAACCAAATCGTGAAATAAGAATCGCCATCCCAGTTACTATGGACGACGGAACTCTATCAATATTTGAAGGATACCGAGTTCAGTACAACAATGCTCGCGGTCCATATAAAGGTGGTATACGTTACCATATAGATACAGATATCAACGAAGTCAAAGCACTAGCATTTTGGATGGCTCTAAAATGTGCAGTCGCAAATATCCCCATGGGTGGAGGCAAGGGTGGTATCACTGTTGATCCGAAAAAATTATCCAAGAGTGAGCTAGAAAAACTTTCACGAGGATGGATAAAACTAATGGCCCCAGTCATCGGACCGCAGGTAGACGTCCCTGCGCCTGACGTGAACACGACTCCAGAGATAATGTCTTGGATGGTAGATGAGTACTCGAAAATTACTGGTGACAAGACAAATGCTGTCATCACTGGAAAGCCGATTAATGTCGGTGGATCAGAAGGCCGTGGACCTGCTACAGGACTTGGGGGATTTTATGTATTTGATGTCATTAGAGTGAAGATGGCTATGCCAGACTCATGTCAAGTAGTCATACAAGGTTTTGGTAACGTCGGAGGTAATGCAGCGGAAATACTTTCAAAACATGGCCACACTATAATTGCCATATCAGACTCGAAAGGTGCAATATTAAAAGAAGATGGCATAGATATAAAACTTTTAAATGAATATAAAAAAGACAACGGTCAGATATCTGGCTTTCCGGGATCAAAGATGATTACTAACGAAGAGCTTCTGCTTCTCCCTTGCGATGTTCTTATCCCTGCGGCCCTTGAGAACCAAATCACCGAAGCAAATGCAAACAATATCAAGGCTAGACTTATCCTTGAACTTGCCAATGGTCCGACAACGCCAGAAGCTGATGATATATTATTCTCTCGTAATATACCTGTAATACCAGACATATTAGCCAACGCTGGTGGAGTGACCGTGTCTACTTTTGAATGGCAACAAAACTTAGCAGGTGAACACTGGAGTGAAGAAGAAGTATTTGAAAAATTAAAAAAGATAATGGAGGAAGAAACTGAGATAATATTTAATCGCGCAAACGAACTAAAGACTGATATCCGTCGTGCAGCGTTTGTCGTCGCCCTTGAGCGTATAGAAAAAGCTACAATTTAGATGAGTAAAAAAATGCAGAAAAAATCGGTCCGACTGCCGAGTCATATTTCGCCAATTAAATATAATCTGACTATTAAACCAGACCTTGAGGCATTTACTTTTAGTGGACATGAGACTATAGAGGTGTTAATAGGTAAATCTACAAAGGAAGTTACCTTGCACTCTATAGATATAGATATCATGACAGTCGAGATTTATTCTGGAAAAATTAAACAATTTGCAACAAGAATAAAGTATGATACTAAGTCAGAAACTGCTACGTTTATATTTAAAAAGTCAGTACCAAAAGGCAAAGCAAAACTTTCATTAGTATTTAATGGAATCATAAACGAAAGTCTCCGTGGATTTTATCGCAGTCGATATGTTATAGATGGCATCACAAAACACATAGCAACTACTCAATTTGAAGCGACTGATGCACGTCGCGCTTTTCCTTGCTTCGACGAGCCGGCACATAAAGCCATATTCGATGTATCCCTTATTATCCCTGGCAATCATACTGCAATATCAAACACTTTGCCGCAAACGATTAAAGAGCATGAGGCTGGATATAAGGTTGTAGAATTTGCTTCAACTCCACGTATGTCGACTTATTTACTGGCATTTATAATTGGTGAATTTGAATTCGTAGAAGGCTACACTAAGGATAAAGTGCAAGTAAGAGTATTTACAACCAAGGGCAAGAAACACCAAGCCAAATTTGCCCTCCAGGTCGCAATCAAATCATTAGAATTTTATAATAAATACTTCGATATCCCCTATCCACTACCTGTACTTGACCTCATAGCCATTCCAGATTTTGAAAGTGCCGCCATGGAAAACTGGGGAGCAATTACTTTCCGCGAGAGCACTTTATTAGTCGACGAGGATCACACTTCCCTTTCCAATAAGCAATGGATTGCTATTGTCATTGCTCATGAGATTGCTCATCAATGGTTTGGCAATCTAGTGACCATGAGGTGGTGGACAGATTTGTGGCTCAATGAAGGTTTTGCATCTTATATGGAAAATTTATGTATAGATTATATGTTTCCTAAATGGCATGTATGGGACTTGTATCTAGCTGATCGTTACCAAGTAGCACTGCGACTCGACTCACTCGCAAATTCTCATCCTATAGAAGTTATAGTACATCATCCAAAGGAAATTGGGGAAATTTTCGATATGGTCTCTTATGCAAAAGGTTCTGCTGTGATTAGGCAATTAGCAGAATATATGGGACATGACAAATTTCGAAGTGGACTCATACATTACTTAAAGAAGCATAGTTATAAAAACACAGACACAGTAGACCTATGGAATTCATTTGAGAAAGAAAGCAATCAACCAATAAAGAAACTGATGGAGTCATGGACAAAGAAAACTGGTTATCCGGTCATCACTATATCAAAGAGTAGAAAAGGGTATATTGGACACCAAGAACGATTCTTCTCTAGTCGTATCTCTGTAAGAGTTAATAAAGAAAAAACGCTTTGGCAAATTCCACTTGAGTATAAGGCAAATAATAAATCCATAAAAATGCTCGCCACTAAAAAGTCTTTTCCTATCCTCGGTAAGTCGGTTGGCAAAGTCAACGCGGGAGAGGGATCATTTTTGCGTGTTAGATACGACAAAGACACACTTTTAAAACTCAGAGGTGACATAGAGACGGGTAAACTCTCAGTTCGTGATAGATTAGGAGTTATCCGCGACCTATTCGCGCTCGCAGAAGGTGGCTATATATCTGTAGTTGAAGCACTTGAATTTTCACTATCGTACAAGCACGAGACTGAGTTCATCGTCTGGTCTGAAATCGCAGGAGGAATTGGTAGGGTTAATAATATTTTTATAGATAATGAATTGAAAGATTATTATAGGAAATATGCTCGGTCGCTATTTTCTCCTTTAGCTAATAGACTTGGATGGGGTAAAAAGAAAGGTGAGGATCACTCACAAATATTCCTGCGGAGTTTGGCCCTTGGGCAAGCAGGATATTATGGCGACGTAAATGTCATAAAAAAATCCAAAGTACTTTTTACTAATAGAAAAAAGGGAAAAATAGAAGCCGACATCCGTGGAGTAGTTTATAGTGTAGTTGCTCGTAGTGGATCAAAGAAAGAATGGGATATCTTCAAGAAGTTACATAAAAAAGAAGACTTGCACGAAGAGAAAGATCGCTTGAGTCGAGCAATGACACAATTTGAAAATAAAGCACTCCTGGGGAAAACACTAGAACTTGCGCTATCAAAAGATATCCGAGACCAAGATGCTCCGTTCGTTATAGGTAGTGTTTGGCAGAATAAAGTTGGACGTGATCTAGCTTGGCAATTTATAAAAAACAATTGGAAAGTATTGCTGGAAAAATATGGCGAAGGAGGCCACTTTCTCGGCCGACTAGTATCTCCACTTGGAAGTCATATAAAGATCTCAGATGCAAAGAATGCTAGGAAATTCTTCTCAAAAAATAATGCTCCTGGTGCAGAGCGAACGCTCGAGCAATCATATGAGAGGATTTACTCAAACTCTGCATGGCGGAAAGATGACTACAAAGCATTAAAAAACTGGCTCAAGAAATATTCTTAAGAAAACTCTTCCTGTGAAGCACGGTCTGACCATGCTTTTTTATTGCTTCATAATGGGCGCGAGTTCCATAACCCATATGATTTTCGAATCCATACAGAGGATACTCTTTTGCATAATTTGCCATAACCCGATCACGAGAAACTTTGGCTACAATTGATGCACAGGATATAACTGGGTGGAGTTCGTCACCTTTTACTACTGTTTCTTGATTTATATACTCTACTGGAGCTTTTAGCCCTCCATCTAAATAAACAGTAGTCCTTGCCGGATGCAGGAAATTCTCCCGCTTTACCCTCTCTTCGGGGGCTCCGACACGGTTAGGATTTCCTCCATCCTGCTTGGTAATCTTATTAAGTGAAGCATCTAGAGCTTTCTGAATTGCTTTCACTATCCCAAATTTATCAATATTTTCTGACGATACATATGAAACTGCAAAATTACATAATTCTTTTTCTCTACACTCTTTTAAATATACAAACCATTTCTCTCTCTGCTTGGCACTGAGCTTTTTAGAATCTCGCAGTGGTGTGTCAATTTCAATTGAATCAAAAAATTCTTTCTTGCATATAAACGCTCCCACTGCCACTGGTCCTGCTATCGGACCCCTTCCAACTTCATCTATACCTATAATATATCGGCCATTTTTAGTCTGTTTGTCCATATAGAGCTATCATACCTCATTTGCTATACTGGGGAAATGGAGAAAATGGACTCAAAATTTATTCACCTTCACACCCATTCTCATTACTCACTTTTAGATGGATTATCGAAGGTTGAAGATATGGTTAGAATTGCCAAAAAGAGCGGTATGTCTGCCATGGCTATTACCGACCATGGAAATATGTATGGAGCTATTGAATTCTATAAGGAATGCAAGAAGGCCAAAATAAAGCCAATAATAGGAGTTGAAGCTTATATTGCTGAGCGAGGCCGGGCAGACAAGGAGCCCGGTGTCGACAATAAACGCTACCATCTAACGCTGCTCGCTAAAAATCTACAAGGCTACAAAAACTTGATGCACTTAGTGACAATAGCTAACCTCGAAGGTTATTACTACAAACCTAGAATGGATAAAGAGATATTGAAAAAATACCACGAAGGAATCATTTGTCTGTCGGGGTGCATGGCAAGCGAACTCTCAAGATCAGTCCTCGCAGGTAATAATGAGAAAGCTGAATCACTGGTAAAGGAATATCAAGATATCTTTGGTAAAGAAAATTACTTTCTAGAAATACATTCGCACCCTCATGTGGATGGTGATAAAAAATTACGTGATGGGATTGTGTCACTCGGAAAGAAATTTAATGTCAAAGTTGTAGCTGCGCAGGATTCTCACTACCCATGCACTGATGATCACGAGGCACATCATACTTTACTTGCAGTTAATACAGGAACAGATGGCAAGGATGCTGGTAAATTTGAATTCTCAGATGATGACTTCTCAATCATAGATGAAGAAAAAGCCAGAGAGTATTTCAGAGATGCACCAGAGTCAATAGACAACACGAAATTTGTCGCCGATATGTGTGATGAGTACGATCTTGAGCTTGGTCGTGCATATTTCCCAGACTTCCCTATCGAAAAAGGTACGACTGGTGACGACGTGCTACGCGACCTCGCATTTAAAGGATTCCCATTTAGGAAGCTCGACCAAACTAAAGAATACTTGGATAGACTTGAATACGAACTTGGTATCATAAAGCAAAAAGGATACGCTACTTACTTTCTTGTTGTTGGTGACTTGCTTCGCTTTGCACGCGAAAACAGCATACTTACCAATATCAGAGGTAGCGTGGCAGGATCACTGACAACATACCTTCTGGGAGTCACCAATGTCGACCCACTTGAATACAAATTACCATTTGAACGATTCCTCAATCCTGAGCGTCCATCGCTTCCTGATATTGATATGGATTTTGCAGATAACCGCCGTGATGAGATTATAAATTACACGAAAGAAAAATACGGTGAAGATAAGGTAGCCCAGATAGGTACTTTTGGCACAATGATGGCTAAAGGCTCAGTACGAGACGTCGCCAGAGCCCTCGGCTACCCATACACTATTGGCGACCGTATCTCGGGTATGATCCCGCTAGGCTCACAAGGTATGCCGATGACGATAGAACATGCATTTGAGATAGTACCTGAACTTAAAACTGCATACAATAAAGAGCCTGATACTAAAAAAATTATTGACCTTGCAAAGAAAATGGAAGGTTGCGTTCGACATATCTCGGTCCACGCAGCTGGTGTAGTTATCGCGCCTAGGCCACTATATGAGTTCTCACCAATCCAATACGACCCGAAGGGTGGAAATATGATAACTCAATATGACATGTATAGTATTGAAGATGCAGGACTGCCAAAATTCGACTTTCTAGGTATTCGCAATCTTGCCATACTCTCTGATGCCATATCACTGGTAAAAACACTTCACAACGTAGACATAGACCTTGACCACTTACCTATTGATGATAAGAAAACATTTGAAATGCTGGCGCGTGGTGAAACGAGTGGATTATTCCAATTAAACGGCTCGGGGATGACTCATTATCTTAAAGATTTAAAACCTACGACAATTCACGATATAAATGCCATGGTAGCACTTTATCGTCCTGGGCCAATTCAGTTCATACCACTTTATATTGAACGTAAACATAATTCTAAATTAATAAAATATTTAGATCCAGCTCTTGAGCCAATACTTAAGCAGACTTATGGTGTGCTAGTTTACCAAGATGACCTGCTTATGATTGCAATTGATATAGCTGGCTATAGCTGGGGCGAAGCCGATAAATTCCGTAAAGCTGTGGGAAAAAAGATTCCAAAAGAAATGGCTGAACAAAAAGACCACTTTATAAATGGATGTATCGAGCATAGTAAGTGGACATTAAAGAAGGCAGCGCAACTATGGGATCAAATAGAGCCATTTGCTGCATATGGCTTTAATAAAGCACATTCGGCAAGCTATGGACGCGTAGCGTACCAAACCGCTTATATGAAGGCAAACTTCCCTGTTGAGTATATGAGTGCAATTATGACAGCTGAATCAGGAGATATAGAAAAGGTAGCTGAAATAGTCCATGAGTGTCAGAAGATGGGTATCAACGTCCTGCCACCAAATATAAATGAAAGTTTCGGAGGATTCACAGTTATCGTCGGTTCTGATAAGAAAAGTGGTAGAACTATTCGCTTTGGACTCTATACTATTAAAAATCTTGGCACAGATATTGCTGATGCAATCATTCTAGAGCGCAAAGTAGGTGGAAAATTCAAATCATTAACTGATTTCTTTGAGCGTATAAATCACAAGAACTTAAATAAGAAGTCAGTTGAAGCTCTAGCTAAATCAGGCGCAATGGATGATCTTGCACCTCGAAATACAGTAATCGGAAATTTAGAGACTCTACTCTTATTCAACAAAGAATCGAGAAATGTAGCAAATCAAGATTCATTATTTGGTTCTATAGGCGGGATAGAAGCAAAGCTCTCTCTAATCCCTCAAGAAGAAGCTACATTAAATGAGAAACTCGTATGGGAGAAGGACTTACTTGGTCTTTATATTTCTGGTCACCCACTAGATAGTTATAAAGATAAAATAGAGAAATTCGGCACTATAATTAAGAAAATAAAGGAGGAAACCAAGGTTGGCATGCCGGTGACGGTGGCAGCTATTATCGATGATATAAGAATAGTCACAACTAAGACTAATAATCGTATGGCATTTATTAAAATCTCTGACTTCTCAAGTGGGATTGAGGCAGTCGTGTTCTCAAAGCTATACGAGGGAACTAAGGATATCTTGATAAAAGATACAATCATCGCCCTTCAAGGCAAAGTCACTGAGCGCAACGGCGAAAAAAGTATAATGATCGAGAGCTTTAAGAAGATATAATATTTATATATCAACAAAGACTCACTTTTCAGTGAGTCTTAAGACGTTGCGCTAATAACTCATGATGGGATTCGTAGAATGCTTTGACAGAAAGCTTGAGCCTTTCTTTTTAGGATAAAAAATAATACTTCTACTATAGAGTTTTTGAATTTGGATCCACTGTATTTTACCTCTATTAGTCTTTGTCCAATAATACGGTGAGATCTTCATCTTAATGGCGCTAATTAAAAAACTGCTTAGACCAAACTTAGTGAAATGTATTTTAACTACTTCTTCTAAAGATTGTAATTCTTGCTTAAATTGAAGGAGCCTACGAATTGTTTTGAACGGGTTTGAAGATATGTAAGCTTCTAGAAGTGAAACGTCAATTATAACCTCATGAGGAACATTATACTTTTCAAATATGTTTTTGAGTTTTTGTAGAGAATTTAGTATCCTTTGAAATTTTAAAGAAGTAATAGAGTCCTTTGACTGTAAATTAAAGTAACAGATGGGTACAACGACTCTGATTTTTTCTTCACTACACAATAATTTTGCAAAATATAAAAAATTCTTTGTTGTTCGAAACAAGTGATCAGCTTTGTTGTTTTCCAGCATGGCGTCAATTTCTTTTAAGATCTTAACAACTTTTTCTCCATACCTATTAGTAATTGTAGTCCATTTTGCTATCTTCCTTTTTTTACCAAAAGTAGAGGTTGGTTTACTAATTTCCATATTTAGTTTTTCCATTTTCAAGGGTTTTAAGTTAATTAATTAAATTTTAAAGAACTATACAAAGATCAAAAATCCGACTCTTTTGAGCCGGTGAATGGATTCCTTATAGATAAATAAGTCTTAAGAAGAAATCAACAAATCAGCGCAAAAGCATTGAAAGTGCTTGCGCCCCACCATGTATTAACTGATATTTTGATTGTATTTTTGTCTTTTTTCATATTTTTACTATACACAATACTTTATATACGCACTTTTGCTCCGTATCACTGTACTAGTACAGGATATCATGGGTGAAGTTGTTTGGCAAGGAAAAATGATAATTCTGAGTGTGGATAAGTTTTTTGGGGTCTATATAAACTTTTAGAGATTTTTACCTAATTTTTTAACCATCTGCCAGAATCCCCCACTTTTGTCTCCAAGCTCACGTGATCCTCGAGCAACCGTAGCAGTACCAATTTTTAAATCACGAGCTATCTGGCGATGTTTTCCATGCTTTACTAACCTTTTAATTATCTGCCAACGAATTCCTATATCTTTGTATTCCTTGGGTGTAAGTAAGTCTTTTAAAAACTCTTTAAGAAAAACTTTATCACTAGAGTGTTTACTAATGGTATTTACGAGCTCTTCCGAGTACTTTGCTGACTGTTCTTTAGAAAGGCGGGTCATATGAGAGTATTCTAGCATAAAAAATCCCCCATACTGGGGGATTTTTTATTTAGACTATTTCTTCACTAGGATCAATCATTTTCATGACTTTTGTTACTTTTTGAACATAAGTAGGGATGACTGAATTATACTTTCTAAGTATCTGAGGGGTTGTCATTTGATCGTGGTAATAATTTGAATTGTTACCGCTGATTTTCATAGAGACTAGCTCTATTGATTCATCGATGGACTTAAAACTCATCTTGCATGAACCATATCCGAGGACGCTATTGTCAGCCTTCTTACAAGCCTGTTTTCCACCATTTGATTCAATGATAGATATAGCGGCTAGTAGTCGCCAGTCAATGTCATGTTCCTCGGCTTCCTCAACGAACTTCATTCCGTAACCTTCAAGTGGTGCGCCTCTTGATGCAAAGAATTTATCAATAGCATCAGCACGCTCTTTGCGTATCTTGTCTTCTGGTGTTGTTATCACCTGAGACTCGACGGCATTTTGACTAAGTACTACAGTCGGGCTTGGAATAGCTGTAACTCCGAGCATTGGGGTTGTTATAGCGAGCATCGGTATAGCAACTACAGACTGCAGGAACCGTGTTATTTTGTGTTTATTCATAATTAGCAGTTGTGCTCCGCCAAACATCATGTCAGAATCTTCAGTCTTAGTGCCGATACGGCGACCGATTAGACTAAAGTAAAAAGCCCTTATATATCATCAAAGCGACAACATACTTGGACCTGACTCAAATAGTATCACAAAGCTATCTAAAAGTCAATAGTTATACCATGGTTTTTATTACCGTCAAATGAGAAAAACCCTTATATAATAAGGATTTTTTCTATATTGGTATTTGACAAGTTTAATCAAAAATGGGCTAATAAGCCTTAAATACAAGGTTATAAAGGAAATTTTGACATTTTTGACTTATGTCCTATAAAAGTCCTTATTTATCAATGTAAAATCAATTTTTCTACTTTCCGTGACAATTTTTATAATTCCGAGCGAGTTGCCAGACGAAAATCAATGTTTTCATCTGGAACGAGCGATGGAATTTCAAGATCCATGACAGTTCTTATACTTCTTGCCAGATCCACAATGACAAGGGTCATTGCGTCCTATTTTATGTTCTTTTTTTGGAGCTGATGGACTATTCCCCGTATCGTCAGGAGAATTTAAGATAAGAGATGGGCGCTCTTCCGTAACTTCTACAGGGCTACCAGCATCGGTATTCATAGTCTTTACTAGAGAGGCTACCTGTTCCTTGAACATTGCCTCCATTTCTTTAAATAACTTGAGTCCTTCCTTCTTATACTCTATTAATGGCTCTCTCTGGCCATAGGCACGAAGATTGACCGAGCTTCTAGTATATTCCATTGTCTCTAAATGTTCTACCCAAAGAGTATCAGTGGTATAAAGAGCAATCCTTCGAACAGTCTCAAAGAAAGCTGTATCCCCTACTTTTGCCCTTTTATCAATTATGATTTCCTTAAGATCAGGAT
Source organism: Patescibacteria group bacterium (assembly GCA_038063915.1). Taxonomy (GTDB): domain Bacteria; phylum Patescibacteriota; class Minisyncoccia; order Phycocordibacterales; family UBA9973; genus UBA8515. Next base: position 4,850 of record JBBTUE010000005.1, on the reverse strand, counting down.
AATCGGAAGTGAGATTCTCTAGAAATGTATTCATGTCGTCGTAGGTACCAGTGAGCATTAGGCGTCTACGCCCATAGATAACTTTGCGTTGATGATTCATGACATTGTCGTACTCGAGAGTATGTTTACGAGCGTCAAAATGGAAACCTTCAATTTTTGCTTGAGCACCTTCAAGAGTTTTGGATATGAAACGATTCTCTATAGGCTGGTCTTCTGGTATGCCAAATCTACCCATCATCGTCTTGATACGGTCTGAGCCGAATATGCGCATCAAATCGTCTTCGAGGGAAACGAAGAACTGGGTAGCACCTGGGTCACCTTGACGGCCTGAACGGCCTCGGAGCTGATTGTCGATACGTCTTGCTTCGTGGCGTTCAGTACCAAGAACAAATAAACCTCCGAGAGCTTTGACCTCTTCGTAATGTTTACTATCATAAGGCACACCTCCGAGCTTGATATCAACTCCACGACCGGCCATATTGGTCGCCACCGTAACTGCCGAGAGTCGTCCTGCATTGGCAATGATTTCGCCTTCTCTTTCATGATTCTTTGCGTTAAGTACAGTATGAGGGACACCAGCTCGAGTTAGGTATGCAGAGAGAAGCTCATTCTTTTCAATAGAGACAGTACCAATGAGAACCGGTTGGCCCAATTCGTGAAGCTCTTTTACTTTTCTAGCTACCGCCTCGAGCTTGCCTTTTTCTGTTTGATATATGAGGTCATTGTAATCTTTTCGATTTACAGGTCGATGAGTTGGGATAACTACCACATCCAGCCCATAAACTTTAAAAAATTCTTCTTTAGAAGTTTCTGCAGTACCCGTCATACCTGAGAGCTTCTCGTAAAACCTAAAATAATTTTGGAAAGTGATCGAAGCAACTGCACGAGTTTCCTTCTCTATTTTTACCCCTTCTTTTGCTTCAATCGCTTGGTGGAGACCTTCACTCCAGCGTCTACCAGGTTGTAGACGACCAGTAAATGAATCCACAATGATGACTTCTCCGTCTTTTACCACGTAGTCCTTATTGTTCTCATACAAGGCACTGGCTCTAACCGCAGTCTCAAGATGGTGAACATACTTTATCCCTTTTTCAGTATAAATATTTGAGATACCTAGTAAATCTTCCGCTCGAGTGATACCTTTGTCAGATAGTGAGATAGCGCGTAGTTTCTCATCCACAGTATAATCTTCCTCTTTCTTCAACTTTTTTGCTATGTCTGCAAAAGTATAGTACAGATCCTCTGAGTCTTCGGCTGGAGAAGATATGATAAGCGGAGTGCGAGACTCATCGATAAGGATAGAGTCTACTTCGTCCACAATAGCAAAGTGGTGGTCTTTTTGGACAATATCATTAATATTACTAGCTAAATTATCTCTTAAGTAGTCAAAGCCGAACTCATTATTGGTGCCATAAGTTATGTCACAAGCATAAGCTTCCCCTCGAGTACAAGGCCGGAGAAACTCGTATAATACCTTGAACGAACTCAGATCATCCTCGCCCATCTGCTCTGGAGTCTTGTGTGAAGGATCAAATATGTATGATGTATTTTGAGAATTCACAACTCCGACTGTCATACCGAGCAATGCAAAGATTGGTGCCATCCAGACTGCATCGCGACGTGAAAGATAATCATTTACTGTAATTATGTGGACACCTCTACCTGTTAGAGCATTTAAGTATGCTGGCAACGTCGCAACTAAAGTTTTACCCTCACCTGTTCTCATCTCCGCAATATTTCTATTATGAAGTGCTATCCCTCCGATAAGTTGTACGTCATAATGTCTTTGATCACGAGTACGAATTGCAGATTCACGAACAAGAGCGAAAGCTTCAGGTAGGAGCTCATCTAATGTGGAACCGTTTTCCAACCTCTCTTTTAGTTCAGCAGTTTTGATAATAAAATCAGCATCTTTAAGTCCACTTACTGTGGGTTCTAGAGAGTTTATTTTAGCAACTAAAGGCTGCCATTTCTTTATATTTCGGTCGTTTTCAGTGCCAAATAGGCCTTTTAATATAGACATATATTGGCTATTCTAGCATAAATAAAAAATCCCCGATAGAGAGGGGATTTTTTATTTGAACTAAAGTCGAACTAGATTTTCTTTTTCTTAGTTGCCTTTTTCTTAGTTGCTTTCTTAGCAGCCTTCTTTTTCTTTGCCATATGTTTAAAAAATTAATTATTTTTAAAAGATGTGTGATTTAACGACCTTACAAAAAATTCATAGTGGAATAATTTGCAAAAAAATTGATCACACTCACACATACATTATCTAATATATATACATATACTGCAATACTTTTTGCAACAAAAGTGTGGATAACTTTTATTTTCAAAAGTGGGGAAAATATTTTATGCGACATAAAAATAGTCCTTGAGAAATGCCTTGCGCAGGAGTTTAGAAAATAAATGAGGTACTCCGATTATTATTTTCTTGAGCGACGAGCAGAGAAAATTTGAAGCTTCAAATTATTCGTGCATTTCGAGGGGAGCTATTTTTACAAAGCATTGACATTAGAGAATAAAATGAAAAACACCTTGCTTTGGACAAGGTGTCTTCCATGTATTTTGGTTTGTATCTATAAGCCGAATTCTGTATCCCACCGAGGCGGGATGATAGATATTTATCTAGGCCTGCCGTTACCGTCAGGCTCAAGCGACTCTTCCGCACAAGGCGGACACGGTCTTGCACACACGTAAGGATTTAGCCGTTTCACCCCTATAGTTACCTATAGGATTCATCCCTATTTACATAAGGATGTTCCGCCCTTTCGGGCAAAGAACGTCTCTGCTCGCACCTCTAGGATTGCTCCCGACGGGCGTTACCCGCTACGCTTCCCTAACCGAAGCTAGGATGAATGTTCGGACTTTCCTCACTCCGTAAAACGGAGCGCATCTATCCAATACAAACCTACCTCGGAGTATACCAAAAAGGTCGTAGCTTGACAATCTCCTAGAATTTGCTATACTAGGAGTGTGAGTTAATGATTCCAATAGATAAAAATTATATTTATTGACAATTGCCTAGCAAAGCCCTCTCGAGCAATCGGGAGGGTTTTGTATTATGTATTCATATAATATATAATTGTCCATGTAGTCGCTTACGTGTTCTAGTCAGCGGCTGCACTCACATAGGCAATTGTGTTGGAGTTAGCACCCGCTGACTTGAGCACATAAGATAAAAGGCTCCTGCGATTTGCGGGAGCCTTTTGTCATTAAAAAAAATATTAGTTATTGTTGACGAAGCCACTTTATGGCATCTTCCCTTTTATTCATGGGGATACCCTCCATTAGTTCCGCCTGTAGATTCATAATCTCTGCCCAGTACTCCGCATCGCTTTCACGGCTACTTTTATGTGACTTTGCATACACTTCCAAAGGGTGAGATTTTAGTGTGCCACCAGTTGTCACCCAATTTGTAATACACTCTTCTTGTTTAGGTACAAGTAGACCTATATAAGCATCCGGCTTATGTCCAGAGGCTATTCCCATCGGATCGATGACCCATTCTTCGGGATAAAAATCACCGGGGTGACCATCGATAATACCTGTCATCAGAAGAGTTACAAAGAAGGCTGCTGGGCGAACGTCCTCACCTTCTATAGCATAACCAAAATACAATAGACCGGGTGCATGACCAGTTACGTAATCCATTGCATAGCTATAGTGAGAAAAATTAGGCCATCTTAATCCTGCACAAAAATAATAGTAATATAACTTATCACAAAGCTTTTTCGGAAACCACTTGTCTTTATGTAGTGGAAGCATTATTGATCGTTCTGTAGTAGCAACTCCAGATATGTATTCTTTCGTAATTAAGTTATGAGCCTCTTCTGAATAGAATTGAAGGTTTTTAGCTCGGTTGAGAAGAGTATGTACCCTTTTATGTAGGTCCTGACTATTATTTGCCATAGTAAGAAGATTTAATGTATTTTCCCTACATACTAGCACTTAGAGGAGTTGTGTCAAACAAAACAAAAACCGCTCCGCTTAGAAGCGAAACGGTCTCATTGAATACTTATGATGTGTTGAGGTCATAATACTAGTTGAAGAAAGTAATCCCATGTATATATTCTTTTCTTTTCGCCATTTTCACCGTCGAATTCTATCTCAATAGCAAAGTTACAACTTTTGTAATTTTCACCAGGTTTACACACTGCAATGCCTTGCTTACCTTTAGAGCAGAACTCAAATTCCGAATTATCTTCCCGAAATAATTCTTCCTCAACGACCTCAACTCTATCACCTGCTTTTATCAGGTTTCCGTTGCAGTCATAACCTATTGCCGCCTTAGCGGGCAACTCTTCTGTGCCTAAGCCCAGACGTATAGCCCATTTAGATAGTGGCATATTATAAGTTTTAGTTTTAGTTCATATTATACTTATGAAATATAAAGTCAAACAAAAACACCCCAGCTGGGGTGTTTTTGTTTTTTAATAAAATAGGTTTGTCTCCCTTTGGGAGATCCCCCGTAGGGGTGACAATCATAATCAAGCGTTGGTTAAATATCTTTTCTTTTGTTCCGTTCTACAGGTCTTTCCCTTGTTGTCAGATTTCTTTTAGGACTTAAAATCAATGTCCATTTTGTGCTCAATTGAGGCACAAAATATCGACTCAATAAGATCGGTCTACTTAATAAATTAAGATAGATGATCGATTTCAAATTGAATTATTCCACGAACAGCTTCCGCTACCCGTGCCTTGTTACGACTTATTCCCTGTCACCGAGCTTACTGTAGGCCCTCCGTATGGAGAGATTTCGAGTACTCCCGGCTCCCTTGAATTGACGGGCGGTGAGTACAAGACTTGAGAACGTATTCACCGCGGTATGTCTGACCCGCGATTACTAG
>JBBTUE010000004.1:0-169003 GCA_038063915.1 Patescibacteria group bacterium | reverse complement strand
ATCACGCGGCGTCGCTCCGTCAGACTTTCGTCCATTGCGGAAGATTCTCGACTGCAGCCACCCGTAGGTGTATGGGCCGTGTCTCAGTCCCATCGGTGGGGGTCACCCTCTCAGGTCCCCTAAGCGTCATTGCCTTGGTAGGCCATTACCCTACCAACTAGCTGATACTTCGCAGGCCCCTTCCTAAGCAAATTGCTTCTTTAATCTTCACCCCGCAAATGCGGGGCGGGGATATTATCGAGTATTAGTTTATCTTTCGACAAATTATTCTCGACTTAGGAGTAGGTTCCTACGTGTTACTACCTCGTCTGCCACTGAACAATTATTGATATAATCACAAATTATCCCGTTTGACTTGCATGCCTTATCCACGCCGCCAGCGTTCATCCTGAGCTAGGATCAAACTCTACTAAAAAATAGAACGGAACAAAAGAAAAAACATTTATTCCATTTAACTGGTGCTCTATGGTTGCACCCATAGAGACTTTCTTCACTAGCCTTATTGTGATTAGCATAAGACTAGCTAGCCTACTTGCGTAGGACTTGATTATAATTGCATACCTATTCTTTTATCAAAGAAAATCAGCCGGCTTGCTACCAGACTGTGGGTTCTATTATATACATATACAGAATGATGTCAACCCCGCCCCCTAACCTCACAAACCCTTGAAATAAAAGGCTTTTACCATTTACAAAAGACTCTATATCTGCAATAATAACAGGGTTTGAAACTAACATGCCCTGTTAGCTCAGCTGGTAGAGCAGCTCCCTCTTAAGGAGATGGTCGGGGGTTCGATTCCCTCACGGGGCACAATCAAAAAATCAGGCATTATTGTCTGATTTTTTGATTGCTGAAACGTAGCAAGCAAACTGCTTTGCTTGCGTGAGGGAATCGAAAGACTTTTCTGTGTTTTATTTATGAAACCAGAAAAGTACCAGCGACCGTAGGGCGAGATTACCCCTCACGGGGCACAAAAATTTCTATAAATCTTTTTCCATAAGATAAAGACTGTGTGCCTCTTTATCTCCCATTTCTTTATTTTTATTGTTTTCAACTATTTTAAAACCTATTCTTTCGTAGACTTTTATTGCATCTTCGTTTTCTATATTTACTTGCAGAGATACCTTTTCTAGTCCTTTTCGTTTTGCCTCAATTAAAAGACTATTAATTAATTGAGTGGAAATCTTTTTTCCTCTATGCTCAGGTAGAGTGTAGACACCTACAATCATGGAGGATTTAGAATCTATATCTATAGCACCAGCTGTTGAAATAAATATATTATTCTCTTCTGCTGCATAATAAGAGCGATCTGGTTTTGAAAGTTTTCTTTTCCAATATTCATCGTCTTTCTTAGATTCTTCTTTAAGGTCATCTCCAAAACTCTGGGGGTCTGTTTCGAGTCCTTTGAGTCTGATTTCACGGTACTTTACAGCATCATCGGCCTCTAACTTCTTTATATTAAATTTTTCAATGCCAGGTTTTATTTCTAAATTCATAATTCAATTACTTACCCATTAATAGTTTTATAAGCCCTTTCACGGGGCACAAAATTAATTTAAACTACTAGAATCTTTCACTTCTATCTTGGAGTGTTGATTCGCTTTTATAAGTTTCTCGATATCACTATATTGTTTTTCAAGATAATCCAACCTGTTTTCTAATTCTAGAGTCATAGGATTTTTCATGATTATTTTCATTTCTTCAAGAATTTCACCTAAGCGCTCATTATAAGGTTCGGTAGATTTTGAAATAATATCAACATAGTCCATATTAATACTTCTAACTAGGGCAGTCTTTTTCAAGTGTTCTTCTGATTCAATATGCTTAATTTGTTTTTCTAGAGACATGAATATATTTTACTTGTTTTTCAATAACTTCGCCAATTCCTTCATAAAAGCTTTAATGGATGCGTCATCATAGAGAGAAAGTGTTAGAACAGCTATTGGTTTCTTTTCTCTCCCTGCGGGAGATCGCCCAAGGGCAGAAAATTCTTTTTTAACTTTCTCTATTTTTTTTGCATCACTTATCATATCAGTTTTTGTAAGCACTATTACCTCGTCTTTTTCAAGTAGTAACTTGTCATATGTTCCAAGCTCTTTGCGAATCTGTTTGTACACTGTCATAGGTTTCTCATTCTCTAGAGACACAAGATGCGCGAGCATTTTCGTCCGCTTGATATGTTTTAAGAATTTAGTTCCAAGTCCTTTACCTTGCGACGCCCCTTCGATAAGCCCTGGAATATCAGCAATTATTTTCCCATAGAAATCTCCAAGATTAGGGTCGAGTGTCGTGAATTCATAATTACCCACTTTTGCCTGCGCATTCGTCACAGCATTAAGTAATGAAGATTTCCCAGCATTTGGTAGTCCTATCAAGCCGATGTCAGCAAAAAGTTCAAGCTCTATCTTGAAGTGACCTTGCTCGCCAAGTTTACCTTTAGTTGCCTTAGTTGGAGTTGTATTGATAGAAGTTTTAAATTGTTCGTTACCCCAGCCACCAAGGCCACCCTTCAAAAGTAATTCCTTCTGCCCTACTTCATCAAGCGAGATAGATGCTCCACTCTCTACACTAGTAATGATGGACCCCACTGGTAGCTCTATGATTAAATCCTTGCGATGTTTACCATGTTTACTTCCTCCCATACCGGCTTCGCCGTTAAAACCAGCGAATTCCTTTTTGTGTTTATATTTTGAAAGCAAGTGGATGTCGGAAACCGCAACTGCAAAAATACTGCCCCCACGGCCCCCATCCCCACCATTTGGACCACCTTTGTCGATAAACTTTTCCCGGCGCCAACGAACAACCCCGTCTCCGCCGTGGCCAGCCTGCGCATGAAATTTTATTTCATCTATGAACATAATTTTACTCTACGCGAGCAGTGCCTTTTTAGCAAGGGCGATCGCCCCTTCTTTTGAGTCTACCGTCATATAAAAACCACCTCTATGACAAAAATTAACGTCTGGTACCCCAGTAAGTTCAACAAGTTTGGGATCTCGATCGAGTAATCCTCGCCAAGATTCAGGGAACATTTTTCTACTTTCAAATGTTTCAGAGTTCTTCCTAATTGCTTCAACTTTCCACGATGAACTATGCCCACTTGGATAAATAAAATAAATTGGTTCAGGTAACAGAGATAAGGTATCCTGGAATAAGTACCTAGGGAAATCATTTGCGACTTCGATAATTCTTTTATCTGTTGCCTTCGTATACGCCTCATTGATTAATTGCTTACCACGATGATCTGTAAGGGCGACATAAATCTCTCTTTCCAATACTTCTACAACTTTCATGACTTGCTGTTTAAAAATCAAATCCTCATTAATACCAATCTCCTCCCATGTTGGCGAGTAAATTAAAAAAGGTTGATCAGCTGAATAAGGCATAACGTCTTTAAATTTTGGTGAGATAATATCGACACCATTGTCTATGGCATCAAGAGATGAAAATATCTTGCGGTCAATAAGATTCCATACTTCCATATTGTTATCACAAGTATCTAGTCCGAAATGTTTCCACGCAAGACCACAAGAAGCATATGGTATGCCATTTGCACGAGCACCTGCTCCTTCTTTCTGATGATGGTCAAAGCGATTAGACACTGGATCATATATACCACCAACATCAAATACGTAGTCAGCTTTGTCTATTGTTTCTTTATCACGAGTACGAATTATTTTGACCGATTGATTACTCTTTTTCAACCATATAATCAAAACAGCACAAGCAAATAAATCATCTGCATGGAAAGAACCATTGTGTGTGACTAATATTTTCTTTTTCTTTAAAAATGACATATTATTCTTTTTTATTATTTTTATCACCTTTGGATTCCCATAGTTCGATTATGAAAGCTACTATCTGTTCAAGTACAAAGAAAGCAATAAAGAATAGTAAGATGATGATTAAAAATTTACGGATGTCGCGACTTATCGACAGCGCAGTGTAACTGAAAAAGTATCCGAGTGCAAGTACCGAAGTAGACCAGACAAGGAGTGACCCGAGCTCTGCTTCGGCAAATGTACGAAGTCTTATCTTTTTGTATCCCGCAAAAAGAAGTGTAAACCAATGAAGTCCGAGTATCAAAAAACGAGAAAGAAATATAGACCAAAACGGTTTCTTTTCAAACTTTGGTAGGAAATAATTTACCCGGTGCTCAGCGTACCTTAGGACTGGCTTACCTGAATGGTTTTTCTGGAGATAATATCCGATTATATAGCCTATGACTGATTTTGATCCTCCGCCTATCATAGTAGCAATAAATGCGATGAAAATATTCAATGATCCCAAATGGGCAAATATGCCAGCAATGACAACAATTATTTCTCCTTCTATTATAACGCCTAGGAATATTAAGAGATAGGCTATATTTGCATTCAGCTCGACAAAATGTTGGATATGACTGAGTGTGAACATATAAAGCTACGAGTTGAAGTTGAATAATTTTGTAAGAATCCAGTTAAGTATCGATACTAGTAATGCTCCTATAAATGCAGCAGTAAATGTAGTAACAGAAAATCCTCGAATTATAGTGCCTAAATACCAAAACAGTATTCCATTTACCACTAGGGAAAATAGGCCAAGAGTAATCATATTTATAGGTAGAGTCAGTATATTTATTATCGGTCGTAAGAACATGTTGAAAAGTGTCAGACAGGCTCCTACTATAAGTGCCACCCAAATAGGACTAACAGTCACCCCAGAGATTATTTGGGTCGTCGCCCAGACGGCAACCGAGAGTATAATCCAATGTAAAATAATTCTCATAAGAGATTTAATTAAGAAAATAATGAATCAACGACTTCTTTGACCACATTGCCATCGGCCTTGCCTTTTAAATCTTTCATAAGTGCCGACATAAGCATACCCTTCTTCGTACTATCTGTAATACCTAGCTCATCCTTCTTTGCCTTTGCGATACTTTCCACTTCGCTCTTGTCCATCAATTTTGGTAGATACTTTTCGAGGACTGCCAGCTGTGCCGTCTCTTCAGCTACCAAATCCATGCGGCCACCTTTTGTAAATTGATCTATAGAATCTTTGCGCTGTTTAGACATGCGAGTAATGACAGCGAGAGCTTGCTCATCGGGTAGCATATCTTGCGGAGTCTTGCCTGTAGCGACGAGCTCATTGGTAAAAGCAGTGGAGAGTCCACGCATGACCTCGAGTGTGACAGTATCGCGTGCCTTCATTGCTTCCTTTATATTATTCTTGATTTCTTCATGTAACATAGACTGATTATAGCAAAAAAAGTGTAATCAAAATAGTCCTTGAGAAATGCCTTGCGCAGGCGGGTAGCCGAGCAGAGCAAATTTGAAGCTTCAAATTATGTGTGCATTTCAAGAGGAGCTATTTTGATGAAACGTTCTATGTTAAAATAGGTAATATGAAAAAGATTATATTCCTAGATACTGAAACGACTGGTAATGAACCAGTGAAAGATTTTCTTTGTCAGCTGGCATGGAAGACAAGCGAGGAAACATTTTGTGAGCTTTTCAAACCTCCTATCCCTATTCCACCGGAGGCAAGCGCCGTGACACACATTACGAACAAGCATGTCGTAGATAAGAAAGCATTCCAAGAAAGTAGCAATTATGGTGCGATAAAACTAATGCTCGAAGACCCAACTGCTGTCATGGTCGCCCACAATGCACGATTTGATGAAGAAATTATAAAAAAGGAAGGTATTACACCGGCCCATACTATCTGCACCCTTCGCGTAGCCAGAGCACTCGACACAAAAAATGTCATCCCTCAATACAAGCTCCAATATTTACGCTACTACTTGGACATAGAAATCAAAGCTGAGGCTCATGATGCGCTTGGTGACGTGCTTGTGCTAGAGCAACTGTATAAAAGACTTTTAGATAAGATAATGAAACCTGCCCGCAATGCTGATGGCATAGCTTCTGCAGGCGGGGAAGAAAATCTTACAGAGGAAGAAGCGATAGAAAAAATGATAGAAATTTCTAGTAGGCCATCGCTAATGAATAGCTTCCCTTTTGGTAAATACAATGGCAAGACTATAGAAGAAGTAAAAAATATTGATCCAGGATATTTAGACTGGATGCTCGGACAGAAAGAATTGAATCCTGACAACGAAGAAGACTGGATTTATACATTAAAATATCATTTAGGGAAATTATAATTATGAATATACTTTTAATTATTATAATAATATTACTAGTCGCACTCTTTGTAGGTATGTTTTTCTTCTTGCGAAAAAAGCCGATAGAAAGTAACGACAGCGCCATGCAACTTATGCTTGCGCAAATTAACGAACTATCAAGGACACTAGATCATAAATTGGGTGAATCACAGAAGGAAATGACTCAGACTATGCGCTATCAGTCGAGCGAGACTTCACGCATTGTGGCAGATATTACGGAGAAGATTACGCGATTGGATGAGACCAACAAGCAAGTGGTATCTTTTGCAGACCAACTTCAGAACTTGCAGGATATTTTAAAGAATCCAAAACAGCGAGGAATACTTGGTGAGTACTATTTAGAAACATTATTGAAGAATGTCATGCCTCCCGGCTCATACCAAATGCAGTACCCATTCCCTGATGGGACTATAGTAGACGCGGCAGTATTTGTAAAAGATAAAGTCATCCCAATTGATTCGAAGTTCTCTCTCGAGAATTACAATCGAATATCCGAGACTAATGATAAGGGTGAAAAAGAAAGACTGGAGAAAGTATTCATGAACGATCTGAAGAATCGTATTGTCGAGACATCAAAATATATCCAGCCGGAAAATGACACTATGGAGTTCGCTTTTATGTTCATACCTCATGAGGCTATCTACTATGATCTGCTTGTAAATAAGATTGGCGTGATACAAGGTGAAGATACTGAGAACCTGATTCAACGCGCAGCGAGTAAATACAAAGTTATCATAGTATCCCCTACTTCTTTCCTTGCATATTTGCAGACAGTACTTCAAGGATTAAATGCTCTACAGATAGAAAAAGGTGCGAAAGAGATAATTAAGCGTGTCGGTGAACTTGGCACTCATCTACAAAAATATGAAGAATACCACAAGAAGCTTGGCGCGGCGCTCGAAACCACTGTGAACCATTTTAATAAATCCAATCACGAATTCAGAAAAGTAGACAAAGACGTCATGCGTATTGCAGGTGTACCGATAGACATCGAGACGATGACTCTCGATAAACCACAAGATGAGGAGTAGAAAAACCATCCCCGTAAAAGGGATGGTTTTTTACAAACATTGGTTTGTAAGTTAATTTATTGTCATAGTCTGACCGGTTATTAAGTCAGAGCTATAAAAGACATTTGTTGTGGTTGAAAGATAACCAATCTTCATGCTGGTAATGACCGTACCACCAGTTAATGAACCTTGATCAAAGAATATATCAATCACCTTAGAAGTACCAGGTGGTAAAATAAAATCAACAGAAAACATTTGCGACGCCTGTACAACTCCAATGGGTACGCCACCATTCCCTGACATTTCAGAAGTTCTAATATTGGTAAAATTATTCAAGGGTGTAGTACCGCTGATTCGAACATCAATATTTGTTACACGAAACGGGTCAACCATATTCGTATTACGAAGGACAAATGAACCTTGTTTCACTCCGGCAGTATTAGGAGAAGTCGTTGTGTTTGGCAAGGCAGGATTTTTTGCTATAAGTATAAGATCAGTGTTTACTGATAGGCCTGTAGTGATTGGAAAATCAATAACTTGAGTGCTCACGTTAGAGCTAAACCCTATCATCCCACTTACTGGAATCCAAATTTTTACTTTAATCGTTCCGGCACTATATGGTATACCGTTTGTCATGTATATATCTGCTTTGACTACCAAAGTATTTATTGAATCCTTTAGAAGGATCAACTGACCGCCTAAATTATTATAAACAATCGGGGTAAACCCATCGTAGGATCGTGTTGAGCCAATTTGTACCCCTTTGTAGTATAGAGATACATTCATTAGGCTTGAGCCAGTCGGAGCCATCCCGGTAAGCATCGGCTGAACTACGAGCTGTGTCACCTTTTTACTTTCGCATAAAGGCGTAATATCAAATGATGCAATAGGAGCATTTGTAGTTCCACTTTGCACCGAAGTAAGTCCAGCAAATGCCGGCGTTACCACTTTACGGAGGGTATCCACACAGTTAGTAGGTTGGTTAGCACATTCTTTGGTGCAAGACCAAAAGGATATTATCGTAAGCATGGCTACGATTGCGATTGTTAACGAGCTAATTTTTCTCATAATAAAGATGATTTAATTTTAGATTTTTGCGAATTATATCACGGAAGACTCCTAAAGTCAAATAGATAGAGAGCAACTAAAAATCCTCCGAGTGGAGGATTTTTAGTTTGAACTTTAATAAATATTAGTGAGTCCAAGATGGGCCGTTGCCGTAGTTACTATATCCGTAATTATTGCCAAATCCTTGGCCTCCGTAGTAATTGCCATATGTTGGGGAAATATTTCCGGCATAAGGATAGCCGTAGTTTGTATTCGTATATCCGTAGCCAGCATTGTAGCCATTATTGCCATAATTATTATTTACTGGGTATCCATAGCCACCGTATCCTCCACCACCATATGTATTGCCATAGTAGCCCATAGTTGGATACATGTTGTTATAACCTCCTCCGTAGCCTCCATAATTGCCCCCATAGCCACCACCGTAGTATTGATTGCCGTATCCACCACCATAGTTATTATAGCCAGCATAGCCTCCTCCTATACTGATGCCGAAGCCCCAATCAGCAGATGAAGACTTTGGGTAGGACAATAGCCCAACTCCTATCAAAATGATAAATATTGAAAGTATTGTAAATGTCTTTTTCATAATATGCACACTATAACGCCCTTAATTTACTTTGTCAATATCACTCTTTCCCCACTGCCATTTGGGCGCCTCACCTTTCTTGTAGCAGATAATTATTAAAATTGTAGTAAATAAAATAAATGGCAATGCGTATCCAATAAGAGTATCGCTACCCGAATGCGAATATATATCGACAAGTATAGAGCTCTTGACCATAGCTACCAAATATACTATTAGTACAAGCCACCCTTGCCAAGTAGAAGGCGTCCAACCCCAGCCATATCTTTTTCTTTTGAACCAAAGTTTCTTTCCCATTATTATTATTTCACTTCTGACTTTTCGACTACGACCTCAGGTCTTTTTGGCATAACTAATGCCATAAATATATAAGTGAGCATTCCCGGCACAATACCAGTGAAGAAGCTGAATGCCGTATAAGCTACACGGAAAACTACTGGGTCAATATCGAAATATTCTCCGAGTCCTCCCATAACTCCTGAGATAACTTTATTATCATTACTTTTATATAATCTTTTATTGTATGTTTTCATAGTACGTATTTTACCAAATTCCAGCCTTTATGACATCTGGGATTAATTCTTTCTCTGTCATAGTAATCATGGGGTATTTTTTATTTACAAAATCTTTTTTGGTGAACCATATATAACTTTCAATTTCCATTGCAGGAGTAATGGTGCCTTCTATTTTTATAATATATATTCTCTGTTTAGTTATGTGCTTATCTGGATTATAAAAAGATGGACCGATATATTCTTTGAAAAATTTTGCTTCTACAAGCGAAACACCCAACTCCTCTTGAAGTTCCCTCCTTAGGCACTCTTCATCACTTTCACCTTCATCAATTTTGCCTCCTGGGGTCCACAGTTCTTTATAACCCTTGCCTAATAACATAAGAAGTTTTCCATCTTGAATAATTATTCCACCAATTCTAGTTTTAGTTTCCATTGCTTGGGGACAGGGATTCGAACCCCAATTAATGGCTTCAAAGGCCACTGTCCTACCATTAGACGATCCCCAAATACATCTTTAAAATACACTAAAAATAGATAAATTACAATGCAGTAGGAAATTAAGCCTCATGATATAATCATTTTATGTCAGTCTATATCACGTATTTTGTCCACGGTACGACAACAGATAATGAAAAGGAAATCTCATCGGGATGGTCCGATGTCGATCTTTCAGACTTAGGGGTAAAGCAATCTATTGAATTAAAAGACCAGACTAAAGATAAGAAATTTAATGTCGTATTCTGCTCAGATTTACAACGTGCAACCAAGTCAGCAAAATTAGCTTGGGATGGAGTCTACCCAATCATTCCTGATTCAAGATTAAGAGAATGTAACTATGGAAAACTAAATGCCGCGCCTTCTGCTATTGTAGAACCAATGCAAGAGGATGAATGTATTTATAATAAATTTCCTGAAGGAGAAAGTTATGAAGATGTAAAGGTACGTATTGCAGATTTCCTAGAATTTTTAAAAAATAATTACGACGGCAAACATGTTGCCTTAGTTGGTCACAAGGCCCCACAGCTCTCACTAGATGTCCTACTTAAAGGCAAGACCTGGAAACAAGCTCTAGCGGAAGATTGGCGCAAAACAAGATCTTGGCAACCGGGATGGGAATATCAGCTGGATTAGCAAGTAATCTCACTCCAACTTCCCTCCAGAGGCGGGCGGGCGTCCCAGGCGTAGAGCATTGTAGGAACAATTATAATTAAATTTTGGCAGTAATAGTATTTAATAAATATGAACACAGAAGAATATATGAAAGCAGAAGAATATAAGGAGGATTTAAGAAAAGCATATGAAAATAGTACTGTATTAATCAATCCTGAATCAGAAAACGAGATTAGTTTTTTATTAAATGAAAATATCTCCAAGGAAGAAGCTGCGAGTTTATTTAATAATTTTCCTAAAGAATTAAAAGTTAATATATATATTTCAAAAAAACACGAAGAAGAACTTGAAACAGTTAAAATTAAATACGAGGAGTTTCTATCTAGGGTTGATGGTCTTGGTATGGGTAGCCCATCTACTGGATTGAGCTATGTAGACGTGATAGTCAATAATCTTGATCTTTTTGGACGTTATATATTTTTCCCATGGGCAATAAAAAAAATTCTTGAGGATATCGATGATAAAATTTGGGATAAAATTAAAACATCTTTTAAAAACGTATATTCTAAATTCTTCAAGAGGAATAAAAATAAAAATATCGCCTTTGTTTTTTGGATTGATAGCAAGCAGGCTCTATTTATATTTAACTTAAATTTTAAGAAAGAAATAATTATGGATTCTCTTGAAAATGTACCAACAGTATTAAAAGAAATTAAGAATGGAAAATATGTTTATTTATCATTAATTTTTGAAATAAATGAAAATACAGGGAAATGGGTACAAACAAATGATAAATATATACGCTAAATACCAATAGCACTGTTCCAACTTCGTCCCAGACGGAAAACTGATAATTTTGATATAATAATATAGTTATGAAAAAGCCAATTTTATATGCACTGGTAGCTACAGTATATATCGTCCTTATAGTTTCAATTTTAAACTTTACAAGGTATGTTCCACAAAAGGAAACTATACTTATACCGATGGTAATGCTCGGCCTTTTTGTCCTATCGGCAGCGATTATGGGATTCTTGTTTTTGTCCGAACCTATTCGTTTATACATGGAAAATCAAAAACAGGAAGCCCTCCTGTTCTTTGGTAAAATTGTCGGGTTCTTTGCTGGCTTTGTTGTCCTCCTTTCTATTTTGCTTTTAGTCATATAAAAAAGCATCGTGGAATGATGCTTTTTCAAAGTTATTATTAGTTCATATTAAAGATACAGTTCCCCAATCCGTTTCCAGCTTTCAATACGATTCATGCCATTGATATCTTTATAGGAACTATTAGGATCAAATAGATGAGAAGTGATTACATTCTGGGCCCTTTTGACTTCCTTGAGTGAGTCATCAAAAAATGCAACATTTTCTCCTTCCGTCTTTTGGATAAAATCCTTTTTTTGAACTTCGACGAACCCTACCCCGGGAATATAGTCCCAACTACAATGTATATCCCTTATACAGTTCGGTATATACTTGTCCAATAGATATTGGACAACGTGTTGCCCATTTTTTTGCCGTGCAGTTACGGTGTAGAGGTTATATTTTTTTGAAAGCAGTGGAACTACTTCACACATATCCTCCATCGGCTTCACATCCTTATGCCACTCTACTGATGAGTGGAAATTCTCTCCGAGGTCTTTGTATATTCCCTCCCAAGTTAGGGTGACATCAGTGGCATGTCTCTTTATTACAGAATCAAAGCTATCATTTTTCCCTATATATTCTTCAGGTAAAGTATTTATTCCATAGCGATGGTTCACATAGGCCACATGGGCTGGTAGAGTATTAAACTTCATACCATCCAAGTCGAAAAACAAGTTTCTTTTCCTACTTTTGCTCATTGTATGAAGTTTTAGTGATTTACATATATTTTAAACCCATACTACAATTTACTCATTATTTGTCAACAATATATATTTAAAACAAAAAAGGAGCGACGGTGATCCATCCCTCCTTATTGAAAATATTTTTTATATTAATTTATGCTGTGACCAACTCCCTTTCAATAGATATTATTCGTGAGGGTGAAAACTCAACATAATTTCTATATTCACTACTCATCTTGAAAGGTTTTGAAATTCTTATTTTTATGATATTTATCCTGTGTGGTTCTTGTTTGTAATTATCACCACAATACGAACCAGTCACTTCTTTGCAAGGAATCCAATCCTCTTCGTCCTTTTTTCCATAACCAGTATGGAGGACTGGCCAATTTACCTTTTCTGTTGGAGGGTCTATTTTGTAATAAAAATCATCTAAGACAATCTTTACTACATCTCCTATGCCTAAGCTCAGGCTTTTGATTACTGAATCTTTTACCATGATTAGAAGATTTTAAAATTAAGGATTTTTCTTTATACTACAATTTACCCATCATTTGTCAACAATAGTTTAAAAATACCAACCACTGATGTATAATTGACCTAGTATGGATAAGAAAAACAGTATAGAGCTAAAGACAACTGCGCCCTCAATAACCGAACAAGGGAACACTGCTTCAAAGGAGGAGCTTGAACTAGAACTCACTAATGCAAAGCAAAGATTAGAACAAACCAAGAATAAGGCTTCCGAGTTTTATAATGTCGAGCTTTATGATTTAATGATGGACTCAATAAATAGATTTGGTCCAAATAATATTGAAACCATAAGACTATACATAGAATCAACTAATAACGACTATGAAGAGGCACTGGCTACCCTAGATAAAGAGAATGACTTTAAAGTTACCCAGCTACAGCCAATCAATAAGGAGATCAGTAGAATCCAAAGCAAAATCAACGAACTTGAATGGAACAATAGTAGGAAAGAAAAAGCAATAGAAGAAGAAAAGCAGAAGAAAGAAACCGAGGAAACTTTTAAAAAAGATAAAAAAGATCTAGAGACTAATCTATACAACGCTCTTGAGAATATTCATTCAAAAATACCGAAGGAAGCATACGATGTCGGTATGACTACAGAATCTGCAATAGCGACATACTTACCATTATTACTAGACAAAGTAGGAATGTTAGAGCACTATATCAGTGAACTTGATAGAGCAGATACTCCTTACAAACTATCGAGATTACAAAGGGAAATAGATTCCTATAAAATTTTCGTTAATCATGAATAAAAAACAGCAAACTATCGATACCTATAATCTGACTGCGGATAACATGGCAGAGAAATTCGACAATTTAGGAGCGAGAGTTGAAGATATCGATGAAACATTCAAACTTGTCCCAAAAGAAAACCCTTCAGTATTGGAAATCGGCTGTGGTAACGGTAGGGATGCAAAAGAGATAGTAAAGCGGACTAATAACTATCTAGGAATTGATGTAGCTCTGAAATTCATAGAAATTGCTAAAGAAAATGTTCCGGAGGGAAAATTTGAAGTTGCTGATATTGAAAATTATACTTTCCCGAAAAATTTAGACATAGCATTTGCCTTTGCTTCCCTTATACATGTCCCGAAAGATAGCTTTGAAAAGGTTTTACGAGAATTGTACAGCGCTTTAAATACAGGAGGGGTCGCTCGCCTTTCCATGAAATATAGTGAAGTTTATAAAGAAATTGAAAAGGAAGACGAATTTGGAATAAGAACCTATTACCTTTATTCTAAGGAAGATATCGAGAGATTTGCCGGTAATTTTAATATTATTAAAAATGAAACGAATGAGTTAAGGGGCCAAACGTGGCTTGAGGTGTTGTTACAAAAATAACTTAATAAGAAAAAGAGAATACATCCCTGTATTCTCTTTTTATTTCAACTATTTTATGCTCAGCAACGAACTGGGGAACGATATTTGAAAAAAATGTCGCATTTCAAATCATCAAATTCTTTTTTTGATACTTTCTGCACATCATAGCTTATTTCTGCAGTCGGGATATCTATCTTAAATGCTTTGCGTACAATTCTGGAGACTTCTGTTGCGCCAATTATAGTCCCTTCATCAAGGTTTAGTTTGCACTGATATGTAGTGCTTCTGAATCTTAGATTGAGTTTAATATAATCACGGGTTTGAAGTTTTTTTTCACTCATTTTGGAGTATTTTAATGTGAAAGAAAAGATTTATAGAGAACCTAACTTTTATACGGTTACCTAATCGCAAACTGGCTGGTTTTGAAAAACAATATGAGGCTTTTCACGCTTTTTATAGCGAGCCACACTATTCCGATCGGTACCCACCAAAGTGGTGAAATTATTGTCCCAACAGTTATTACTGCTGCCGCTAAATTAGGATTCTTTGGATTAATTCTTTCATACGCTCCACATAAACCCAAACACCACCATACTCCAAGAGCTATTTCAAATGGAGCAAGTCCGACATCAGTTCCCTGGTCCTCGGCTGTTTTGGGTTGTGACACAAATGGTAAAAATATTTTCCAGAAAAAGTATGTGGCGAGGATATATAATATTCCCCATAAAACGGCGTAGATAACCTGTTTCGTTTTCATTGTGCTTTATTATTTTATTTTTCCATCATAGTACTACAAAAACATGGTGTAGTCAAACGCTGTACTCTATACATATATCCTATGGTACAATTACCATATATGCACACATCTTTAATTGAGAAATATTTCTTATTCGCTCTACTTGCTATAGTGATCGTACTTACCATTGCAATATTTTGGCCATTCATTACGGTTGTAGTTCTTGCCGGAGCTTTTGCTGTAGTGCTCGAGCCAGTTTATTTATGGATTAAACGTCGTATCACAAAGGGTACTGCTTGGCTTGCTTCGGTTATTACTGTTATATTATTTCTTATTATTTTATGCGGACCACTTTTCTTTATAGGAACTGTTATATTCAACCAAGCTCAAGATGTTTACCATTTGATATCTGGGGGTGCAAATACGAATGAATTAGTGCAGAGAATTGACGCTTCAATCAATAATGCTATGCCAAATGGTTTTACTTTCGACATGGAAGCAAAGATCCACGATCTTGGAGTATTTTTATCAAACAATGTCACTAGCTTCTTTACTGCAACTTTCAACTCACTCTTGATGTTCCTTATAATGATTCTCACTATTTTCTATATACTCAAAGATGGCGAGCATTGGAGGAAGAATCTGGTTAGTTTGTCTCCTTTATCAGATAGCCATGTAGAAGAGATATTAAATAAATTAAAAAGCGCTATAAATCGTATCCTCAAGGGCTCATTTCTAATCGCAATTGCACAAGGAATACTAGCGGGCATTGGACTTACAATTTTCGGTGTTCCAAGTCCAGCACTTTGGGGTGTGGTTGCTGGTATGGCTTCATTTGTACCAACGATAGGCGTCTCTATAGTGACCGTACCTGCGATTCTGTTCTTATACTTCACTGGGGCACACCTACCGGCTCTAGGGCTTCTTTTGTGGGCCTTACTACTTGTCGGCATGATAGACAATTTCCTTGCGCCATATGTAATATCAAAAAATACTGAAATACCTTCATTGTTTATATTATTCTCCATATTAGGTGGAGTTGCGCTGATGGGCCCAGTCGGAGTGTTGATAGGGCCTCTTGTTTTGAGTTTATTGTATAGTCTAGTTTCTATCTATAGAAAGGAAATCAAGCACAGTTAAACAGAGATCCCAGCTACATACCCTGTAGTCCAGCATAGTTGTAGTCCGTAACCGCCCGATGGGCGGTTTATGTTTAGTAAATCCCCAGTGATATATAAATTATCAAATAATTTTGAGCGCATAGTCTTTGTATCGACTTCCTCTAGCATCACTCCCCCGTCAGCAACAACTGCCCTATCGTAGCCCATAAGATTTGTGATATTTACAGGTAACGCTTTTAATATATCTACAATCTTTTTCCTTTCTTCTTTTGTAATACTATGAACTTTCTTTTCAAAATCTATATCTTCGAGAATTATCGCGATGGCTTTGTGAGTACCATCGGGTACAATATCTTTAAAAACGGTTTTGAGCATTTTGTTTTTATTGGTATCAAATATCTTTACAATTTTACTAGACAGCTCACCATGGTTTGTATCAGGGTATGCGTCAATCGTAGCTGTGACTTTGCCACTCTGGAGTAGGTCACTGACAAGGCTTGCACTATTTAGTATGAGTGGGCCTGAGAGACCGAAATGAGTAAAGAGTACTTTGCCTGTCTTTGAAAAAGCTTTCTTACCATCTACGAAAAAAGTAATTTTCATAAATGAAAGTGAGACACCAGCTAGCATATGAATCCATTTATCACTCACTTCTAGAGGCACGATAGACGGAGTCGGTTCTTTTATGCTGTGGCCTAGATCTTTGAGAAATTTAAAGCCGTCCCCTGTTGCTCCAGTTTCCGGATGTGACATACCACCAGTAGAGAGGATAAAAGAGTGAGCTTTAAACGCACCTTGGCTTGTGTCGACAGAAACAATTGATTTATTCTTAAAGTGAACCGTTCGAACTGTGCAACTAGTCTTAATAGCCACACGATTTTTGATGAGTTCTTTATTTAGAAGTATCTGCACGTCAGTCGCTTTTTCTGTGTGAGGAAACGCACGTTTGCGTGCTTGGACGACGAGTGGAAGTCCCCGGTCTTCAAAGTATCGAAACGTATCTTTGGCCCCAAATAGTGAGAACGGAGAGTATAGAAATTTTTCAGCCTTACCATAGTTTGAAAGAAATACCCTCTGATCTTCTTCTGCGTTAGTGATATTACATCTTCCACCACCAGTAATTTTCAGTTTCTCGCCTAGCGATTTATTTTTATCTAATATTAAAATGGATTTGCCTCGAGCGCCCGCCACTGCACCAGCCATCATGCCGGAAGCTCCTCCACCAATAATAATACAGTCAAAAATTTCAGCGCTATTTTTAGGCATTTAAAATTTTGACTAAAGCAAGCTCAAGGGGCAACTCACTTATAACAGCATTTTTTTGAGCTTGATACGTCTCGAGTAATATAGATAAAGTATTGGAAGATATATGCTCTGGTTTGGTAGATATCAGATTCTCTATAAATCTCATATTACTCTCAGATATAACGGTTTCTATGGATTTCTTTGTTGCTGGTACGTAGCGAATCATAAGCGCGTAGCGTAGCTTGGCAAGAATCATTTTAATATAGACAGACATATCAAGATTCTGACTTACCGCTTTCTCAATCGATGAAAAACCTTTCTCAATATCATTTGTCGCTAGAGCGTCAAGGAAATTATTTACAAGTGTCGTATTCGGGGCTCCAGTAATTTCTTCAATCTCTGTAATATTTATAACTTTGTCTTTTGAAAATGAAATAACTTTCTGCAAAGTCCCGAGCGCATCACGAAATGCACCATCGGCGAGCAAGGCAATAAGCTCAGCTCCACCTTCTTCAAGTTTATACCCTTCCCTTTTGGCAATATCTTTTATATGTAGAGATAAAATTGCATCATTTGGTTTTTTAAATATAAAACTCTGGCAACGGGATACTATTGTCTCAGGAATTTTCTCAAGCTCAGTAGTAGCTAATATAAATATGACATGATCTGGTGGCTCTTCGATGGTTTTAAGTAGTGCATTCCATGCATCTTTGGTGAACATGTGTACTTCATCAAGAATATAGATTTTATATTTTGAATCGAAAGGCAAAGTCCTGACGTTCTCTCTGATGTCACGGACGTCATCAATCCCTCGATTAGAGGCTGCATCCATCTCGTAAATATCATTCACAGACGAACCAAGAGTATGCGCAATAATACGAGCAATAGTGGTTTTGCCGGTACCACGAGGTCCGCAAAGGAGATAAGCATGAGCAACTTTTCCAGTTTTTAGAGCTCCTTCTATGGCTTTGACTATGTGGTCTTGCCCTATAACATCATCCCAGCTCTCTGGGCGATATTTCCTATATAGCGCAATATTACTATCTTTATCCATGGCTTTCATGGATTTAGTATATCATAACAAGCCACCAGACTTCATACCGTCTATTAAACGTGTAACACCTATTCCCCCACCGAATCTAGGGAAAAATGAGAGTGACAGAAATTCTTCAAGTTCTGTAATCACACGCTCTCGTCCAAAAAGTTCGTAGAGCCTGCCAGCATATTTGCCACCGGAGATTGTGTGAAACTGCTCCCTCATCTCATCTACATCTGTACTTCGCTCAGCTGAACCGATAGTCTCACTGCCACCTATAATGACATCAATCTTATGAGCGTGACCACCGCATTTCTTCATATTCCAAAATGGTGATGTGTAGATCGGAAAGTGTTCTAGGAATATGACAGGGCCGTAATCTTCTTGCATCTTTTTCTCTTCTTTATGTGAGAGTTCTTTGACTTTATAATCATTAGAAAGTTCATCGTAGGTCTTGTGAGGAAATTTTTCTTTAGAACCAAAGCCAAGATGTTCTAATAATTCAGCTTCCAACTTTTTTAAATCCTCGATTGTGCCTCGTGATTCAAATTCAAACATTGGGAAAATAATCTTATGCCGACCGGGAACTGGATTTTTTTCATTTCGATAACTAGTCGAGACACAAAAGACACCTGGCACTCTATCTCTTGTTAATAACTCATATTCGAGCCACATCTGTCCTGTCTGTGGTAGAGGCCAGATCTGCCCCGCGTACTCGTATGTAGCAACAGTCTCTGGGTCTTCGCAGGCAGCAAGTATCGATAGCCTATCTTGTGTATGAACTTCAACGAAATTCTTTGCCAAGAAAAAACTTCGAACTCGATTTATAACCTCACTAAAAGCTACAGTATCTTCGCACCCTATGTAATTATTTTTCATATAAAATATTGATTAATAAAAGCCTCATTTGACGAGAATGAGGCAAAAAAAATCCCCCAAACATGGGGGCTAAAAGAGGAAAATAAAAAATGAAGGCATTAGGCTTTCGATCTTTACTTTTTCTCTTGGTATACACTGGAAACCATTATAGCACTTCTTCTGGATTCGCAAGAAAGTTATCCACAAGGGCTTCTACTTCCCTTGAATTATTACATTCCATAAGCTTTACTCGCAGTTCCTTGGCGCCATCGAAACCATTTACATAAGCTTTGTAGTGCTTTTTCATAATAGCAAAGTTTTTTACTTTACCGAGCAATTCTTCAAAGAGCTTTGTATGCTCAACCATAATCTTGAGCTTCTCCTCTGTATTAGGTACATAACCCGTAAAAAGCCAAGGGTTTCCAAATATTGCACGACCAAGCATGATACCATCGCACCCAGTTTGTCTGACAAGCTCTTTGGCATGGACAATGTCGCGCACATCACCATTACCTATTATGAGAGTTTTTGGAGAAATCTTATTACGTAATTCCACAACCTGCTTCATCACTTCCCAATGGGCTGGAACGAGGGACATTTCCTTGACAGTTCGCAAATGCACGGTAAGGGCTGCGGGTTTTGTTTCTAAAACTTGCGGAATCCAAGTTTCTATTTCCATTTTATTAAATCCGATACGCGTTTTTACAGAAACTGGTAAATTCCCTGCTCCTCGCATCGTTGCCAGAATTATTTCTTGAGCAAGTTCCGGAGTGCGAATAAGTGCTGAACAAGAATTTTGATTTAGAACTTTTTTTACAGGACAACCCATATTTATATCTATGCCGTCGAAACCCATCTCTACTAGCATATGCGCTACTTTTTCAAAATTCTCAGGCTTACTTCCGAATATTTGCGCTACTATTGGTCTTTCACCTTCAGTATATTTCAAATCGATCAATAACTTTTCTTTTCCAATAGAACAAAGTCCATCTACAGACACGAACTCAGTCCATGTTACATCTGGCTTGCCATATTTACATATGATACGACGAAAAGCCGTATCGGTGACATCGGCCATCGGTGCTAGGGCAAAAAATGGTTTTGGTAACTTTTCCCAGAAATTAGACATTATTCAAACTTATATAGAACCTTATTCTTAAACCGCAGATCTATATATAGGAGAGTAGTATACTTCCCTTTGATTTCGTTAGCAAATTCGGGTTTATTCATGGACAGAGACAAATTATCGAGTATATTATCCATGTCGTTTTCATTTGTAAAAATTATCTTGGGTGCTGTGACACCTTCTATGTGATCTAGATATATAGAGTTATCACCGCCACCTATAACTACATATATGGGTTTAAACCCTAAGGTGGTCAGTCCATCTATAAATCTTATATATTTATGGAATATATCTGGTGAAAGTATTTGCTTCCCCATAGGGTCACCCACACCTTCTGGGAGACCTATATAATATTTTAAATAAATATTCCCTGAGAAATATGGAGCTTTATCAAATATATAGCCATCGTTATTTACAAAGTAACAATTTTCACCAACCTCCAACTTTTCGTCTGGTACATTTTTCCCGCAGTAAAGTGATGAACCGAAACGTTCAGATATATCTATATGTAAAGTATTCCAATTATCTCGATTAATAGACAACTTTTCGATGCGTGGGAACTTTGTGGTCAATTCCTTGTGAATTTGATTTTTAGGATATATAAAACTATTACTTCTCGAAAATAACTTAATATACTTGCCCGACAATGCATTCTTAACTATCGTTAGAACTTCTTCTTCTTTTAGGATACGAGTTCCAGTGATACTAATACGATTTATAGTTATGCGATGATTGGAAGAGAAATACCCAAGCGCGTAAACAATACTTAAAAATAATACAAAAATAAGAACATTTAATCTGATGCGTCGTACGCGACGCTTACGCTTCATATCCATTATGCGCGGTGATGTGAGAATATCTTTCATATGAAACCTACGAAATAGTATCTTTACCTAAATATTTCTGCAGAACTTCTGGTATTTTTATTGTGCCATCTTCCTGCTGGTAGTTCTCCATAATGGCAATAAGGGTGCGACCGATTGCGACAACAGTGGCATCATTCATATGAACAGGCTCTATTTTACCATCAGCTCTGCGCACGCGAGTATTGAGACGACGAGACTGAAAACCACCAGTAAAATCAGAACTATGAGTTTCTCTATATATATTTTGTCCTGGCATCCAAGTATTAATATCAATCTGCCTTGTATCAGGGAAACCCATATCGCCACTACAAATCAATACTACTTGATAAGGTATTTTTAGAGATTTTAATACATGTTCTTGTATTGCTACAAGAAAATTCTGCTCTCCAATACCATTCTCAGGTAGAGAGAAAACTTCTATTTCTAATTTATCAAATTGGTGCTGTCTCAAGATTCCATTTGTATCTTTGCCAGCTGTGCCCGCCTCACGTCTGAAGGCAGTAGAGTACCCTGCATATCTGACTGGTAGTTCATTTTCTTCAAAAATTTTATTCATATGCATAGAGCCGAGAGTGTGCTCAGCACTACCGATAAGCATAAGATCATCATTGGGAAAAACGTAGTGGTCCTCTGGTGCCATATAACGGGCCATCTTTACTTGAACAAGTGGTCGGATAAAAACTGGTGGTATAACAGGAGTAAACACAGAAGGAATAATTGAGAGTCCTGCATCTTTTGCTATAGCTTCTAAAGTTTCTTTATTAGTTAAAATTTCTAAACACATCTGAATAAGTGCAAATTGTAAAAGTACTAAATCCCCTTTTAGATACGAGAATCTAGAAGATGCAACCTCGGCTGCCGTCTCGGTATCAATTATTCCTAAGGCTTTTCCTAATTCAAAGTGTTCTTTAGGTGCGAAGGTGAACTCTGGCTTTTCTCCCCACTCTCTTATAACTTGGTTGCCTGTCTCATCCGGCCCCTCTGGAGTATCTACTGACGGGATGTTTGGTATTTTAAGCATAAGTTTCTGCCACTCTATTAGTACCTTCTCTAACTCTTCTTCTTTTTCTTTAAATTCATCTTTTACCATCTTCATCTCATTTATCATCTGTCCACGAACATTTGAGTCCTTCTCTGTAGCAATAGACGTATTCATCTTATTCTGCTCACTGCGAAGTGCTTCAGTACGAGCCATAATAGCAAGGCGCTTCTCATCTAAATCTAGGAGCTCGTCAATATCGACAGTGGCATTCTTTTTCTGGATACCAGCTTTTACTATATCTTTATTTTCTCGGATGAATTTGATATCTAACATATCCTCAGTATATAAAAAAATGATACAATAGACAAATCGTATGGAGGACATAGATAAATTAAAACTAGAGGAGTTCCCAAAAGCTTTACTCGAAATTCCCCAACCACCGAAGAAGCTATACATTCGCGGTAAGTTGCCACCGAAAGATTTTATCTACTTAGCCGTAGTCGGTTCACGAAAGTACACTTCATATGGGCGTGATATTTGCGAGAAATTAATCGCCGGACTTAAAGGCTACCCAATCGCTATCGTCTCAGGTCTTGCTATAGGCATAGATAGTATCGCTCATCGAGCGGCACTTACGAACGGGATTACAACTGTGTCATTCCCAGGATCAGGATTAGATAACTCAGTGATCCATCCACAGAGCAATATAAAACTAGCTCAAGAAATAGTAGACGCTGGTGGGTGCCTTATATCTGAGCTTGATCCGAATTGGAAGGCTACTATATATTCCTTCCCTCAGCGCAACCGCTTGATGGCAGGTATTGCCCGCGCCGTGCTTATTATTGAAGCTGGCGAAAAATCTGGAACTTTAGTTACTGCACGCATGGCGCTCGATTACAATCGTGATGTATTAGTTGTACCTGGGTCAGTCTTCTCATCTAATTCCAAAGGGTCCAACAATTTACTCCGCCAAGGTGCAACACCCATAACAAATAGCAATGAACTTCTTGAAGCTCTCGGATTTGAAATGGAAAAGCCTATACTTTCTGATGAAGAAAAGTACGCCGACTGCACTAGAGAAGAAGGTGAAGTCATCAGGCTCTTACTTGAACCGATGGAACGCGACGAGCTAATCCGAGCACTAGGCATGGATACAGCAAAAGCAAATGCACTTCTTTCAATGATGGAAATAAAAGAATTAATCAAAGAAGAACTAGGAGAAATAAGAAAAGTCTAAATTTCTAAATTATAGAGACACGAATATAAGTCCTGCGATAGAAAGTATCACTCCTACTACTTTAGTAGCAGTAAAACTTTCATTTAGTAAGAAAATCCCAAGTAGTACTGATATAACAAAGCTTGACCTGTAAATTAGTGAAACAATAGAAAGTGAGCCACTAGATAATGCTAGGTTATATGTTAGCCAAGCAAAAGTTCCAATAACACCAGCTATAAGTAGATAAAATAAATCCATCTTGTTTGCTGTATGTAAGGATTTTGCTCCTGTAGTTAAAAGTACAATGACTGCCATTATTAAACCCATGATAATAGACTTAATTAAAAGGCTGTCAGAAGACTTGATGGAGCGCAAAGCGAGTTTATCAAATAAACCGGTAATGGCGATGAGTATAGAAGATAGGAAAGCATAAAAAATCCACATAAGTCTATTATATAACATATTCTACACGCAACAAACATCTTATATAATTTGCAAAAAAATTGCGGAGATGCTACTAATAGAGTCATAATGAAATTATTGATTGTTGAGTCGCCATCGAAAGCGAAGACCATTGAGAAATATTTAGACGGCGCATTTACTGTACGTGCATCTGTCGGACATATTCGCGACTTACCAAAGTCAAATAAAATAGCGATTGATATTCCTGCTGGATTTGTACCTCATTACGAAATATCTAGGGGTAAAGAAAAAGTTGTCCACGAGCTACAGCACTTGGCTGAAAAAGCCACAGAGATAATGCTCGCTACTGACCCAGATCGTGAAGGAGAAGCTATTGCATGGCATATAGAGGAATTGCTAAATAGTGACAAGAAAGTAAAAGCTCCTATAAAGCGTGTTACCTTCCACGAAATTACTAAAGAGGCAGTAGAAGAGGCTTTGAAATCTCCGCGAGATATTGATACCAATTTGCGCAAAGCTCAAGAAGCCCGCCGAGTGCTCGATCGCCTTGTCGGGTATGACCTCTCTGGAATTATTTGGAAAAAAGTACGATATGGATTATCAGCTGGGCGAGTCCAATCCCCTGCACTCCGTATCATCATGGAACGGGAACGGGAAATCCGCGCATTTATACCAGAGCAATATTGGATGCTCGAAGGATTATTTGAGACGCACAAGAGGGAGAAACTCACACTGACATGTGTCGACGAACCACGCGACCAAAAAATTGTCGATAAAATACTTGACCTCGGCCAGAAGGAAAAATGGTACGTGACAGATTTAAAAGCATCAGAACAAAAGCGAAGTCCTCGTGCACCTTTTACTACTTCGACACTCCAACAAACTGCGAGCACTCGTTTAGGGTTCTCACCGGCACGTACTATGGGTGTAGCTCAAAAATTATACGAGCAAGGATTCATAACGTATATGCGTACAGACAGTACAAATATCGCAACTACAGCCCAAATTCAAATACAAAAAATCATAGAGAAAAAATATGGTAAAGACCAAGCTGAACCACGAATTTATAAAACCAAATCAAAGAACGCTCAAGAAGCGCATGAAGCTATTCGTCCGACACATATCGATAGTATGAACGAAGGAATAAACGACGAACAGAAGAAATTGTATCGCCTGATTTGGGAGCGCACAGTCTCATCGCAAATGATAGATGCGAAACTTATGAAGACAAAAATTGTGGCCAATATCAAAGAAAATGGAGTACCTGACTTTACTGCAAATGGTTCAAGGGTTCTTTCCCCTGGATGGCTCGCAGTTGATACAGAAGCTCGAGGAGAAGATGTGGAGCTACCGCTTGTGGAAATTGGAGAAGAATTAAAATTACTTGAACTTAAAAATATCGAAAAGTTTACTGAGCCACCAAATCGCTATTCTGAAGCAGGGCTCGTCAAAGAGCTCGAGGCTCGTGATATTGGTAGACCTAGTACATATGCTTCCATCATGAAAACGCTTGAAGATCGAGGTTATGTGACCAAGGAAGGTCGCACCCTTTTCCCGACTGACACCGGGGATGTGGTATCAAGCTTTCTTGAGAATAACTTTGGAGAGTACATTAGTGATACTTTTACTGCCGAGATGGAAAATGAGCTCGATGACATCGCGAATGGAACACGCGAATATGTGAAAACTTTAAAAGATTTCTATATTCCCTTCCAGAAAGACATAAAAGCAAAAGACAAACTCGCGAAAGCGACAAATATGGGTGAAGCACCAACGGATATGCTCTGCCCAAAATGTGGGGGTGAAATGATTATAAAACTCGCACGCAATGGCAAATTCTATTCATGTGCAAAATATCCTGATTGTGCTGGCGCTCGGACGATGGAAGGTAACGAATTAGAAGGACCGAAAGAGACTGGGGAAATGTGTCCACTCTGTGGCGATAAAAAAGGAAAGTCGGGTGGAGGCAAGCTCGTAGTACGCCAAGGTAAGTTCGGAGCATTTGTTTCTTGTTCAAGATACCCAAAATGTAAATTCATAAAAGAAGATGAAGAAGAGAAGAAAAAGAAAATGACTGACGTGACTTGCCCAGTTTGCAATAGTGGGAAAATGATGGAGCGAAGAGGACGGTTTGGAATATTTTATTCTTGTAGTAACTACCCTACTTGCAAGAATGCGATAAAAGCCAAGCCAACGGGTAATATCTGTCCCCTTTGCCAATCGCTAATGATGGAAGGTACAAAAACTATTCCCGAGCGTTGTAGTAATAAGATGTGCAAGATGCATAACCCGCATAAGACTGGCGAGAATGTAAAAAAGAAGTAAATCAAAAAAGAAGCTCCAGCGAGCTTCTTTTTTATTATTGAAAAACAATTTTTAAGGGTTATCGGCGTGTTCTTTGACCCGTCCTATCGTAAACACTCTTCCGGTAACTGACATTTCTTTTCTGCTTGGATCTACAGCCATGTACTCTGTGGAAACTGAAAATGAAGGCCATACAGTTTTTATAAACTCTTCTACTTCCTTTGGGTAGGCTTTGCCGAAGGCGTAAGATTTTTCTGTAACAGTGACTTCTTTTTCATTAAGTGAAAAATTAATCCGCCCTCCACCGTTCACTTTTATCTCTTTCAGACCTTCACTTTTCATGTAGTCCAGAAGGGCTTCTGCGTGATAGGTAAATGGATCACCTATTCGCATAATCAACATTTGAAGTAGATCAGATCCAACGGATTGAATCATTATATACTTAAACTCACTCGATCTAAATATATTAAGATTTTCATCGAAGTACTTTTGTGCTCCGGAACCAATTAATACAATGGGTGACTATTGCATATAGATTTTTTTGATTAAGGAATTGAGGATTTGTTTTCTAGCATACTACCATTTTACTAAAGTATGTCAATCGGCTATACTAGCTTATATGCCAAAGATAGATGAAATCTTCTCAGTCACTCCTACTTTAGGCGCTAAGGGAAAAGCGCTTATAGAGAAAGCATACCATTTCGCAGTCAAAGCGCATGAGGGCCAACTTCGTAAAAGCGGTGAACCATATTTTATCCACGTATTTAAGACTGCTAAAAATCTAGCGGACCTAGGGATGGGCCCGACTGTTATCACTGCAGGGTTTCTCCACGACGTCCTCGAAGATACAAAAACTACCGAGGAAGAGCTGACGAAAGAATTTAATAAAGAAATAGTATCCCTCGTGCAAGGTGTGACGAAATTGGGAACTGTAAAATATAAAGGTATCGAGCGCAACGTCGAGAACTTGCGGAGATTTTTTATGTCAATGACAGAAGATTTACGAGTACTTGTTATAAAACTTGCCGATCGACTGCACAATATTGAGACGCTCGAACATGTCCGCCCTGACAAACAGAAACGCATCGCTCTTGAAACTTTAGAAGTTTACGCTCCACTGGCCAATCGGCTATCGATGGGTCGCCTCAAAGGCCGACTCGAAGATGCCGCATTTAAATTTGCTTATCCAAAAGAGTATGGTGAAGTCAAAGCGTTATTGATTTCTAAAAAAGATGTTGAAGAAAAATATTTAATGGAAGTAAAGAATGAGCTAGTAAAGAAGCTAAAAAAAGATAGCATCGAAAATACCCACGTCGACTACAGGCAAAAACATTTATACTCGCTCTGGAGAAAACTCAAAAAGTATGAGATGGATATAACAAAGATATATGACATCTTGGCACTGCGTGTCATGGTGGACACTGTGGCCGACTGCTACCACGTACTCGGGCTTATCCACGGCACATGGACACCACTTCCAAACCGATTCAAGGACTATATAGCCACGCCAAAGCTCAACGGCTACAGAAGTCTGCATACAACCATATTCACAGGTACCGGAGGAATAGTGGAGGTCCAGATTCGTACATATGAAATGCACCAAGAAGCTGAATACGGTATTGCTGCTCACTTTGCCTATAAAGAAAACAAGGGGAGTAAGAATATGGCCTTGGATCAATTCGAATGGGTACGTGAGCTTCGAAACCTAAATGAATTAAGCGGTGAGAAAAAAGATCCAGAGAAATTCCTTAGAGAAATCAAAATGGACTTCTTTAAAGACCGCGTGTTCGTCTTTACCCCAAAGGGTGACATTATAGACTTGCCCGAGGATTCTAGTGTTATTGATTTTGCATATGCTATTCACACCGATATCGGTAACCACGCTCAAGGTGCAAAAGTAAATGGCAAGAATGTTGCCCTACATACAAAACTTAAAACCAATGACATCATAGAAATCCAAGTTAACAAGAATTCCAATCCATCATCAAAATGGCTTGACCATACGAAGACTGGTCTTGCTCGTAAACATATAAATACCTATCTAAAGTCGCACAGTTTGCTTTCTAAATTTTTATCTTTCGGAAACAGCTAGATAGAGAAATTTTTAATACTATATAGATCTGCATCTTCGTCGGCCTGAGCTTTTTCTTCTGTCGTACGATCATCAAGCAAGATAGAGTCTTCTTCTAGAGTATCAGAAACTGATTCTCCGGCTTGCTTAGCCATAAAGCTATCGAGCATTTCATTTGGATTTTTTATTTGGTTGGATTTAATAATATCGAGTATCATCCGCAAGTCATCGTTGGAGAAAAAGTCGATAGTGATCTGCCCACCATTCTCTTTGCGATCTATGTGTACTCGAGTACCTAAAGTCTCTTGGAGTCTGTCTTCAAGATCTGCGAGCTCGGGGTCAGGTAAATATTCTTTCTTGCGAATACGATCAACAGCAATCTTGCGAGCTATCTTCTCGGCATCGCGGACTGTCATCTTCTTTAGCATTATCTCTTTGAAGAGCACCATCTGCTCTTCGGGCCTATCAGCGAGCATTAGTATCGGTCGAGTGTGACCTTCGGAGATTTTACCGCCCGATAGCCCATCGAGTATTTCTTGCGGTAGTGAAAGCAAGCGTAGAGTATTTGAAACATGCTCACGGCTCTTGCCAACCTTGGCCCCGATTTGCCCGTGAGTAAATTTAAATTCTTCATTGAGTCTGAAAAAAGCTCGGGCACGCTCGACAGAATTGAGATCTTCGCGTTGTAGATTTTCAATAATGGCAAGCTCGAGCTTTACCATATTGTCATCACCGACACGAATGATGACTGGTACTTGCTCGAGACCCGCGAGCCGAGAAGCCCTTAGTCTGCGCTCGCCAGCGATAAGCTCGTACTCAACTGCGATACCCCCATCCTCTTTTACTACTTCTATTCGAGAGACGGTAAGTGGTTGGAGGACTCCGTACTGTCGTATTGAGTCGGCAAGGTCACGAAGACGAGCTTCATCGAATTCTCGACGAGGCTGAAACGGATTTGGTTTGACTTTATCTACATCAATCCAGAAGATTGAATTACTATACAACTGTGACATAAGCTGTATTTTAGCATATTTTTTTTGTGTTGAAAAATTGAAGAAAAGCATGTATACTCATGAATACCCGCGTCGGTGGTGGAGTGGTCTATCACAACAGACTGTAAATCTGTCGGCCTTGGCCTTCGTTGGTTCGAATCCAACCCGACGCACAATGTAAAAATCTCGTAACTTCTGTTATGAGATTTTTACATATATATTCCAAGGCTATTTTAACTCTATACACCTCTTGACAAAGAGGGTAGGATATGCTATACTACAAGGAGAGAGTGAGGTATGTGAGGAGTGATCTTTCCAAACAAAATTTCAAACATCAAAACCCAGTTTAACATGAAAAAAGTTATGTTCGCCTTTATGGCAATTGCTATCGTTCTTGCATTTGCAAGCTGTAACAGCAAAACAAAAGTTACAACCCCTGTTGAAAACAATTTCACTTACACCTGCACAATGGATACTTGCATTACCGTGAAAGTACCGGTAACCGCACCCATAGGTTTGTGCTCCGGAGGCAAATCAATTTACCGGAAAGTAAAATCGTACAAAGACAGTGTTATCTGCCTTTCCAAAGGTCAGACTATCACCCTTTCGTCCGACGAAATGAATTCAAAAGGCTGGTATTACTTCCCTATCGGCACAACGCCGGTAATGCCCGACAATTCCGACAGCGACAATTCAGGAATTAATCAATCTTCCTCTTCGCATTCTGGTTTTAACTGGATGCCGAATTGGTTGAGCGATATTTTCCAGGTTCTGTGGCCGTTAGCTTTACTGGCATTCATTTTGTGGCTTGGTTATCTCCTCTTCATGGCGATGAGGAATAATACACCAGCTGCAACAGGAGCAGGAAGGCGCAGAAATGATCCTCCCGCTGGTGAAGAAGGAAGTGAACGTTGGGTAGCAAACCCGGTTCAGCCAGTATCTGTGGAGAACAACGCCAGTGCAACTGCTGAAGCCAACACTACCGTTGTAATGCCGGAAAACTTTGGCCAAAAGCCGATGTTCGTCATCAAAAATACCGGCGCAGGTTCTATCACGGTTGGTAACATCCACATTGGTAAGGGTGACCAACTCGTTGACCTTGATCTCAATGAGGAGAGCCCTAAATAGGATGTTTGGATTTTGCTAAATACAAAAGCGCCCTTCGTATGAAGGGGGCTTTTTTTATTTACTATTGTAAGATGAAGTCTTGGAAACTTTGAAGTCAGATTTGATTTTCTTTTTCTTCATTTCAATGACTAAGTCATTGTCTTTAATATTTACTGTGACAATATCGCCTTTTTTCACACCTTTACCTATGATAAACGATGCGATAGGATTTAGAATTTTATTTTGGATTAGTCTGCCTAGAGGTCTTGCCCCGTAGTGAGGGTTGTAACCTTCACGCGCAAGATAGGATAGAGCATCATCAGTTATTTCAAGCTCAATATTTTTACTTTGTAATCTTTCTTTTATAACTTGGATTTTCAAATCCACTATATGCCGGATGACTTCGATAGATAAAATATCAAACACAATTGTATCATCTATACGGTTTAGGAATTCTGGGCGGAAGTGATCTTTGAGTGATCCGAGGACTTTTTCTTTTGTCTCAGCATATTCATTCTTTTTTGAATTAGTAAATCCGAGTGACTCCATCTTTTCAATAAAATTCGAACCGATATTTGATGTCATGATGATGATAGTATTTTTGAAGTTTACTATCCGGCCCTTGGCATCTGTCAGGCGACCTTCGTCGAGAACTTGGAGGAGCACATTGAACACTTCGGGGTGAGCCTTTTCTATTTCGTCGAAAAGTATCACCGAGTAAGGTCGGTGGCGAACAGCCTCGGTCAGATTACCAGACTCATCGTAGCCGACGTATCCGGGTGGAGAGCCAATGAGTTTCGATACACTATGGCGCTCCATATATTCACTCATATCTACGCGGATGAGGGCCTTATCGTCGTTGAACATGAACTGGGCTAGAGTTTTGGTGAGCTCAGTCTTACCGACACCAGTCGGACCGAGGAATATAAATGAGCCAATGGGCTTATTTGGATCAGAAATACCGGCGCGTGATCTGCGGACGACGTTGGCAATTTTGGTTATCGCTTCGTCTTGGCCAACGACACGCTTTCTGAGCTCACTCTCCATATTTGCAAGTTTCTCACGCTCTTCTTCGAGCATTTTGACAAGTGGGATACCGGTCCAACGCGATACCACTTCGGCAATATCTTCGGCGGTAATATCTTCTTTTAGAATTCGACGTGACTTCTGAAGTTTCTTTAGCCGTGAGAGTTTCGTCTCCAATTTACTCTGTAGTTCTGGGATTCGGCCATAGCGAATCTCGGCGGCACGGGCAAGGTCGGAACGCATCTCAGCACTCTCGCCTTCTAAGCGGAGCGCTTCTAATTCTTTCTTTATTGAACGTATTTCTATGACTGTCTCTTTTTCATTCTTCCACTTGAGTTCAAGCTCTCGGGTTTTCTCTTTTAAATTACCAATTTCTTTATCAATATCTTTAACCCGTGCTTTCGCATTCTTGTGTTCTTCGGATTTACTTGATACTCGCTCTATTTCTTTGGAGAGTGCTTCCTTCTCGATTTCAAATCGCATAATCTTGCGATCGGCATCTTCTAAAACTTGTGGTTTATTCTCAAGGGATAGGCGAAGAGCAGATGCAGCTTCATCGATGAGGTCGACTGCTTTATCGGGCAGATATCTATTTGTAATATATCGAGTCGAAAGATTGACTGCCGATATAATCGCATCATCGGTAATACGAACACCGTGGAAAAGTTCATATTTTTCTTTGAGTCCTCGGAGTATTGCCACAGCATCATCGGTACTTGGTTCGTCGATAAATATTGGTTGGAAGCGACGTGCAAGAGCTGGGTCTTTTTCTATATGTTTTTGATATTCTTTTAGTGTCGTTGCACCGATAGCACGGAGCTCGCCTCGCGCAAGCGCGGGCTTTAGCATGTTTGATGCGTCAAGTGACCCCTCGGCAGATCCTGCGCCGACAATAGTATGGATCTCATCTATGAAGAGAATTATTTTACCGTCGGATTTTTCTATTTCTTTCATGATACCTCTGAGTCTCTCCTCAAACTCACCACGATACTTTGTGCCGGATAGAAGTAAGCCTAAATCAAGGGATACCATCTCTTTATCCCGTAGGCTCTCTGGGACGTCATTTTTGGCTATCCTCTGCGCTAAGGCTTCAGCGACAGCCGTCTTGCCTGTGCCAGCCTCCCCTATTAATATTGGATTGTTCTTGGTACGACGAGAGAGTATCTGCATCATGCGCATGATTTCATTATCACGACCGATGACTGGGTCGAGCTTGTCGGCGCGGGCGAGGTCTGTCAGGTTGCGAGTAAATTTTGCTAGAAGCTTGTGTTTCTTGCCACCGCTTGATTCGGTAACGTTTTCATTTCTAAATACTTCAAGGACACTCACTACTTGATCTTTCTCGATTTTAAATTTACCTAAAAGTTCACGAGCCTCGCCGGGTGTCTCAAGTAGTGACACAAATAAATGCTCCGTCGACACAAATTCATCTTTCAATGTCGCCGCGACTTTACTAGAATTCTCTATAACGGAAGCTAAATCAGGAGTGAGATAAAGTTGGTATGAAGGCGAAAGGGTATTGCGATTCTCTGGAGATTCTATCATCTCAATGAGGTTGTCTGTCATTAGCATAGTATCGATATCCATACGATCTAGTATTGATACTACTAGGGAGTCCTCTTGAATTAGAAGAGAAGTGAGTAAGTGAAGTGCATTGACGTGATTCTGCCCACGCTCAATAGCCAGCTCGTGGGCTTTACGAATGGCTTCTTTAGCTTTAGTTGTAAAATGATTGAATGGTGGCATATGTGATAATTACGAATGAGAAGGGATTTTAAAATTTCTATGGTTTGTTGTCAATTGGAGGAACCACACCATTATCCTTCTTTGGCTCTTCTTTGACAGGGAGGACTTTCTTTGGACTTATTTTAAGAACAGTAAATCCATTTGGGAACTTCATTAAAATGGTAGCGTCAAATTCTATTTTATCTAGAACAACTTTATACAATTCCTTGTCAACGAGAATATCCGAGTCAACCAGCACGAGCCCTGTATCGGAGATTATAATTCCTTGACCTAGTGGCTTAGGAGCTTCTGTTTTTGTTTCTCCCTCGATTGTTGTAGGCGGAGGCACTACTGCCTCGATAGAGTAAATATTGATAACCGCATCTCCTTCTCCAAATACAACCGTAGGTGTCTTATTTTCTTCTGTTTTATCAGATACAGTTATGACAGCTGGAGCCGTTGTAATTTTCTCAATTGTGCGCTGAATTACATTATTTATGGTTTGGGGAACACTCTTGGGCATCTGTTGCATTATAGACACAGTTATTATCCCCGTAGCAATAGAGACCACAAAAGTGATCAAGAGAGTAAGTAATATAAGCTGGGTTTTATTGAGTTCTTTGATATCCATCCCCCTATTATATCACAGCCGTCTACTCTATTTCCACTTCCTATATTTGGCTAGAATTTCTTTAAGGGCTTTGAATAATGCATCAATATCACCTTTTTTTGTTTGTCTTCCGAGTGAGATACGAAGCGAACCGTCAGTTGTGTTTGGTTTAATATTTTGTGCCTTACGGAGAGCGCCAATGACATATGATTCATCTAGTTCCTCACTCTTGCAAGCGCTTTTGGCAGAGACTTGTATTCCCTTCGCATCAAGTTCGATAACAAGGAGCTCGCTTGAAATTCCAGAGATAGATATATTTATATTGTTCGGTAATCTTTTTACCTTATCTCCATTTAGAATTATTTCATAGCCAGATACATGAGATAGGGATAGTAACTTTTTAATTCCATAGTCGCGAAGTTTTATTAATCTGGTTGATTCTTTTTTCTTTATCCTAAATGTTTGTGAAAGTGCTAGAGCAACGCCAGCAATCCCCGCTATATTTTCGGTCCCTGATCGCAATCCAAACTCTTGTCCACCACCAAGGTAGATAGGTGCAAGATTTACTCCTCTTTTTTTATATAAAACACCGACTCCTTTTGGTCCGTAAATTTTAGAACTATTAAATGTGAGCAAGTCCACTCCGAGCTTCTCAATATTCTCGGTTGGCAAGTAATTCATCGCTTGGCAGGCATCAGTGTGTAAAAGAGGAAAGGAAGAATTTGTATTTTTTCTATAATGTCTAATTATCTTCGCAATCTCTTGTATGGGTTGTACGGTTCCAATTTCATTGTTGGCGTACATGACCGATACTAGGGCAGTACTTACTTTGAGTGCATCTCTTACGTCTTTTGGATTTATTATTCCATCCGCATCAGGCATAATATAAGTTACTTCGGCTTCTCGATTTTTTTCAAGCATCCTGCAATTCTCAAGTACAGCTGAATGTTCTATGGTTGTTGTTATTATATGAGGAATATTTTTGCCCTTGTACCCACGAACAACGCCAATTATAGCAAGGGCATCACTCTCTGTGCCACTGCCGGTGAAGATAATCTCATCACTATGAGCGAATATAAGCTTGGCGATTTGCTCTCGGGCGTTCTCAATTACCTTTTGTGTTTCTACCCCACCTTTGTGGATAGACGAAGCATTAGCAAAATATCTACGCTCATATAGAGATATAAGTTTAGCCACACTAGAATCTATAGGTGTGGCACTTGCGTGGTCTAGATATATAGTATTTTGATGTTTTTTAGCCATATTTTAGTTGTGTCATTACTATATCACAGCATTGTAAAAACACTCCAATTCATATATACTCTTCTTAGTTATGAATACACTCGTATTAATCTATATACTAGCTGGTATAATTGTCATCCTCTTGGTATGGGTGATGTTGACTGAACGTAGATTGAAAAAGTTCTTCGTAGGCAAAAAAGCTGAGGATTTAGAAGAACTGATGACTGACATATTCAAGCAGGTTGAAAATTTAAAGAAGACCCAGCTTGAGATAAATAGCCATCTTATAACAGTAGATAGTAGGCTCGATAAATCGATAAGAAGCGTCGAGACAATTCGCTTTAACCCATTCCTAGATGCTGGAAGTAACCAGAGCTTTGCTATATCCTTTCTAAATGATAAAGGAGACGGGGTAATAATATCTAGTCTTTATGCTCGTGATCGTATGAGTATATTTGCAAAACCTATAAACAACGGTAAATCGGAGTTTGAATTATCTACAGAAGAGAAAGAAGTATTAAAAAAATCCAAAGACAGATAGCGGAAAAATTAACATATATGAACGCAAAAGAAAAAAAATCACATATCGTGGAACGTCCCCCTGTCGCTTGTGTGATGGGCCATGTGGACCATGGCAAATCAACACTGCTTGACTATATTCGAAAGTCTAACATCGTATCTGATGAAGCTGGAGGTATTACTCAACACATAAGCGCATACGAAGTAATACATAAAGATGAGAACGGTATCGATAAATTGATAACATTCCTAGACACACCAGGGCATGAAGCGTTCTCGAAAATGCGCGCAAGAGGTGCAGTGACTTCTGATATTGCTATTTTGGTGGTATCAGCTGAAGATGGAGTAAAAGCTCAGACACTTGAAGCTTACAATACTATAATAGATAATAAAATCCCCTACATTGTTGCAATTAATAAAATTGATAAACAAAATGCAAATGTAGAGAAAGTAAAAATGGATTTAGTAGAAAAAGGAATATATCTAGAAGGTATGGGTGGAGATATTCCATTTGTACTTATCTCTGCAAAGGAAGGTACTGGTGTGCCAGAATTATTGGATATGATATTACTTGTATCTATGATGCATGCACTAACTGGAGATAGGGATTTAGACGCCTCAGGTATCATCATCGAAGCAAATCGTGAACCAAAGCGTGGCATATCAGCAACTGCTATTATAAAGGACGGGACACTCTCATCTGGAATGTTTATAGCTTGCGGTGAGGCTATAGTTACTACAAGAATACTCGAGAATTTTCTAGGAAAACCCATCAAAGAAGCTACATTTTCCTCCCCTGTCCGACTTGTCGGATTTGAATCTATGCCAGAAGTTGGATCCACATTTCTATCATTTCATACTAAGAAGGAAGCCGAAGAATATGTAAACACAATAAAAAGAGAGAAATCCTTACCAAAAGTATCCGAGGAATCAATTATGCAGGCCAATAAAATAATACCTCTATTGATAAAGACTGACGTCTCGGGAACTATAGAAGCGCTTGAAAAAGAAATAAGTAAATTAAATGGAGATGATATAGCTTATAAAATTATAAGCAAGGGCGTCGGAGCAATAAATGAATCCGATCTAAAAATGGCTAATGTAAATAAAGACACTATTGTAGTGGGTTTCAATACAAAGGTTGATAACGGAGCTCGTGATTTAAATGAGTCTCTAAAAGTAAATATTCAGATCTTCGATATCATTTACAAACTGATCGATTGGTTAAAAGAAACAATTAATGAAAGGCGTCCTAGACAAGAGCAAGTAGAGATCACCGGGATGCTTAAGGTTCTAAAAACTTTTGGTGCTACTCGTGATAGACAAGTCGTAGGGGGTAAGGTTATTACAGGACGTATAACTGACAATGGTAATGTCCGAGTTATCAGACGGGATTTTGAAATTGGTCGGGGTAAAATAATCGGGCTACAGACAAATAAGATAAAGGCTAAGGAAGTCTTAGAGGAGACAGACTGCGGTATATCCATAGAGTCCAAGATAGATATTGCTCCTGGTGATGTATTAGAAGCTTTTATTATGGTGATGAAATAAGATGAATACCAAAGAATTTCGTGGAGAAAAAATAGCCAATCATATCCGTGAACTCGCTGCGACCTATATAGAACGTGAAGGAGGCCCGACTTCTATGATTACAGTTACTAGAGTAATACTAACTCCGGACAACAAGAAAGCAAAAATCATGGTGACTGTTCTCCCGCGCGAGAAAGAGAATGCCGCATATGGATTTATAAAACGTAACTTGGGAGATTTACGTAAATATGTCACCAAAGGGCTTCGAATAAACCCTATACCCTTCCTCGATGTGGAAATAGACGAGGGAGAAAAGAATCGTCAGAAAAT
Organism: Patescibacteria group bacterium; assembly: GCA_038063915.1. Classification (GTDB taxonomy): domain Bacteria; phylum Patescibacteriota; class Minisyncoccia; order Phycocordibacterales; family UBA9973; genus UBA8515. The sequence goes on along the minus strand of JBBTUE010000004.1, from coordinate 131,800 downwards.
TGACGAATTGCTCGCGAAAAGCTAGGATATAAATGCATAATGAAATAGGGCGTGGTGGCGAAGTGGTAACGCTTCGGTCTGCAAAACCGACATGCGCGGGTTCAATTCCCGCCCACGCCTCCAGCGGAAAGTCCCGCCCATGTTAGAAAATAAAATATGCCCAGGTGGCGGAATTGGTATACGCGCTAGTCTTAGGAACTAGTGGAGAAATCCTTGGAGGTTCAAGTCCTCTCCTGGGCACAAATTGTGTTTAATTAAGTACATATAATATTTGCAATCTTTGTCTAAATATAGTAACATGGATTTTATGACGATTATTGCTAATGTATTACCATATATACAGATTATACTGTCTATCATTTTGGTTGTTGCAATCCTACTTCAGCAATCTAGCGCAGGGCTTGGTGGCGCACTTGGAGGTGGAGACGGTGGTGGACTCTATCACACCCGACGTGGATTTGAAAAGTTCCTATTTATTACTACAATCGTGGTTGGTATACTTTTTGCTGCATCAGCGTTTGTTGCAATACTCGTTAAATAAAATTCAACATTAAGTTGGTATCTATCCGTTTGAAATGCATTGTATGCAGAAATTTCTCACATTTATAAAAGAATTTAAAATTCCAAAAAAGAAAGAACTCCTAGATGCTAGAGCATCTTTTTCGAAGAAGGAGTTCATTATTTTCGTAGCAACTTTGTCTATCGCAGTTGTAGCAATGATAGTGATATTAGAGAAAGTAAACATCTCTTTTATGGTACCCATACCATCTGATGGAGGAACTATCAACGAAGGCATTATTGGTACACCGACATTAGTAAATCCTGCTCTTGCACTATCTGACGCAGATAAAGATTTAACCACTCTTGTATATAGTGGATTAATGAGAAAAATGCCAAACGGTGACTTTATAAACGATCTAGCAGAATCGTATGATGTATCAGGGGATGGTATGACTTATACTTTCATACTCAAGAAAAACGCAAAATTCCAAGACGGAGTTAAGGTTACAGCGGACGATATAGTATTCACTATTGAAAAAATAAAGGATCCATTAATAAAGAGTCCGAGAAAAATAGGTTGGGATGGAGTAAGCGTTAGTAAAAAAGATGAAAGTACTATTGTCTTTACTTTAAAGCAACCTTACATATCGTTCATCGATAATACTACTATAGGTATTTTACCTATGCATATATGGAAAAATGTCACCCCGGCAGAGTTTGGCCTATCTAGCTTAAATATCAAAGCTATAGGATCTGGCCCCTATCTAATAGACTCTGTATCAAAAGACAGTGACGGTGTTCCAAATGAATATCAATTAAAAAGATTCAAAGGATTTGTGCTTGGCGAACCGCATATCAAGTATATGAACATAATTTCATATTCAAATGAAAAAGATTTAGTGGATGCCCTGTTATCACACTCTATCGATCAAGCTTCTGGCATATCTCCTGAAAATGCAAGAGATATTACGAAAGCTGAATATACTATAAATACTGCTACTTTACCTCGTATATTTGGGGTATTTTGGAACAGTAATAACAATAAAATATTTGCAGATAAAAATGTGGTAACCGCATTTGACAAAGCTATAGATAGACAAGAAATAATTGACAAAGTCTTGTATGGGTATGCAGATATAACTCATGGACCAATTCCAGAAACTATTATAAACGACCCATCGAAAGAAAAATATAGAAACTCTTCTTTGGATGAAGCTAGACTGATACTTGATAATGCTGGTTGGATTCAAGGAATAGACGGGATACGCTCTAAGGGTGGAATCACAACTGTATCGAAAACAAAGAAAGTAGGCAAGAAGACGGTTACTGAAAAAGTAACTGTAAATAACGGACCTGTTATTAGGCTTTCTTTTTCAATTACTACAGGTAATACTCCAGAGTTGAAAAGTGTATCTCTACTAATCAAAGAGCAACTAGAAAAATTAGGTGCACAAATTGATATAAAAATTTATGAAACTGGTCCACTTAATCAATTAATAAGGGCTCGTGATTATGAAGTTTTATTTTTTGGACAAATAGTTAATCATGAATCTGACTTATTTTCATTCTGGCATTCTAGCCAAAAAGCAGATCCTGGACTCAATATTGCTATGTACAGCAACAAAGATGTAGATAGTATACTTGAATCAGCACAGAAGATAACTACCCAAAAAGATAGAGGAGGCAAATATGAAGATTTCATAAAAGAATTTAATAAGGACGTGCCAGCGCTTTTAGTTTATTCACCTAAATATTTATATGCTACGTCTCCTAAGCTTGGAAATCTAAATCTAAGCACATTAACAATACCGTCGGATCGTTTTACCCAGATCTTCAGTTGGTACGCTGATACTGAAAATGTATGGAAGATTTTTACTAAATAAAGAATAATAATATATGGATCAATCACAGCCGAATAGAAAACCGAAGAGTAATAACTTTCACAACAATAAAGTAAATTACGCTCGTACCCTGCACAAGCCACAAACGAACACAGAGAGTACTGATAATAATAAACAGGCTAGTAAAAGTTTCTACCATAAAACTAGTCAGAGTGGAAATAGAGGCAGTAAAGGTAGTTACCAATATGGTAATAATAAGGGTGGAAGAAGGCCTCGCGCCCAAGCACAGGCGCCAAACACTACGCCTACAATATCTAAGAGAAAGACTCATCTTATCCCCCCACCAGAGAGTGGTGTAATCCGTGTTATTCCACTTGGAGGTGTTGAAGAGATAGGAAAAAATATGACAGCTATCGAAATAGGTAACGACATAATTGTCATAGATGCTGGTATGCAGTTTAAAACAGAAGATACACCTGGTATAGACTATATAATACCCAATACTACTTACTTGGAAGAAAGGAAGGAAAAAATTCGCGGAATGTTTGTCACCCACGGCCACCTAGATCACATTGGTGGTATACCACTTGTTATGAGTCGTATAGGCAATCCACCACTCTACTCTAGGAATCTATCTATCCTTTTAATGAAGAAGCGCCAAGAAGAATTCCCTCACCTACCAGCATTAAATACTCAAATAGTTGAAAAAAACTCTGTCATACATGCAGGCGAGATGAAAATTCGCTTCTTTGGAGTCACACATACAGTGCCTGACTCTATGGGGATTATTATTGAGACTCCATTTGGATCAATAGTTACAGCTGGAGACTATAAGCTCGATCAGATAGACGGTAAAGTCTCTGACGAAGAAGAAAAAGAGTATGCTTTTTTTGATAAAGAAAAAGTATTGCTCCTTTTGACTGACTCAACAAATATCGAAAATGAAGGGTTCTCACTTCCAGAAGTACGTGTGCATGAAGGTCTTGATAAACTCATCAAGCAAGGTACTGGGCGTATCATTATTGCTGCTTTTGCTTCTCATATTACTCGTTTAGTAAAAGTAGTAGAAATTGCTGAGTCACTAGGCAAGAAAGTGGTACTAGATGGAAGGTCCTTGAAAACAAATATGGAAGTCTGCGAACAAGCCGGATTATTCAAACCTAAAAAAGGCACGATTATCCCAGTTGAAGATGTGGACAGTTATCCCCCGAACAAAGTTATAGTTCTAATGACTGGAGCTCAAGGTGAAGAATTTGCGTCGCTCAATCGTGCAGCTAATAAAACCCATAAAAAATTCACAATTAGAAAGGGAGATACTATCATACTCTCAGCTTCGATTGTTCCTGGAAATGAGATATCAGTTCAACACTTAAAAGATAACCTCGCTCGACATGGGGTAAAAATAATAAGCTACCGTACCTCTGAGGAGACTATTCATGCCACAGGGCACGGCAACCAAGAAGATATTAAATGGCTCCATAGGAAGACTCATCCAAAATTCTTTATACCAATTCATGGTTGGCACTCAATGCTTGTCAAACACAAAGAGGTCGCTATGTCGATCGGTATGTCTGAGGAAAATATTGTAGTCCCAGATAATGGCTCTATAATTGAGATTACAAACGAAGGTACAAAAATTAATGTACGCAAGGAAAAGGCACCGTCTGGGCCTATGATGGTAGATGGATTCTCAGTTGGCGATGAACAAGAAGTCGTAATTCGTGACCGCCAGATGCTTGCTCAAGACGGTATGTTTGTTCTTATTGCTACAATTGACTCAGAGACTGGCAAATTGCGTAAATCCCCAGATATTATTTCTCGTGGATTTATTTATCTAAAAGAAAATCAGGAACTACTTCATCAAGTCAGATTAATAATTAAAAAGACCATCGAAGACGGTGCCCGTGGAATGAATCCTATAAATTTTGATATGATAAAAACAAATTTAGGAGATAATATATCAAAATTCCTGTATCAGAAAACTGCAAAGCGTCCATTGGTCATACCTGTGCTATTAAGCGTCTAGAAATATATGAAACTTACAAAAATTCACCGAATGTATATACTGTCATTCCTATTTACACTTCATATTTCCCTATCGGCCTATGTTAACTCAACATTTTTAACTAAAATCATCTCGGAAAAATATGTAGGTCTCCTCTATACCGTCGGAGCTATTATTACAATAATTCTGCTCTCAAGGAGCCCAAATTTACTGAAATACTTCGGTAATCGCAAGCTAGTATTATGGTTGCTTTTTATTAACATGCTATCACTTGCATGTCTTATATCTTCTGGCAACTCAAGTCTGATAGCTCTATCTTTCATATCTATACTAACTACCAACACCCTTATCGCGCTATGCTTAGATATCTTCATCGAACACTTTGGTAACCCTGAAACCATCGGTAGGAATCGAGGACTATACCTGACTATCACCAATATAGCTTGGATGCTCTCACCTCTCATCACGGCTCTACTTATTACACAAGAAGGAGGGTATATTTCTGTCTATATAGTAGCTCTTGCTACTGTTATTCTAATGACTTTGGGGTTATTCTTCTCTGTCAAAGATTTTAATGATAAAAAGTATGAAAGAGCGCCGTTCTTGAAGACATATAGATACCTGAAAACAAATAAACACATGCTCTCAATTACTATAATAAACTTTATCCTGCAGTTCTTCTTTGCTTGGATGGTAGTTTATACACCAATATACCTCATGGAGCATATAGGATTTGGGTGGGATCAGATTGGGGTAATATTTACAATAATGCTTGCTCCTTTTGTAATATTTGGGTTACCTGTCGGGATATTAGTAGATAAATATCATGTAAAAAAACGAACACTCTTAATAATAGGGTTTCTCATCATGGCAATCTCTACACTTGCAATACCATTTATAAGTATTAAGAGTGTGGCACTATGGGCACTCGTACTATTTCTGACCCGTACTGGCGCAAGTATAGTTGAGACAGCATCAGAAATATATTTCTTCACACACATAAAAGAAGAGGAAGCATATTTACTTGGCGTATTTAGAGATATGGCTCCGGTAGCGTATATAATTGCGCCGTTATTTGCAACTTTGATTTTTGTATTTTTGCCATTTAAATATTTATTCATCATCCTTGGTATTATCGTACTTTGTGGACTGTACTATATTCCATATTTAAAACATAATCATGAAAACAACGAAAAATATAGCATACCCAATCCGAATCAATAGATATCTTGCGCTTCATGCCTTTGCTACTCGCACAGGCGCAGATCTACTTATCAAAAAAGGATTCGTGACTATTAATGGAAAGAAAGCTATTCTGGGCGACCAAGTAAAAGAAGGTGACGCGGTAGAGGTGAGTAAAAAAGCACCGAAAGATAATTACGTATATTATGCTTATAATAAAGCAATTGGCATATCCACAAATCCAGACAAAGGAAGTAAGGATATTTTACAAGCAACTAGATTCCCAGTTCGGGTCTTCCCTATCGGCCGACTTGATAAAGATTCACACGGGCTAATAATTATGACAAATGATGGTCGGGTGACAGATAGATTGCTCTCGCCAAAATATATCCATGAGAAAGAGTACGTAGTAAAAGTTGAACCCGCATTTTCTGATAAATTTGTAGAGCTCTTGGGAAATGGAGTCAAATTTGATGGATTCATAAGTCAGAAATGCAAAGTCTGGCCTGCCAGCGCAGGCGGGCGTAAGAGCAAAGACACCTTTCATATAATTCTTACCGAGGGTAAGAAACGCCAAATCCGCCGTATGTGTGAAGCTCTACATCACAATGTAATGGATCTCAAACGCATCCGTATTATGAATATAGAGCTTTGTAAAATTCCACTGGGTGGATTTGAAGAAATCAAAGGCGAAGAATTGGATATATTACTAAAATCACTACAGCTCAAATAAAAATCCTCTCAACTGAGAGGATTTTTATTTGAGCTAGTTGCTAGAATCGATTTTCCCTCGACTAGCAGAACCGAATGCTCCGTCAGGCTTAAGGTCATGCAATAATTGCCATTCTTTAACTTTCTTTGCAGTACCACGGCCGTATACGCCATCAGCTTTGATATTGAGCCATTCTTGAAGGGCTTTGACGTCGTCACCTCTTAATCCAGGTCTTAGTACTCTAATTTTCTTTGCAGGAACTGGTGGTAATTTAGAACAAGGTTCTCCGATACTAGTACTGTACTTGCTAAATAGACAACTATAATCGACAGGGCTTATTGTAGGACCACATGGCTTAGTATCATCGGTTGAACTCACACCTTTACAATCTGGATAAGGCACAGGTGGCATAGGAATAATATCATTGCCACAATTAACGCTTGAAACCGATGTACAACCTCCTGAGACTTTTGCTCTAATTGTAAAAAAATTATCTGAATAATCATCAGCAATCAAGACAGCATTATTATTCATATCTTGAGCTTGGATATAAACTTTGAAATCAATACCATATCTGAAAGGTTCATGTGCAGAAAAATTATCTATATCTAAGCGGGTAATCTCTTCACCATCATTTGGTGTCCAATTATTAATATAAGTACCTTCAAATGGAGTCTGTCCTATCATAGGAACGGTGTAATTAGAGACGGTACTCTTATAAAGATTCATTTGAATTCTTATTTTTTTGTCACTTCCAATGTTACAAGTCTTCCATTTAAGAGGAATTGGTTCTCCTGCTTGGTATATTTCTCCTCCATTAGGTGAGAGAACTGTGATTGAAGGAACTTCGTTAGCGCAAACACTAATTTTAGGACCGTTGATAGTGAATAAATTATCAGAATAATCTATATATTGAGTTTGGTTATTATGTAGGTATGCTGCATATATTTTGAAATAATTTCCATAGTGATACTGACCAGGATTCTGTCCAAACTGAGAGGCACTAGGAAGAGTGATAATCTCACTTCCATCATTAATAGTATTTACTATTGAATACCCTCCCGTATTATTTGGTTCAAAACTATTAATTCCAAGTGTGATATTTTCATTAACATATACATTACAAGTACTCCATTGTACTTTGATTTGCTGTCCTGCTTGGTAGACCTCTCCCCCATTAGGCGAAAGAACTGTTATTGAGGGCGCGCTTGCTTTACTACAGTCTGAATAAGGCACAGGTGGTAGAGGATAAGGATCATTGTTATACACAGGAGGTAGAGGTACCTGGTCACTGCCAGCAGTTGACCCACCTAATACATTTCCGGTTGCGCACTTTTCCCCAGTTACTCCACTAAAGGCAGTTGTAGCAGTACAACCCTCTTTGTATGTAGTCATTGCTTGGGCTACGTTTTGAATAGTGAATAAAAGGCCTAGTACAAAAACACTTAAAACTATAATTTTTTTCATATTTAATGGTTTATTAGCTTAGTTTATATACATATATGCTAGCACTTTTGGGCTTTCTGTCAACCAAAAAACTACCTGGGATAGGTAGTTTTTTGATGTATATTTATTTTGCGATATAAGGAAGTAGCCCCATAAATCTGGCCCGCTTGATAGCGATCGAGAGCTTGCGTTGATTTTTGGCAGTCACATCTGTACGACGGCGAGCCATCATACGAGCAGAAGGAGCTAAGAACCTTTTTAATAGTTCTACGTCCTTGTAATCTATATGTTTTATATTGTTTGATGAGAAATAATCTTGTTTCATAATTTTCTTTTATAATTTGTTAAAATGGTATATCTTCTGCATTGATCTGCTCTTCAGGATACTCGATGGTATCTAACTCTCCATCATCCTCTTTTGGAGCCGATGCTTTAGAAGATGATTCACCTGACCCACCTGATGTCTTACCAGTCCCACTTGAACCAAATTGGACACGATCAGCTATGACTTCTGTGCGATATTTTTTAGTACCAGTCGCAGCGTCATCCCAGCTCCTCGTCTGCATACGGCCTTCTACCATGACCTGTGAGCCCTTCTTCATATACTGGGCAACGGTCTCAGCTTGGCGACCAAATACTACGACATTGTGATAGTCTGCTGCCTCTTGCTTGGCGCCATTTTTATCTTTCCAAACCCGATTTGTTGCGATAGAGAAACTACAAACTTTGATTCCAGATGGAATCGCTTTGAGTTCAGGGTCTCGAGTTAAGTTTCCTATGAGTAATGCTTTATTTAAGTACATATGTTTGATGAATAGTTAAACTATTAATATCTATATTATACTACAAGCGCATCTATTTCCTTGTCTATGGTTTCCTCATTGATTGGGCCTGATACTTCCTCTTTTGGAGTAAATTTTCTTCTCATGCCACCTTCAGTCTTACCATAAGGACGCTTTGGGGACATAGTATTCTCTCGAACCGTTTTAATAAGAAGGTATCTTACCAACTTCTCATTCTTATCTAATATATCTTTTACAACTTTTGCCTGCACTGGTGTGCATTCAAATTTAACCCACCCAAAATATCCATAAGAGAATTTCTGTCTCTTGTTTGCTATTGAGCGGGACATCTCGTATGAGAGCTCCATCATCTTTGGATGCTCGTCAGAGATAAATGTTGCACCATGCTCGGTCAGCATATCCTTAAATGCTGTGACTTCACCCCCAAGATTCTCCTCAGCTATTGTTGGCACCATAATATAACCAACTTCATAGACACTGCCTTTTGCCTCATTAAGATCCTCACTCACTTCGACAACTTCTTTTTCTTTTGCCATTTTTATTACTATTGTTATTAATTATCTTGCTATGGACCCTCCGACATAGGTCAGAGTATTGTGTACCGGATTCAGTGCCGGGACAAGCAAGATGTTCGGTTATATTAGCAGAATTAGCATGGGATGTCTAGCTTATAATCCAAAGACTCTTTTAGCGTTTATTATTATGGCTTTAGCTACTTCGGATTCTGATAAACCCTTGATTTCCGCTATCTTTTTGGCAACTTCTTGGACATAGACTGGTTCATTGCGTTTGCCTCTATAAGGCACCGGGGCGACATATGGGGCATCAGTCTCGGACATAATCATATCAAGTGGAGTGTTGCGAATAACTTCATCATAATCTTTAGTAAAGGTTATAACTCCTGTAAATGAAAGAGTGAAGCCAAAATCTACAAACTCTTTGGCTATATTTAAACTACCAGCAAAGAAATGTACATCGCCTTTTACTTTCGAATATTGTTTTAAGAGCTCTAAAGCATCTTTATAAGCATTTGGAGCTTTCGGCGCCCCTTCCATGAGTTCGGCCTTTTCATTATTGCGAATGTGGAGCATCAAAGGCTTCCCTACTTCGTTTGCTAGTTCTATTTGTTTTATAAAATCTTTCTTTTGCTTCTCTATAGATTCTGGAGTGCAGCGGAAATAATCTAGCCCACATTCACCGATAGCTACAACTTTTTTGTCTTTACAAAGTTCTAAATATGCATCTTTATCGAAACTCTCACCTCGTGAAGTAAACTCTACTCCTCCCTCTCCTAACTCTTTCTCATCATGATATGAAGCTCCAGTATGTATCGGATGAAGTCCGATAATAGCATACACGCCTTCTTCATATTGATTTGCCATCTCTACAGCTTTCTTTGAAGTACCAAGTTGTGTCCCGACATTTATTATCCATGTATCACTATCTAGCGCACGCTTAATCACTTCGTCTCGATCTTCATCAAATGCTTTAAAATTCACATGACTATGTATGTCTATATATTTTGCTATATTCTTCTCTTGCATATTACTCTTTTCTTAAAAATAGCGGTGTCTCTGGCTTTTTGTTTTCATTAATTAATTTCATAAGCTTTGAGCTTGTTTCTGGAAGTAGAGGACTGAGCATATATGCAATTTTGTATAATCTTTCAACCATCACAATTATGAGCTCCTTTCCTTTATCTTCATCAATTTTTACTACTTTGAAAGGTTCTGTCTCTTGGATAAATCTATCGAGCGATTGTATCTCTTCCCATACATAATCGGTAACTCTTTTTAAATCAAAAGCCTCAAAGAGTTTAAAATATTCTGCGGGAATTGTATTATCATCAATTATCGGACACTCTGGTAAATATTTTTCTGAAAGAGTGAGTATCCGACTAGTAAGATTCCCTATGCCATTTGCAAGTCCCCCATTATAAGCCTCCTTAAATCGCTCCATTGTGAATGGACTATCTTCAAATGCTGAAATTTCACGCAGTAGGAAATACCGAAGTGCTTCAGTTCCATATTCCTTGACTATATCATAAGGGTTATAAACATTACCGAGGGATTTAGACATTTTGACTCCTCCTTCCCCTGTTATAAATCCATTTATCACTATTTGCTTTGAGTTTGGCAACCCCGCCGCCATCAGCATCGCCTGCCACATAGCTGATTGTTGACGCAGATTGTCCTTGCCACAATATTGGACAGGTTGTCCGTCAGTCCAGAATTTCTCAAATTGCTCTATATTCTCAGGCCACCCTAGAGTCGATATATAATTTACAAGCGCATCAAACCATACATACATAACATGGTCATCATCATCCGGCACAGGTACCCCCCATGACATCTTTGACTTTAGACGTGATATAGAGAAATCCTCAAGCCCGCTTTTTACAAAAGTTTTTATCTCGTTGAATCGGAAGTCTGGTATGACAAAGGTTGGATTTTTCTCATAATAGTCTAGGAGTGGTTTCTCTAGATCTCTAAATTTAAAGAAGTAATTCTCTTCATCAATCAACTCAACTGGTTTACCTGGGTGTATAGGGCATTCACCTTTATCATTTAATTCGGACTCAGTTTTCTCAAGTTCACAACCAACACAATATTTGGTTTGGTATGTTTTTTTGTAAATAAAACCACGTTCATCGCAACGCTTCCAAAATTCTTGTGCTGCACTTATATGATGCACATCAGTAGTGCGTATAAAATGCACATCATCTGATATACCGAGCAAGTCCTTTAGTCCGCGAAAGCGCTCCGCATATTCATCAACGTATTTTTGAACATCTTTACCTTCTGCCTCCGCACCTAATAGAAGTTTTCGTCCATGTTCATCTGTACCAGTATTGAAAAATACTTCATAGCCCTGCAATTTTTTAACCCGGGCAATAACGTCAGCCCGAATGATTTCCATAGCAAAGCCGACATGTGGATCAGCATTTACATAAGGTAGTGTAGTAGTGATATAAAAGGCCTTTACCATATCAATTAGATAATGCTACTTTTTTCTTTTCTAAATCATCTAGGAACTCGAGCAGACAAACAGCGCACGGTATAGCAAGTATTACACCCCAGAACCCTGCAAGAGTCGCTCCAACTAAAAGAGATATGATGACAACCAAAGGTGAAATACCAGTAGCCCGCCTGACTATAAGTGGATATATGAGGTATGTCTCAAATTGTCCTAAAATTATATACAAAAGCATAGTAATAGCCGCAATAGTAACACCTCCATCGAGGTAAGCAAAGATCATTCCCGGAATAGCAGCTAGTATCAACCCAAATGGAATAAGCTCGGCCACTACTACAAGTAATGCAAGTACAAGTGAATATTTGACTCCAATGATAGTGAGCCCGAGGTAAGTCAACATTCCAACGATGACTCCCATGAGCATCTGTCCTTGCATCCAAAGACCAATTTTTCGTTCAGTACGTAACCACAAACCGATAATGTACTCTTCCTGTGGTGAAGGGGTAATAATTCGCAAGAAACTCTCAATACCTCGTTCTGTTACTGATAAATAAAACGAAATGACAATAATTAAAAGTAAGTTAAAAACTCCACCGAATGCTTGTCCAAAAATGTTAAAAAATCCACCGGAGAGACTCGTAACAAGATTCTGGGTGCTCTTAATCACATCTCCGAGTGATGCATTATGAGAGATAGTACTGACTACTCCTTTTGCTCCAGTTATAGTGTCTTGTTGGAAAGTATTTAAAATACTACCATCTGGAATATATTTCCCAAGTTGAGCAACGAGAGTAGACATTTCTTGAATAAAGACTGGTACGAAGATGGAAAGTAAACCGAAAATAACTGCGAAGGTGAATATATAAATCAGAGCCACAGAAAGAGTGCGATTTTTTATGTACTTCTTCATCTTTTTGACAGCAAATCCTATGAAAGATGCGACAACTATAGATGTAAGTAGTATCAGGATGATGTTTGTTAGTTTTACTAGGGCAAGTAAGACTATGCCAAATAAAACAACTCTCACAATAGTCCCGTTTGAGATAGAGATTTGTAGATTTTTAGAGTTATTATCCATTTAGCTATTTTAACATATTTGGGCAATCTATACCTAGAATTTCATAACTTTTACAAATTTCGATTTATCCTTGAATGGACCTATGACAGCAAGGTTTAGATGGCTATTTTTAAATATAAGTTTAGACATATTCATAATGTCACTTGCTGTTACTTTGTTTATATTCTTTATCTTATCGTCAAGAGTTTTCATCTCCCTCTTCATAAGCTCTTCTGTGCCGTAGAAATTGGCTATATCATCTGTGGCTTCGAGTGATAGCTTCATATTTCCTGCAAGGAAGGACTTTATCTTTGCCAGCTCTTTATCGCTCACTTTCTCATATGTTAGACGTTTGCACTCTTTAAGTATCTCTCTTATAACCTCTTCGGTTCGTGCGTTATTGACACCTGCTGATATCTGAAAAGATCCATGATCAAGAGATGCATCATTGAAAGCTCGCACATAATAAGCTACCCCCATCTCCTCACGAAGTTTGATAAAGAGTCGTGAACTCATACCAGCACCGAGTACTCCTCCAAGCACTGAGAGGATCGCATTTCTTTTATCTTTGAGTGGAAATGTTCTCACCCCTAATACAAAGTGAGTCTGGTCAGTCGCTTTATGTTTAACTAGAATTTGAGGTTTATTTTGAACATTCTTGGTTTTTACTTTATTTCCTTTGTTACTTGTGTGCACATTAGCAAAATGTTTTGTGACTTCCTTGTATACTTCTTGTTCACTTACACTTCCAGCGACTACTATAACTGTACCACTTGCTACATAATGAGCCTTCTTGTATGAGACAAAATCATCGCGAGTCATCGCTCGAACATTATCTTTTGTACCAGCAATATTGCGCCCTGCTGGCTGATCCCCATAAAGAACTTCTTGGAATAAATCTTGCACATGGCGAGCCGGCATATCCTCATACATATTTATCTCCTCTACTATCACCCCTTTCTCTTTTTGGATTTCAGAATCGGGGAATGTAGAGTTCAAATAGATATCTGAAATAACATCAAAAATCTTTTTGAAGTTCTTAGAATCACTTTTTGCATAGTAGCCCGTCATCTCGTGGTCAGTGAAGGCATTGTATTGTGAGCCAAGTGCGTCGAGTTCGTGCGAGATAGTCTGAGCATTTGGCCGCTTTGTCGTACCTTTGAAGCACATATGCTCTAGAAAATGCGATATGCCATTTACTTTCTTCTCCTCATAATCGCTCCCTGTGCCGACAAGAACAAGCACCGTTACTGTCGGATTATCTTTCATAGGCACGGTCACCACTCGAAGACCATTTTTTAATGTTTTCTTTTTAGCTTTTTGCATCTAACCTAATTTATTTTTTATATATTCCACAATTTTGTCTTGCTTGATTCTCTCTTGCGCTCCAGTATCGCGGTCTCGGATAGTAACAGAGTCATCGGTAAGAGTATCGAAATCTATAACAATGCACCACGGAGTACCTATCTCATCCTGCCTGCGGTAGCGCTTGCCGATGTTGCCATTATCGTCCCACATAACTCGGCCGAATTCGGCTTTTAGTATACCGTAAATTAAATGCGCTTTATCGACAAGTTCTGACTTGTTTTTAAGTAATGGCGAAACAGCACAGATAACAGGTGCCATGCTAGGTTTAAGAGCGAGATATGCCCGTACCTCCCCATTTTGCTCGTCTTCTTTATAAGAAGATAGGAGGAGTGCGAGCAACAAGCGGTCTATACCCATAGATGGCTCTATAACATGAGGTACGATTTTACCTTTGGCTTCCTCGTCTATGTAATCTAATTTGTGATTATCAAGATCAAAACTTCCTCGGTAAGCAAGGCCAAAAAGTTCTTTCTGACCAAAAGGATACTCAAACTCAAAATCTATTGTTCGCTTTGAATAGTGAGCTCGGTCACCATCCCCTATCTCAATTTCATGGACTAGATTCATGTCGAGTCCAAGTCCTTCAATAAACTCATTTAGCTCGTCCTTCCAATATGTAAAATATTTCTCCCAATTATTTTCTTGAATAAAATACTCAATCTCCATTTGTTCAAATTCCCGTACACGAAAGATAAAATCTCGAGGGGCGATTTCATTGCGAAAAGCTTTACCTATCTGTGCAATACCGAATGGTAATTTTGGATGAAACGAATCGACAATGTTTTTGAAATTAACGAATACTCCTTGGGCAGTTTCTGGACGCAGATATGAAGTAGTGGCTTCTTCTCCTGCACCTACTTGAGTCTTGAACATAACGTTGAATTGTTTTCCGTCTAGAGTTGGGTCAGTGAACCCAGCCACGTGGCCAGATGCTTCCCAAGCTTTGCTATTCATAAGTATGGCCGCATCAACTTCATACATATCAGTACGAGAAGAAATAAATTTCTTCCTCCAAGCATCTTTGATATTATTCTTGAGCGCTACTCCGAGTGGACCATAATCCCAAGTACCCGCCAAGCCACCATAGATTTCAGAACCTTGGTAAACAAAACCTCGGCGCTTAGAAAGCGATATGATTTTCTCCATCAAATTGTTCTGTTCTTTTTCCATATTACTATTGTATAACACGTTCTTGACCAGATTTAAAGCCTGGATCACTTATAAGATATGTTGTAATCGGGGAACGTGTATTTTTGACAATAGTTCCAGTGAACGCATCTGTGCCTGATAATATAACTTCTTTCATTAGCTGAGGGACACTCCCCACCTGTGAAAGAGATGGTTTGAGTGATATGACAAACGACGCTTCACGATTCGAATCAAGCCCAGTGTTAGGGCGGACTTGCCCTATATTCCAGATAACTTCACGAGTGACTTCATTGTAAACCACATTTTCTCTATTCTCTGATGCAGGAGAAACCCATTTCACATAAATTGGTAAGGTAGAATGTGCAATAGCTCCAACTACGCTATTTGCAGAATTAGACAGCGTCCAAGTTACTGTATAGGTAGTCTCAGTTTCTGCCTTTGGAGGCAAGGAACCCGAAGTAAAACGTGCAGCTGAAGCAATTTGAAAATCAGATTTAATTTTAACAATCTTTTTAGTAAAATTATTAACATTGTTAAAATTAGAACCCTCCGAAGGCTGTCTACCACGGATACTGACATTGAGTACAACTTGAGGTTCCTTGATTGGATTAGTTAGCCCGACAAGCGAGATAGGTTTGAAGCTAAAACTAAGCGTTCCAGTAGCACCAGGTTCGACAGAAGCAAGATCAGATATAGTATTTTTGTCCCAGATAATTTGATTATTTGCTGAATCATAGAACCCTTCAAGGGGATTGACAGTACTCTTGTCAAAAGCATTGCCGGAAAAGTTTACTATTATCTGCGTATCTGTTATACGAGTTGGTAAGTTGTTGGACCAAGATATTTGTGCGTCAACTGTGTCTCCACCAGTTGCAACATACGATGGCAAATCTTGACTATTGACCAAAATGCGAGCCTCGAGAAATGGTTTAGTGATTATAATACTTTTGAGTAACGAATTATAAACAACGTTGACAACGGATTGATCTGCTCCGCTCGTCGCGCCTGCGTATACATGAAATACTTGCTCGTCACCATCTGCCCCGACGAGTCTTCCTTTGACAACGATAGATATGGGATTTGTTTGGGTCAACCCTGATAAATTCCAAACTGAATTACCAAAAGAAGGAATGGGTACGGCACTATCGAAAACGAAATTATTTGGGTAGGAAACTTGTAGCATAGTAGCACCTTGCGGAAGTGAGGTATTAAGAGAAGCTGTAACCTTAAACGATATATCCTGGTCCGAGGTTGCAGTCTCTGGAGCGTCAATGACTAAAGATAGTGGTGCGGAACTTATGGTTACGGGATACTCTTTGTCTTTTGAAAAAATGGCGTTGGAACCCTCCGGGTGATACTCTAGAGTAATCTTGACGTTACGTATAGATTTCTCCTCACCAAATAATTTGACTTTGATGTTGCGGGTCACTCTGCTACCTTTTTTAATTACTCCTATGGTATCACGAGGTAAACGTATCATATCAGTAGTATTGTCACTTGCTCCGCGAGGATACTCTACGATCAAGTCAGCGAGCTCAAGATTGGCATTGTTATTATTTACAATCTCCACCTGAAGAGGAAGTTCTTCACCACCTTTAGTAAATGCATTACCAAGAACTGTAATATCGATATTGTCACTTGATACCGAGACTCCTCCATTTAAAAACATATAGGTAGCAAATATAAGGGAGCCGAGGAAGAAAATAACTGCACCGATAAAAAACTTTTTGAATCCCGATGTTGGTGGTTTCTTCATTATTTTATTTGTAATATCATTCTCATTATTTAAATTAGTTTGCCAACTTTCAGGAACTTTATGGACTACGGGATGAAGAACGCCCTCATGTGTTCGGCTAGATACTGTATCGACGCGGTCGTAAAGGCGACGCTTGATATCTTCTATTCTGTTCCTACTTTCACCTTCTGGCATATAAAGCTTATTATACCACAAGAATTTTATAGCTGGCTTTCATTTATAGCCTTATTTATATGCGCTATAATTGATTTCTTTTCCTTCAAAAACCTACTCGTTTCAACTTTATCAAATGGCAATGACAAATATTCACGGACAGAGCTAGACTCCCCTATATATCCGAGTGTGCTCATAATGCGAAGCACGAGATGAAGCTCTAGTGCTTCACGCACATCAATAGATAAATTTACATCGTCGAGCAAATATAATGCCTGAATAAAATCATCAAATATTCTATCGTTCGCTTCTTCCCCATCACAGAGCCTCTCGATAAGCTTGCTTACCCGTGCAATCAGCAAAAGTGACTCTTTAGTCGAACGAGCATATGGAAATGAATTAATACTAGTAGCTGAAGTAACACGCCAAATCTCGCGACCTCTAACCAAATCCATATTTATGTATGAATAATCTTGGAGAGCAAAACGTAGTTTGGATTTATGGAATCGTATACCTTGAGATGCCACTCGCACGAGCCCCATCTCACGAGTATAAACAGTGAGCATTTTATTCGCCTCGCCAGTATTGCGCGAACCTAATATAAACCCATGGGTGTGATATATGTGGTGCATTATAACTCTTCTTCTTTATTTACTTCTAACACTTTAAACTCAATCCCACTTTGAGTCAGAATATTTTTAGGCAGATTATAAATAGGCCCTGGTCTATCTTCTTTTATCATCCCGTCATGAACAGGAAAACAAACTTTTGGTTTTAACTCAAGAGCATAATGTATGGCATTTTTTATTTTCATCCATGGCCCGGCAACAGGTAAAGCAAGTATTTCTACTTGTTTATGTGGATTAGTAAATGCATCTCCAGGATAAAAAAGTGTATTGTCTATAAAGTAGCCAGTATTTTGAACTTGGCCAAATTCTTCATAAACCTCTGCATGATGATCTCCGTATCCTTCAAATAATATCCCCTCAAATTCTCCCCTTCCTCCTTCTTCCAACAATTCATATGCAATCCCAGCTTCAGTAAGAATTTTTCCTACTGCGCTATTTGTAATTACTTTTACATCTTTATTATTCTCTAGAATAACTTTCAAAGAATCCACATGCAGGTGGTCGGGGTGTTCATGAGTAATAAGTATAATATCTATATTTTTCTCTTCAACTTGGAGAGTGGAATAAGAACCTGGATCTGTCATTATCCTTTTGCTATTTACCTCTATAACTAAACAACAATGCCCTAGTTTTTTGATCTTCATTCTTCTATTTTAACATATTTAGATATTCTTGTGCTTGTTGAAGGATTTCTACACGAGATTCCTTCTTAAAAACAAAGGTTTCTGAGGCTTCTTTATATGTAGCCCATTTGTATTCTATAATTTCACCTTCTTGTATCTTTACAGATTTATCTTTGACGACACCCAAGAAATATTTATTAGTGCGGTGGTAAGTATCACCTCGTTTTTCATACCGATATTCCTCCTCCATAAGTGGACAGTCTAGTATATCGATAACAGTGATACCAGTCTCTTCGCCCAATTCACGCATAGCTATATCAAGCGGTACAGTCTCGCCTTTTTCAGTTTTACCTTTTGGAAAACTCCAATTTACAAATGTCTCATCTTGTAGAAGTATCAAGAATTTCCATTCATCTTCTTTGATAGCTACTACTATACCGTATGCAACTTGTTCTATTGAAGCCATACTATGAAAAACTGACTAGGAATGTTAATTCGTCAATCTTAACTTCAGTGCCTTGATTATCGGCAATATTAACCTCTTTAGCTCCAGCTATTTTCATGAGTTCACTTTTCCATTTATTTACGATTTCTTGACCTTCGGTATTAGTAGCAATGGTAAGAACAATGACATCATTTGGGTTTAACCCCTCCTTCTTGCGCATATCTTGAATAGCACGAACAAGTTCACGATATTGACCTTCTTTTTTTAGATCTAGAGTTATATGAGAATCGAGTTCGACTGGATTCTCAATAGAGTCATCGTAGACGACAGCTTTTATATTTAGCTCATCTTTAATAATCTCTATATACTCATCTTTTAGTTGATAGCTCTTGACTTTTAGTTCACTTAGTGGCTGACGAACTTTGATATTTGCTTTTTGTCTCGCTTCAAGTCCAAGAGTCACTACGTGTCGTACAATTTGCATTTCAGAAATCAAATCCTCGTTAACTTTTCCTCCTTCTGGCCATTCTGCTAGGTGCACACTCTCTGCATCAGAAGTATTTTTTAACTTCTGCCATATGTCTTCAGCTGCAAACGGTGCAAATGGAGCTAAAATTTTTGAAAACGTTTTTAATACGAAGTACAGAGTCTGCTTCACATCTACATCCCCGTCCTTAATCCGCTCACGTGAGCGACGGACATACCATGTAGAAAGCTCATCGACAAATTCGCGTATACCTCTTACTGGTTCTAAAAGTTTATAATTATCCATACTATTCGTCATATCTAAGACGAGCTTGTTTAGCCGGGCAATTATCCATTGATCAAGAATATTATCTGACTTTTTATATTCCCTATCTTCAATGGATTTGTCTCTATATAGTTCGTAGAATGCGAGTACATTATAAAATAAATTAAATACTTTGTTGTTGAGCTCGGAAACTGTCTTCTCGTCAAAGTTCTTTGATTCACCGGGCTGATTCACGCTATACATCCATAGGCGTAATGTATCTACTCCGTATTTATCCATCATTTCCCATGGGTCGACGACGTTGCCGACAGACTTGGACATTTTCTTCCCATCTTTATCTAAGATATGTCCAAGGCAGATGACATTTTTAAAGGCTTTGCCTCTACCTGTGAGTACGCCTATCGCGTGCAAAGTATAGAACCATCCACGAGTCTGATCTATCGCTTCACAAATATAGTCGGCGGGGAATCCTTTAGTATCCACCCATTCTTTATTTTCGAACGGATAGTGATCTTGCGCGAAGGGCATGGCCCCAGAGTCGAACCATACATCCATGACTTCTTTGACTCGAGTCATTGGGCGGCTTTCTTCGTCAAAAAGCTCTACTTCATCTATATATGGCTTATGTAAATCTAAAATATTGTGTTTATCATGGGGTAGTGGTACGAATGGTAGTTCTCTTACTTCAGCATTACCAAATTGTTTGAATTCTTTCACAAATACATGGGTGTCTGCTTTTTTATATT
Source organism: Patescibacteria group bacterium (assembly GCA_038063915.1). Lineage (GTDB taxonomy): Bacteria > Patescibacteriota > Minisyncoccia > Phycocordibacterales > UBA9973 > UBA8515. The sequence continues at coordinate 111,657 of JBBTUE010000004.1, read as the reverse complement.
CAGTATTACGCTTCTCATAAATACCAGAAGCGACATACATAGCCCATGCAGGGCCACCATGAGTAATAATTAGAATATTCTTACCAGAATACTTAGCCTCGAGATCATAAAGTACTGCTCCTGACCTTTCGGTGACATCTTGTAGGGATTCTCCTTCAGGAATTTTCCTTACAAACCATCCACGCTCCATATTATATAAATGCTCGTGATATTCACTCCAATTCTTACCATCATATATCCCTGGGTTTATTTCTATTAGTCGTGCGTCGGGCATTACCTGCTCACTACCAAGACCAAGCACTTCTTTTACAATCGTAGCAGTCTCGGTAGTGCGAGTAAAAGGAGAATATATTACTATATCTATATTATGATCTTTTAATTTATCTGCAGATACGCGTACTTGCTCTTTACCATTTTCAGTTAAATTGTCAGTCTCTTGATGTTTATAGCTCACGAGCTCCTCTAAATTACCTTCTGTCCCACCATGACGCATGATGAAGTAACTGTTACCACTTTTTTTGATGTATTTTTTAAGTGTATCAATCGAATCTACTACAATATTACTACCGTCGGCTTTCTGCCATATAGGTAGCGGCGTCCCCCAATATCTCTCACGAGATATTGCCCAATCTTTTATATCTTTGAGCCACTCTCCAAAGCGCCCATCGCGAATATGTGGTGGCTCCCAATTTATTTCTTTATTTTCAGCTATTAGTTTATCTTTCACACTCGGATCAGACATTCTGATATACCAAGAATCACGAGCATAGTATATGAGCGCAGTTTTACAGCGCCAACAGTGAGGATATGAGTGTTCATATTTTTCTTTCTTAAATAAAAGGCCTCTGTGTGCCAGATCTTTGATAATATCAACTGCGACTTCTTCATCCTTAACAAATCTTCCTTCCAAGAAACCAGTGCCTTTTACAAAGTGACCACTATCATCGACTGTGTGGAACTTTGGCAGACCAATTTTTGTACCGAGCTCAAAGTCATCCTGACCATACATGACTGCTGTATGCACAATACCAGTACCATCTGTAGTATTTACGAAATCTGCCGGATAAACTTTATATGCATTTTTTAATTTTTCATCTCCCACATCAAGAGTAGACAGATATGGATAAAGTGGCTCGTATTCCATACCAACCATTTCACTACCTTTGTGTTCTGCCACTATTTCATATGGATCAGTAATTATAGAAAGCCTATCCTTTGCTAAAACTAAAACCTCCGGCCCAACTTTTGCCTCAACATAGATAATCTCACTTCCAACCGCAAGAGCAACATTGCCTGCTAGTGTCCATGGAGTTGTAGTCCAAGCCAAAAAATAACCATCAACAACGCCTTTTATTTTAAACTTTGCAGTTACCGACAAATCTTTATCATCTTGGTATCCTTGCGCAAGTTCGTGGGAAGAAAGGGCTGTACCACAGCGCGGGCACCATGGCACTACTTTGTAATCTTTATATAGAAGTTTCCTATCTTCTACTTGGGCAAGAACATTCCAGACAGATTCTATATAATCATTATGATAAGTAACATATGGATTCTCTTGGTCCACCCAGTAACCTATACGCTTGGTAAATTTATTCCAAATATCTAAATATTCCCAGACACTTTCCTTGCACTGTTTATTGAACTCTGCTATACCATACTCTTCAATAGCTTTCTTGGAGTTTAATTCAAGCTTCTTTTCCACTTGGAGTTCTACGGGTAGCCCATGAGTATCCCAGCCACCTTTACGACGTACATGATATCCACGCATGGTTTTATATCTTGGAATTGCATCCTTGAAAGCTCTGGCTTCGAGGTGATGAATTCCTGGTTTACCATTGGCAGTCGGAGGGCCTTCGTAAAAAACGAACTCGCCTTTTGGTGAATCTTTTTCTAAAGTTTTTTGAAAAGTATTATTCTCCTGCCAAAACTCCAAAACCCGCTCCTCGCGGAGCGCTACTTCCGATTTATTATTGTCTTCTTTCCCAGCCATTATTGGCTGATTTTAACATAAATTTGATGCTTTTACATCTTATCTGGGGTTTTTATGCCGAGGAGATAGAGACCGTTCTTCATAGTCTGGTGAAATGCTTCAACAAGGGCGACGCGGTAAGGCGCGTATGGGTCACTTTTATTTACTATCTGCGTATTCGCATAAAAAGTATTGAACGCACTGGAAAGCTCGGTCAGATATGTCGCTATATGATGGGGTTCAAGGAGTAAGTATGAGCGGGCGACGATTTCAGGAAATTTGTAAAGATTTTTCTCAAGTATTGTAATGTCGGTTGGTATATTTTTATATACTAAGTGTATACCCTCTGCTTCACTTTTTTTAATAATAGAATTCGCACGCACTGCAGTGTATTGCAAGTATGGACCCGAATCCCCTTCAAATGAAATAGACTTCTCAAAATCATAAACGATATCTGAGCCAAGAGATGAACGAAGTATGGAGTACTTTAGAGCTGCTACTCCGACAACTTTAGCTATAGTGTCTTTTTCTTCAGCTGATAAATCTCTACTCGCGACTTTCTCACGCACTACATCCATAGAGTCTCGCAATAACGACTCGCCTGTCACTACATTACCTTTGCGAGATGACATTTTCCCAGAAGTCAGTCGCATCATACCGTGAGTAACATGCTTCATACGTGATTCGTAATCAGGGTGAATTAGCGATACTGCCTTTTGTACAACTTTCATATATTCTCCTTGCTCAATGGCGGTAGTGATAATAGAGATATCAGGATTTTCTTTCTCGAATTTAGTCACAGTCAGCCCCACTTCTTTTGTCTCATATAAAGGAATGCCTAGAGATGTGATAAAGACTCTAGTATGGAGCTTTGGGTCGTAATTCTCGGCATGGAATACAATTGCGCCCTCACTCTCGGTGAATACTCCTCCAATATTCTCTCGTACAATCTTCTCACCTATTGGCGCCATTTCACTCTCAAAAAAATAATAGTTAAACTTTGTACCTAGAATCTGGTATATTTCTTCAAACGCACACAACGTTACTTCGCGTCCCCAGTCATATATTTTATTTATCTCGTTATCACTCTTATCATATATCTTTTTATTTATTTCATCGATTTGAATTTTAATGCTTTCATTTTCTTCGTAAGCTTGTGCACCTTTGGTGTAGCACTCACCGATCCACTCTGCCAATTCTCCAGCTGGGTCAGTTGTTTGTAGCTTTTCATTCGACGCGTTATCAGATAACCACATGATGCCGTATATAGCTTTGGCTACATGAGGACCTACATCCCCTTGGTAATTTGCTCTTACAGTTTTTGCCCCGGAGAATTCAACAATACGAGAGATAGATTCACCTATAGCATTACTCATAAGATGGCCTATGTGGAATGGCTTGAACGGGTTCGGCTGTGTATACTCCACCATGACCTTCTTGCTAGATAGTATTTCATTTTTCCCCCAGTTTTCTTTTTGTTTTAGTATTTCCTTAGTTGAATTTGTGAAAAATTCCCGAGATAAGTAAAAATTTATAAACCCTGCACCTGCGACTTCAACTTTTTCAATTTCTTTAGGTAAGTTTTTTTCTAGTTCTATTTTAATTTTTTCTGCCAACTCTCGAGGGTTTGTTCCTAACTGCTTAGCATAAGCCATTGCGACATTGGTGGAATAATCGCCCATTTCAATATCTGCAGGATGCTCAAGAATAATACCTTCGGCTTTAATGCCAAGATTTTTTAGTGCATCGTCTATAATTTGTATAATTTTTTCTTTTATCATTTCTTCCCTGTACTTCCAAACATTCCCTCACCACGTGATGACTCACTAAGTGTATCCGTAACTTCAAATTCAACTATTTCTACTGGCATTATGACGAGCTGAGAAACTTTGTCTCCCTCCTCTACTGTATAGGGCTCTGTGCCAAGATTTACTAGATGTGTATTGTATTCTCCTCTATACCCTGCATCATAGACTCCACCCATATGTATAAGTCCAGCTTTTGACATACTACCTTTGTCCATTATTATACCACCGTAACCTACCGGAAATTCTAGAGCAAAACCATGCCAGAAACGGTAGTGCCCCATCGGAGGAATTGTGACCGTTTCCATAGCATACATATCCATGCCTACATCTCCTGGATGTGCATATGTCGGCAACTTCGCATCCTCCTTTAATTTTTTAACTTTAATCCGCATAATTATAAATATAACATAATTAAAACCCGTTATTATATTTGACAAAGGGAGCAATTAATGATAATTTAATATTTCAAAACAAAAGTAGTTCTATGACAAACGAAAACACCGTCAAAGCCAAAAAGGGCTACGACCCCGAAACCAACACACTGGATGGTCTTCCATTTATCTCTCAATTTATACAAGGGACTTCAGAACCAAGAGACTGCTCCTTATGTTTTTACAGAGGGAAAAAATTCCCTGGTAGAGGAGATTGTCGAAGTGACTCGGCAAAGAAACACTTTGGATACAAAGATACTGACAAACTACCTGTATCAGTTTCGATTCCAGTGATAGGGTCTCAGTCTTCTGAGACCAAGAAAGTTCATCTATCTCACTACTGTAAAAGATGCACACTGAGACAGTCATAATAAGGCCGTTGGTAAAAAAATATTTAAAGATACCGCAACGGTATCTTTATTTGTTTTTTAGTAACACTTTTACTTTCTCGTAAATCTCTTGGTGTATATCGTCGCGAGTGCGGATAGAGTTGCCTATTGCGCAATCAATCTTTCTGTAATATTTTTGTGTCTTAGCAAGCCAAAGAGCGCTATTGCGAGAATTTATCAAGAATTGTTTATCACTCTCATGTACATCTTTATGCTTCTTTAGGTAAGCACGTTTCATTTTGCCATTGCGTTCTTTTATTAATTTTAAAATTATAGGTAGTGGTAAACTTAAATAAAATACAGTATTTGGTCTAGGGATTTTAAAAACTTGATACTCCATCTCGTCGAGCCATTTTATAAACGCCTCTCTTTTTTTCGCATTCTTAATTTTACCACCTTGATGGATTTGGTTTGCACTCACATAACGATTGGCAATCACTACATAACCCTTTTTAAGCCAACCCTCTATCTCATCTTTTGATTGGAATCGGTCCGCTGCATAAAGGACTGAGGCAATCTTGGGGTGCACTTTGACAAAGTTATAGTACTGCTCGGAAAGACAGTGACCGATAAATTTCCCAAAAAAATTTTTATAGTATTCAGGAAAATCTACATTCTTGACTGTGTATCCTTCCTTCTTCAGTCGTGTAGTGAGTAAAGCGACTTGGGTCGCCTTCCCAGATCCATCCGTTCCATCTATGACTATGAGTTTGCCTTTTTTCATAAATTATTTTTCTATATCAAAATAGTTTCTACCTGTTTTGTATGACTCTATTCCCTTTCTAGTTAGTTCAAAAATTTTATCAGGAAGACTATCAAAAGAATACCAATTCCAACCACCAATCTTTTCACTCTCGAAAGTTATAGGTTCTCCGCTTTCCCAATCTGCAAGAAATTGAACATTTACATAATGTTTTGGTGCATATGTAACTTCGTTTGCAACATGAATGAATTTTATATTCTTTATCTCAATACCACATTCCTCTCGTACTTCCCTACGAATGCCATTTTCAAATGATTCCATATATTCAAGATGACCTCCGGGTGATGCATACTCTTCAGAACCAAAAGAACCCTTGCGTTTACCAAGAAGGATTTTCCCTTCTTTAAGAATTACAACTCCCATACCAACTTTTGTAATTTCAATACTCATATTATTTTTCTCCTAATTCTTCTAAAGCTTTAGTAGCGAGGTGGAGAATATTTGGACGAAGATCCATTTTTGAAAGTTCATCTTTTGTGACCCATCGCGTTTCTGTTTTCTCATGTTCGTTCTCTGAATCTACCACCTTATCAGTATTGGATGTGGCAAAATAAACTAAAACAACATGGGTATGAATATCATTCACTTTGTGACGACCAATATACTTGGGAGTAGCCAGGTAGGTATAGTCACCATCATCAAATTCTGGAACGTCTCCTGTAATTTTTATATCTAATCCTACCTCTTCCTTTACTTCTCTGATTGCAGCTTGGACTGGATCTTCGTCAAGTTCTATATGTCCACCAACAGAGAGCCATAAATGATATTTATCATGCATACGAAGAAGAACTTTGTCTTTATGAACAATAAATACTTCTACTGTAAAATCAATTTTTTCGTGAATATGAGGCATTCTACTTCTTCCTTTTTAAAATTTTATCAATCTTTCTTGCGATTTTTATCATATCCTTCTCCTTCTTTCCTATTGTAGTCTCAGCACATGTTCCAAGGCGAATACCGGAGGGGTCCATGACAGAACGAGGGTCGCCTGGAATTGTATTCATGTTTACAATTATTCCAGCTTTCTCAAGTTTTTTACTTGCATCAGAACCTGAGACACCAACTCCATTCATCCAAGTGTCCATAAGTATAAGATGGGAGTCTGTACCGCCCGATATAATATGCCAGCCTAATTTCTGAAGCTCATTTGCAAGGGTCTGAGCATTTTTTACGACTTGCTTTGCATATTTTTTAAACGCTGGTGTGTCTGCCTCTTTTAGAGCAATAGCCACAGCTGCGATATTGTTCTCATGTGGTCCACCAAATAGCCCGGGGATTACCATCTTATCTAATTTCTTATCAAATTCTCGGGAATCCTTTTTCACAAAAAGAAGCGCTTGCCTCGGACCGCGAAGAGATTTGTGAGTAGTCGTCATAACAGAATCTGCATATGGAAATGGAGATGGGTACACTCCCCCTGCAATAAGCCCTGCAAAGTGCGACATGTCTACATGAAGGAGCGCCTGGCATTTATCTGCAATCGCGCGAAACTTTTTAAAATCAACAATTCTTGGATACGCAGTAAATCCAGCGACGATGATATCTGGACGTTCAACCATAGCGATAGATTCAAGAGCCTTGTAATCAATCATTTCAGTTTTTGGGTCAAGCTCAAATTGGACTGGCTTCCAAAGTTTACCTGTCATTGAAAGTGGGTGGCCATGAGTAAGGTGACCACCTGCTGTGAGCTTCATTCCCATGATTTTTCCACCTAGTGGTACGAGTGCAGAGTACAGTGCAAAATTGGCCGGACTACCTGAGAGAAGTTGAGCATTTACATGCCAATCGGCTTTCTTTAATTTAAAAAGCTTCAGTGCACGGTCGATACAAAGTGTCTCAACTTTGTCGATGATTTCGTTGCCTCCATAGTATCTGCGACCTGGATAACCTTCAGCATACTTATTGGTAAGTTTTGAGCCGAGAGCTTTGAGAATATCGTCGGAAACATAATTTTCAGATGCGATAAGATTAATGACGCTTTTCTGCCTCTTCTCTTCAGCTTTTATTAGTTTTTCTACTTCTTTGTCCTTCATGCAGTTTTGATAGTTAAGAGTAATGTCCTGATTTTAGCACGAGTCTGGTAAACAAAAAAGCGGGCCCTTTGGGCCGGCTTTTTATTATTGAAATTGTCTTCCTATTATATTATCTTTATTGAGATTATTGAACAGAATTTCACTCCTATCAAGTAGGTAGACATCTTTGACTCCTGCAGAAATCATAGCATTCCAGCATGGCTCACAACACCACCAATGCCCCCATAGATACAGATCGAAGGGCTTAGTATTACCTTTCTTTTTTAATTCTGTACTTACACGAGATTCGGCGTGATTTTCACTTCCGGCACATCCTGGACAAAGCCAGTACTTTTGGCCAGAAGGAATACCAAAAATCCTACGGATACAGTATTTCTTGTGAAGATTAACTAAAAAATTATTGCGGAGTGGTGGCTTATTACTGGCTTTAGCTATGATATCACCTTCTATCACTGCGACAGCTCCTGTAGGCATAGCTCTATCATAAGAAGTGAGTGCTATTTCTTTGGCAGCGCTCATGTATATACTATCAATAGGTACATATAATATAACTCGCCCATTGGGCAAGTAGGGATATTTTAAATTTGATGCAGTTATTTCCATGGTTGTATGTTTTATTGTATACTCTACTACATGACGACGTTTGACACAATCTATCAAAATCTAATAAAAAGAATAATGGAGGACGGTATCGAAGAGCTCAATGAGCGTACTGGCCATAAGATAAAGATACTACCTGGCCTAACTTTCCAAACTGACATTGAGAAGGACGGCTTCCCTGTTCTGACTCTTCGTAAAAATCCTATCAAATCTCCAATTGCTGAACAAGTCTGGTTCATTACCGGCGATAAAGATACGGAGTTCCTGCGAAAATATACAAAGATGTGGGACGAGTTCATCGAGGAAGATGGCACTATCACTTCAGCATATGGGTACCGATGGAGACATCATTTTGGTCGTGACCAACTCGGTCAACTTATAAAACATCTACAAGAAGAACCCCATTCAAGGCAAGGGGTGGTTATAACCTGGGATGCAGGTGATGACGGACTCTATGGCAAAGGTCTAAAAGCTACTTACAAAAAGAATGCACCATGCCCATTTGCATTCACTGTAAATATAATCGGTGGGCGTCTTCATATGCACAACATAGTAAGATCAAACGACATGATGCTAGGTTGCCCATTTGATACTTTTGGGTTTAGTCTTCTGATGTGTACCCTCGCCCAGAAGCTTGGAGTGAAACCTGGGATATATACCCACACAATATCAAACGCTCATATATATGATAACCACTACGAGGGGGCGTTGGAACTAATTAAAAGGGCAAATGAGCATCCGAACGTATTCCCAATCCTACCCGAAAATATTTTTGAAAGGGCTGAAAAAAAAGACGAGTCTTTGGTAGACGATATTTATCAATCATTTGCTCCATATTTCAATCCTAGTGAACCTATTACTGGTCTAGATATTATAAAATAATGATACTTTCAATTATAGCTGCGGTTGCGAAAAATGGTGTCATCGGTGGAGGCAATACCATGCTCTGGGACTTGCCTGAAGACATGAAGCACTTTAGCAATAAAACTCGCGGTCACACAGTAATCATGGGTAGGAAGACATATGAGAGTATAGGCAAACCCCTACAAAATAGGAGAAATATTATCATAACTCGTGATGTGAATTACTTCAAAGCTGACATAGACATAGTAGGGTCACTTGATGAAGCATTGCGTGTCGCATCCCTTGAGCAAGGTAGAGGGTTTGAAGAGAACCAAGACCAAGTCGAAGTATTTATAATTGGTGGAGGAGAGATATATAGGCAAGGGATAGGTAAAGCAAATAAACTCTACATCACAGAAATTCATAAAGATTTTGAAGGCGACACTCTATTCCCCGCTATAGATAAAAATGTATGGCAAGAAACAGCGCGTGAAGACTATCTAGATAATCCTATCCCTTATTCATTCGTAGAATATAAAAAATCCGCCTAAGTTTAGGCGGATTTTTTATTGATCTTCAACCGTTTTGATTCTTATAAAAATATCTTTACCATCTGGGGACTTTTCTTTTCTATATTTTCTTTTCTTATTAATTTCAATTTTATTAACTAGTTCTTTTTCTAAATCATAACCAAGTATTTCAGCCATGCCAAGTAAAAAAACAGCGACATCAGCAAACTCTTCTGCAACTCCGTCTTGATTCTTACTAAATTTTGAAAAAGCTTCAGAAAGCTCTTCGTGGGCACGACAAAACTCAAGCGCGACATCAGTCGTATTAAACCCCTTCTCAATCTTATTTCTCATTACTTCTTTTTGAAGTTCTTTTAGATCAACCATAAAACTATTATATACTCTCTATAAAAATAAGCGAACTCTATAGATTATCTGGAGCGGCTTCGAGGCGAAGGGTGACAGTTTTTACGATGCCTTTTGACAATACTTTCATAGTCACAGTATCGCCTACTTTTTTATCTCGTATAAGATACGCGAAGTTCTGATTTTCATCAATCTTGGTACCATCTATCTCTAGAATAATATCATTTTCAACTATCCCTGCTTTATCAGCCGGTGAACCTGGAACAACTGCGAGATCCGTGGTAGTTGCTCCTCTTTGCACTAGTACTCCATAATCAACAGTCAAATTATTCTTGGCCTTCAGCTCTGCAGTCACATTGATATAACGAATTCCGACATATGGTCGGACAATTTTACCACTACTTTTAACAGAATTTATGGCACTCTTTACACTGTTAATAGGCAATGCAAATCCAACGTTCGAAGAACCTTGTACGACTGCAACATTTATACCGATAACATCGCCATGGATATTTAGAAGTGGGCCACCAGAATTACCTGGGTTAATTGCAGCATCAGTTTGGATAACCTTGTCGAGTCTTTCTGACTGGCCCATGCCATTTCCAGCTACAACAGATCGAGAGAGTCCTGATACAACACCGACAGAAACGGTATTTTTAAATTCCCCCAGTGCATTACCGATAGCTATGACACTTTCTCCAACATCGAGAGTATCTGAATCAGCTAAATTAAGATACGGTAGATCTGATGCGCTAATTTTAACTATTGCGACATCAAGAACCCCGTCACGAGCGAGAACTTTTGCTGTGTATTTCTTGCCATTATTTAAAAGCACCTCGTATATAGCATCGCTGTCGGCAACTACATGTTTATTTGTGACTATCATGCCATCGGAAGAAATTAAAAATCCAGAGCCGCTACCAAGTTGCTTTTTCTCTGTACCATTTTGTTTATATGTTGGAGTTTGAAAGAAAAAGCCTGGGAACATCCCACCAAATGGATCACCTCCTTGATCGTAAGAAACATCATACTTTGGGACTTCTTTACTAATAATAATAGACACCACAGCAGGCTTGGCCCTCTTTACTGCATTTACAACATTATCTTCCTTAGCTTGGACTAGTGGTGCACCGTTGGATGAGGAAGTTTCTTCTTTTGACCTAGGATCAAAAACCAAATTTGAGCTTGAATTTTTTTGATTGATTTCATAATTTGTGGCAAGTAATTGGAAAATTTTTCCACGATAATACCAAGCAGCCCCAAATATAAGACCGAGAGTAACAACAATAGTAAGAAAACTTACGACCACCGTACGTACTACTGGGTCTTTGAACATTTCTTTAAATTTTCGTGTTGAATTATTCATAAATCTTTATCTTACCTTTATAATACTATATTTTATGATAATAAAAACTGTTGTCAATAACGCTAACTAAATAGTATTATTACCTAATTTGCGTTAAAATATGACTGTGCCCAAAAAAACTAAAAAAACTGGGGGTTTTACTGTCTTAGAGCTTCTTATTGTTATTGCAATTATTGGTATATTAGCAAGTATCATAATGGTAACAATGAATAACGCAAAAATAGAAGCTGAGAATGTAAAAGCAACTCTTGAAATAAAAAATCTCCGGAGCTCGATAGTTATGCTTGAAAATGATACATCAAAGTGGCCCAATGGTTGTGAAGTAGATGAAGTCTCAAACCCCGAAGTTGACCTAATAGATGCAAATGCTGGATTATTAGCGGCTCCAAGTGTTTTTTCATCCGGAACATGCAGTTGGAATGCCACAGATATTGCTAGATGGAAGGGACCTTACGCAGTAAGTGCAACCGACCTTTGGAATCACTCTTATGTTTTTGATCCAGACTATCATGTATGTGTAAATTCCATTGACGTCGCCTACTCTGTAGTGGCCTCGTATGGAAGAAATGGAACTCAAAACTACCCGACCGACAATGCAAGCGTCGGAGGGGCATGTAATCTGGTCACAAGTGACGATATTTATATCAAATTAACAAATTCCAATTAACTAATTGGTTATTTTAATATCAATTTTACTTTCTGGACATCTTCACTTATAGCAGTGGCGAGCTCAAGTGCAGTATCAAAATATCTTATATCTCTAATTCTCTCAACAACATCGATTTCTATTTCTTTCCCGAAAGTTTCCGGAGCATCTCCATCTGTTACATCAATTAAATGGACTTCCAAAGTTTTATCTTTTAAGTCAAAGGTTGGTATTGGGCCATAATGCAAAGCTCCCTTATAAGTTAGATTATCTATAACTACCCAAACGGCGTATATACCCTCATCTATATGAAAACCTTCTGGTATGAGTAGATTAATAGTTGGGAAACCAATTTTATGACCCCTACCGATTCCTTTAATTTGTCTTGCTTGAAACAGCATATGATTGTAAGCGAGCTACCTTGTAAATTGCAAAAACAAGTATAAAAGTAGCGACCCATTGTGATAATGATAATACACTATTATATAGCACAGTATCAATAAATATTGCAATGAAAGGGAAAGTGAGCTCTAGGATTGTAGATATATGGACCGGAGTTCTTGCCAGACCTCTGTAATAAATTACGAGCGCAACCATACCTGTCGAGACAGCTATTAAAGTAAATAAACCGAACTGACCAAGCGTCGGTAAAGTCAGAGAATTTCCATAACCTAATATTAAAATTACAAACGCGGTAATGATACTTGTAAACAAGAATCTATAGAATGTACTAACTCCAAAAGAAATCTTAGTTAAAACCATTTTAGAAAACGTAGTAGATGTTCCCCAGGCAAAAGCCGCACCTAGTGCGTAGAGTGCTGCTACGATAGTCCCCTCGCCAGTGGCTAAATCAACATGACCATTCTTGAAGGTTACAAAATACGCAGCCACTATAGCAAGCAGTGCCCATTTTATATACCGCTTATCTAACTTTTCTTTCAAGAATATGGAGGCAGAACCGATGGCAAAAATTGGTTGAAGTTTCTGAAGTAAAAACACTACAGAGAAAGATATAAAGTGAACTTTGAGCAACGCTGTCGTAAACCACAGCGTTCCGAGTAGACCACTTAAAATAGCTATGATCACCAAAAGCCCGACGTCTTTTTTATTGATTCTTTCTGTGAATAATTTCTTCCAGATAAACGGAGTGAGAATAATAAGACCAATCAGATGCTCAAAGAATATAATCGTGATGGGTGGCAAACTATATAAATATCTACGTATCACACCGTCGAGTGCCCAGAGAATCGCAGCGACTATTATGAATATCGGGCCGTCAAGGCCTGTTTTTGTAAAAATTTTCATATCTGTTTATTCATCTTTAAGATAAGTAGGGTGATCCTCTGGTATCGATAGGACATAGTTTGCATACCTTGAAAGGGCAAAAAGTACGCTTGAAAGCCTATTTAAATAAGATATAGTTCCAAGACCTATTTTCCTATGTCCTTCTTCCATCACTGATACAATCCTGCGTTCTGCACGACGGGCAAGCGTCCGAGCCACATCAAGCGATGCAGAAGCAACACTGCCACCGGAGATAGTAAATGTAGTTATAGGTGGGAGTATATCAGCGATTTTATTAATAAGATCCTCGATATTTTTTACTTCCCTATCTTGTACGGTCATGTCTGACCCTGCTAGTTCTGCTTGGATGATAAACAAAACTTGCTGAATTTCTGCTAGAGCATCGCAGTATGAGATTGTTTTACCACCTCCTTTTATTTTTAGTTTGTCCATTTCTGAATAAACTTTCACTAGTCCCAGATATGCATTGAGCTCGTCGATAGACCCCAGAGCCTCTACGATATTAGCACTTTTAGATATCCTCTCTTGCTTACAACCAAAGAGAGTTGTAGTTCCTTTGTCGCCAAAGCCTGTATAGAGTATATTTTTCTCCCTTTTCAAGTGTTTCTTGTCGTCCTTCATACCTAGGCAGTATATCATAGAGCATCCTAGTAATAGTACTAGTATCTGGTATAATGTGCACATAATTAACCGCAGATTAGTATATATGGATAAAAGGAAACAAAATCTCAAGGAAAGCAATATAGAAGAAACGTCACTCAAAGACGGGGCTTCGTCAGTCTCACTCGGAGAGAATACTATCAACAAAGCTGGAGAATTTTTTAAAAGTCAGGTACCAAGCAAACCAGAAGTGCAAGGCGCGCTAGAGAGCAGTAAAAAAATAGTGAATAATAATATCGACGTAGAAGTAGTAAAACAACAACTCCTTAATAAATATCCTCCAGATGAAGATATGGATGGCGTGTTGAAAAATGAGAAGACTGGTACAAATAAAGTTGTCACTAGAGATCAACTATTCAAAAAAGAGAGAGAGAATATTTTTAAAAAATTCTGGAATTTTATAAAAAGAAATAGAAGAAAAGCCATGGTTACTGGTATAGCTACTGGTATATCTATGGCGAGTATGGCCGGCAATAAAACTGCTGAAGGAGTATTCGGTGACACCACTAATACGAAGAGCGCTAACCTTAAAGATACTATGGATACAAAAGATAGCCCTCTTCCACTCTACACAAAGTCGAAAACCAAGGAAGGTGCTATTACTCCAACAGGATTAAATAACTCCTTCTTTAATAACGAATCCAATATCAAACCGGGAGATCTTGGAAAAATAGCACAAAAATACGGATTCCGAATAAATAATGTTCTTAACTTCCAAACTGATTTGTTTGCTTATTTAGAGAAAAATAAACCAGAAGTTATAAAAAGAATTCTAGAGAAATACGACCAGACAGCTGCTGGAACTTTGCTTGATGGCAAGCTAGGCGCAAGAACAAAAATAGCTCTAGAGGCTTTACTAGAAGGTGGTGGTGAAGTAGAGATAGTTAATGTAGAACCTGAAAAACCTGAAGTAAAAATAGAGACGGATTGGAATACGTTTAAGACAAAGGGTTTTAAAAAGGCATATGCGTTTTTCGATAAAAGTCCATCTATGGAACAAAATAAGGAGGAACTAGGAAATTATATACTTACTGCTACTGAGCAAGAAATCCCGATGCGGGTTATCGGTTTTACAGATGTAGCAGATACTGTACTTGATGCAAAAAACCTCAAAGAAGGAGTAGAAAATATTAAAAAAATGAAAACTGTCAATAAGACAAAGGAGCTAGGTATTGATGTGATTATCAAGGAAATGCAAGAAAAGAAAGATGCTGAGAAGGCTATTGCTCTATACGCCTCAGATGAAGAATTTCAAGACCTCACCAAGCTCAAATTAGAAGAGATGGCGAAAATAGAAAAAGAGAAAAACGTAGAATTTATATTTTACGTAAAAATAAATGGCAAGAAAAATATTCTATCTCTAAATGATCTAATAGCAGCTTTTGACCAAGAGTGGGAAACAAGAGGACGAGATATAGATATAAAAAATACAAAACAGGGAATAATTAATTTCCAGAATGAATTAGAAAGGACAACTGATAAAAAAGAAATAAAAGAGATAAAGAAAAATATTGCTATATTTGAAAACCGATTGAAAAACTTTGAAAAAATAAATGTTGAAAACTTTGCCATTACAAAAAAAATAGGAAAAGACCTGACAAATGCACCCAATACAACCTCATTCAACTCTGGTATAGATATATCAAAAAATAAGTAGTTATACCAAAACAGCCCCAACCTAAGTCGGGGCTGTTTTGGTATGAGAACCTCCCCCCTTGACTTTTATCCCTATAAATGTTAATAAGAGTACAAAATATTGTGAACCATAAAATTTCATACAACAATGAGAAAGTTAATAGTTATTGCTTTAATGGCTTTGGTATACACCACAGCAACTGCACAGAAGTATTTCAGTGAAATAACCTTAGGATTTGACTTTGGCAAGGATAATGCCGGGACCTCCCAGAAAGTTTTGAACGGTAACTGGACAGGGGTTTATAACATCAAAGACGGCAATACAGGAATATTCTACACTTTTGACCTTAAACAAACCCTAAACGCTACTGGGCAAAAACCTTTCGAAAAATCCAGGCTTATTGTCATCGGAGTTGGGCAAAATAAAGAATCGATGACCAACGATGATATTAAAATTGCCGGTGGAATCGGTGGTGCAATCAGAATGATACCACTGTATAACAGCCAGCCAAAGAAAACTGAAAACTACTTCGGAGCCGGATTATCAGCAAATGTCTCTTATAAAGATGCTTTGCGGGGAAAAGTTGAAGCAGTACTTACAGTGTTGCCAAGATCCAGCAACTACTCCTGGAAAAAAAATATTTTCTCTGGGGGTATAGGTTTAAGAGGAGATTTAAGTAATTTTGGACTCAGTGCAGAATATTCACTAATGAAAAGCTCTGAGACTGAAGTTCAAATACCAAACAACCAATTCCATGCAACTATTTCAAGTAACTCTGTCAGTACGATGAATGCCTGCGTTTACTACAAATTTATGCCGAAAAAATCTAAATACAGCGCATTTGAATTGTTTGCAGGGGTAAAAATGGTGAACGTAAATTACAGGATCAAATCTAACCAGCAGGGACCAAATAGCCAGCTTCAAAATGATTTTAATAATTTCGCTGATCCAATCAGTACAATGTTTGGAATCAGGATGAACTGGTGGAAAACGGATTAAAATTTCATTGTTCGATAATAAAAAAGCTGCGTGTTGCCTATGGTTACACGCAGTTTTATGTTGCATTTGACAGAATTATTGAAATGAGGTATTGTTATAAAAAACTTAAAACCTTTTGTATGAAAAAGAACACTACAAAGAGATTCGTTTTAATAAACAAATCCTTATTACCAGGAGATATTACTGAAATTGATGAATATTGCGTAGGTAAAGTAACTATCATTTCTGCAACGAGAAGAGACATGGCTGAGACAGTGGATAGACTCCGCGGAATAATACTTGCCTCAAAGCTCATTTGGTCAGATAACCTGGACGTAGATGCGGCTACAGTGTCATTTGATTCCCCAGGATTTACTGAGGTAATGGAGGTTGAAGCTGATACAGTGATAGTCATCTGTAGCAGTGCATTCCTTTCGAATATGGTGTTTGTTATTGAAAGAGAGAGGGGTGTGAAGATAGGACTTCATGTAACACAGAGAAACGAGGCTTTGGGTATTGACCTGGCCAACCCCGATCAACCAAAGGCTGAATATATAATAAAAAATCCAAAATAAAATATTTAGGAATGAGACCCTCAAGCAATGCGCGAGGGTCTTTATTTTTTATCAGTTACATCAACATTTGAAACATTTTCAATAGTTTTATTCACTACTTTTTTGGTTGTACGTCTAAGTACTGATGTGAGTTTATACACAATAGAGCCAAAAGTAAATGAAACTATAAGTCCTATAATGAAAACTATTTTGAAAAATAAGTACGGCCCCCCGAGGAACTTTGTATATGCAAGGAAGAATAGAAAAGTAAGCCCAAGTAATACTATTATCAACGGTATGAGTATAATGCCAAAAATCACATCGCGAGCTTGCGACCCTGCAAAATTCCCAGGGTCTTCTTTGGCTTCTTTTATAGCACTCCGTATATGTAAAATTTGGAAAATCATAGTTATATTATAACATCTAGGAATTAAATATTATTTATCTAAGTCAAGTGTATCGTCGATACGAATTTGAGATATGAATTCCGGCACGTGAGATACGATAATCATTGCACCCATATATCCGTCGAGTGCTTTGGCTATGATTGGTAGGTGGCGGAAGTTTATATGATTCGTAGGCTCATCGAGTATCAAGAGCCCCGGCTGCTCTATTACGAGCCGAGCAAAGGCTACTAGGCCTTTTTGGCCTTCGGAGAGGCTACCTATCCTCGTGTGGACCATATCCCCAGTTATCAGAAACCCTGCTACAATGGCACGAATCTTCTCTTCGTCTACTCTACCTGTCACACTTCTTGATACGTCAGCAAGCGATTCGTAAACTGTGTCATTGAAATTGAGCGTCGAGAAATCTTGCCTATAATATCCAACTCTGACTCCAGATGTAATAACTGCGCCCTCCGCAGTAGCATTTGCAAGTGATTCGAGTAGGGTGCTCTTGCCTATACCATTTGGACCAGAGAGTAAGAGATGTTTATTTTTGCGGAGCTTAATATTGGCTTTAACCTTTTTTAATTTACCATTCTTGAAAATTGAAAGAGAAGTGAGCGCGACAATATCGCCTACAATATCTGGCTGAGCTGGTATCGTGAACGGGCGAATAGTTTTATCTTCTTTACGAACGTCTACTTTTTCTTCTTCTAAATCTTCCGCGAGTTCTCGCATGCGCTTGGCTACAGCACGAAGATTGCCACCCTTCATCGCAAAAGCATTGGCTTGATCCTTCTTGGCTTGGATTTCTTTTGAGAGAAGTGCATTCTTGCGATTCTCACGCTCCATACGCACTGTAATCTGATCTCGAACATCAGTATAGTTGCCGACATATTGCTCTATCTTCCTGGTATAGACATCAAGATAAAGCACTGCATCAGTGAAAGAGTTTAGGAAGTGGGCATCGTGAGAAATTACCATCACCGTCTTCTTGTATTTCACTAGAAAGTCCGTCAAATGTGCGATACCGGCTTTGTCCAAGTTGTTTGTAGGTTCATCTAGGAGAAGTATATCTGGCTCCTGTATCAAAGCTGACGCAAGGAGTAATCGTGCTTGCTGACCACCAGAGAATGACTTTACTATACGATCGTGGACTTTTTCGTGGCCCTTTAAATTCACAACCTCTAGCGCCTCATCTATCTTTGGATCTATATCATATACTTTTTCTTTAAAGCATTTCTGAAAAAAATCTCTTACCGAGAGATCGAGCTCATCTCGAGGTATGACTTGGCGAGAGAGGGCGATAGTTGTGCGCTGTGCAAGATGCACTTGTCCATCTTCGGGTGTATTTGCGCCAGTGATGAGGGAGAATATAGTACTCTTGCCGGCGCCATTTTGGCCCATGATAGTGACCTTCATCCCACGGCGTATAGAAAAATCCACATTATCTAAAATGTGTTTGTTGTGCCCGTATTCAAATGAAACGTTTTCAAAACGTATTACCACTTCGGCGTGGGCCATATAGACATCTACTTTACATTGTTTTTAGAGAAATTGAAAGGGGGTAAAAAATAAACGAACCGGAACTTTCGTTCCGGTTTGTTTCATTGCTTTTAAATCTTTTATTTTTTCTTTTTATTCCAATTGATCAGGTTCCCTGGTGTTATAAGCGCCGGTTGCATCAGTGGTAATTTTTTCCTGGGTATTTTTCTCTTTATTATTATCATTACTTACAGCAACCATGTTATCAGGCGAAACAGTACCTCCGGACAGCTTCTGGGTTATGCAGTTCACATCAAAAAGGACCACTTCAGAAGAAATATTTTGTGTTACCACAATGTCTGTGGCAGCACCTCCGGGCAGCAGGAACAGTTGATCAGTGACGCAGCTCAAATTTGCAAAAACAGCTTTTTCGATCACCGGCTTCATAATTTTAGCAGTGTTTACTGCGGGTGGTGACCAAGCGATGGCGGCCAATGACACTGTCATGGCGGCCAGGAACATTACAAGAAATTGCTTTTTCATTGTAAAATCTCTGTTGGTTTAAAATGATTGGAATAGAAAAGTCGTTAAATTATTATAGGTTATAATCCGTAGTCCGGGCACATTTATAGCTTGAGCTATAACCTGTATATAGTATCAGGCTGTGTTTTAAATATAGACCTATTTTTGTCAAACAACTAATCTTGTTTAGATAATTTCAATATTATACAAAAAAGTCAATTGTGTCAATAGCATTCGAAGCATGGTATTTGACGAATATGTATAAGTATTATAGTATTCGTATGAACAAAATCGAAAACATGATAAGAAACTCTTTGTCAAATGAACCTCATACTATATCAGTATGGGAAGAAAGCTATTATGGCCACAGAGATGTGATTATAGTTGGTGGAGGCTTAAGTGGTCTTTGGACTGCTTGGAACCTAAAAAACGAATACCCTCACCTGAATATATTAATCATCGAGAGAGGAAACATTCCAACTGGGGCATCTACCCGCAATGCAGGCTTTGCCTGCTTCGGGAGCCCAAGCGAAATAATTTCAGATATGAGTACTATGGGCGACGAAGTTTGGTCCCTTATTGAAATGAGATATAAAGGTATCCAAAAAATGCGCAAAGTTCTTGGCGACGGACTTATTGGTTATAGTCCTTGCGGTGGCTATGAATGCTTTGACGACAGTCTGAAAGTGAACCCCGTACTCTGTATGCTTGGTGATATAAATCGAAAGATGAGGGAAATCACTGGCACCGACCAGACATTTACTATAGTAGACAAGTCTGACAATCTTGGTTTATCTGGATTTGATAAACTTATTAAAAACAAGTTTGAAGGTAGTCTTCATAGTGGAAGATTGGTTAGTGCTCTTACTCAAAGAGTATTATCTTTAGGAGTAACCATCATAAATAATACCGAGCTTGTCACTTTTGAAGAAAATAACAATTGGGTGGTTGTTCACACTAATCGTGGTGATTTTAAGTCATTCAGACTAATTCTCTGTACCAACGCCTTCACGAGATATATTACAGATAGTGTGACTATAACACCAGCAAGAGGTCAAATTCTTTTGACTGGCCCAATTGAAAACCTCAAACTTGACGGAACTTTCCACTATAATGAGGGGTTCATATATTTCAGAAACCTCGGAAACAGAGTTATGCTGGGTGGAGCAAGAGATGAAGATTTTGAGACTGAGAAAACAACCCAATTTGGAACAACTGAAAAAGTCCAGAGGGTGCTTGAAAAGTTTCTTTCCTGCCACATATTGAAGGGAGGAAAATACACTATCGAAAAGAGGTGGAGTGGCATAATGGGCTTCACTGAAAATAAAAAACCTGCCCTACACATTTCTCCAAGTGGTAATGTATTTACTATCGCTGACTGCAACGGTATGGGAGTCGCAATGACACCTATATACACAGAAAACGTAGCAAAAGAAATGTTCTCGTAAATATTGACGTATATACCTTCCGCGCTTTTAGTGCGGAAGGTATTTTATTTTGGCCTATTTCCCCTTTTTTATGGTAATATATCGACATTGCCGATTCGTCTAATGGTAGGACACATCCCTCTGGAGGATGGTATTGGGGTTCGAGTCCCTGATCGGCAGCAGCGAGCTCCGCGAGATGCTGCCGATAAGAAGCAAACGTCTTTGCTTCTGTCAGGGACGAGAAGACCTTTTCCATATGAGTGTACCCGCGAATGGAAAAGGTGTACTGATCCTGTAAGGATCGAAATTCCCTGGTCAGTTACTCGATTTGTTACAATAAACCAATGAAAGAAGAAAAAAACACTGAGGGCGCATTTAGATGGATTGTTGGATTATTACAAAAACACTCTATCCCTTTTCAAATATCTGGCGGATTCGCTGCGCGACTATATGGATCAAAGCGTGATCTCGCTGATATAGATATAGGTATTCCTGATGATCGTTTTGATGATTTATACCCAGAGGTTAAACAATATATTATTTACGGACCAGAGCATTATCTCGACGATGAATGGGATTTAAAATTGATGACGCTAAAGTATGAAAATCAAGAAATTGACATCGCCGGAAGAGATGAAGTGAAAATTTTTGATAAATCTAAAAAAGTTTGGGTCCCAGCGCATAGAGATCTTACAGTTAGTGAAGATATGGAAGTGTATGGCATCGTCGTACCGGTTATTCCGAAAAAGTCCCTTATTTCTTATAAATCAAAGATTGCGAGAGATGTCGATTTGGAAGATATAAGGCAACTAGAAATTAGTATGCAATTCCCAAACTGATAGTCCGAACATATAAAAAGCCCCATATCAATGAGGCAATTTATTTATTCTCTTTTTTCCCTCGTTAACTTATTGATTCGAGGAAGCGGGTAACCTTATTCTTAGCTACTCTTCTTGGAATGTTGAACATGTTTAAGATGTCCCGAAGAACAGTGTTACTCATTTTCATACTTCCTGATTCGATCTCGATTTCAAAATCCTTGGACCCATTAGGATAATAGCTCTCATCCAGACATATCGTGACACCTTCCCATGTGTTTAAACTCGTGGCTTTTGTCTCAGCTCTATGGGTATGAACTTGCCCTTTGTAAAGATACGGGCCTTCTATTCCTAAACTTAGCAACTTCTCCGAGACCTTACCATCCGGTAGAAATCCAGATATAACTAATTTATTGTAAACCTCTTCATTGTTCATATCGTAATGGTACTCATCAGTACCATCGTCGGTTGGCAATTTGAATTGGAGTTCTTTTTTGCCACTTTTTTCTCGTACCCGGAGTGTTGTACCAGCAGGCAAGGTAGTTAATATCTTGTTCCCCTTATCAATGAAATATTGGTTAGTTTGTTTAGAAAAATTCTCCTTGCTAATACCGAAGTATTTTTTCAGCTTTTCAAATTCTTCCGAGGTCAATAAATTTTTGGCTTCATTTTCCTTCTCCGAAGGAGTGATTGAATTATTATTCATAACGATAGGTTTATTTTTAGAGTATTTTCTCCCATAATAATGATTATAGTGTTTTTTGTCAATGCTAATTGTATTGGATAAAATTTTAAGGTAAAATAGGGCCTATGAATGAAAATGAAAAGAAAACAGTTTACAGACCAAAGAAATTAACAGTTGATGATATAAAGGAAGGTTGTATTACTCTATACGGGGATAATGACGAAGAGACGAAGCTCTGTATGATACAGGAGGAATTCCGCCAAGGAATCGACATGATTAGTGAATTCACCCCTTCGGTGACATTTTACGGTTCAGCAAGGCTCGAGGAAACTCACCCATCATATCAGAAAGCAAGAGACCTAGCCTATCGTATATCAAAAGAGCTAGGATACATCATCCTCTCTGGCGGTGGTGCAGGTATTATGGAGGCAGTAAGTCGTGGAGCAAATGATGCAGGTGGTAAATCAGTAGGCCTTACCATCAGGCTACCTCGTGAACAAATGACAAATAAATACGTTACGAATGAGATACCATTCTACTTCTTCTTTGCCAGGCAAGTGTCAATGTCATACATGACAGAGGTATGCGTATTTTGTGCTGGTGGCTTTGGAACATTGAATGAACTTTTTGAAATGTTGACCCTCCAGCAAACTGGGAAAATTGGTAGAATACCTGTGATATTGTTTGGTTCTGAGTTTTGGGAACCATTTGATAAGATCATAAAAGAAGTCCTAGCAGAAAAATATGGGTTGATAAATTTAGAAGACACAAATCTCTACATTATCACTGATGACGAAGACGAAATATTAAAAATAATAGCAGAAAGTAGACTCCGCGACGGAGAAGATGCTTTAAAATAAGAAAAAATAATCCCGATTAAAGTCGGGATTATTTTTTCTTTCTTTTTATACAAGCTTTCATAAAAGCTGAGAAAAGTGGATGCGGAGAGAGTGGTCGGGCTTTTAATTCAGGATGAAACTGCGTTCCAAGATAAAAGGGGTGCTTGGATGGAGATAATTCAGCAATTTCAGCAAGTTTTCCATCTGGAGAAACACCCGAAAAAACGAGACCTGCTTTTTCAAGTTTTTCTCTATAGTCATTATTGACTTCATAGCGATGGCGATGCCGTTCAGAAATTAGATTTTTATTATATGCCTTCTCCGCAATAGTACCTTTTTTAAGCTTGCAGTCATACGCGCCAAGCCTCATTGACCCGCCATAATCTCTCCGAGCAAGTTTTTCTTTTTGATCTGGCAAAATATCAATAATAGGATTTAATGTTTTAGAATTTATCTCAGTCGTGTTGGCATCTTTTAGCCCTAGCACATCTCTAGCATACTCTATCACCATAATCTGCATGCCATAGCAGAGTCCAAAATATGGAATCTTATTCTTGCGAGCAAAGTTTGCTGTCATTATTTTACCTTCGATACCAGATTCACCAAATCCACCTGGAACAATAATCCCATCATACTTTGCAAGTTCAGATATTTTTCTTGGAGTCTCTTCATAATCTTTGGCATTGAGCCAAGAAATCTCTGGCTTGAAACCCAAATGATATGCAGAGAATTTAATTGCCTCGATAACAGATAGATAGGCATCAGATAGGATAAAATCACCAGTATCAAAGTATTTCCCTACAATACCTATCTTGATAGTTCCCTTGCCATTGTGAGCATGTTTTGCAAACTCTTTCCATTCTCTAAGATCAGGTTTTTGTTTGGTTTTGATACTAAGATCTTTAATAATTATTTCAGAAAGTTTATCGCGTTCAAAATTAAGTGGTACATCGTAAATAGATTTAACATCAGGCGCCGATATTATATGATCCGCGATGACATTACACCATATGGCTAACTTTTCTTTACGTTTTTTATCGAGGGGGTGAGTCGAACGAGCAATGACTATATCAGCTTGAACACCGTACGAATTGAGTTCACGTATCGCATGTTGAGTTGGTCTTGTCTTCATTTCCCCGATAGTAGAAGGGACCGGTAAATACGAGACCATGACAAATAGCACACTTCCTGGATTTCTCATTTTGAGTACGCGTGCTGCTTCTATATAGAGTGCATTCTGGAAGTCACCTATTGTACCACCAATCTCTACAACTGAAACATCAGAATTTGATGCGTCTGCTGCTTTCATTATCCTATCGATAATCTCATCCCTGACATGTGGTATAGCTTCAACAAATTTACCACCATAGCCCAAATTACGTTCACGTTCAATGACAGAACGATATACCATACCACTAGTCATATAGTCACCCACACCAAGATCCCGCCCTAAAAATCGCTCATAATTACCCATATCTTGATCAGTTTCAAGGCCAGAATCAAGTACAAAGACTTCTCCGTGCTCTGTCGGATTCATAGTACCAGCGTCAACATTGAGATATGGGTCTATCTTCATCAGATTAACTTTCAGACCTCTAGCCGAAAGTACTTTGCCGATAGAAGCTGTAGCAATTCCCTTGCCTACTCCAGACATAACCCCACCGACGACGAAAATATATTTACATGTTTCTAATTTTTTCTTGGAGATCTTTCTTTTAGGTGAATTCCGCTTCTTCTTCATATATTATTTTCTTAGATAGCGAGCAATAGCAAAGAAACTTGAAATACTTCCGAGAAGTACCCCTGTTCCTAGCATGATAATAAATAGCTGCAAGAAGTTTGATTTAAAGTATGTAAATAAATTTATGCCCAGAAAATCAGTGGCTTGATTACCCAGCCATATGGATATCGGTATGAATAGTAAAATAGTGACCAAGCTCGCTGTGAGCCCCACAAACATACCAGAGACTATAAATGGCCCACGTATATACCTTGACCCAGCACCAACTAGCTTCATGACACCTATCTCTTCACGAGACATGTATATAATGAGCCTGATAGTAGAAAAAGTAATGATGATGGATATAAGAATAAGAATAAGAGATATCGCAAAACCTAATCTTTGTGCTCCAGCGATAATAGACGTCAATCTATCTATGACGACCTTGTTCTGGTGGTAATCAATTTTATCTATAATATTTAGTGTACCTTTTGATAGTGCGTTATCATTCTCAAAATATTTCGTAATACTCTCATATTGCGACGGGTCGTGGGCCCGGACATTGAGTGTAGCCCCTAGAGGATTACTACTTAGCTCATCTAAGGCTTGGAGAGTGAGATAATCATTGGCGTGTTTTTCTTTAAATCCTATCAATGCTTCCTCGTCAGATATATAGACGACGTCTTTAACTTCGGGAAGTTTAGACAGTGATGTCTTTAAATTTAAAATTGACGGCTCATCTGCTCCAGGAACAAAATATATAGTAACATCTACTTTTTCTTTTATATCATTTAGAGACGTTTGCAGAGCAGTTTGTATATAAATAAGACTAGTTATAACGAAAAGCGTTATAACCATCATCAGTATTGAGGCAAGCGATGTGAATCCGCTACGCATAAAATTGCGATATCCGGAACGCACAATCCTTTTAGCATGAGTCAAAAACATATGGGCATTATATCATATACTTACCGTCTTTATCATCTCTTATGACACGTCCATTTTCGAGCGTTATAACTCTTTTTTTAACCTGATCTATGACATTTCTGTTGTGAGTAGTAAGTATGACAGTGGTACCTAAATCATTGATTTTCTTTAGGATGTTTATGACTTCATTAGTATTTACGGGATCTAGGTTACCTGTTGGTTCGTCGGCAATAATGAGCTCTGGTTGAGTGATAATAGCCCGAGCTATTGCTAAGCGTTGCTTTTCCCCCCCTGAGAGCTGGTGAGGGAAATGAGTCGCCCTATTTGCCAAATCCACCAATTCAAGCACATGAGGCACATCTTGAGCTATTTCTTCGTCATCTTTACCAGTTGCTTCCATTGCAAAGGCTATATTTTCGTAGGCCGTCTTATTAGGAAGCAGTCGAAAATCCTGGAAAACTACCCCAACCTTGCGTCGAAAGTTAGTTAAATCTTTATTAGATAGTTTATGAATATCAGTTGATTCAAAAAAAATCGTTCCTTCAGTCGGTGATTCTTCGGCCAGAATAAGCTTGGTTAGTGTAGTCTTACCAGCACCAGAGTGACCAACAACAGAGACAAACTCGCCAGATGATATCGATATTGTAACATTATCAAGCGACATGTTATCTGTGTATTTTTTTGTAACATTATTAAAGTAAATCATTTACCAATTAAGGATATCATATATGAGCCTCGGCTTCAATGAATGCCTCGAGTTCACCACTCTCTAATACTGAGTCAACATTCGAAGTCTCGACACCTGTGCGTAAATCTTTCACCAATTTGTAAGGGTGTAGGACATAGTTACGAATTTGATTCCCCCATTCTATATCTGTAGTTTTTGATACAGCTAACCCTTGCGCAATCCGTGCTTCATCTTCGGCGCGCTTCTTAAATAGTTTTCCTTTGAGTATTTCCAGTGCCCTTTCACGATTTTGCTCTTGAGAACGCTCGGTCGTGACATGAACTGCAATGTTTGTAGGTATGTGAACTATTCGCACTGCAGTCTCACGCTTGTTTACATTCTGACCACCTGGACCACCAGATTTCGAAAACTCAATTTTCAATTCATCGGGTGGTATTTCTATCGCATTATTATTCTTCTCTATTTTTGGAATTACTTCGACAAGAGAAAATGATGTGTGACGCAAAGATTTAGCATTAAAAGGTGATATACGTACCAAACGATGCACTCCGGATTCATTTTTAAGAGCACCATAAGCACCTTTCCCTATAACTTCTATGGATACATTTCTATAGCCACCGACATCATTCTTGTTCTCGTGTATTAGGCTTATTTGCCAGCCACGCTTCTCTACATACTTCATATACATACGAAGAAGAATAGCGGAGAAATCTTCTGCGTCATCCCCTCCTGCCCCAGAGAGAACAGAGAGTATCGCGTTGCCCTTATCATACTTCTCACTACCTAAAAGCTCATCTTTTAATTCTCCGATTTTCTTGATAGTACTTTTTGCCTTATCTTTATCGTCCCAGAAATCGGCACTTGCCATGTCGCCTTCTAACGCTTCAATTTCTTTTTTTATCGTTTCAGTATCTTTAGACATTTGTTTATTATACCAAAATTTTCAGAGCCGAAAGTGGGAATCGGACCCACGTTCCTACTTTACGAAAGTAGTGTTCTACCACTGAACTATATCGGCAAACTTGAGCCGTTAATCAGACTTGCACTGATGACCTCGTTCTTACCAAGAACGTGCTCTACTGCCTGAGCTATAACGGCGACATGGGTTGATGTTACTATAATTACAACTCTTTTTCAAACGAAAAGTAATGATTGCAAAATTCTTAATTTTAAGTACAATATGCAATACGGCTCTTCTAGAGCATTTTTATATAGCGGGGTAGAGAAATGGTATCTCGTAAGGCTCATAACCTTAAGACGGTCGTTCGATTCGATCCCCCGCAACAAGTCGGCAGGTGACATGCCATCAATGTCTTGCCGATAATGTCGGCGTAGCTCAGTTGGTAGAGCGGAGGACTCATAAGCCTCAGGTCACAGGTTCGATCCCTGTCGTCGACACATTCAGGGAAACCTGAAAAAATATTTGCAGTCGTAGCTCAACTGGTTAGAGCACCCGCCTGTCACGTGGGAGGTTGCGGGTTCGAGTCCCGTCGACTGCGCAATAGAAAAAGAGTCCATATGGACTCTTTTTCTATATAACCCCTATTTCTTCAAAAAAGGTTTGGAAAAGTCGTACCACCCTACGACCTTCAACTTGTGATAATGAGAATTCCGAGCCAGCATGTGCAATCTGATTCCTGACTAGATGCGCATCCCAAGCATTTTGAATATAAGCATAACCATTAGTGCGAGCCTGTTCGAGTTTCTCACTGAGAGTCTCCCCTACTATACCTTCTCTTGCGAGTGCCTCATCGAGCATCGTATCTGCTTCAATTATAGCGACACGCCAATCAGATTCATTTGAGCTCTCCATAAGAGTAAGGATATAATGCCATCTAGGATTTTCATTGCGTGATGTTTCTTTGTCTCGAAGAAGTGCTTCTTGTATCTCATGGTCAAGTTCCTTTTTTTCGTGGATTTGAATTTCTCTCATTCTAACTAGAGAAAATATAATCACGGCAATACAAAGTATAGAAAATGACGAGGATATAATACCAATAACAATCCAAGTACGGGAGCTGGTGAGAAAGACTAGGATTGGTTTAAGAAAATCTGCGATATTATTAAAAGCAGAATCTGGAGAAAAAAGTGGCTCTGTTATACCAAAAATTGTAATAGCGACCACGACAATCCCAACAACGATCCAGAGACCGACGTCCCCTCCCATAATCCCACCGTCACTCGATTTAGATTTTACATCAGCCATTGACTTATTATACTAGCTTTACGCTTTATTCTCAAAGGACGTACCAATGCTCCAGAGTATATCTTCGCGAAGTTTTGGTGCCATTATATGTAGCCCGAGAGGTAATCCACTTTCTGTATTACCTGATGGGATAGATATTGCCGGTAAACCTGCAATATTGGCTGGTACTGTAAATAAGTCAGACATATACATAGATATGGGGTCTTTCGATTTTTCGCCAAATTTAAATGGTGGGAATGGTACAGTCGGAGTAATGATA
The DNA here is from genome assembly GCA_038063915.1 of Patescibacteria group bacterium. Lineage (GTDB taxonomy): Bacteria > Patescibacteriota > Minisyncoccia > Phycocordibacterales > UBA9973 > UBA8515. The sequence continues at coordinate 82,839 of JBBTUE010000004.1, read as the reverse complement.
GCATCAACTTCTTGGAAAATATTTGCAAGCTCAGCGCAAATTGCATCGCGAACCTTCACTGCTTTGTTGTAGTAAGCATCGTAATAACCATGGGAAAGAATATAAGTACCGAGTAGTATTCTTCTCCGAACTTCTCTACCAAATCCAGAACCTCTTGTCTTTGTATACACATCATAGAGTTTATCAGCAGACACAGATAGTCCATAGCGCATTCCATCGTAGCGAGCAAGATTACTTGATACTTCTGCCGGCATGATAATGTAGTAAACAGCGAGTGAGTATTTAATAAGAGGAAGTGACACATCTACTAACTCGTATCCTGCAGTCTTTAATCTCTCGCAACTTTTTTCAAAATTTATGAGCACTTCTTTGTCTATACCGTCACCAGAGAGAAATGAGCGCGGAATACCAATTTTGTTTTTGAGTGACGACGGATTTTTTCTTTTTTCAGTCGGGATTGAAGTACTATCATTTTTATCGTACCCACTTATCGCTTCGTAGAGAATCTCAACGTCTCGAACAGTTTTCCCTATAGGGCCAACCTGGTCAAGAGAACTAGCCATAGATATGATACCAAAACGAGATATACCGCCATAAGTTGGCTTCATGCCGACCACCCCACAAAATGATGCTGGTTGCCTCACAGATCCCCCTGTATCACTGCCCAGCGATACTAGAGCCCCATTCATAGCAACAGATGCTACTGATCCACCTGAAGTGCCTCCGGGTACTCGAGTAGTATCCACTGGATTCTTGGTATTACCATAGGCACTTGTCTCTGTCGACGAACCCATGGCAAATTCGTCCATATTTGCTCGTCCGATAATAACTGCACCTTTTGATTTTAATTGCTCTACCACACCTGCGTCGTAAGTTGCTTTATAATTTTCTAAAATTTTAGACCCGGCTGAGGCTATATGCCCTTCCACGAGCATATTGTCTTTAAGAGAAATCGGTATGCCAGTCATGAGTGTAGCTGTTCCAGTCTTAAACATTTCTTGCGCTCTCTCGGCTTGAGCTATAACATCGTTATAAATTTCAAGGTATGCATTTATATCAGGATTTTTTTCTTTAATCACATCTATGTAAGCATTTACTAAATCAGCCACAGAAAAGTCTCCCTTCTTGAGTGCGTCGTGAGCCTTTTCTATTGTAAGAGTTTTCAAGTCAATCATAGTATTTGTTTAACTTTCAGGAATCCATCTTGAGTATCTGGCATTTGAGCAAGAATACTATCGGTATATTCCCCAGACTTATTAGTAATCACATCTTCCCGCATAACATTCTCGAGTGCATAATCTTTCTTGGTATCAGATAATTCCGAAATTTCCTGGATTTGTCCCACGTACGCCAAAATAGAGTCAAAATCCTTTGCGATTTCAACTAGTTCCTCATCACTCATATCAATCCGCGCCATCTCGGCCAACTTTTTAATATCATCTAGTTTCATACAATGAGAATAACATATTTATAGAATCTTTAAAAACTCTTCTTCGTTTAAAATTTTAACTCCAAGCTTAATAGCATCAGTGTATTTTGAACCTGGTTCAATACCAACAACAACATAACTCGTATTTTTTGAGACAGAGCTAGATACTTTACCACCTTCTTTAGTAATTCTAACTTTGGCTTCGTCACGAGACATAGTAGAGAGTGTCCCTGTTAAGACAAAAGTCTGCTTAATGAACTTCGTTCCTTTCTTCTGATTATTCTTTTCAATAGAGACTCCATTTTCAAACAATTTATTAATAAAATTTATATTATTTTTCTGTTTAAAGTAATCGTAAAAACTCCTAGATACAACTGACCCAATATTTTCAATTGACTCTGCCTCTTCGATGCTCGCTTTCATAATTTTATTTAGTGAGCCGAAATGATTTGCAATATCTTGGGCTGTTTGTTCGCCAATATGTAAAATTCCTAAAGCATATATAAATCTCCAAAGTGGCACTTTTTTATGGGAATTAATAGAAGAAATAATATTCTCCGCGGACTTAGCACCAAACCGCTCGAGGCCGGAAAGATCGCTTTCTTCAAGTGTAAATAAATCAGCTGAGTCACTTATCAATCCTTCATCTTTTAGTCTATCTAAAATCTTTGGTCCGACAGTGTAAATTTCAAAAATATTTACAAAGTGCTGCATACCACGTCTATTCTTAGCCGGGCAAGATTTATTAGCGCAGTAATACGCAACAGATGACGAAGCAGAAGTACCTGTCTTTCTCTTCTCCACATCAAAACCACACACTGGACACTTTGTTGGCATTTTAAATTTCTTTTCTTTGCCTGTCCGCATTTTTATTAAGACTTCAACAACCTCAGGAATAACATCACCGGCTTTCTGGATAACAACAGTATCACCAATACGAATACCGAGGCGATCTATCTGATCCATATTGTGAAGTGTTGATTTTGAGACTGTAGAACCAGCCACAATCGTCGGCTTAAAGTGAGCAAGAGGAGTAAGTACCCCAGTACGACCGACATTTACAGTAATATCTGTAACTATAGTTGTCGCACGCTCTGCTGGATATTTATAAGCTATAGAACCCCTAGGGTCTTTGCCAGATATACCTAGAGACTCATAAGTTTTAGTGTCATCTATAGTTATTACTACCCCATCTATCCCAAAAGGAAGACTATCTCGGATATTAGATACATCTTTAATAAATCTTAAGGCATTGCTCAAATTTTGAATTTTTTCTGCATTTTTATCAACTTTAAATCCAAGAGAGTCTAGTGTTTCGTGTTTATTGGAATGTTTACTAATTTTTTCTTTCCATCCTTCCCCTTCTATCTGAGCTATCTCATATGCAATAAAATCTAACTTGCGCTCTTTTGTAAGTTTTGAATCAAGTTGTCTTAGAGAGCCAGCAGCGGCATTGCGAGAATTTGCAAAAAGTGGCTTTCCTTCTTTCTCATTTTTTTTATTTAAGTCCTTTAGTACTTTTTTACTCATCAGAGCCTCTCCTCTGACTTCGATCTTTTTAGGATATGGAGCGAGAAGTACCAGTGGTATAGATTCAACCATTTTCAAATTTTCTGTAATATCTTCACCTACTTCTCCATCACCGCGTGTTGCTCCGCGGATAAACTTACCATTCTCATATATCAGCGATATTGCTAATCCATCAAACTTTAATTCGCAGAAATACTCCAACTGCTTTTCAATTTCTAATAATTTTAAATTGCGCTTTTCCCACGAAAATAGCTCCTCGGAAGAGAAGACGTTACCGAGAGATAGTAGTCTAATCTCATGTCTGACTTTTTTAAATTTATCGAGTGGTTTGCCTGCAACACGAGAGAGCGGAGAATCGGGGTCACGAAACTGTGGAAACTTTACTTCGAGTTCTGCGAGCTCTTTAGCAAGCGAATCATAAATATCATCCGTGACAGTCGGCTTATCATCTATGTGGTATTCTACTCTTAACCTCGAAATCTCATCCCGAAGCTTTTGTATTCGGTTTTTTGCTTCGTTATCGTTCATAAAAAGTTGCTAATATCTAACATCTATACGGATTTCGCGTTCGACTGCTTTAGAGCTTGTTTTATTACAAATATTATATCCTCTCGCTTTTATTATTGCACTGACTGGGGGACCAGTTACATCTTGAACATCAAATTCAAAACACGGAATCGTAGGGCCACTTGAACTAGCTAGGGTATATTTAATACTATCAAATGTTTTAGTCAGGGAATAGCTACTCCCACTAGAATTAATCCCACAGTTCCACGGTGAGGGTAGCGCTACCATTCCTACAATATTCTCGGCGTAAAGCGCACACTCTGTAGCCATATCTGATTGAAAATAAGATGATTGGGAGTCGTTGGCAAGCGAAGATAGCACTAACTGCTTGTAAGTTGTATTTGATAGACCGACAGATATAAGCGATATAACACTAACAATAACAACCGCAAATAAAATTGCATATCCTCTATTATTTATCTGTTTATTTTTTTTCGCCATATTATTGTTTCCAATTTAGAAGACTAGTACGAAATACCCTCGACTTTGGTAAATTACCATTTAACCATTCTACTGTAACTGATATATTTAACTGGTCTGTTGCCTGACCATTTATAGGTGTAACAGTCATAACAACTTTTCTTTTAAAGTTACTGACAGTATAGCCAGACGGAGTAGCATAAGTATAGAAATCCTTATTCGCAGCATTTTGATCGTAATTCAAAATTTCACAACCGACGCTTCCCCACGTTAGAGTCCCCGAACAAACACTAATTGCGTCAATCGTCGAACTACCTTGTGCTGATGGTTCGAATTTACAACCGTTACCAGCAAAACACATTGAGCTTGGGTACCCATAGTGTCCTAGAAAGCTAGCCCAGGTCCCACTTAGGTTATGCTGATATGCAGTAGTATCGCGGTCATTTCTTGCATAGTCAATAGCTTCTTGAATGAGGTAGTTTGCAATGATATCATTCTTTGCATATCGCGAAGAAAATAGACTAGTAGATATGAGACCAATCAATGTAGTAATGGCTGCTGCTAATATAAAAACGGCAATCATAGTCTCTATGAGGGTAAATCCGCCTTGCTTGGCAATTCGGACAGATTCCTTATTTTTTTGTAAGTTGTATAGTCTCATATTAATACTCAGCTGAACGCTGTGATACACTGGTCTGAATAGCAAATACCGTACCTTGACCTTTTATAGTAACTGTACCTCTTATCAAGATACTAATACTCGGCTGTATTGTATCTAGAGTACTCGAAGAACCATTCAAGAAAAACTTTAAATAATCTACGTTAACATCAGACGATACCATATCAAGACAAGTTGGGTTACAACGTTGCAATGCAAATGTATTATCTGCTCTCTGGTTTAATTTATAGGCAACTGTTCGAGGAAGTACTCCTAATCCACTATAAGGAACAAATGCTACCGCCCCAGCCCCACTTGGGCAATCGGTCGGTGAGGATCCATCTAATGAAACAGTATTCCCACAAGTATAATTTGTCCCCATACGTAAAGAACGAGTCATACTCTCCATAGCAAAACTTACATTGTCCATGGCAGTACGAAGGGCCTGAGCCTTCTTGGCAGTGTCTGATGAGGTAATAAGCGCTCCAAGAGCAACAATCATAATGACCATGAAGATAGAGGTGGCAACCATAATCTCAACCAATGTGAACCCATTTTGTTTTGATAAATTAGTTCTCATATTATTTAATACTAATCTGGCCAGTGTTTGAAATTGTTATAGTTTTAGTACTACCACTTTGACTATTTTTTATTATAATATCTATACTTGAATAAGTATTACATGTAGGTGTGCAAGCATAGATATAAGCATCTGGATCGGGACGCAAGAAAGAAATATCAGTATAGCTCGAACCAGAGGCGCAGTTAGCAGGCACACTATTCGGGCATATAGATGAAATATAATCCGCACTCGTAATTGTAAGTACATCTACACATTCGTTACCGGCAGTCGGGCTACCACATGACGCATTGCCTGCTGGATAATTGTAAGCTCTGTTTAGAGATATATCAGAAAATACAATGAACGATTTACTTGTACCAGAGAGAACGTCGGATGATGAAGTCGCTGTAGTAAAGTGTATACCATAACCATTAGTAAACACTGATGACTGCGAACTACGGACACCTATGGCATAATTCTGAGCACGGCGTACAGAAAGGGCTATATCATCTGCTAAATTCTGAAGAGATACAGTTGAGCGAAATTTTCCATAATCAAATATTGTAAGCCCTGCAACAATCATAAAAATTCCAAGAACCACCATGAGCTCCACCAGAGTCATGCCTGCCTGCTTGCTTGCAGATAGAACCTGCCGACTAGGTAGGTCTTTATCTCGTTTGATTTTTCTATAAAATATTTTTTTCATTTAAATGTTGAAATTAAATAAACTGGCCAAACGAAAGATATCTATATTATACAGGATTACTACTAGAGTACTTATTATTAAAAACGGAGCAAAGGGTATCTCAGTTTTAGCTCCTACTTTTTTGTGTGAAAGCAACATAATTAATATACCTACCACAGCCCCTATCCAAAATGATAGTATAATGGCGGCAAGTCCTTTTGTAAGTCCGAGCATCCATCCTATACCAAGCACAAGCTTTGCATCCCCTAATCCCATCCATTTACCTCGAGATAGTAACCAAAGAAGAGCAAAGGGTAGTGCTAGCAGAGGCCCAGAAACTATATCCAGATATGATGCTTTTACAAAAAAAGAACCGATTCCAGTTTGATTTATAAAGATTGAAACAAATGAAATAAATGAAAAGATATATACCAACTTATCTGGGATAATCTTATGCCGAATATCGTAGACAGATATGACTATCAATATAGAGAACATGAATACAAGTAAACTAGTGAGTATGACGTATGAAATCTGTGAGAACCCTAGTATAGGTAGGAAGTGATACGCTATAAGTGTAAATACCAAACCTGTAATAAATTCAACTACTGGATATTGGTGAGATATGGAGCTTGCACAACTGCGACAACGTCCAGATTGGATAAGAAAAGAAAAGATTGGTATGAGCTCATACCAAGAAAGTGTGTGACTACAAGACAGGCATATAGATCTACCTTTTGCTATAGATTTACCAGTATTGAAGCGATAGATGACAACATTGAGGAAGCTACCAATTATAGTACCGAGTAAGAAAATCAATATAAAAATTAGGACAAACATATAGATATTATATCATTTTGACGCGGAAACTAAAAACTCTCCCTAGTCTGAGCTAGAGAGAGTTTTCAGGAAATGATTTATTTAACAAACGTATGATCCAGCTAAACTAGTCCACTGAGTCGATGCATTAGCTGCTGTCATAGAAGTCCCAGCTGTGTTTGATTTAAGTGCAGTAGTATAGTCAACGCAATAAGATCCCTTTGATGTTGAGGCTGCGATAGCCCATTTACCTCCTGCTACTGGAGCTGTTGCTTCAGATGCATAATAGATAATTGTTCCAGTAGGCAAGCCGACTATTAAACGATATAGACCATTATTTGTAGTAATATTACTATTAAATAAATTGCCAGTACCCCCTCCATCGCCAGTAGTTATTGCTGTTGTTGAGGCGGCTTGCGCATTTGCCGGTCCAACATACAGTTGAGCCTGATTTATCATAGACTTAAGATGAGATTGAACTTTAGAATCATTACCTTTATCTTTCCCAGAGTTAAGTGATGCCATGACTATGAGAGATAAAATTACTATTATAGATATAGCAACCATTAATTCTATTAGTGTAAAGCCTGACTGTCTAAGGGTGTGTTTTGTATTATATTTCATAGAGAATGAATTTATTATGACTAATATATCTTATAAAAACCATTATACCATTTGCAAAATAAAACACTATCCCTTGTGGATAGTGTTTTAAAGCTATATAAGATAGCAAGTCTCTATGGGCAAAATACTGTTGTTGCAAATACTGTAGCAGTAGTATAAGCCTTTGAAGCACCAGTACTATCTGCACAGTAGAAGATATTAGTTCCTGGAGCTTGAGCTAGGATTCCCCAAGCAACAGCACCGACTGTTGTACTAGCAAGAGGATCAAGTTTTGCAGTTATAGCTGTCGCACCAGATGAACAAACACCCTTTATCAAAGCACCTAAACTACCAGATGTTGCTTGGAGGAACATACTACCAGTACCAGCGGCAACTTCTGTAGCACAAGAAGCTGTAGGCATAATAGTAGAACCTGCGGCAGCACCAAAACCAGCACCAGCGACACCACTATTCATACCGTAGTGACCATTTGTAGCATAGAAGAGCTCTGCTTGGGCACGCATATTTGAAACTTGAGACTGAACAGCAGCCTGTTGACCCTTAACTCTTGCATTCGTAAGAGCAGCGAGCACAACTGACGCAAGGATACCAATGATGGCGATGACCACCAAGAGTTCGATGAGCGTAAAACCTTTATTATATTTCATACTTAAATTTAATTCTATTAATGTGTCCTTTATAAAAAGACGCGACCTTATTTTTAATACTATTATTATATCATGAATCTCCTTTAAATGTATGCAACTAGGGGCAACTGTGGATATCTTTTAATGAACCCCAGAAGCAACGTTGTATATAGGCATGAGAACTGATGCGAGTAGGAGTCCGACTCCAAGACCAAGCGCCACAATCATAAGTGGCTCGATGAGCCCGACCAGAGTATCGACAGCATCGTTAACTTCACGACTATAGAAATGCCCAAGTGTTTTTAGAATGTTACCCATCGACCCAGTCTCTTCCCCGACACGAACCATGCCAGCCATGATTGATGGTATCTCTGGATGAGCAGATAAGGCCTCTGAGAACGAGCCTCCTCCTTTAACTTTCTCAGTTACATCTTTTAATATGTCTTCGTAAATACTATTACCAACCACATTCCCGGTAAGTTCAATCGCACGGATAATAGGAATGCCAGATGAAAGCATTGTGTCCATATTATCTGAAATACGCGATAAATATAGCTTTGAATATATATTTTTAAATACTGGAGCTGTTATCTTTATCCTATCTAAGTAGCGCTTACCTCTATCTGTCCGACTAAATCGTATAACGTAAGCCATAAAAGCTATAAGTGCAACTAAGATAAAAATACCATATTTTACAAGTAAACTACTAATGCCCATGACGATTTTAGTAGAGAACGGCACAGCCTGTCCAGATTCTTGAATAATAGTAGCAAGCCTAGGCACGATAAATACGAACATCATAGTCATAACAAGTAAAAAGACAGCGACTACAAATCCTGGATAAATTAGGGCATTTTTAGTCTTAGAAGTAAGTTGGTATTGTCTATCTAGATATTCAGCTAAATATGAAAATGTCTGGGTGAGTTTACCAGATTCTTCCCCAGCTTTAACCATATTTACATAGAAAACAGAGAAAGCCTCTGGGTGCTTGGCTAAAGCTTCTGAAATAGAAATACCAGATGATATATCATCAGAAACATTGGTTAAAACTTTTACTAGGGCTTTATTTTCAGTATTAGTAGCAAGGAGATTGAAAGCTTTAAGAGCAGAAACTTGGGCTTCAAATAAGGTCGATATTTGTCGTGACATTATAACCACGTCTTTCATAGCAATACCCTTCTCGAAAAATGTCATTTGCATCAAACCTTTCTTTCTTTCTCCTTCATTAATAGACACAACTATCAGACCTCTCCTTTGAATTGCTGAGATTGCTAAATCTTTAGACCCAGCATCTACAGATCCTTTCTTCTTCTCACCGGTATTTGATATGGCTTCATAGTTGAATAACATAAATTAGAGCATGCGTTCAAGAGCTTTAGGGTTAACGGAGTACTGATAAGCTGACTCCATGGTAATTTCCCCTTTTTGGACTAATTCGACAAGAGATCGATTCATATCTACCATTCCTTGCTCAGAAGAAGTCTCGATGACATTACTGATCTCATGAGTTCGTTTCTCTCTGATTAGATTTGATACCGCATTATTGTTTATGAGAAGTTCATAAGCCGGAACGCGCCCTCCCGATATACGAGGGATTAGACGCTGTGAGAAGACTCCAAGTAAACTAGAAGATAATTGAAGTCTAATCTGATCTTGTTGAGCCGATGGAAATGAATCTATAATACGATCAATAGTCTGAGCAGCATTATTAGTATGTAGCGTCGAGAAGACAAGGTGCCCAGTTTCCGCAGCAGTTACAGCAGCCGCGATAGTCTCAGGAGAGCGCATTTCACCAATAAATATAACATTTACGTCTTCACGGAAAACTGATTTGAGGGCAACAGAGAAATCTTTTGTATCATCCCCTATCTCTCGCTGATCAATAATCGATTTATCTGGCTCATATATAAATTCAATGGGATCCTCGATAGTTACAATATGAGCAGCCCTGTCTTTATTTATCATATTTATCATAGTCGAGAGTGTAGTAGATTTACCCTGGCCAACAGGTCCGACTACTAGGAAAAATCCTTGGTTTTTAGTTGTAAAACTTGCGAGTATTGGTGGTAAATTCAAGTCTTCTAAAGTTTTAGCCTTAGGAATCAGACGAAGCGCTATACATATGGATCCTCTTTGGAAAAATGCGTTGCCTCGAAGGTGGGTAGTATTCTTAAACGAGTACGAGAAGTCAATTTCTTTATCTATCAGAAATTTATCAGTTCTCTTAGAGCCAACAAGTATAGTCAGTATCCCAACCATGTCGTCACGGCTAAGAACATCTTGGTTTGTAAGAAAAAGAAGTTGACCATTTACACGCATGGCAGGTTTACGATCCGCACCCAAATGTAGATCTGATCCATCTTCATGCATTAAACTAGTCAACAATTCATCTAATAATTTTTGATGATTCATTTTAATATTATTTCTTAGTGCTATTTATAATACTATTAACTTTGTCTATCACTTCTGATGGCGTACTTGAAGCTTTTACTATATATCCTGCGGCACCTAAAGACTCACCTCTTGCAATATCTGAAGGTTGACCACGATTTGAAAGTATAATAAAGATAGCAGATTGTGCTAAATTTTCTTCTTTTAATTTTTCCATAAGTTCAAATCCATCCATGACTGGCATAACAATATCAAGAAGAATAACATCGGGTATATAGCCTTGGTGGAACTTCTCGAGTGCGGGCTCAGGCCCAAGTGCAGTAGTTACACTAAAGTTTGACTGATTAAACTTTAGTGCATACATATCGAGTAAGAAGCTGTCATCGTCGATAATAAAAATTTTCTTTCTAGGTTCCATATATAAGGTATTATAGTACAGTTATATATATTTTACTATACACACTAGTAATTATAGATTTCTTTAAATGGTATGAGACCATTAGCAGATTTCATGATAGCATCTTCTCGCAGTGTAAGCATACCTCTTGACCTTGCTAGTTTATATATTTCCTGTTCTTCAGGTTTCTTCAGTATTATACTCTGCATTTCTTTGTCTACCTTAAACATTTCAAACAGTGATATGCGCCCGCGAAGCCCTGATGGACACTCGGCAGACGGCTTGGCTTCATAAACTGTATCACCTATATTTAACTTAGATTTAAACTCTACTGGTAGGTCATGGAATTGCTTATCAAACATGAGTTTGGTAGCTTCATCTATCGGAGTTGCGTGGCGAGAAGTAGGATGAATACGGTGAGCAAGACGCTGAGCAATACAAAGCACTAAAGTAGGTGCAATTAGATATGGGTCGATTCCCATATCGATAAGACGAGGGATGGCTCCGACTGCAGTATTAGTATGGAGAGTTGAGAAAACCAAGTGACCAGTAAGAGCAGCTTGGATGGCGAGTTCGGCAGTCTCTTTGTCGCGGATCTCTCCTACCATTATAATATCTGGGTCCTGACGAAGTATTGAACGCAAGCCCGAAGCAAAAGTATAGCCAATCTCAGGCATGACTTGGGATTGATTCACCCCATCAATATGGTACTCAACTGGATCTTCTAGTGAAATAATATTCTGCGCTTCGTGATCGAGTTCGTTTATCATAGAGTAGAGAGTAGTGCTCTTACCTGATCCTGTCGGACCAGTGATTAATATCAATCCGTAAGGTTTATCTAGCGCTTCTTTCACCATCATTAAATTCTCTGGTGACATATCCAGTTGATCTAGCTTCTGTATTCCTCGCTCTGGATCAAGTATTCTCATTTCAACCTTCTCACCATAGTAAGATGGCATAGTTGAAACACGAAAATCAATCTTGCGACCGTCAATTTTAGCTGAAAATCCACCGTCTTGCGGTTTACGTTTTTCATCCAGGCGCAACTTCGCAAGGATTTTAATACGAGCAACAACACCATTATAAACACTGATAGGTAGAACAATCGAAGTATGGAGTGTACCATCAACACGGAAACGCACTCTGATTTTATCGCCAACATTTTCGATGTGGATATCAGACGCTCTCCCCTCTGTTGCGTGGCGAAGTATTACTGCCACAATTTTTATTATCGGTGCATCTTCTACGATTCGTTCCTCTTCTCCTGGCTTTAAGCTATCAGATGTTTTTGTATTTGATTCTATTGTTACTCCATCATCTTTAGTATCAGCAATCTCGGCATCAAGCTCGGATAGTGCTTGATCAACTTGACTGTCAATACCTTCATAAGTTCCGAGTAGTTTGTTATATGTAGAAGTTTTTATTAAAAATAGTTTGAAGGGTTTATTTAATTTTGCTGTAATAAAAGTTAGGGCATCCATTGCCTGAACATTTTCTGGGTCAATTATTCCTATCTCAAGAACACTGTCACTCTCTCCGATTGGTAAGAAGTGATATATTTTTGCAGCGTCGACTGGAATAAGTTTGAGTATCGAGGGTTCAACACTTTGTGGATCAATAATCCTAACTGGAATATTAAAAATAGAACCCTTAACCTCAAGAATTTTGTCTTCGTCTATATTTAAATCAAGCAAAGCTTCGTCTATGTTGCCACTATATTTCTCATCGGCAATTCTTATAACTTCTGGTATTTGATCTTCGCGGAGTACATTATTTTTTACTAGAGATTCAAGAAGTATCATACTAGTTTGTAGTAAATGAAATTATTTCTCCATTGTGCACCGTCCCATTTATCTTTGCAACTGCTCGAAAGAAATATGCAGTCTTTGGTTTCAAGTTAGTGACACTAGTAACAAAGTTACCTATGAGCGACTGCTTTACTGGCGGAGTAGATTTACCGAGGCTTTCTGTCGGACCGTAATCAAAATAAGTAATCGTATTGTCGTTAACATCTTCAACTCCACCAGAGAGTAACGCAGACTTATCTGTAACTTGGGTTGGCTCATTTGTTACTACTGGGGATGCTGGGGTGTTGCTTGTAAATACATTATTATTCACAGGAGCAAAAGGATTTGGCCTACCTGGGGTAACCTGTTCTATCACTACAGTATTGTCTTTGAGAGCTTTGAACCCTGCATCAGAGAATATCGATGTATTGATTTGGATTTTTGTAAGAGAAACCAAAGTGGTCAAGAAGGCTGTATCTTGTGATATTTTATCATTGACGTCACTAACTGTATCAGTAGTTGGGATACCTCCTTGAGAAGAAGACGTGGATAGAGCGGACGATGTCTGAGTAGATGGTAATACATCTAAATTATTAGAAACATATGTAAATACTCCAGAGGTGATAGCGACTAGTGCAATCAATATTAAAAATTTATTGTAAGTTGTGTTCATACTATTTTAGCCAATAAGTTTCAACTTTTAAATTATAAGTATAATTATTTGGATCAATTCCAAGTGTAGTTTTGTCTAACTGAGGGACCGTGAAGTTAATGGATTTTACATCTACTAGGCGTAGATTGCGCTCAATATCTTTAAGAAATAATACAAATGTATTGTAGTCACCTTCCGTCGTAAATTCAATCGGGAAAGAGCCGTATGGAAGAGAAGCGGAGGGGTCGCTAGAAGTGATAACTGTGGTATTTCCATTTGCCGTAGTTTTAACATCCGAAGTCTTTTGTGGTTCGAATCTAATATTTTTCACTGGCATACTATGAGAGTTCGCAATGCGTTCGATTTCTAGTATAAATTTAATATTATTAACTGTATTTGGAAGGAAGTGATCAAGTCTCTCTTTGTCATCTTTATTTATGTTCTTGTAATTATCTACTAACTGATCTCTTGTTTTTTGTAAATCTGTCGAATTATCAAGTGCGATGTTATAAGTTGCTACTTCAGTGCGTAATTTTGATACATCGCCATAGAGAGGATCTACTATCGTAAAGAATAGTATGCCTGATATTATTAGAAGTAAAATTGAAAAAATAAATTTCATAATTATTGTGGTTTATTATCTACTGGCACTGCAGTCTCAGCTTCAGTTGGATTAACAACTGGCAAGGCAGTTGGTTGTAGCTTTGGTTGAGATTGCTCAAGTAGTATATTTTTATCATATGCAAGCAGATTCGGGTCTACGGTAAACTCTACATGAAAATTAACATTATTATTTTTGTCTTTATTGATATCTGAAAAAACAACATTCTTAAATGAACGCCCTTTTGCACTATTGAATGCATCAGCCTGAAGAGCAACCGACTTATAGTCATTAGCAACACCTGTGAGTAGAACTTGAAATCCTTGACTTCCTGTTTCATGTCTAAAATTAGTATATTGAACTTGCGGTATGGTAATAGCACCAAGTAAAGTAAATAGTGGAGTAAGTACTATATGCTGACTTAGAACTCTTTTTGCTGCAGATGACCTCTTATCATAGAGTTCGAGTTCATCTATAGTATCTTTTTCAAACGTATCCCGGACCCTCTCGAGAGATGTTGATAGTGTTTGCTTTTCTTTTATTAGATAATTCTTATATAAAAAGAGACCGACACATAGAGCTCCTACAATAATAAGCACGAAGAAAGACAGGGCAGTAAAAATGCTAGTCGGAGGACGAGTAGACTTACCGCTACTACTTGTAGTAGATATAGGTTTCTTTGGTATGAATGATGTTTGAAATGAATTCTCCATAATATATTACGATAATTGTCGGAGCGCGAGCCCAACTGCAACTGAGAACTCTGGACCACTAAGTTCTAGAACTGGTTTAAGGAACGCTGGAGCCTCTGTTTTAGAAAACGGATCCCCGTGCACTACTTCTGTATGGAGACTTTCTATAGCTTTCTCAAGAAGACCTCTTATGAGTGAGCCTCCACCGACTAATATAACTTTACTTATACTCTTATTATACTTCTTCTCGTAGGCAAGTACAACACTATTTGTATCTGAAAAGATGTAATCCACCGACAAACGCACTATATCTGCCACCTGGGAATTGCTTGCTTCATTTAGTCCAACTGACCGCTTTAACTTTTCAGCCTCTTCAAATGAGATACCTAGGGACGAAGAAATATTACGGGTTATGTCTTGTGAGCCTCTATTAACTATATGGAAAACACGCACAACTCCACCTTCGACAATAGATAACTTGGTCTTGGAAGCTCCAAAATCTATAAAGAGTATCGGTGTTAAATCATGTCCAAAAGAAGACCTTATATTACTAAATATCTCCATTTCAAAGGACTCCGCGCGGATATCTGTCTTTGAAAGAATATCTTGGTAGCGAGACAGTATATCGTTGTGTATTGCTACCACTAAAACTTCTATATTTGGATCAACATCTGCTGTATTGCTTGGTTGTGGAATAGTACTATTATCAAATACTGAAATCTCAGGAGGAACCATGAACCAATCGAGGCTTACTTCAGAAATAGGAACTGGTATATACTTACGAGCTTCAATGGGTACAATACTAGGCAATTGATCCTCTGTAACCCTGCTTGGCAGGGAAATAGTAAAAATCAAACTTGAAGATGATGGGATAGCAACAACTCCAGACTTGGTCGTAACGTTTGACTCTTTCATTAGATCTACAAGTGCGCGAGCGATGTCTTCTGTTTGAAGACTGGCTATCGCCCCAACTTCAGATTTACCATATGGGCCAAGGGAAAGTGCTCCGTACGTCTCAAGTATTGCCTTGCCTCCTTTTTTCTTAAGCTGAACAACTTTGATCGACGAAGAACCAATATCGATACCGAGGGCATTACTTGATGATTTGTTGGAAGTAAAGATTTTAGATAAGCTCTCCAAGCCAGAAGATATGATTTTCTTTAGTGAATTATCCATATTGCGTACTATCTAGTATAGCATAGCTATAGTAAAATAAGGCTGTGGAACAAAGAATAAAACCTATGAAGTCGGTGGTAAATTGGCTACTTGATATATTATTTCCGAGATCATGTATCTCTTGTCATATTCGAGGAGAAATTATATGTGATAACTGTATTTCCAAGATACGTATAGCTGAACGTGAGACGGACAGCAATATATATGCGCTATACGACTACCGTGACCCTGTAGTTAAAAAAGCTATTTGGGATCTAAAGTACCACAAGCATCGACATCTTGGGGAAAGACTAGGGCAGTTATTGTACGAAGGGAGGATTGAAGATATATCTGATATTAGAGAGTATTCGCAAGGTAGAACCATATATGTAGTACCTGTACCAGTCTCAAGATCGCGCGGAAAATCACGTGGATACAACCAAGCCGAAATCATAGGGAAGCAATTTTGTCTCAGTGAAGGTAGTGGAGCTCTTGAACTGAGAGACGATTTTATAGTCAAAAATATTGATACTATACCCCAAGCACGAATCGCCAATCGCGCAAAGAGAATCCAAAATATCCACGGGGCATTTGAAGTTAAAAATTTTAATGATATAAAAGGAAGAACTATAATAATAGTAGACGACGTGACGACAACAGGCGCAACTTTGCGGGAGATAATGAAACTATTTAAAAAATTTGGAGCCAAAAAAGTCGTCGGTTTTACAGTAGCGCATTAATTATTTCCACAAATCCCAAATCATGCCGGCGATGTTGCGAGGTTTACCAACGAGTGCGTAGTAGTGCATATTTATAAATGGCAGAGTATTGCATTCGATAATTCCCCATCTTTGCCCGCTCGCATCTTTAGTTGGATCAGGAATAATACAATCAAGTCCTATGACGGACAGACCGATAACGCCTGCTGCTTTCTCTAAAATAGGAATAAAACTCGGGTGAAGTTCATCTATCATCTCTGAGGTCATCCCTCCAAACAGTTGGCCTGTGCGATGAGAAAGTGGTAAATACATTTCTTTCGGCAAAATATCATCGATAGTAAAACCTGATCGTAGTATGTGATCGTGCAATTCATCTACTACACGAATATGATAGCGCTCGATTCGCCCTCTGTCTTTCTCTTTTATCAATTCTTGAATTGTTTTTTCTCCATCACCAATTATGAATGGCAACTCCCCCTTATAAAATCCCGCGAGCACTCCACCGACTAGAGTTGCCCGACATACGTGGCCATACAAATGCTCCTCGACAACAAGATAAGGGGAAATTTGTCCTGCTATAGTTACTCCCTCTTTAAAATGTTTCAGGGAATTAATATTAGTGACTGTGTGGCGAGCTCTTGACCCTAATTGCGGTTTTACAATCACCGGCGTTTTGAATTTTGAAAATATTTTATTTAAATTTCTTAATCTAAATATTGAAAGTTTTTTATATGAAGGTACAGGTATATTATGTTTTGATAATTCTTTTTTAAGTATTATCTTATTATCCCAATCTTTTTTGAAATCCAGAAATTGTGGTTGGATTGGAATACTTTCAAAATAAATGGCTTTGCCGTCTAGAACTGCTCGATACCAATCGAGTGGCTTTTTACCAAGTATGATTTGTTCCATGGGAATCCCCCGCCTTTTCGCTTCCTCCCAAATAACACGAGACCGAAACGAACAAACTTTTTCAATATCAGAAGAAAAGTGTGCTAGTTTAAGTTTTATGAGAACCTTAAAAAGTGCTATTGGTATGAAACTGGCAAAATCTTTCAGGAAATTTGGAGCGTGCCTTGTCACCCCTGCCATATGAGACTCAAAAGCTGACGAAACAATACTCTCTAAATAATAGAGCTTGTGGTTCACTGGCGCATCTGCGCAATATGAGCATTTCTTTTTATGTGATACCGATGTGGACTTTTGTTTCATTAGTTACATTATACACAAAGAGACAGCAATAGATTTCTCCATTCTGTCTCTTTCGTGGGTGAAAACCACCTTTTAATGGTCAGTTCCTCTTATCATAACATTTATAAATATGAGTTTAATAAACGACCCATGTAGCCATTATACCATCTTTTTAAATAGCAAACTATATAATTAGAGCCCACTTCTAGTATCTACAGAAGCGGTATAATCTGCCACAAAGCTCTCTAGATGGCTAGAGAAAAACAAAAAAATAGAAACATTCACTATTATTATTAAGGCTATTATAATCCAATATTTATTTAACTTTGTTTGCATATTATCTTTTGTGTAGTGGATGTAGATGAGAAGCAATACCGACCGCTGCTGCGATTAATGCTAAATTCTTTATAATATATTGACCTTCAAGAGTTGGGGTCATAAAACCAGACCAGGTGACTTGGGGAAGGAGAAAAAGTGGCATAAATGTCGTGATCATATGTATAAAAAGAAGTGGGATGACTACGCGTTCAGCACCATGAATCAAAAAGAGTATACCGATAAGCATTTCAAATAATCCAAAAAGTACTAAGAAGGTCGGGAACGACATAAAGTGGACAGTATTTTCAAATAAGGCTTGCACTAAACCACTTGCAGGTGAAAGCCCAATGACTTTCAATAATCCGAACCAGAAAAAAACTACAAATAATCCAAACCGAGCTATCGGCACGGATATGCGACGAAAAAAATGAATGAGTTCAGTATCAGTTTTTCTGAAATTCATAATTTGATTATAACATTATTTTAATATTACAGTAGGATGCTGAGATATTTAAGGAAAGTTATTGAGAAAGATCTAAATAACACCCCGGTGCAGTCCATCCAGATGGATCACCTACTGAGCTTTTTCCATTATTTCCTTTGCAGACATAATAAGCGCCATTACTTGGAAGTTTGACCATGATTCTATAGGTACCAACCTGAGAATTGTCGGCGTTGGTGGGCCAAATTAATAAAAGATTAGAACCAGTTTCATTTTTAACTATTTTGTCACATATTTCTCTCATTTTTGACCCGTAAGTTACTGAAGTAAACCACGCACTATAATTACAATCGTTGGCTGTACCACTAGTCCCACCAGTAGTATTAACCCAATCTAACCATGTCCACCCTCCTGCATAACTTCTTGTATTAAGATACTCTAGCTCTAATAGATTGGCGAGTTGTAAAACTTCTTGTCTTATAACAGAATCTTTGGCTTTGGCTCGTGCATTGCCGAGTGCCGAGAATACAACACTAGACATAAAAGTGATGACAGATATCACCACCATAAGTTCTATGAGCGTAAAACCACTTCTAGTTTTATTAGGTCTTTTCATTATTAGAAAAAGAAATTATAAATTGATAATAAGAAAAATATAATGGTAGCTATTATTAAAACCTTTGAGGCTTGTTCCTCGGTTTTAATGTGTCCACCTGAGATTTTCATAACTAATCTTATTACCCATGACTGTTTGGGTGGCTCTTGTTTGATAAACATAGATGGTCTAGAGACCTCTTTCTCAAATTCAATTCCTTCCATATTTAGATATTATAACAAATATCACCGTAAACCAAGCATCAAAAAAGGCAGTCTCATTCAAGAGCTCTGCCTTTTTATTTTTACTATTATATGAAACTCTATCGTCCAGTAATAGTTCTGAGGGCAATTTTTATCATTTTTCCAAAAGAACTTGCCCTTTGCTCACTTGTGAGAGGTTTACTTTTCCTCGCCAGCGTATCGCTTATTGTCAGAAGGGTCAGTGCCTGTATCCCATGCAAGGCAGCCAGGGTGAAAAGCTCTGAACTTTCCATTTCTACGGCCAGAACTCCATACTCGGCAAAAATTTTCCACGAACCCCAATTCCATTTCAGAGTCGTGGGATCCATATCAGGATAAAATTTATCACCGGCCAATATCCCACCTACGTAAACTTTTATACCGAGTCTGCTGGCTACATCCTCAGACTTCCTCGTTTAAGATGGATCTGCAATTGGTGCAAAATGGCAAAAAGGGAATCTGGCGTTATTCATACCGGAATCGGTACTGGCCCCTGTTGCAATTACTATGTCCATCTTTTTTATATGCGCTTGCAGTGAACCAGCAGAGCCAACCCGGATTATTTTCTTCACATCATAGACAGTAATCAATTCTGTTACAATAATGCCAAGTGTCGGCTGACCCATACCGCTCGTCATAATTGTTACCAATACTCCATTATATGTGCCGGTGAATCCAAGCAGACCCCGGACTTTTGTGACACATCTAACATTTTTTAAAAATGTCTTTGCGATCCATTCGGTACGAACTGGGTCGCCGGATAGTAGTACAAGGGGTGCTATCTCCCCTTTCTTCGCACCTATGTGCGGAGTCGGCGCTTTGGGCTGAAGAGATGCTTTGGCTTTAGAAGGCTTTTTCATGGTTGTTCTTTTTATTTTTTAAACAGATTTTTCTTTACCTTAACCATAATCTGGGGTGAAGTCAAGGTTAGTATTTGGATAAGTAAGACATTGACAAAATCTACAAAAAGCATAGATTGAAGAAAAACTTCGACATTCAATCATCAAAAACACCTATTATGATAACGAAAGAATATCATACTCTGACAACAGAAGAGAGAACTCTCTTATTTGAAGCACTGGATGCAGCAATGAAAGCCCATGCGCCCTATTCTCATTTTTTTGTTGGTGCCGCTATTCGAATGAAAAATGGCGACATTATATCTGCATCAAATGTTGAGAACGCAGCCTATCCTTTAGGCACATGCGCTGAAAGGTCCGCAATAGTAAAAGCGAACTCTGAAGGACGAATAAAGGATATCGTAGCAATTGCGGTTATTGCCTACACAGAAGACGGAAAAGGTAACACCATTGAACCTACTGCCCCGTGTGGTGGATGCAGACAGGAGATTTTTGAAGTATTTCATTTATCTGGAGTTGACACAGAGGTCATTATCGCAGACACGAAAATGACCAAAGTAGAGATATGGAAAATAAGTGAGCTCCTTCCCCGCGGGTTTGGCCCAAACGATTTGAAGAAAAAAATCTGGGATTAAATTCCTTAACCTAAATAATAAAAATGAGTTGCTGTCACAGGCAACTCATTTTTTATATATCTAATTTTAAATCCAGTGCGCCAAGTATGCGATGAAAATTGCAGTACCTAAAAGGCCGAGTAGGGGTTGAGCACGAGAAAGTAATGCTATGATGACTACCGCTATCACAACCTTAACCCAGCCTAGCACAAGAATCGAAGCCCAAATAGTTTGTAGTAATGTTTGTATGAATGTCATAAAATTTTAATTAATTCTTCCTGCTTTGATATAAATAATAGTAATAGAGCGCAAGTGGTGCAGCCCAGTTTGCAAATCTTTCTATAAAATCGAGCGTAGACGTGCCACCAAAAGCAGGGCTTGCCACTAGAGGCCTGACTAATGCTGTCCAGAATCCCCAAAGTGTAGCCCAAAGTAGTATGGGTTTGACTGGTCTAAATAATACAATTAATGCGACGATAACATCAGAGATTCCTATTAAAAGAAGGAGTGTAGTCGCAGTCGGTGTATCTACTCCGAGCATTTTACTTATCCAACCTATCCAATCAGCTTTACCTAGTATGGCAAGCATACCGTGTCCAATAAATTCTCCTGCTACCCCTATACGTAGTAACCATTCGAACTTTTTGTCATTAGTCATATATAATAAATTATATTTATAATAGATATATTATACACCTTTTAGAAGTTAATAGGTAATCTTATCCTCTATTTTCTCTATGTTTAAGTAAGAAGAAAGTCATAAATGAGTTTATAATTATCATTACTATAGAGTGCAGAGTGGTTACTATATTATATGCCTGTAAGGAAAATAGGGTCAAAATATGACGTGAGACATTCATACTATAGAGTAATGGTTTCTCGGTACTTGGATAATAATAAGTTTTACGAAGTGTGGGAATAAAAGCGATAAGGTCAATACTAACAACTATAATTACAGATATGGTCGGATCCTTAGTTAATATCCAAGGAATTAATCCGAGCAAAGCAAATATTAGAAAATAAGTGTCTCGTCTCACAATATTTTTAAACCCATATCGGAGTGAGAAAAAGAAAATAATAACTGTAAATATCTCAGATACCCCTGTAGGTATTGCCCCAATACCAGCGCCTTTTACAACTTGTCCGAAGAATGTAACTGCTGAGACAATAGACCATACAAACCATGTGTACGGATGTGGCTTTACTTTCCCTTTTATAACATCACGTAAATAAGGTACGTTGCCAATGATTGCAAATATGACTGCAATTGCGACTAAGATTTTTGACATAATTTAATAATAACATACCATAATAATGATTATTTGATTTATATTGGAACACAGTATTGGGTTACATGTTGCACATTATAACTTGCATTGTGCTAAGCTTATCTAATGATTAAAATTAAAGAGTATGTGGGTAAAAGTCCTAAAACAAGCGAGGCTGATTTCTTTGGGCGATTTTGGGAGAAAAGCTGGACATACATAAAAACCGTAGTAGATGTAGTACGGGAACCGGTATTAATCTTAGATGAAGAGTTTCATGTGTTAGCAGCAAATGATGCTTTCTATAACACTTTCTCTGCTGAACTTGAAGACACTGAAGGAAAAGTAGTATATGGACTTGGTAATGGTCAGTGGAATATACCAGAGTTAAGGACACTCCTTGAAAACATTTTACCCAAACAAACATTTTTCAAAGGCTTCCAAGTTGCCCATGAGTTCCCTGACATTGGACGTAGAGTAATGATTCTAAATGGTCGTCAGATTTATGTCACAGATGAAGACGGCAAGGAACCTCATCCATCTATAATAGTTCTTGCCATAGAAGATGTCACCGATATGATGGTAGTAGCAGAATCTTTAAGAAAACAATCGAAGAGCATCGAAGACAGATTGTCTTCGAAAGCACAGAAACTAGAAATCCATATAGGAGAATTAGAAAGAGAAATTAACGATCTCAAGAATAGTAAAACTCTAAAAAAATAGAGCTCTGTTGTTTAGATTTTGGCGGAGACGGTGGGATTTGAACCCACGAGGCCGATTAAAGCCTGCCTCCTTAGCAAGGAGGTACGTTAGACCACTCCGACACGTCTCCGTAGATACCTTATCATATTTACTTCTTTTACCCAAAAAGTCTTTTTTTATTTAAATAATATTGTGCTAGTATGTGATAACTGGAAGCGTGGATGAGTGGTTTAAATCAACGGTTTACTAAACCGTCGTCCCCAAAAAGGACCGTGAGTTCGAATCTCACCGCTTCCGCAGTAAAACTCTGCTATACTTATATAGTATGGACGAGATAAGTAAATTAAAAGTAGAAAATGAAAAATTAAAAAAGATAAACGCTGATAAGGCAAATCTTGTTTCTATTTCAGCGCATCAGCTTCGCACGTCACTCTCAGCGTTAAAGTGGATTCTCAAAATGTTAATAGATAAAGATTTAGGCAAGCTCACCGTCGAGCAAGAAGGATTTATAAAAAAGGCATTCGACAGCAATGAACACATGATCACCCTTGTGAATAATTTACTTACTCTAAATCATACTGGTGAGATGAATATGGAACCTAAGCTAGAGAAGATAAACTTACTCAAAATTATAGAGCAGATACTATTTGAATTCTCAGGCGAAACATTTAATAAAGGTATTGAGCTGACGTTACTAAAACCAGAAGATGGGCTGCCTGAAATAAACTGCGATACGGAAATGATGAGGGTTGTAATCCAAAACTTAGTAGAAAATGCTATCAAGTATAGCCAGCCACACGGCAAGATCGTGATGTCGCTTAGGCACAAGAAGGAGAGCAACGAAATTGAGATTTCTATTCATGACAATGGAATAGGTATAAGTAAAGAGAATCAAGGCAATATATTCAATAAATTTTTCCGAGCCACGAATGCAATAAAAAAGGAGAGTATCGGCTCGGGCCTTGGGCTATTCACTGCAAAGAATATAGTCGAACACCATAAGGGTAAGATATGGTTTTCCTCCGAAGGCGGATCCGCCTCTGGTGGAGAAAGTCCTGGTACGACATTCTTTGTTACATTACCTATAAATTAATGCTTATGTTATAATTATACCCATGAAGAAAGTACTCGTAATAGAAGATGATAGTTTCCTCCAAGGTTTGGAAGTTAGTAAACTCAAAAAAGACAAGTACGAAGTTATCGCAGCTTCTACTGGAGAAGAAGGCATGGATATGATACTAGAAGTGGGTATTGATTTAATCCTGCTTGATATTATTCTCCCAAAATTTGACGGCTTTGAAATACTAAAAAAAGTTAGGGAGACTGAGCATCTTAAAAAAATCCCAGTCATAGTATTTTCTAATTTATCTGAAGAAAAAGATATAAAAAAGGCACAAGAACTGGGAGCAACAGATTTTATGGTCAAGTCTAACTTCACTCTAGATGAGCTCATAGAGCGAATAAATAAAATACTAAATTAGTATTTACTCCAGTATATGAAGATGACCGAGAACACAAGAGCGATAATACTCCTAATCGTACTCATAGCTATAGGTGGTATTGTCATGTATGGAGGTAGTAAACCTCCATCTTCAAACTATGCAGCTCCACGATAAACTTGAAACACAGTTTAGAATTGACACCAACCAAAAGAGAGCTCTGGCGCGACTAGGACTTCATACTATTCGTGATTTACTTTATTACTTCCCCTCTAGATATACAGATATATCGGAGGTAAAAAATATTAGTGACCTTATAGAGGGTGAGACATCCACAATTTTAGGTACAATTTCTAAACTTAAAGCCAAGAAAGGTTGGAAGAGTAAAATACCTATGGGCCAGGCACTGCTCTCTGATTTAACTGGTTCAATCAATATCATTTGGTTTCATCAGCCATATTTAGCAAAAATGCTAAAGGAAGGCTCTACAGTCAGAGTCACTGGGAAAATATCCAACCATAAAACTTATGGACTAACCCTAACGAATCCAGAGATAAATCCCGAGGATATACTGCCAATTGATATTCACGATTCACTTTTTAAAAAAGGTGAGCGGGGGCACCAGTTTGGATATCCAATTTATGGAGAATCGAGAGGAATAACTTCGAAATGGATATATCACGCTGTAGAGAAGATACTCAAACAAAGTTGTACCAAAGATATTGTTGATTACTTACCCACTGATATTATCTCTAGATATAAATTACCAGCCCTCCATACGGCCCTTGTGTGGA
This sequence comes from Patescibacteria group bacterium, assembly GCA_038063915.1. Lineage (GTDB taxonomy): Bacteria > Patescibacteriota > Minisyncoccia > Phycocordibacterales > UBA9973 > UBA8515. The sequence goes on along the minus strand of JBBTUE010000004.1, from coordinate 58,063 downwards.
TACATATGCCACAAAAGGCCGAGCATTCCGAGATTGCTCGCAAGCGTTTCGCTTTCGAGGAAGTATTTTTCATCCAGCTTGCACGCCAGCAGGAACGTAAAGCGTACGAGGAACTATTTTCCTATAAGCTTAAAATCCCAGAGACAGATATTAAAGATTTCATCTCTCGCTTTCCCTTCACTCCAACAAAAGCGCAGAGTGATGTTATTCGCACTATTTTGGATGATTTTAAAAAAGATAAACCGATGTCCCGACTTATCGAGGGCGACGTCGGTAGTGGCAAGACATTTGTCGCCGCAACAGTTGCTTATGCAGTAATAAAAAATAGACCGACAGGGCAGAATTTCGGTAATTTACAAGTTGCTTACATGGCTCCGACTGAAGTTCTCGCCACCCAACTTTATGAGAGTTTTATAGAATACTTTGATCACACTGGCATATCCATCGGCCTTATTACAGGCAGTGGCTGTCGAAAATTCCCAAGTAAGAGCGCCCACTTCGAAAATGGAAAGCAAGTCCGAACTTGGACTCCGATTTCAAGGAACCAACTCCTCAAATGGGTAAAGAACGGCGAGATACCAATAGTCATAGGTACTCACGCCCTAATATCCAAGACTGTAGAATTTGAAGACTTAGGACTAGTAATAATAGACGAACAGCATCGCTTTGGTACTAATCAGCGTATGAAACTTGCCAAGAAAGAAGGCCACGCCCCGCATTACCTTTCTATGACTGCGACTCCTATCCCTAGGACACTTGCACTAACCATTTATGGTGATCTAGATCTAAGTATTATTGACGAGATGCCCGCTGGTCGTAAACAAGTTGTTACAGAAATTGTGTCACCAAACAAAAGAGAAGAGGCCTATGAAAAAGTCCGGCTTGAATTAGAAAATGGCAGGCAAGTATATGTGATTTGTCCGCGCATAAATGAACCCGATCCAGATAAGGAGCTAGCTGTGATAGCAAAATCAGTTCTTGCTGAAGCAAAGCGTCTTGCGAAAGAAGTTTTTCCTAAATATCGCATTGGTGTCATGCACTCAAAGATGACTAAACAAAAAAAGGAAGATATCATGCAAGAATTCAAAGACCATGAGATAGACATCCTTGTTTCAACATCTGTTATCGAAGTAGGAGTAAATGTTCCGAATGCTACATCTATCATTATAGAAGGCGCCGAGCGCTTTGGGTTGGCACAGCTTCACCAGCTCCGAGGACGTGTTATCCGAAGTACTCATCAATCATACTGTTACTTATTTGCTGATGCGAAGACTGATAAAACTGTAGATAGGTTGAAAGCATTGGTGAAAGCCAGTAGTGGATTTGAGCTCGCAGAACTAGATCTTTCTTTACGTGGTGCAGGGCTACTCTCTGGAGATAAGCAATGGGGCATCACCGATCTTGGCATGGAAGCGATAAAAAATATTAAAATGGTAGAGGCTGCGCGAACTGAAGCAATTAAACTTATAGAAAAAGATTCCACTCTCGCCTCCCTTCCCCTACTTGAAAAAACCCTTGCCGATAAAAATTTAGATTTACATTTTGAGTAAATTAATTAATACTACTGGTGGCCTGTATAAATATAATTACTATAACCTATACTACACCAAGAAGATCCAGCATTATAAAACATCCACTGCTTAAGTTCACATCTATATTTATTATTTTGATCTTCTAGTTGGGTCACTAAATCGTAACTTGATGCACCACCAAAATAATATGCATAGGTGTAATTACCAGTCCACCATGGATCAATCGCACTATTTTTTGGATCTTTTGGTAAAGTTTTCATATAGGGGGTCAGGGCAGTTTGTAATGTATTCCAACTAGCATCATAACTATACAACCATCCGCCTACTGGATAAGTTCCATTGGCCGAACGATAAAGCTCTAAAGCAAGTTGCATTTGATGCATATCTTGAATTCTTGCTGAATCTCGAGCTTTTACTCTTGCATTGTTTAAGGTTGAAAATATGACACTGGATAGGAAACTAATTATTGAGACAACAACTAAAAGCTCTATAAGTGTGAAACCTTTATCACGACTAATCTTTATCATATCTACCGAATTCATAAGTTAAATTATAACATTACTTGTCGTCACAAGTATTTTTCTGCTGAAAAATCTCGCGACCCCGGCTTGGCACGTCTGCCTCCGCCTTGGACAAGCTTCGCTTGTCCTCTCATTCTAGCATTTGCGCGAACCTTTTTCGAGCAGAAAGACCAAGAGAACCAATGAACTCCGCCGCGCGCGACTACGCGCGTCTGCCCTCGCCCACCACACTCTCCATGCATATTTGATTTCGCGGGGGATTCTTTTTGATTTGATATGGGTGGGGGGCTCGGTCAGGCTTCTTTTAAGAAGAAGCGGCGGAATTCAAACCCAAATACATCGGTGCCTTCGTTCATTATAAAATAGGATGTCCGAACTAAAGGGGTGTCACCCTCGGCATCCGCCTCGGGCATTACCGCTAGGGCTACTCGCGCCTAGGTGCCTCTGTGCGGGCAATTTGCCCGCTTCCTCTTAGGGAGAGGAAGTTTCCTCTCCCCGGGTCGGGCTCTGCTGATTACAGCAGTCCGCCCTCGCCACCCCCACTCTACGCTTTTCATTATTATATTTAGTGTGTCGCTTTCGCTTTTAGATTTCTCTGACTTCGTTTTTCTTCGGCGCTCATCCTTTAGTCATGGACGCCACTAGCGGTAATGCCCGAAGGCTCACATCTCTCGTGCTTGCCCCAGTCCGCGCGATTACGCGCGGACTTACCCACCCGTGCGTGCACGATAGAATCACTCCCTGGTAAAAAAATGCGAATACAAAATAAAAAAGAAAAGAAAATACAAATACCAAATTACAAGTTACCTAATTAGTAGAAACTGCGGGAAGGGCGAGCGCCGAGACTGTCAATCTGAAAGTCGAGACCACCGGCAACCACACCGACCAGACCACCACCCGGATACCAATCCGCGTAGACGAGACGAGAGCCCGATTTTGTGGCAAGCCAAGTCCAGCCTGATTCATCCAAATGTTTGCCGGTTTCTTCAAAGAATTTTCTTTGAAATATTAGATAGTCTTCTAAAGTTAATGTTTGATCCTTTTTTACATCCTTACCTTTTATATTTAAAGTTTTCTTGAGTTCTGGTCTGTCTTCAAGATTTTGAGTTTTGTGAGCAAGTACTATACGTGGTTTATTTACATTTTCACTTTTAGCACCAGTAAAAGAACCGCCAGATTTGAAGTCGCTGTCTTCCCACGTTTCAGTATATACATCCGTCATTTTAGTATTTAATTCTGTTAAGGGGATATTGCCAGGTACGAGAAGCATTTCATCAAAGCCTTTCTCTTGCATTGCTTTTTGTATTTCATCAATATTATTTTCCCAAATTTCTTTGATTTGATCTTCAAAATCTGGAGGCAAGTCTAATTTGGTTTTTTTGTAGATAGCGATATTTTCCTCTAATTTTTCTTCCAGAGAGAAAGTGATATTTTCTACTTTATTATCTGGATGAGTGTAATTAGTAGATATTGATTCTGTGTAGTTAGGTAATTTTTCTTTGCTATCTAACTTCGTTTTCATTTGTTCCGCTTTATCAAGGAACGCATTTATTTTAGCTTGCATTGTTTCCCTTCTTTTTTCTCCGTTTCCTTCTTCTTCGCCTTGTTTATCTAGAAATGTTTCTTCTTCTAAAGCTTGCTTGTATTCCTCCATAACACCTTTAATAGTTCCTTTCATTCCGAAAAGGCGCTCTTCTATGGCTTGGCGAAGTTCTGCTTGAGACTTTTCAGGTTTCTTTGCCTTTTCTGGGGCTTTTGCCATTTTTGATATGTTTTCCATGTTTTGTATTGTATAACTAAATATCCTTTAAATGCTCCTTTAACAATTCACCTAAAACAATAGGCAAATCAATAACATTATTTACTACTTGCGCGTTTGGTGCATACGTTGTCTTTGCGGGTTCTCCCGCTTCTGTTAGTCCAATACCGACCACTACTATACCATCATCTCGCAAACCTTTCAAGGCCTTTTGTACTCGCGCAACGCTGTCACTCCCGCCGTCAGTAAACACAAAAACTATCTTTTTTAATTCTCCTATTGCAATTTTTTGTTTGGTTTCATTGTCCAGTCCTTCGTTAATAGCTTCCAAACAATTAAAATCAGTAGTAGAACCCGGCAAATCAAAAAGCTTTTTTAAAACATTTATTCTCTCAGCTTCACCGAGTTCTTTCCCCATTTTTTTAAGAGGCGTCTTATCTTCTGAACTACTTGCAAAACTGTATATCTCAGATTTTACTAGAAGTGGTTTATCCACCTTCATTTTCTCCTCATCACACATTTCTGCAAAATCTTTCAAAACTTCCATCATCAAAACTGCTGAATTTCTTTGCTCAACCGCTTTTTGACCATTACCATCAGTCATAGAACTCGATCTATCACATATAAGAGTTATTTCAACTTCGCCAAATTTGTCGCCTTTTCTCTCCTTAATTTCAGTATCTTCCCATACTTTCGGACTTAAATTGCCGGATTTTACATCAGACACAAGCTGAGCAGGGTCAGCCAACTCATCGCCTTCTTCAACTGGATATTTCGGAGCAAGTTTCTCTTTGAGTCTTTTGGAAATAATTCTTGAAAAAAGGTTTTTTAACTCTTCCATTACACTCACATTTGTTTCTGGATTCACGATTTTCTGCAATGCTTCTGCAATCCTCCTGTATTCTTGCAAATCTTTCTTTTCAACACCTATTTTTTCAGCATATTCCTCATCTGCTTTGTCGGGACTATTTTTCTGTTTTTCTTCCTTCCATTCTTTAAAAGCTTTCTTTATATCTTCGATCGGTATAGCGTTGGGAACTTTTTTTTCTGCTTTCTCATATTCATCAGCAAAAATTTTATTGGGGTTACCTTCCTTTACCTCGCCTTTTTCAGGTTTTCCTTTTTGTTGACCTTTTTTATCATCTTTCTCACCTTTTTGACCTTTAGTGTCATCATTTTTTTCACCAGGTTTATTGTCCTTGCCCTCACCTGTTTTTTTATCTTGGGAATCAGATGGCTTGTTTTCGTCTTTATTTTCCTTATTCTTTTTATCTTCAATATCCTTTTCTAAAAGTTCCTCCACTTTCGGCCAAATATATTTATCTTGTAATTTCAAACGTGTCGACATCGGCGTCTCAGGATTCGTCATTATATTCATAAGTCCTTTTACTTTTTTAAGTTCATCAAGTTTCTGTCGCACCTCGGGCGAAACATCGCATTGTTCGCCCTCTACTCTTGCTTCACGCAATATAGCTTGGCAAAATTGTATATGGCGAGGAGACTCAGTAAAATCCGTTTCTGGAAATAAAACTTCTTTATAAATATTTTCTTCCAAATCCTTCATTCCTTTATTAGTTTTGGAAACTACGGTTCTGTTCTCACGAATATCCGCTACACAATTATCCATCAAACCAAATGCTTTTGAAGTTTCTATCTTCTTGAGGTATTTTTCAAAATTTTTCTCTCCTCCGTCTTCGGAAAGCATCTGAATTTTTTCTAAAAAATGCTCTATTTCGTGCAAGGTGGCGAAGATAGTCCTTTCTTTAGAAAAGCCGAGCTTTTCATAAAACATCGAATTGATATAGATAGTGTTATTTTCCAAATTAAAAGCAAAAGTGTCCAAGCCCTCGGGAGCTTGTTCTATTTTTATCTTGCCTTTTGCATGGTGTTCAAAAAAGTCTCGATTTTCCTCAACAAAGGCAAAGGCTTCAGTATGGTTGCCTGTTTCTGTGGTTTCGCCTTCTTTTTTGGCCTTTTTTGCTTCAATGATAGATATGCCTTCCATGCCACCATACTATCAAATTTTATATGTTTTTTCCATCGACAGAATCTTTGCTTTTAGATTGTGAGAATTACAATGATTTAAAAGGGAAAGATATGAGTGTATATTTTTCCTCTTTATATTTGAATAGATTTTGTTCTTCGTTTTGTCTCTAAGTAAGATAGCTTGAGGTAAAATTACAAATCCGAGAAAATCAACCCCCCATCTGATTTTTCTTATACTTGTTTTTGGGATAGGTATATCTAAAAATAACTTTTCTTTCACAAAAAGAATCATTTTATCTCTGATGCCCACTATGTGTTTTTTATTTTCAAAAACAACCACGAGGTCATCATTGTATCTGATATAAAATCTGCATTTCAATTCTTTTTTGACATATTGGTCTAATACATTAAGATAAATATTGGCAAATATCTGGCTTGTAATACTGCCTAGGGGTATACCTTTTTGAGGTGGAGTAGATGAACGATAACTTGATATGACTTCTTTTATTATTTTCAAGGTTTTTTCACAGGAAACTTTTTCTTTTATCAAAACAAGTAAAATATCGTGATCTACACTGTCAAAATACTTTTTGACATCACATTTTAAGACAAAACATTCTTTGCCAGCACTACTAGCAAGTTTTATAAAATAGCAAAAAGTGTCAAGAGCTTTATATTGTCCTTTATTTTTCCTCGAAGCATAGGAGTCCGCTATAAAAGTAGGTTCAAAGCAAGATAGTAGATAATCATAAATAATCTGATGTATTATCCTATCTCTGACCTCTGCCTTATAAATATCTCGTTTCTTATTATCAAAAATCTGAAAATATGTATATGATGAATGCTTGTATTTATCATTTTTTACTTCTTTATATAAAGAAAAGATATTATCCTCCAAATGCATTTCAAAATCCATTACATCTTTTTTTCTTGTCTTTCCCCGCCTGAAAATTCTCCACGCGAGAATCATATTATTAAGACTAAATAATTCATCATAACTTTTATGGATAACAATACTCATAAGGACTTCTCAAAATTAGAAATACCGGTTGTAATAAAACTCTTTGTACTCTACGAGGTTACACATAAACTCATCTTTAAATTTCCAAAACACGAAAGATACACATTGGGAGAAAAAATAGAAAGAACAATATTAGATGGAATTGAGCTTTTTGTGTTTGCCAATCAAGTATCAAAATATGAAAAAGAAAAAGTCTTGGCTCAAGCAAATTCAAAAATAGAGCTTCTGAAAATACTTTTTAGAATTTCTTTAAACTGTGAAATACTAGAAGCAAGAGTTTATCTGGATATTGAAAGCAAACTACAAGAAATAGGAAAAATGACCCAAGGTTGGATAAAGTATTCGAGAAATTCGACTTAGAACGGCGGGAAGGGCGAGCGCCGAGATTGTCATTCTGATAGTCGAGATCATTGGCATTCACATTGACCTGACCATCATCCGGATTCCAATTCGCGTTGACGAGACGAGAGCCCGCCCCACTTTTAGCTTTGTATTATCCGTATCAAGATTGGAAACCATACTCTATTAATCAGGGCTACATCCCCAATACAAAACTGCAGTTCTTTTTTATTTCTACATAAAATAAATTATCTGACACAAGGCCATCTTTCACTTATCCCAAGCACTTCGGTAAACCAATCAATTGCTTGTGGTTATACTAACCGAAGAAAAAAAATCGAATACAAAACAAAAGTAATAAAAAAAATACAAATACCAAACTACAAACTACCTAATTAGTAGAAACTGCGGGAAGGGCGAGCGCCGAGATCGCCATGCCGATCGCCGAGACCACGGGCATCCACATCGACCTGACCAACATCCGGATACCAAGCCGCGTGGACGAGACGAGAGCCCGATTTTGTGGCAAGCCAAGTCCAACCGTCTTCGTCTAAGTGTTTACCTGTTTCTTTAAAATACTTTCGTTGGAAAACTAGGTAATCCTCGAGAGTTAGAATTTCAGATTTAATTGCATCCTCGCCTTTAATGTTAAAGGTTTTTGCAAGTTCAGGATTGTCTTTTAAGTTTTGAGTTTTATGAACCAAAACTATTCTAGGTTTATCCACTTTCTCACTTTTGGCACCTGCAAACGAGCCCCCTTGTTTAAAATTATCGCCTTGATATGTAGCTGTATATCCTTCGGTCATTTTAGAGTGAAGATCGGGCAAAGGCATATTTTCAGGCATCAAAAGAATATCATTAAAACCATTCTGTTCTATGCTTTCTTTAATATCATTTGCATTCCGATCCCAAATCTCCCTTATGTCGTTCTCAAAGTTTGGTGGTAAGTCTATCTTACTTTGTTGATAGAATGAGATAAATTCTTCGAGCTTTTTCTCTATATCTAAATTTATGGATTCTTGTTTATAAGTAGTCGTTATAACTTCTGCTGACGGTTGTTTACCAAAAATTTTATTAAATCTTTTGCTTGAAGCAGTCAAAAATTCGTCTTTATTAAAAGTTTCACCCTCTAAAAGTCCTTCAGCTTGTTTCTTCATGAGCAATGCTCTCTTATCAAAGGGGTCAAGTTCGGCAACTTCTTTTAAATTTAAATGTTTTACTTTACCAGATTCTAATTTTAGCTCCTCTATTGCATCAGCGCCACGCATTGCTTTTATGGTATTAAAGGTAAAAACATCGTCGGGCAAGCCAAGCTCTTTCGGTGTTAATGTCAGTAAAAAACCACGGGAAGCCAAAATCTTAGCCGCTAGTATTCTGTCTTCTTTTGAATACTCTTCAAAAGTCAAAGCAGTCTTAAATCTTTCATCTAAAAATTCAGCAAAAGATTTTTCTGTTCTTTTCATTTTTTTCTCTATATTCCAAGAAGAAAGTATAGCTTCAATAGAACCTTGTGTCATTACAAATTTCTTCAAAGAGTGAACTTTACCAGAAGCATCGAGTGCCCCTGCTTTTCTGGCGACTTCTTTGTCTGTGGCGTTAGTATAAGACTCCTGTATTTCTGACATCACGCGAGCTAGATTTGGCAATGTTGTATTAAGATCATAAAAAGACATATCCAAAGAACCGTCTTTACCCAGCATACGAGAAAGCATAACGTCGTATGACTCTTCCTTGTTTATATAATTGATTTTTATATTATTTTGTTCAAATTCACGAGCGACTTCTGGTGGTAAATCCTGTCTCTCTGGATTTTTTTCAGATTTTAAGTTTGCCGTAAAAATCATCTGAAAGCCAGGCTGTATTTCTACCATACCATTACCAACAATATTTACCTTATCCCCTACTTTGGCGTTGAAAATACCTTTTATAAACACCATTTGCTCTTTTGGTAGAGCTGTAAATTCATCGAAAATTACAGTCTTGCCTTCTACCATTGCTTTCGCAAGAGGACCGTAAATCTCTACTGTCTCAATCGCTCCCCCTGGTGCTGGTTTTATGCCTGTCTTGCCCCAAACATTTGATTCTTTTGTTTGCGGGTTACAAAAAACCATTTCAGAATCTTTGCCCGTAAAATGAACAGCCGCATAGCGAGCAAGTGAAGTTTTACCAGTACCAGTCGGTCCGTGAAGAAATACGGGCTTGCCTGTAAGCATCCTGTCTCCAATAGCTTCCAAATCTTTTGCAACAGAAGGAACAATACAGATATGCCCGCTCTCGCTCAAATTTTGTTTATTTTCCAGTAACTCTGCTTGTCGAACAAGGGTTTGATCTTCGTTTTCTAATTTATCATAACTGTCTTCTATTCCTGCTTGAATTGTTCCAAGCATTTTTTCGTTTTTCTCTTTAACCTTTAGTCCTATTTTTGGATTTAAAATTTCAAATGTTCGCTTCATTCTAAAATCTTTCAAAGCCCAGATAGCACTTTTTGTATCTAAAACTTCTTTTAATCCTGGATTGTCCGCAAGTATTTTTTCGTAATTTATTTGGGGAATATTCTCCGCTCCACTTTTTTCATATTCTATTTTTTGTTTTTGTAACTCTGTTTTTGCCTTGCCTTCACTGTCTTTAAAATCTTCTTTTTTAAATTGCTTGGCCTTTTCATTTAATTCATCGTACTCCTGTTTATAATGTTTCTCAAAAATAGTATATAGAGGGGAATTTGAATTCTCCTTTATATTATCCAAATCAAGTCCAAGTTCATCCTTTACTATTTTTTTTATTTTTAACCTATCCTCAAAAATTTGGTGAAAATTCGGGATTTCGTCCTTTTTTTCTATGCCTTTATTAGATATTCCTTCCATATTTCATATTATGCGACAATTTATCACATTTTGCAAATGTATTAAATTGAATTCTAAATGTTAATATATACTTACATCTCGCCCCCACCCATACCAAATCAAAAAGAGTCCCCCGCGAAATTAAATATGCATGGAGAGTGTGGTGGGCGAGGGCAGACGCGCGTACTCGCGCGTGGCGGAGTTCATTGGTTCTCTTGGTCTTTCTGCTCGAAAAAGGTTCGCGCAAATGCTAGAATGAGAGGACAAGTTTGAACTTCTCCGAAAAAATGGGACGCGCGCTTGCGCGCGACCGATTTTTTCGGAGAAGTCTATGAATGTCCACCCTCTTGGATTCGAACCAAGGACCCCAGAGGTATAAGCTCTGTGCTCTAACCAACTGAGCTAAGGGTGGTTATACTTTATGTACTATAGCTTATGAACTCACCTTTCGCAACGACTTTATCGATTTTACTATCGTATCGTACATAACGGGAAGTTCTAGGTAATCAATAGAGATGGCAATCCACGAGAGCCAGACTGGTAGTACTACGAGGGCTGTACCAGTGAATTGTGCATATATAATCTCATCAGTAATCCAGAAAAGGTGAAGCCATTGAGAATTTATAAGGAAGAGGAACAGAACACTGCGCCAGTTGAAGCCAGAGCGAAGATTGTGAATGTATAAAATTGATGCAGTAATAATAGCTGGGATTTCAGTATAGTCAGCGAGAGCTATCATCAACTGCCAAAAGTGACTAATTGGGAAAAACATATGCCCGAACAATCGGAACATCACAATGTCTGTCGTCATCCAATATAAGTGGAAAAGTTGAATGAGGAAAAGAAGCGTCGTCGTATAGAGGACTAGTTTGTACTTGCTTTCATACCATTGCCAAAATTTTTTGAGCATTTTATGCTTTTACTATTGTTTCTTTAGTCTTTGGAGTAATCCCATGGGCTATTATGAGTTGATTGTATTCATCTTGCTCGAGTGTCTCTACTTCCACAAGTTTTTTAGCTATAGCATCAAGAACTTTACGCTTATCTATAAGTACTTTTGCAGCTTGCGCTAGCGCATTATTCATAATTTTTGAAACTTCCCCATCAATAAGCGCACTGACACGCTCAGAGTATTCTTGATCGTTTATCCCACGGCCAAACATTGTTCTTCCCCCATCACTCTCAAGTGCTATCGGACCAATCTCATCTGACATTCCCCAACGTGTAACCATAGCTCGGGCAAGACCTGTCGCTACTTGCAAATCATTTGATGGGCCAGTCGTAATGTCACCAAATATCATCTGCTCAGCAGCATAACCCCCCATTGCCATAGCGATATCATCTAGGAATTCACGCTTACTTTGTAAACGGCGTTCCTCTAGTGGAAGTTTTAGAGTATATCCGCCTGCACTTCCTCGAGAAACTATTGATACTTTGTGCACTGGGTCTGCATAAGGAAGTACCGATGCCACAAGTGCGTGACCTGCTTCATGGTATGCCGTGATTTCTTTTTCCTTAACTGAAAGTAAATGACTCTTACGCTCTGGACCCATCATGACTTTCTCAATTGAGCGGATTAGGTCAAACTGCGCGACTTTTTTCCTATCTTCCCGGGCAGCGAGTATCGCACCTTCGTTCATAAGTGAATACAAGTCGGCACCAGAGAACCCTGGTGTACGCTCGGCAATAACTTTTAGATTTACATCTTCTGCGAAAGGTTTTTTAATTGAATGTATCAAAAGTATTTCCTCACGATCAGCCCGGTCCGGCAGATCAAGTACTACTCGGCGATCAAAGCGACCTGGGCGAAGGAGCGCTGGATCAAGTACGTCAGAGCGGTTCGTCGCTGCCATTACTATCACTTTTTCATTTGGTTCAAATCCATCCATTTCGACAAGTATTTGGTTTAGAGTTTGCTCGCGTTCGTCGTTGCCTCCACCCACTCCAGAGCCACGTACACGACCGACGGCATCGATCTCATCAATGAATATAATCGCTGGGGCAGATTTTTTGGCCATCTTAAATAAATCGCGCACACGTGAAGCACCGACTCCGACGAACATCTCGACGAATTCAGAACCAGACAGATGAAAGAATGGCACGCTTGCCTCCCCTGCTACGGCTCTTGCAAGCAAAGTCTTACCTGTACCAGGTGCACCAGTCAGAATCACCCCCTTCGGAATACGAGCACCTATATCTAGAAACTTTTTTGGATTCTTTAGGAAGTCCACAATTTCTTTCAATTCTTCTTTAGCTTCTTTTGCGCCAGCGACATCTTTGAATGTCACGCGATTATTTTTATCATTTGGGTCAGTAATGCGAGCCTTTGATTGACCAAAAGTAAAAGCTTGCATACCCGCGCCTTTGACTTGGCGAGTCAGCATCCAGATGAAAAATACTATGAGTATAACTGGAAGCAAGAACGGCAAGACATTGGCGAGCCAGTAGAAGAAACCACTCTCACTTTTAACTTCGATAGGAGTGGACGCGAGCTCTTCTTTTGTGACTCCATAGTTTGATAGCGTTGTGGAGAGCGAGCTTTCGACTTCTTTCTTTGCAATACCTTTTGTCTTATCTTTGAAAGTCACATTTACATCTTGACCAGATACATCGATGCGCTCGATGGTACTAGTACTAATACCTTTAGCCACATCAGATATAGACATGCTTTTCACCTCGGAAGGCGTACTTGCGACCATAGAGTAAATAATGGTAATACTAGCGAATATGAAGATAGCAATTATGATCTGATTGGTTATATTAGGCACCTTTTTCTGTTGTGGGGCTTTCTTTTTAGGATCCATAGTATGGGTATTATACACGAACGTGAGTAAAATAAAAACGCCTTCAAAAGGAGGGCGTTTTTATTTATTTGAGTTTTAGGCTAATACTTGGGTACAGTGTGAACAGCGCTTTGCATCAATCGGGATCTCGCTTAGGCACTCCTTACACTTTTTTGTCGTTGGGTCAGTCGATGGTGCTTTGCGGGAACGTGCAATGAGTATATTCATCGGTTTGACGACGAAGAAGAACACTGCCCCTGCAACTAATATGAATGAGATGAGAGCATTAATAAAGTGGCCGTACATAAACTGACTGCCATTTATTGTAAATGATAGCCCTCCAAAGTCTGGTACTTTGGCGATAGCTGCGATAAGTGGAGTAAGTAAATCAGAGACCAAAGCAGAAACAATGGTTCCAAAAGCCGCACCGACTACGACACCAACTGCCAAGTCGACGACATTACCTCTGAGTAAAAATTGTTTAAATTCTTTCATAAAAATACTTGTATATTATTAATATCTCTATTGTACAGCAATATTTAATTTATCGAAATAGTTGTGGAACTGGGCGGAGTTGAACCGCCATGCAAAAGATGTTCATAGATGAGTCTACATGTGTAGAATGTTCGATTGGTTTAAATATTCACTCTAGAGAACAAACAAAAAAAGTGAACACCGAGCTCTTAATTGTCGGAACTACAATCAAGCGGTTTGTAATTCGTAACCCGATGAATGATGCCTACCCACTATATCGGATGTCTAATAGGTAGACAAACGCATGACCTAAAGTTAGGCTAATGCGAAAGCAAAATTATTCATACCGAAGTATGGAGATAATTTTGCTGAAGCGACTTTGTTTGCACTTAGTCTTTTTCAAAAAGTTTAACGAGATTTCTGAGTACTCGACACGCACATCTATGGGACGGTCCTTTGTCGAAGCCCGTCAGTCCCATATATAAAATTTTCAAAGAATTACCTTTTATACTCTCTATCAATCTCCCGATCAATATCGCGTTTCTTTATAGTCTCGCGCTTATCATAATTCTTCTTACCTTTTACGACTGCGAGCTCTACTTTGATAAGGCGTCCCTTACTATACAGTGATAGTGGTACCAGTGTCAAACCTTTCATGTTGTCGCTTGGAGCTATCTCGCGTATCTGCTTCTTGGAGAGTAGTAGCCTGCGAGTTCGAGTCGGGTCATAGCTCTCTGGGGTATTGCCTACTTGATATGGAGGAATCTGCATATTCATCAAATACACTTCCCCGCCACGGACAATAGCAAACGAGCCAGCAAGTATTGCCCTGCCACCTTTTATGGATTTAACCTCGTAGCCGAACAATTCAATACCAGCTTCGTATTTCTCAATAACTTCGTAATTAAAGTGGGCCTTTCTGTTGTCTATCAACATGCTCATATACTTATATTAACATATAATAAAATCCCTCGACCGAAATCGAGGGTTTTATTTATTATATGAAATCTATTTTATTTTAACTGACCAGAAATGTTAAGGCCGATACACTGTCTCTTACCGTCAGCAGCAAAGAAGAGTCGGAGACCACCAGGGGAATTTAGATGAATCAGTCCTCCAAATTTTACGCTGTGGGTCTGATTTAGTACACCCAGACTAATCCATTTAAATGGAGATATTGTTGCGTAAAACTGATGCCACCAGCCAGACATGTCTGAATAATGAAACTGAAAGAAAGTTTGTACCTTCCACTGCTTTCTATCCAGATATTTTTTATTGGAAAGATAGACATGCCCCGTAGCGCCGAGACCAGATTTCTTTGTCCTAATTTCTTTTATAAACTCTGGACCGAAACTTCCTTCAACAGAGAGTTGGCGATTGGTCTTCATATTATAAGCTAAACCCGTAGCATATAACCCGACATTAGCGTCGCTGGAAATTTCAACGAAGTATCCAAGCTCGGGGTGCTTCTTGTTGAGCCTTATATAACTGCTACTTAGAAAGAAGTCATGATCCGTGGGGACCTTATAAATTACAAAACTTCCTTCATTTCTTATATAGGATTCCTGGCCTTTTAGCTGTGAACAGACAAATAGAATAACGATGGGGATGATTATCTTTTTCATGGTTATTTAATTTTGAGGTTTTTTATCTTTATAGCATTAAATCCCCAAGAATGATAGTCATACAAAATAAAAAAACCGCCCCTAACTTAAATAGGTTGCGGTCTTCGTCCTCGTCCTCGTCCTGATAATATTTTTATAATCTAAATTCAGGGATTACATGTCCCCCATGGATGGTACGTTTCTGACGATTTTCTTCAATCATCTTTATTTGATTCTCGTTTAGAATAATCCACCCGCCATCTTTTCCGTGCACCTTGTATATATTCTTTTTTTTATTTCGATATACATAAGTGTAACGGAATCGTCCGTCTTTATCTATCACTTTACATTTAATGTCCTGAAAGAGGTATGACTCTCCAATTATCCCTGCGCAGAAAACTACAAATAGGACAGCAAATACAATGACTATGAATGCATACCTGTCGTCAATGGAAGAAAGTAATCCGTAGATGACTACGCCAAGACTAGCCAGGGCTAAGATAGTCAATCTTAGCTTGATTGCTTTTGGACTCAATTGTTTTTCCATAAATAAACAGAGTTTAGATTTTTATTTAAAATAGGATTAGATCAGTTTTGGGTAGTATTATAGCAAACAATAACCAAAAAGTCAAGTAAAACAAGCCTATTTTACTACAACCCCTTTTAGACTCTCCAGCCCATACTCGTCGTAGAGAATAGTAGTAAGGTTATTACAGACGTTCATATCTAGATCTTTAAAAAAAACTTCTTTATTATCAACAAAAACCACTTTATCGTCTTTATTATCAGTGCAAATTTTTTCTATAGGTTCCTTTTTACTTCCAGGAACAACTATAATTTTTTGGAAAAGTTGAACTATTTTGCTTTTTTCAATTTTATCCATTTGGTATTCGTAGTTACCGTTTGTCACAAGATAGCAATTATCTTTGCCAAGTTTACGAACAATCTCTAATAACTTCGTATCCAAAAGAGTTGGGCATATCTCCATTATTTTCTCGTAAAGTATCTCAATATCTCCTTTAGTATTTTCACGAGTGAGGACCGAGGATAGAAAATCTTTCAAAGAGAACGGGGTATTAGTAGCGCGCACTTCTTTATAATATTTTTCGGATGTAGCAGATAGCACTCCTACTTCTTCTAGACATTTATATATATGCTCTTTTAGTAGCTTATTATTAGACAGGGTATCATCAAAATCTAGAATGAGTTTCATATTATTTTTTTATTATACTACTTATACATTTGGCTAGTTTTAAAGAATCGTGCCTTATAAAGCTTCTTTTGTGATTAAAAAGTGCCGGAGATAATAGGTCCCTCCTCATAACTCGTAGATCATTAAAATCGTCTTCTACTAAAACTCCATCCCCTTCTTTTAGTTTATAGCGCTTCATTTGAGCAGTTGAGGGTGATTCACTATTAACTAGCACTATATCAACAGATCTACCTAAATACTTTTCTGTATTTTTGACATAGTCACTCACTTTCCAATATTTTGTGTGAATCTTCTTATTTGTGAGATTTATTGGTAAAATTATTTTTGCTTTAGTTTTTTGGATTGCTTCTTTAAATCCACCGACGATCAGATTTGGTACCACTGATTCATAATAGTCGCCAGGTCCTATTATTATATAATTTGCTTTTATTATCGAATTTCTTGCTTTTTCATTTAACCTAACTCTATTCTTATAGAAAATTTTCTTAATGCCTAACTTTCGAAGATTTGTTTTACCTATACTTCGTTGATTTTTTATTAAAGTTCCATCTGAAAGTAGGGCTCGCAACTCGGCTTTGTCTTTTGTTATTGGTATCACTGTGCCCTTTACTTTAAGGATTTCTGAAGCAACTTCAACTCCTTGCACAAAGTCACCGGTCACTTTCTCGAGGGCAGCTAAGAGGATATTCCCAAAACTATGACCCGAGAGAGACCCCCTGCTGAATCTATAGCTTATGAGCTTGCGGACTATATCGCTATGTTCACTGAGGGCAACGAGGCACTGCCTTATATCTCCCGGGGGTAGGACGCCGAGCTCGTCGCGAAGGATGCCAGTCGAGCCCCCGTCATCCGCCATAGAAACAAGGGCAGATATTGATACATCTTTCAAATCTTTCAATCCTACTAGGACAGTATAGCTACCAGTGCCCCCTCCTATGGTCACTACATTTTTCATAGAGAAGATTATACCATTTATTATCATTAGAACTAGTTTGGTCCATATCTATTTTAGAGTATAATAAAGCCATAAATGAAACCTATTGATCAAATTTCAAAAGATGAATTAAAGAAGATAAAGATGGTTGTTTTTGATGTCGACGGGGTACTCGTACCGAGGGGGACAAAAATAAAACAGGTTGGCAATATTACCACTTTAGAGACAAAAGTTATCGCAAAAAGACAAATAGAGCAAATAAGGAAACTTTATAAAATGGGACTTCTGATAAATATCAGTTCTGGTAGAGGGCTGTATATGCTCCAAGAGATGTTTCGCGAGGTTTTACCTTTTGTTAGTCTCACTTATGAAAATGGAAGTGCTACTTGGTATAAGGGTAAAATATTCCAGCATATCAACAGTTTCGAACGACTGAGGAACATACTTCCAAAACTAAAAAAAGTTACAAACAGAAATAAAAGTGTAAAAGGTTATGAGCCAAAAGAATTCATCATAACAATACATTGCGCAAGGCAGATAAAAGCAATCGAACAAGTAGTAAAAAAAGAAGGTGGACTCGTGACTGTTTGGAACGGCGAAGCTTATGACATTTTAATAAAAGGAAGTCAGACAAAAGCTCTCGGCCTAAGGCATGCAAGGAAAATTTTTAAGTTGGAAAAGAAAAACGTCATGGCTATCGGAGATAATTATAACGACGCTGAGCTGTTAGCAGAGAGTGGTTTACCAGTGTCAGCAGATAAAAGTAGAGTCAAAGGAAAATTTTATATTCCACTAGAGGGTAAATTCCTTCCAGCGGATGTACTTATGCAGAGAATTTTGTCCTTGAAAAGATAAAAACCCTGTGGTCAGAAACGCACAGGGCTTTTACTTTTTTTACATAGGACGTAACTCAACTGCACAACAATTATTTATAGAAAAACTTTACCAAATTTATTACATATGACTGTAATATTACCCAAAATCCTACTGCGGTAGGAAACATCACGATAGCTAATCCTATCGTGACCGAGTAAAAGAACCCAAGGACACGATTAATCTTTTTCATGATGCCAACTTTTTAAGGATGATGATTTTTTTATATTATACTCCTATTTGCCTACATTGTCATTTAATATATGCTCTCCTACTTTTATCCTTTTTATTGAATACGTAACAAGTGGCATACCTATCTGCTCACTTATATCATGTACAAGTTGTCGTATGTAAGTCCCACTGCTACACTCACAGATGCAAGATAAAACGGTGTACTCTTGTTGATTGCTATCTTTGAATGCTCTAGCCCAACTCTCTAGTATTTCTTTTTGCCGAAAGTCGCCTTGTACAAGATTTATCCTTCTTTGTACTTCGCTATACAAATCTTTCTTCTTCTGTATCATTGTACTAGTACAGCGTAGGTTATAGATTGTTACTTCGTGGGTTGGGAGAATTTCTGGTAATCCACCCTCTTTTGAGAGTTGGAATAATTGTTTACCATTTACGGTCTTTGAAGAAAATGGTGGGTATTTTTGAGTAATATTACCTATAAATTTAGGAACTGTATCTTTTATTACATCAGAATATGCAAATTCTGAGTCGGCGTCGGAGCCCCCAGAGAGAGGGTTAAGATGCGAAGAATTTGTATATTCTGATGTAATTAAACCCAGCAAATCATAAGTATCAGTTGTAAACCCGACAAGTATTTCAAATTCATACGTCTTATCGAGACCTAAATATTTTTCTTTGTTTTTACACTCATCACCTGCAAGTATTATCATCAATCCCTCTGCCATGGGATCGAGTCGGCCAGCATAGGTCATAGGAATATCTGTGGCAATTCCCCGCTCTTTGCGAGCTTTTTCTAGGGACTCTAGGGGTGTCTCCCCTATTTTTTTATAGGTTATTATGACATCTTCCGACATATTGCCATACTATCATATATATGCTAGTATTGCTTTTAGGTACTCCTGCCTATCACAGGCATGGAATCTATTTATTTCTATCGGAAAGAATAATATAATCGCAATTGAGGGAAAGAATCAACAATCAAATACGCGCTAACGAGATTCGTGTAATCTCAAGCAAAGGCGAAAACCTAGGCGTTTTAAGTTTTAAAGAAGCCTTTGCCTTGGCTCAAGCAGAAGGTCTGGATTTGATTGAAATTTCCCCAAATGCTATTCCACCGATAGTAAAGATAGCCGATTTCGGTAAGTACCAATATGAACAGAATAAGAAGCAGAAGAAGGCTAAAGCCGGTTCAAAACCCACAGAGACAAAGGCCATCCAGATAAAGATAGGCACTGGGGACAATGATCTTGCTCTAAAGGCTCGCAAAGCTTCAGAGTGGCTAAAAGAAGGTCATCGTATCAAAGTAGAGCTCTTCTTATCAGGTCGCTCGAAGTATATGCCAGACCCATTCCTAAAAGAGAGAATGGACCGCGTGCTTCACTTGATTACAGAGAATTATAAAATAGCAGAGAGTTATAAAAAGGGGCCAAAGGGTCCGACTATGACAATAGAAAGAGACTCTAAGAAATAATTATATGAGTATAAAAACAAACAAATCAATAACAAAGCGTTTAAAAGTTACTAAGAATGGTAAGATAATGTCGCGCGCACCGGGATTTAACCATTTCAATGCGAAGCAGTCACGCACAAAGCAACTAAATGGAAAGAGGATGAATAAACTTAACCTCAGCAACAAGATCACTCGTACTTACCTTCCAAACGCGTAAATAATTATAAATATCTAATTTAAATATATGACAAGAGTAAAAAGAGGAGTTATAAAAAACAAGCGTCGCAAAAATATACTGAAACAGACAAAAGGTTTCCGTTTTGGACGAAGTACAAAGGAAGCTCAGGCCAAGGAAGCCCTATCACATGCAGGAGCATATTCATTTGCACACAGAAGGGACAAAAAGGCAGATGCTCGAAGCTTGTGGACTCTGCGTATCAATGCTGCCATTAGACCTTATGATATGTCGTACAGTAAATTCATCGATGCTCTCAAGAAAAAGAAAGTGGGGGTAGATCGTAAGATCCTCTCTGACCTCGCCAATAACAATCCAGAAACATTCTCTCGTATTGTAAAAAGCCTTTAAATTAAAATCCCCTTATAGGGGATTTTAATTTTTCTCTTTATTCTTAGAGGCCATCTCAATAATTTTCTTTACTAATACTTTGGGATCCTTATCAAATATTATCTGGTCATTTGGTCTATTACTACGATCTATTATTTCTTTGATAGTATCAGACGTATTCCAATCTCCTTCGAGTACTCCTATTGGCTTGCCATCTTCAAAGGCAATTGTGAATTCATGTATAGTACCTATGCGTCCACAGCCAAGTATAACAGCATCACAACTCCTAGTGAAAAGTAGGTCCCTGCCAGCGTAACCGAATCCTGTATAAATTATCAAATCCATATAGTCTACTGGTAGACGATATGTCTCTATGTGCTCTTTTTCATTAGCTGCTGGAGATATACCGATACTTACCCCCTTCTCCTCTTTCGCCCCCATCGCAGTCCAGAGTGGAAATCCAGAAGTCGCACCAGTGACAAGTACGCCACCTTGGCGGACAACCTCGCGACCAAGATTTTTAGCTTGTTCCAAAGCATTTACTCCGCAAGTAGTCGTCTCTGCAGCTCCACAAACCCCTATTTTAAGTTTCAGGTGATTGTGTTTATCGCCATTACCTATTGGGCCGTTATAGCAGAGATATTCAGTTTTATTTTTATCTACATCCATATAACACTAACATTCTATCACAATTTGTTCGCCAGCTTCAGGTACATACGTATCAATCCCTAGGTTATCGCGTATTTTCTGCGCTAGAAATAATGACGATTTTGGTTCACCTATTATCACGAATATTTTTTTAACCGTATCTGCCGTATTTTGTACAAAATTTATAAGACTATCAGAATCTTTATGGCCAGAGTAACCGCTAATCGTCTCTACGTGAGCACGAAGGGCTACGTCTTCACCTTGAATATGTAGACTCTTCATACCTTCTTGGATTGCTCTACCTAAAGTGCCGACAGATTGGTATCCAGTTAAAAGTATAGTGTTATTGGAATCTGGTAAATAATTTTTCTCATGATGGATTATGCGTCCTCCATTAGACATCCCACTACCTGCAATAATGATCTTAGGATTAGGAACGTGGAGTATGGCTTTTGACTCTTCTGTCTCTAAAGTTTTCTTGAGTCCAGAAAATTCAAATAGATTGTTCCCTGTAGCTATTATTTTTTTAGCAGTTTCGTTAAAGTATTTTTCATATTTCAAATATACATTGGTAAGCTTGATAGCAAGTGGTGAATCGAGAAATATTGGCATCTTTGGAATACGCTCACCTTCTACGAGAGAATCTATCTCATATAGTAAATCTTGTGTACGCTCAAGAGAAAATGTGGGTATTATAAGTGTACCATTGCGTTTATAATTATCTTGAATTACTTGAGCAAGCTTCTGCTTTCTTTCTTCTCTATCTTCATGATTACGATCGCCGTAAACAGATTCCATTATCAGGTAATCGGCATCATTTATAATCTCTGTATCTGGTAGGAGAGGAGATGGAGAATTACCGAGGTCGCCAGTGAACACTATTTTTTTGCCGTTGTATATTATCTCAAGCATTCCTGAACCCAGTATATGCCCAGCGTCTTTATATGAAAATTGAAACCCGTGGTCGACATTGAGTACTTGATGATACTCTAACGTATCCCACATACTTAGGGCTTGTTTGGTGTTTTCTTCGTTGTATATTTTTTCTAATCCGTGGTCAGTGTCACGAGAAAGCAAGTGATTAGTATCGGCAAGCATAACTTCAGCTATCTCTTTTGTAGGAATCGTTGATATTATTCTGCCCTTAAAACCTTCACTTATTAGCTTCGGAATACGACCTATGTGATCAATATGCCCATGGGTTATAAAAAGTATATCTATCTGGCTAACGTCGTAAGGGAATTTGGTCCAGTTTAAATCTTCGGCTACTTTCTCACCCTGAATTAGCCCGCAATCCACCAAGAATTTCTTACCATTACACTCAATCAAGAAGTTAGAACCGGTCACTATTCCGGCTCCAGAGCAAAACGTGACCTTAAAATTTGTGTCATTTACCATATGGGCTCTATTATACCCTATAATAACAAAAAATCCTCCCAAAAATGAAGAGAATTGCTTGTTAGGACTATTTGAAGGATATTACCATAGCGTTACGCTAAGTGGGATTGGGGATGATACAGATTTGTTGACAATAATTTTGTTACAGCACTGCATCAAAACTCTCTATCCCCTATAAAATATGATCTAGGTAATACAAATCAAATAACCCTACTTACAGTATACAATTACAAGAAGAGTCTGCAAGTATTTTCTCAATAAAACACACTTTTGACACTCTTTCAAGTTAGATTTAGAGTTTAAATTTCAAAATTTTAAAAATTTTGCAAATAATATGCTATAGTCTTAGATATGACAGAAAAAGAAGTATGTGTGTTTTGCACAAAACCAGACATTAGAGAACGTGAGATATCTGGGGACGATTTAGCTTGGGCATTCCCTACCAATATCCCCATCGTCCCTGGTCATATAATTATCACATCGAGGCGTTGCGTATTAAAATATGAAAACCTAACAATCGAAGAAAAAAGTTCTCTAGAAAAATTGCGAGTTCATATTATAAACGCCTTGAGGAAAACATTTGATGCCGAAGGATTCAATTATGCATGGAATGAGAATGAAATAGCAGGTCAGTCTGTACCACATTTTCACTTACATGTAGTACCTAGAAAAGTAGGAGACCAAGGAACCTTGGGATATGATCCTCGGAAGTTCTTATATAGACCAGCTAGTCGAGAAGCAACTCCTGAAGACGAACTAAAAGAAGTTTGTAGAATAATAAAAGAGAACCTATAGCATAAAACCCCCTTTCGGGGATTTTATCGGTTTTTACAAATCAAGAGCTTGTGTTAACTGCTTTATTAGTGCAACTACAACCACAGGGGCAAGTAAGCTATATGAATCATTACCTTGGTCATCTTTGATGATCCACGGTTCTTCGGTAATAGCTACTTCATCGGTTTCTTCATTATATTTAAATTTATAACCAGGAGTTACCTCGTAGTCATCTACAAGATCATTTTTGAGACTATCAATAGGTACAGCATTTCTAAGGAGAACTTTAGGAATTCCATGTAAAGACATTACTTTCTTAGCTAGTTTATCATCCAAATCTAGGCGTTCACGAATACTCTCAATCCCGGCAGTATCTCCTTCTTTGCCAATCATTCTTGCACCATTACATTCCGGATTGTCACAAATAAGGAAGTATTCCTTTGTCTCTTTGTCGAAGCCTACCTTTTTTGTAGGGAAAACACTTAAACTTCTCGGTGCCTGACATATAGGGCAAACTACACGGCTTCGCATTCGCTCATCGAGTACTGATTCTGGAATATTGATGGCTACGAAAATATCCGGGTCAAGGCGGTAGTTCACTAAATCTCTAAAATAAAGCGAATACTGCACTTGGTCAAGATCGCGAGGGAAACCATCTATAAAAATGACTTTTCTTCCCATCTTATCAATTTCTCTTTTTACGAGCGCTAGAATAAATTCGGTCGGCAACAAAACTTTCTGATTTTTCCCAACCAAAGCATCAATCGCATCTTCAATTGATATGTATCCACGATAGTGTTGCTCCAAGTATTCCACAATTTCTTTCTTTTTTTCTGGATTGTCTATATCTTTATATGTCGTACGGACGAGGTCACCAACGGAAATATGACCAATCTTATCTGCTCCGAAAATTTCTGCCATGAGCTTTGTATAGGTACCCTTACCAGAATTTTTCTTCCCAAGAAGGTAAGCAATAAATGTATTATCTTTTAAATACTCTTTCAGCTTATTAATTTCAGTGCCAACTTTTGACTCAAAATACTCCTTCCGTTGTTCTGGATCAGTAAGGTCGAACTTTTTGGTAAGATTCGGAACTTTTGTCTTGATAATTGGGAACTCAGTTAATGGTCCTTTCATAATAAAAATTGCGCAGAGCGCATAATGAATAATAAGTAATTCTGGGTATATACTAGCAAAAAATTGCCTATTTTGCAATTCTAGGCTTTAATCCATTCATTAAATGTCATGGAGGTGTAATCATTCTCTTCAAAGCCATATTTTTTATAAACTTGTTTTGCGGAGCCAATTAACCCATCTTCTGGGTTAAAACCTAGCTCTTTTGCTGCCTCTTTTACTTCTGCTAGGCTTGGACCTTCTACTTCTAAAAACGTTGGTATCTTAGGCCAAAAATCAATATCGTAGTGGACATTGTCTTTAATATATTTAATTCTTTTATTTTCTTGCTCTCTTTTTATAATAAAACCTATAGATTTTAAAAGTTCGTACGTTTTCTCGTAATCATCAACAATTATTTCTATTTCTTTCATCCCTTCATCGGAGATACTGCCGTCATTTGCCTTGACTCCAAGGCGCTGTTTGTATGTGAGAGTTGTCTCTTTTCCGTCAGTTCGAAGTCTTAGCCAAGCGTGACCCGTATTTAAACGCCAGTCAGGAAAGTCAAAAGTGGCTCGATGATAATCATACTCTCCAGCTTTTTCTGCCCCAATGGCAGTAAGTTTCTTTTCTAGTTCGGGCACATCAATTTCTAAAAATTTAATTTCTATTTCTTCCATATTAGCCTTGTTGTCTGTACTTATCCATTATCTCTTCTTCTACCTCGGCGCGGTCACGGCCAAACTTTAAATATGACAGTTCTTTGATCTTCTCTACTATTTCCATAGTGCCAGTCGGTGGTGGGAATGTAGCAATATTGAAAGGTTTGGTCGGCTGACCATTTATAAGCATAGACAGGTAGGCGTTGCGATTCTCAATTTTCATAATATCTGCTGCCGTGAATACTGGCTTGAACTTACTCTCAAGAACTTGGGCATCTTCAGCTCCGACACGAAATACCGCCATCGAGCCAACGTTCCCAAACACTGCATTCTTTATCTTATCTTCTAGCTGAGCGATATACTGGTGAGCTACAGTCAACGATAGTCGATACTTACGAGCCTCAGATAAAATAGACTCAATGGAATCTGTCGTGACATTCTGGAACTCGTCTATATAGAGATAAAAATCTTCCATCTTTTTACCATACATATCTACGCGAGAAAGTGCCGCCATTTGGATTTTGTTTACAACTAGAAGACCGATGAGGTTTGCATTTATATCACCAAGTCTACCTTTTGATAGGTTCACAAGAAGAATTTTCTTATTATCCATAATATCACGGAAGTTGAATACTGATTTTTCTTGGAGAACAACTGGACGCATGATGTCATTTGAAATAAAGTTATCAAACTTTGAAGTGATATAGGGCACGAAGTTGGCTATCGATTGATCACCAGTTGTTTGCTCGGCACTTTTCCAAAACTGAGAAATAATAGGATTCTTGCAGTGTGATAATTTCATATCACGGAATTCTTTGTCAGCAAGTACGCGACCAATTTCGAGGAGTGTCGCACCACTCTCTGGATGCTCCATCACTAGGAATGCTGAATTTTTGAAATATTGCTCGAACATTGGGCCACCGGAAGTCTTCATGTCGAATAGTTTATTAAATATATTCATGAGTTCATTCACTACGAAAGTCTTCTGCTCGGGATACTTTGGATCGTACTCTAGCATGTTGAGTCCCATAGGGCGGGCAGTATAAGCCGGATCAAAATATATGACATCATCGATACGCTCTTTGGGAATATAACTTAGAATATCTTGGATATCTGTACCGTGTGGGTCTATATAGCAGACTCCATGCCCCATCTTTATATCCTGAGCAATCATATTCTTCATGATTGTCGTCTTACCTGTACCAGTCTGACCGATAACATACAGGTGACGCATGCGATCTTCTGGAGAAAAATGTACCATTGTATCTTTACCTCGATAACTATTCACTCCTAGTGCTACACCATCGGTGCCCATCTCTATAGGTGCAGGTGCGATACCAGCTCGAGCTTGCTTGAGTTGAGGAGAAGTGGCTATACCATATGGGAAGTGGAATATTGTGGCGAGTTCCTTGAGGTTCAGTGGCATTGAATATTTGTCTGAGAAAGTCCGGTAGGAGAAGTCGTGAATAAGCTCAGTTAAATCTCTACCTTGTGGGTGATTCCAGTTGAATCCATTTCGCTGAGCCTCGGTGAATTGATTGAATGAAGACTCTATATCGGCAAGTATCTGCTTTGACCTGAGGCTTGACTCAGCCGAAGCAATAACACGAATATTACACGCCATTATTGTACTTTTTATCTTCTCAGTAATATTGTTGACTGCTTCATCGCTTACTTTCTTCTCTTCTTTTTGTTTTTCGCCTAAGAATAATCCACTGGCAAGTGATTTTAACTCTTTCCCAATTTGTCTAGTGAGGCTTGAAGCGTCTTTGACAGACATCCCTTCTTTAACGTCTCCTAAAATAGTGTGGAACTTTTTAATAATATCGTCATCTTCTGGACAAATTGTAAATTGGATCGAAGCGCCTTCACCAGACTTTTTAAGTTTTGTGAAAACATTGAGAATTATATTGAGTGGGTCATGGTCGATGACATCATAGAGCTTTATAGGGTAGACGTCGTAACGAGAAAGTGTAGCGTATGAGGCAGATATCACACCATCATCTCTGAAAATATTATAATCATCTGGAATTTCATTAATTTTCGCGTGAGGGTGTACTCCGAGTAATTGCTTTTCAAATAGATCGGCTTTGTGAGTCGGCACGGCTGTATAGAATACAAATTGATCACTGTCTTCAGAGAGTGCGATCTCGAGAGTAAAGTGATTGCGGTTCACATTTTCTCTACCTTCGCCTACTGAATGCATGCCTGCGTAGAATTGCTCCATTGATGAGAGTAATTCTTTTAGGCTTTTCTTTTCTTTCTCATCGTCTGTCGGATCAGGGAGTGTAATTTCAAAGAGCTTCATGTCGAGTGATTTGAAAAGTGGCGTGCCTTCTTTGAGTCCTGGAATTTTATGAACACTGTATAAGTACTGCACTAGAAATCTATGAAAATCATCATCAAGATGAGGATTATTCATTTTACCTATAATAGATAGCGCATTGGATATTCCTTTATCAAGTAGTACACCTAATATTTCTTCCATTTTGCTATCATGGGGCTCTGGATGAAGCCTCAGTACCAAGTTCTCTGCCTCTCCTTCTTTGATAACAGCACTCGGATGCATCACCTCTTCTGGCTCATATTGCCTGTATTCAGAGAGCACATCCTGGGCTAACTCTTCTTTTGAGACCTCATGCCCTGCTTTATCCAAGGCCTTTTCTCTCTCAGTGATATGTGCACGCAAAAAATTAAGCTCCTCCTCGGGAGTCTTGAACTTTGGCATATTGTTTAAATTAAGCCCTTCCATTAGGACTATTATATCATAGTTAGAATTTAAGGTTTACTGAAAAATACTATAATATTCGTATATTCATTTCTATGTTTACCTACTTGTTCATCAATCATCAAATTCTTGCCATTATTTTTATCATAAAAGTACCCTTCGGACATGTTGCCAGTATCAAGTCCTATAGCTTTAGTGATAGTAAAACCTTTCATCTCTTTCATAGCTTCAACTGCCTCAGTATAAGTCATGGGAGTAGAGAAGTTAAGAACTCCTTTTTGGGGTTTCCCATTTGTTTCCCCTTCTACAAAGAATCGGAGCTCCCATTTAGTAGGATTGGAGGAACTAAATTGACCACCAGGGCGAAGATACGACGTCTGTTGGAAAGCACTAGCATTTTCACTTTTTAGTTCATTGATATAGTTAGTAAAATCTGGGATTTGATTTACGTATTGTATTTCTGGATTACCATCTTTCATGACTAGTAATCCATTTGACCCACTTTTAGGTTGGTCTTGGCCTACTGTCTTGCCCTTCTCAAGAGCAATGCCTTCAATATCTTTTGTGCGAGGAGCATAGTATGCTCCAGCGACCACTAGAACAATTTCTTTTCCTTGAGATTTATAATATCTTTCTATCCCTTCGAAATCGACGCCACCTGCAAAAAATTCTGGGTGTTCCTTATTAGAAAGAAAATCGACTTTGGCTTTTTGCTTATCTTCAATAGAAAAGAAGCTCCCAGCACCCTCTATCTCTTTTTCACCTTCAAATTTTATGTTTATCTTACTACGATAAAAACCGTCGGGTAAATTACCATGCCCTTCCATTTCTTTCATTACAGAAGTTTCTACGCCGCGATTTTGTTCTTGTGATTCCTGACTGGGCTCTGAAAAAATTTCTTTAGGCATAAGAAAAGCTCCGATACCTAGAGCAGTAATTTTTTTAATGAATTCTTTCCTTGAATTTTCACTATTTGTCGGACTAAAACTTTCTTTCATGAAACTATTATATCACAAAGATTTTTAAAAACTGGTATCAAAAAAACCGGTGACGAGTCCCGGTTTTAAAAATATTTGCTTATATGGAATCAAAATCTCGTTTTCATAAATTCCTGAGGATTTTTTATGAATTCCAGCAAGGACCTGCCGTGGAGTCCTGCGGCATTACCCCAGTCGTACGAAATCTCGTACATTGATTTATTGTTCCTGCGAAAGCTGGCAAGAGTTACTTCCCGGAAGAGTACGCTACCCTTCATTTCTGAAAGGTATTCAATCTGGCCGATGAGGTTAGGATTTCTAACAATAAAGTCAACTCGGCCAATCTGATAATAATTTGATATCTCGCCGGTGTTTTTGGGAGATAAGGCAGCCAGCAGATCTATTCCTTTCGCCCCCAATTTATTAAAGTGATCAATTTTTTCCTGGATTCGCAGGAATTTCGCTTTGAATCCAAGGATATTTACAAGGTTCTCAGTTTTTTCATTATCATTTTCAGCTAATGAAAAACTGCAATCATAGTTACAAAATTTATCTTTGAAGAAACTCATGGCTCCCCCAAATGAAAAGGTGGCTACTTGCATAGTGATATAATTTTGGTGATTTTGATTAGATTAAAGCATTTTAAAAGAGATTTGTCAATAGACTCATTCCATAGTCATAATTTCTGCCTCGCCTTCGGTAATAAGTACTGTGTGCTCAAAATGGGCACTGCGGGAACCGTCGGCAGTTTTGATAGTGTAGCCATCAGGTAGAGTTATAATGTCAGCCTTGCCAATATTGAGCATGGGTTCGATAGCTATAACCATACCGGGAATGAGCTTCTGACCTTTTCCAGCTTTGCCAAAGTTTGGCACGTAAGGATCTTCATGGATTTTCTTGCCGACGCCGTGGCCAGAGAGCTCGCGAACTATGCCGTATTTTTTATTTACAAACTTCTCTATCGCACTACCAATATCTCCGACAGTGTTGCCACCTTTTGCTTGCTCGATGCCTACCAACAGTGCTTCATGTGTATTATTTAAAAGTTTTTGCGACTTTTTATCTATCTTCCCCACTGCAACTGTCACGGCATGGTCAGTGAAAAGTCCCATGTGTTTAAGTCCCAAATCAATAGAAATAATATCTCCCTCTTTCAGAATTTTACTTTTACTTGGAATACCATGGACGACTTCATTATTCACCGAGGTGCAAAGCGACGCTGGATATGCGCGCGATTGTCCTTCGGGCTTGTAATTGAGAAATGCAGGTTCATCCCCTCCTTCTACTATCAAATCGTAAGCGTACTTATCAAGCTCCTGCGTAGAAATACCCGGAGCCACTTTCTCGGCCACTTTTGCTAAAATAGAGGCCAATCTCTTGCCCCCTTCTCTAAGTATTTCTATCTCCTCTTTAGTTTTAATAATCACTCCCATATAAGGCTTATACTAGCAGAAACATGGTTTTATACAACTTCTTGTTGGTAGCACGATTCGCAATAAATAATCTCGGGTTGGTTGGGAGCGTATGTTGTTTCAAACTCAGTAGGACATTTACTGGCGTGGTTATGATCTTTATTTTCACACATGCATTGTCTATGATATAAAGCTGGAACGTTGCGCCACTTAACTCTATCAATATGTCTACAATTGAAGCATAGTCTAGGCAGAGGTAGTTTGGCTTGACGATAAAAATCGAGTTCTTGTCTTGTTATGCGGAAGGCACTTGCGCAATCTACATCGCAACCAAAAGAGTGGTTGCCAGATTCTTCATGTTCACATTGTATAACTTCTTCTAGAATACTGTCAGATACTTCGGTAATACTATCGGGGATTCCACTCGTTTTCATTGTTATTGTATATTTTCTATCTTCGGGTATTCTCCAGCGATAATTTTTTTCTTTTGCTTCTTCTTCAGTAACAGGGAAATATTCGGAAGCCTGTGATTGACTATATCCGTGGGGAGCCATATCGAATGGGAAGAAATCTGCAAATCTATATATTCGGCCTTTCTTATCAATATATGGCATTTCATCCATGTGTTTTTTTATCTTTGGGAGCATTTCAAAATATTCTTCTTTTGTATACTGTTTATTTAAAATACAATGACTTTTACTTCGTATAGCTACGCAACCAAACACATTTTCTACGTTGCGACAATTTATAGAGTAATAACTGTCGCTACTATTAGCCGTCTCTACCATACCAATTGCTCTATGACATCCATTACCACAGCAAATCGTCTCATATGCAAGTTCTGTCCCCTCGCTTGAAGTTATATCCATATCATCATTATTAGGAGGGTAAATAATGCTTTGGCAATGCTTCATGTTTCTCGCGGTTCCCATAAAGAAACAGTTTATGAGTTCAGTGCCATTATAAAGATAATCTCCAGTACTATTTGTTACTTGGACACTATGCTGATATTTTACAGGCGATTTTTGCCATACATCTTCGGAAAGTTTACGCCCCTGTTGCAAACCTGACCAAGAGTCAAGTTTCATTTCGAGGAGTTTAGCTTCGTAGGTTGACTTATCATAAGGCTTATTAAAAATATAGTATTTTTTATTCCTAAGCCCACTGCAACCAAAACAACTGGTACAACCAATGCAATCTTGGGAAAACCAAACTTCTATACAGGAAGTACAATTTCGAGAAAAATATGTTTTATAAGATTGGTTTGTATTTATACAGTAATAGCAGAGTTCGCCATCTTTTACATTTAAACAGTCAAAAGATTGCTTACTATAAAGCAAAGTAACATTATATGCACTATCTTCATCATAACCTGAATCAAAACACAGGTAGCAGTTTTTTGAGTAAGCGCATGCACAATAATCACAATTTTTCATTTCCATAGACCACATAATTCCCCACGGTACACTATTATATAAATCTCGAATTTGCTCAAAAAAAGGTCTAGAGAAATCATACTCTTTACCGTAATCCATTGGATCCCATGCATCACTATTCCAATATTCATTACTATATACTGGCATAGGATTACCAGGTGGAATAAATGTAAATATTTTTTCACCTGTTGCATCGCAAGTACGTGCATATAAATGGCGCATATTTCTGAAAGCCATTCTTCGTATTGCCCGGCAACGCCAGCAAAATGTCGGCGGAGGTACTTTTATCTTCTCATAAAATGAAAAATCATTAGGTTCAATATTGAAGTCTTTTTTGCAGTTCTGGCAGTTCCTTGTTTCCATTTTTAGATTATACCACCTCTTGTTGATAGCATGATTCACAGTAGACTATCTCTGGTCGATCTGAGGAGTGAGATGTTTCAAATTCATTTTGGCACTTACCTTCATGTTCATGTCCTGATTTATCACACATACATTGTCTTTTATTTAAGGTAAGTTGAGACATATACTTTACCCTTTCATAGTGTCTACAATTTGGACATATTCTAGGAACTGCTATTCTCATTTTTCTATAAAAACTAAGCTCAGATTCAAGAATACGGAAGGCTTTTGTGCACTGATGCTCACAATTATCTTTTATGTGTTGACACTCTATGGTTTCTTTAAATATTGTGTCTTGAATATCATCAATTGAGTCTGGAATTTCATTATTTTTTATTGATGCAACATGTGATTTATCATCAATATCTTTCCAGCGCCATTTATTATTGTTTACTTGGTCTTTAGTAAGTGGTGTATATGTGAAGGCCGCAGACTCATTAAAGGCAAAGGGTGAAAGCTCTAGTGGAAAAAACTCACCATACTTATATACTTTACCAAGCTCATCTATATAGGGCATTTCACTCATATGTTCTATTATTTTATCGATTAGGATTTTATATTCTTCACTTGAATATTCCTTATTAAGAATACAATTTGATTTTTTCCTCAAACTAATACAACCAAATATGTCATTAACACCATCACGAGAAGACACGCTATAGGCCGTATTTCTAACTTCCGGCCACACATCACTTGAAAAGCTAACATTAGCACAATGCACCCCTGTCGTATTTACTTCATACATACATTCCATTACACAACATCCATTGTTAACATCATAGGATTCTTTGGAATTATCAACAAATAGAAGGTTTTTTACATTTTCTACCTCGCCAACGTAAAAACAGTTTTTCGCATTCTTTGCATTTGAAATAATATTTCCTGTACAATTTTCGGTCTTTTTTTGCTGAGAAAAATGAACTACGCTTTGCTTTTTTAATTTTTCAAAATCTTCTTTATATTTATTTATGTTTTTGTATGAACTTAAAGAAATAGTTTTTATTTTTTGTTGGTACCCCTCTTTAGTTAATTGTTCGTTATACCATACATAAGATTTAGAACGCAGGTTTGAACTCATAAAGCAATTACTTGAATTTCGTACATCAAAACAAAACACGCAATCAAAAGAATTATGGCAATCAAGGCTATAGAAAAGATTAGACCCCTCTCGAGATTCTATAGCTTCATAACTATTTTCTAATTTATGTACAGCAAAACAATCAACAACATTTTTGCAATATAGAAGACGATTCGAGTACATACAATCTTCGTTGTCAGTGCCCGAGGTTATTAGACAGCAATTTTTGCAATTGAAAGTTTGATTTATATATTCACTATCCACACATTTACTTACTTGGAGCGCAAGTTGTGGAACAATATTGAGTAACTCTTTAAACTGTACAAAAAATGGTTTAGAAAAATCATAGTCTTTACCATATGAAAGTGGATCCCAGTTGTCAGAAAACCAGCACTCACGACAATATACTGGGAAAATGGTACTCCTAGGATACATAGCTACTATTGATTTATTGCATAAACTACACTCTCTTTGATATAAAGTCCTCTCATTACGCCAGATCAACCTCCTTTGCGTACGACAGTATGGACACCATGTTGGCGGAGGGACTTTAATTTTCTCGTAGAATGAAAAATCGTCCGGTTCAATATTGAAGGAGTTTTTGCAGTTCTGACAGACCTTTGTTTCCATGAATCTATTGTACTCTAGTATTTTAATGTATAACAGTCCCTATAAATTCCTCTCCGTTTAGATACTTTTTTAGATTTTCGATATTTTTGCCATTCATTATCACCACTTCAAGGCCTAGAGATTCAGCTTCCTTGGCTGCAATAGGATCAAATGGAGCATTGAGGCCTGGACCCCACTCTTTTGGTAAAATGGCTCGGAAGTCTGGCCAAGAACTTTCTTTTATAATTTGCGCATCAGGAAACTTTTTTGGGTCTTTATCGTAAGCATAGTCGATGTTTGAAAGATTTATCACCTTCTTCGCTCCAACGCTTTTGGCAGCATGGACAGCGGCAAGATCACTAGAATTCCCTGGTTTCCAGCCAGCACCTACAAGTACAGACTTGTCGGTATTATGAATTTGATCAGGATCCATAATTATAGAGTCGTGAGACATACCACCAAATGCTACACGCAAGAGTTCTGCATTAACTCGGGTAATAGCAATACCTATCCAGTCAAGATCAGTAACACTCGGATTTGTAAGCGACTTCGATGCATTTATATAAGCACGTGCAGTATGCCCCCCTCCAGTTATAATTACAAACCGGAAACCTTGGTCAACGTATTTTTTTATATTATCAATAAAACTTTTTAAGAACTCTACATCTACTTGGTCAGGCACAATAAGAGATCCACCGAGTGAGATTACGATGTAATCCTGTGATTCCATATTAGATTCCAAGAGTCTTAATTATTTCTTTATGAACGTCCTCTATTGATTGCTCACCATTGATTGTGCATACAGTATAGTTGCTTTTATCTTTGAAGTAATACATGGAAGGGACAACGTTATTCACATATTCATCGAAACGCTTAGCTATACCCTCATCCGTATCATCTGTTCTGGCACGAAGCTTCATGCGTCTGATCGCTTCTTCTTTTTCAACTTTTATATAAATAATTTTTATATCTTCCCTCTTGTAGAAATCCATCGCTGCTTCAAAGACTTCTGATTGAGTAATAGTGCGAGGGAAACCATCTACTGATAAATGTGTGTCGGGTTTAAGTGAAGAGACAAGAATATTCGTAAATAGACTTATTGATAGAAAGTTTGGTTGGAGCCAGCCTTGCTCAAGAGTTGTCTTTACGAGTTGGCCAGTATAGCTTCCACTATCTATTAGTTTACGAAACTCTGACCCAGGATAAGCAAGAGTAAAGCTCGCTGTGGCATCTTTACTTTTTATGTATTTTTCCAGGAGCTCAATCTGTGTCCCTTTGCCGGAACCAGCGATACCAAAGAAAAGAAATGTGTAGGGTTTATTCATATGTTTATATTATATACTAAATACCGTATAAAATAAAAACCCCGTCACTCGGGAGCAACAGGGTTAATATTCTCTCATGGAGAGCTGAGCCTCGACTTTCTTTATCAAGTCAAGAACGACGGAGACGACGATGAGCAAGGCCGTCCCCCCGATAGCAAACGCAGTGATACCCGTGACAGCTCGTATTATAAGAGGTAGAACTGCGATAAGACCTAGGAATACTGCCCCCATAAGGGTTATGCGGTTGAGAATCTTGGCAATATATTCACGAGTTGCCCCTCCTGGACGTATCCCTGGGATAAATGCGCCATTCTTTTGAAGATTTGTAGCCAGTTGATCTGGGTCGAAAGTAACTGCGGTATAGAAATATGTAAATAGGAATACAAATATAAAGTAGAATAGCGAGTAGAGCCATACATTATTCACAAACCAAAGTAATCCTTTTGAAATACTAAGGAGCACATGACTACTACTTCCAGCCAAGAAGTTCCCAATGAGTTGAGGGAATAGGAGAATGGATAAAGCAAAAATAATAGGTATAACCCCAGCTTGGTTTACACGAAGAGGGAGATATGTCTGAGTGCCCCCAGAAACTCTATCTCCGTGCATTTGTTTGGCATAAGTTACTGGAATTGGTCGCTCTGCTTCTGTGACTACTACAACTCCGGCCACAATCAAAAGTCCTGTGGCCAAGAACAGCAAGTAGGTTGGAAGATTGGCAATATCAAAAGTAAATAAAAATTGGGAAACTTCATTTGGTATACTAGCCACGATACCAGCAAATATTATAAGAGAGACACCATTGCCGATACCAAATTCAGATATGAGTTCCCCTATCCACATGATAAGCATAGAGCCAGCAACAACGACTGACACATTGGCAAACATATCAAATAGAGTCACATCTACAAGAATTCCTTGACGCTTTAGTAATATGAGTAAACTCAAGCCTTGAATTATTGCGAGGGGCACTGTGAGCATACGAGAGAACTGTGTAAATTTCTTGCGTCCTATCTCTCCATCTTCTTGATACATGGCTTTGAGTCTTGGAGACATGATAGTCAGTAGTTGCATTATGATAGATCCAGTGATGTATGGACCGACACCGAGCATAAGTATAGATAAATGTGAAAGTCCCCCACCTGAGAATATATTTAGGACTCCGAGGAATTGATTGTTACTTATAAAAGCATCGAGCTTCAATCTGTCTATCCCTGGAATCGGAATAATTGAAAGCAATCGAAACACAACGAGTGCTCCGAGTACGAAAAGCACCCTAGATCTTAGAGTTTTATCTGTGAATATTGTTTTTATTTTATTCCAAACAGTTTCCATAATTATTTAAGCTGTGGTTTTATAGTACCACCTGCTTTCTCTATTTTAGCACGAGCAGATGCTGATACTTCACAATTCTCAATAGACAGGCTAACTTTTAGGTCTCCAGTACCGAGTATCTTTACATGTGGAGCTACCCCTCCAGATTTACGAATTAAACTCATAGAGAATAGTGACGCTGGGTTTACAACTGCACCTTTAGAGAATACGTTTAGTGCTCCTACATTTACAGGAGCTGATTTATTCCTCGCAGATTTAAAACGGTAACCGCGGAGCTTTGGAAGCTTCTTTATAATATCGCGCATCTGTGGACGACGCTTGTTACCAGCGCGAGCTGTCTGACCCTTGCCACCTCGGCCCGAAGTCTTACCACGAGTACCACCACGGCCTACTTGTCGTGCTTTTTTGTTTGGATTTTCTCTTTTGAGTGTATGTAATTGCATATAATTTATTTATCTAGAGTTACTTCTACTTCTTCAACTACGACACCTGGTACTGTTTCTTTTTCTGAAGCTTCAGCTATCGCTATAACCTGAGCAATTTTTGGAAGTGAGGACTTCGCTTTTAGTTGGTATAGTGCAGCATATGCGCAACGTGCATTGTTTAGCTTGTTTTTACTACCTGAGTGAAGCTTTGCAGTTACATTCTTTATACCAGCAAGGGTGAGCATATCACGCACAGTACTACCAGCAACTAAACCTTTGCCACGATTTGGCATTATAGAGAGTCTTGCACTTGAGAATTTGTCGTGAACTTCGTGGGGGATAGACATCTCTTTGGTAGTTTTAATTTTGAACATATTCTTCTTTGCCTGACGAAGAGCCTTTGCTATAGCAACTGCAGTATCCCCTCCCTTACCAGTACCAAGGCCAACTGAACCCTTCTTATCGCCTATAGCTAGCGCTACTGCGAAAGTCATACGTCGTCCCCCTGCTACCACACGAGTCACGCGACGAATAGAAACCATCTTCTGATCAAACTCTGGCTTTGGTCTCTCAAAGTGAGCGCGAGGTTTACGATCAGAACTCTCACGTCTTGGTCCGTTACTATTTCCTCTAGTGCTATTTGTTTTTGGTTTTGTTGTATCCATATAATTAAAATTCTAATCCTGAAGCACGCGCAGAATCTGCAAGTGCTTTGACACGGCCTGTGTATTTAAATCCATTGCGATCAAAGATTACTTTCTTTATTTTCTGTGCGTTTGCCTTCTTGGCAATATCTGCACCCACTTGAACTCCGCGCTCTGTCTTTGTGCCAGTCTTCATACCCATATCAGAAGAAGAAACTATAGTTTTACTTGTTGTATCATTAATAATCTGCGCATAGATGAATTGATTGGAACGAAATACTGAAAAGCGTGGGCGCTCCGAAGTGCCAAGAATCTTTGTGCGAATCTTTTTCTTTAATCTTATTCTTTTTTCTAATTTTTTGTTCATATAATAAAATTAAATCATTATGCAGCTTTCTTGCCTTGCTTGCGACGGACAACTTCAGTAGTATAGTGGAATCCTTTACCTTTATATGGCTCTGGCTTCTTCATACCTCTGATAGATGCTGTGAATTGGCCGACAAGTTCTTTGTCTATACCTGAAACTGCAATGACATTTTTCTCTGCAGTAACAGAGAGACCTTGCGGTATTGCAACTTTGACAGGATGAGAAAATCCGAGGGCAAGGTTGAGGGTCGTACCAGCAACGTCAGATTTAAACCCGACTCCTTCGAGAACTAGGCTCTTGGTATAGCCTGTATTTACTCCTTCAATCATATTCTTTACATGTGAAGCATAAGTTCCCCATAGAGCATTTACTGTGCGGTCACCAACTTTATTTGGGGTGAAAGTTATATTTGATCCTTCAATGTGAATTGTAATCATACCAGGAAAATCACGAGTAAGTGTACCTTTTGGACCTTTCACGGAAAGAGCAGTGCCAGAGAGTTTAACTTCTGTACCAGCTGGAATTATAACTGTTTGTTTTCCTATACGTGACATATAATTACCAAAGTTTAAATAATACTTCACCTCCGACCATTTCTTTGCGAGCTTGCTTGTCTGTAAGGATACCTTTTGGTGTCGTTAAAACCATAACTCCAAAACCGTTGCGAGTAGGCTTGATTTCCTTTACTCCTTTATATATACGGCGAGAAGATTTTGAGACACGCTCTACTCCTGTGACCTTTGGTGTCCCATCTTTGTATGCGAGGCCTAGTTCAAGTATTGGGAAACTTTTCTTTGTCTTCTTTGTGACAGAGGCAAGGTATCCTTCTCTTACTAGACATTCGGCAATGGACTCTTTTATTTTAGAATAAGGTACAGCAATAAACTCGTGTTCTGCGACACTAGCATTCTTTATCATATTCATCATGTTTGCGATTTGATCCATATATTTTGATTACCAAGAAGATTTACGAACACCCGGAAGCATTCCATCGTTTGCTAGTTCTCGGAAGCAGATACGGCAAAGACCGAAATCACGCATATACGAGCGACCTCGTCCACAGCGAAAACATCGATTTGTCTCTCGGGTTGAAAATTTTGACTTCTTCTTATGTCTTGCGAGTACTGATGTTTTTGCCATATATAATGAAACGGGGACAAATTCCCCTTCGCAAGGTGTGATATCTCGTTCCTTTTCTTAAAAACCTTGATTTCTTTGGTCCTTAAGGAGAAGAACGGATCTACATCTCACGTCCCCCTATAGTAGCAGATAGGTTGATGGGTGTCAAATGAAAAAATTCCTGCTTGTAGGCAGGAATTTTACTGTGACAATTTTTTATTGTAACTCAGTAACCGACTGAGTTTGTTTGACGTAATTCTATTTTTACGTCTATTTCTTCCAAGGATTTGAATCCTTCAAGAAAAGTTTTTATTTCTTCGAGGTGTTTTTCTCCGTACACCCAAACTTCTAACGCATTTTCTCCAATAACTTCAATATTGGCAGAAACTGAAATCTCAGTATATTCACTCCAATAATCAAGCCTATTCCACCACCGCCTTGGTCTTGGTTTTGGGTTTTTAACTACTCGGCTGTTACCCAACCAAAAAAACTTGGTTGAGTGGTTTAATTTGGTCGTATCGACCTCAATTAAACTACGACCCTTTGTTGACCCAGAAGAAAGATCGTCTTTTTTCTTGTATGGAATGTAACCAGCTTCTCCTAAGTAGGCTAAAATAGAGAGTTTGTACTTTCCAGAAGATACTATCTCTTTTAAAAAATTAAAATACCAGGGGTTTTTGACCGTTATGTTTGCCATAAAATTATTTTGAAGATGAGTTTGTTTTTATTTAAACTACTATAGAATACATATTTTGTCAAACTAAAAATCCCCTTTCGGGGATTTCGTTGAGTAAACCTATTTCTTGAATGGAATTCCGATAAGTTCGAAGAATTCGGTGGCTTCCGCTTTTGTTTTTGCTGTTGTCACTATAGTGACTGCAAGGCCAAAGAGATCTTTTATGTCTTCATCCCCTGTCTCTGGGAAGATCGTGTGCTCCTTTATACTCATAGTCAGATTACCTATATCATCTACAATTTTACGCTCAATGCCACGGAAGTCTTTCGTGCGAGGGATAGCTACATTAATGAGTTTATCTAGGAATCCATACATGCGCGCACCACGGAGTGTCACAAGGACACCGATAGGGTCGCCTAGACGGATTTTGAAAGTCGCAACAGATTTCTTTGCACCACGAGTTGCTGGCTTTTGTCCTGTAATCTTTGCCAAGCGTTCCATGACAAATTTATTGCGATCTTTGTCGCGCTTTATTCCTGATCCTGTACCTGAAGCAACCACAACTTTCACTAGATGAGGCGCGGCCATAGAACCTTTGTAATGATATTTACTCTTGAGAGTACTAAATGCTTTCTTTTCTTTTTGTTTGACTGTTTCCATATTTTTATATATTCCTGCCTGCCGGCAGGCAGGTTAATTAATGTTTCGCAACATTCGATACATGTATAGGCATTGCAATCTCTAGAATCTGACTCTGCTCACTTTTCTTCTGAGCCTTGCGAGATTTCTTCATCATATTTACACCTTCAATCACCACCTTGTTTTCACTTGGGATTGATTTGATTACTTTGCCTTTCTTGCCTTTGTTTGCACCGGCAATCACTATTACATTGTCTCCTTTTTTGATTTTCATAAAAATAAATATAGCTAAATGACTTCTTGGGCAAGAGAAATAATCTTCTGATATCCACGCTCTGCAAGCTCGCGAGGAATAGGACCGAAGACACGACCACCTTTTGGATCCATCTTATCTTTTTCTAATATTACAACAGCATTGTCATCAAATCGAATATAAGATCCATCGGCTCGGCGATAAGCCTTTACGGTGCGGACAACGACTGCTTGATGGACATCCTTTTTCTTCACGCCCTTGCGAGGTTCAGCAATTTTAACCGAGATGATGACCTTATCACCAATCCCAGCATAGCGACGCTTGGATGAGCCGAGCACCTTGAAAACTTTACCTACCTTTCCGCCGGCGTTATCTGTGATATTTACTACTGTTCCATCTTGTATCATATAATTTTTAAGCTAATACTTTAAAATGTTTATCTTTTGAAATTGGCTTGGTCTCTTCGATTTGGACCATATCACCAACTTTTTTACTATTATTCTCATCATGGGCTTTGTATTTCTTTGTCTTCTTCACACGCTTGCCATATTTTGGGTGCTCTACAAAGCGTGTAACTTCGACTACGATAGTCTTGTTCATCTTGTCTGATACAACTACCCCTTTCAATATTTTATTTAGTTTTTTTATTTTTGTTTCCATAATAGTTATCTTGCCACAACTCGAGTAGTTACTGGTAATTTGGTTCCAGCTTTGCGAAGTGCCTCTTTGGCGACTGCCTCTGTTACTCCGTCCACTTCAAAAAGTACTCGGCCTGGACGCACATCTAGACAGTAGCCCTGCGGATCACCCTTACCCTTTCCCATTCCTACCTCTGCAGGTTTAGCTGTAAAAGGTCTATCTGGGAATACGCGAATCCACATACGGCCAGTCTTACCGATAGTACGAGATGTAACCTTGCGAGCTGATTCTAGCTGATTTGAGCGGATACGTCCACCACTTGTAGCTTTTAGTCCAAATGATCCGAAGGCAACAGTGATACCTCTAGTATCCGGAGTGACTTTCGTCATATCCGTTCTGTTGGTGTGCCACTTTCTAAATTTTACTTTTTTGGGTAATAACATAAAATTGATTAATTACTTTTCTTTCTATCAGTATTTTGTCCTGGCTCAGCATTAAATACTTCTCCACGATATATCCAAACTTTAATTCCAATATCTCCATAACTCATATGAGCCTTCTCGCGAGCAAAGTCTACGTCAGCGCGGAATGTCTGAAGTGGAATTGATCCTCGCTTTATTTGCTCAGAACGTGCGATTTCAGATCCAGCCAAACGGCCACCAATATAAATACGAGCACCTTTGACTCCGCGAGCAGCCATGACTTTCTCTATAGCTTGCTTTATAACCCGACGATATGGGAGGCGCTTTTCAATACCCTCTGCGATAGAGCATGCGATTATCGCAGCATCAGCATCTGGGTTTGTAACCTCGACAATATCAAATTTGAAATCCTCTGGAATAGCGACACCCTTCTTCTTCATAGCACTTACCAACTCGGTTTTTATTTTCGCGGCACCTTCACCAGAGCGACCGATAATCATACCCGGTCTTGAAGTATAGACCATGATTTTAGTAGATTTAACATTGCGCTCTATCTCTATACGAGAAACGTAGAATCCACGGAGCTTCTTTACTAGGAACTCTCGGATAACTACATCACTCGCAAGTAATGTCTTGTATTTCTTATCAGCAAACCAGCGTGACTTCCAGTCGCGGATGATTACTAACCTATGTGCATATGGATGGACAACTTTTGACATAATTATTTACTTTCCTTCTTAATTACTTTTTTAACCTTTGGTTTTGCTACTTTTTTCTCAGCTTTTTCTGCTTTGGTGTTTTTAACTTTTTTCTCTACGATTTTCTCGGAAAGGATTAGAGCTACATGGCTTGTCCTCTTGTTTATACGAGAAGCACTCCCTCGTGCGCGAGGCATACTACGCTTCATAACTATACCTTTATTTACTGTAACACTTGAAATTATAAGGTTATCTTCTGATATTCCAGCTTGTTTTGCATTAGCTACAGCTGAAGCAAGTAGCTTGGTTATAGGACCTGTAGCACGCTTTGGTAGTGACCCTAACTGAACAAAAGCATCAGCAACCCTTTTGCCTTTGATGAGTTCCCCTACAAGGCGAACCTTGCGTGGAGACTGTCTGTAGTTTTTTAAAAATGCTTTCATTACTTATAATTTATTTCTTTGTTTCGGTCGCGGATTTGGCTGATTTTGCTGCGGAGATCTCGGCTTCTTTCTTCTTCTCTTCTAATTCTTTCTGCATTTTACCTCCGTGCTTGACGAACTTGCGGGTGGGAGAGAATTCGCCTAAGCGATGCCCTACCATATCTTCACTCACCAGGACCTCTACATGTTGCTTGCCATTATGAACTCCAAACATAAACCCCACCATCTCGGGTGAAATAACGCATGCTCGAGACCAGGTCTTTATCATTCCTGTCTCAATAGGCTTTTTTCCGGCAATCTTCTTCAAGAGCCTTTCGTCTACATATGGGCCTTTTTTGAGTGATCGTGTCATATCAATATAAATAAGCTCCTGTGAGCTCGTCCGTCCATACTAACAAATCTAGGAATAAAGTCAAATACACATAGATACTCATTGACATTGCGGATAAATACTGTAGGATAAATGAAAATATAACGCTATTTTCTAAATAAAAATCTCAACCATGATATTAAGAAATATCTATTTCGGTCCGGCGCTTGGTGCGTCTGGGGTACAAGGGTTTTATGGAAACCCTTCTTATCCCGAATATAAGCACAGTAGAATTATTAAAATGATCTGGGGTGATATATTTAAAAATATGGATTTCGTCGCAAAGACAGCGACAGTTGACTTCAATAAAGGAAATGTGAGGCTCGACCTTGGAGGTTTTGCCTTTAAAAAATTTCTACCTGATGCTATATATCCCATGCCCCTAAAAGGTGCTGCTTTAAATGCAGTAGGGCTGAGTAATCCAGGGTTTAAAAGTTTACTGTTAAGAGGTATCTGGCAACAAAGGACTCAGCCTTTCATGCTTTCGTTCATGCCGATAAGAAAAACGAGGGACGAACGTATCGCTGAGACCCGTGAATTCGTAAGTCTTTTGAAAAAACATTTACCAAAGTTTATGGCAAAGTTTGCCTTGCAGGTAAATATTTCTTGTCCTAATACTGGGCATAGTCAGAAGGAGTTAACCGGAGAAGCATCTCAAATCCTCGACATTTTGGGTGAGCTTGAAATACCCTTAGTGCCAAAGATAAATGCAGTGCTTCTACCTCAAATTGCGCATGAAATAATGGAGCACAAATACTGTGATGCCCTTTGCTTCTCAAACAGTATTCCCTACGGGGAGTTCCCAAAAGAAATAAAGTGGAGTAAATATTCCATACATGACAAGTCACCACTTGTATTTAGAGGATATACGAGCGGTGGATTATCCGGTGCACCAATTTTCCCTGTAGTTGAAAAGTGGCTTACGAGATTCAGTATGCTGA
This sequence comes from Patescibacteria group bacterium, assembly GCA_038063915.1. Lineage (GTDB taxonomy): Bacteria > Patescibacteriota > Minisyncoccia > Phycocordibacterales > UBA9973 > UBA8515. The sequence continues at coordinate 14,444 of JBBTUE010000004.1, read as the reverse complement.
ATACTCACACTAAACCGATAATTGCTGGTGGTGGAGTAATGTCAAAGGACAATGTAAGAGTCCTTTGTGGTTTTCCGAATGTTAAGGCAATATCTATCGGGACTGTTGCATTTATAAAACCTTGGGCAGTAAAAGGTATTATAAAAGAATGCTACAAATCCTTGATGACAAGTTAATATTAGACCCTATTTATAAATCCCGAGATGCAGTATTGCACCCCGGGATTTTTTCTTGCATTTTGGATGCAAAAGGCATAGGATGAAGAAAATTCAAAAAACAATAAAACTCTAGTTATGAAGAAAATACTTATCCAGAACGTTCATGTTGTCTTTGGTCATATACCTGGACGCAAGGCCGATGTACTTATCGTAGATGAGCTCATAAGTCAGATCGGGAAGCCAAATTCTGTAAACTCTTCCGGCGCAGTGATTATCGATGGAACAGGAAAATATTTATTCCCTGGACTTATTGATGATCAGGTACACTTTCGTGAGCCGGGTCTCACCCACAAAGCTGAAATTTATACTGAAGCTAAAGCAGCAGTTGCTGGTGGTGTGACCAGTTATATGGAAATGCCTAATACTTCCCCTCCAGCTACAACAATTCAGTTGCTCGAAGACAAGTATAATATCGCTAGGGGGCGATCACTTGCAAACTACTCATTCTACATGGGCACAACTAACGATAACTTTGACGAGTTGTTGAAAGTTGACCCTAAGAAAGTTTGCGGAGTAAAAATTTTCATGGGAAGTAGCACTGGTAATATGCTGGTAGATAGTCCGGAGTGTTTGGAAAAAATCTTTGCGAATATAAAGATGTTAATTGCAACACATTGTGAGGATGAAGTCCTTATGAAAATGAACTTGGGAAAAACCATTGCTAAGTATGGTGAAAATTACCTGACAGCAGTATTTCATCCAATTATAAGAGATCATGGTGTTTGCTATAGTTCCTCTGCTTTTGCCGTCCAGCTTGCTAAAAAATATGGGACAAGGTTGCATGTCCTTCATATAAGCACCGCAAACGAGTTGAAGCTTTTCCGTAACGATATTCCATTGATGGAAAAGAAGATCACAGCCGAAGCATGCGTACATCATTTGTATTTCTCTGATAAGGACTACGAGACGTTAGGTAATCTGATAAAGTGTAACCCGGCCATCAAAACCGAACAGGACAGGGAAGCAATTTTTAACGCCGTACTTGATGACCTTATCGACGTTATTGCCACAGACCATGCACCGCATACATGGGATGAAAAATCCCAATTGTACACCAAAGCTCCGTCAGGAATACCTTTGGTACAACATTCTCTCAATTTGATGCTTGAGTTTGCCATTGCCGGCAAGATTAGTAAGCAAAAGATTGTGGAGAAAATGTGCAACAATCCTGCAATCATGTTCGATATTGACCGTCGGGGTTTCATTAAGGAGGGATACTTTGCTGACTTAGTGCTAGTAGATATGGATAAGCACTACACTGTCGGTAAAGAAAATATTCTCTCAAAATGTAGCTGGAGTCCTTTTGAAGGAAAAAGGTTTCATTCAGTAATAACCCATACATTTGTGAATGGGCACCTGGCTTACGACAACGGTCATTTTAATGAATACAAAATGGGAAAGAGACTGGAGTTTAACCGCTAAATTGTTCCTATATTATTATATTAATCCTGCTTGGAAACGAGCAGGATTTTTATTTGACAAAAAATGTGAGTAAGGTAGGATTAAGAAAAATTCTCAATTCATTTAAATCAACTACTATGCAAAAGACATCGACCTTCGCAAGTATAATTGCTAAATTTTTAATCAGCCTTGGCGCCTTTGGATACAACTTCCTCAAACCCAAGCTTTGGGCAAGTGGAACTCGGAACCCACCTTACGTAAATAACCGAGCCTTGCAATCAAGTGTAGAGGCAAGAAAAAGCCTACGGAAGGCATTGGCTTCATTGATAAAAAAAGACGAGCTTTTTATTATTGATTGGGTCTATGGTATCCCGACGGCTGGTATCGCTCCAGCAGTATTACTTGCCATGGAGATAAATAAACCTCTTCTTCTTAAGATAAAAGATGAGTACTATCTGGTGGACATTCCCAATTTAAAAGCTTTTATAAAAGGGAGTATCACCCGTCTTATGCAAGATACCGATGTATTTGCCGGCACAGTTCCAATGGGTATTGTCTGCGGCTTGATGATGGCTGAAGAAGCAGAAAAACCTTTCCTATTTGTGCGAAAGGAAAAGAAAGATCATGGCCTTGGATTGCAAATTGAGGGTATTGTGGAGATAGGAAAGACAGTAGTCCTTATAGATCCTGCATATGCTGGGATGTCTCCATATACTGAAGAGGCTGAGAAGGCCTTGATGGAAGCAGGTCTGGACTTGAATCCAAAATCCTGGACGCTATTTATTGATAATTTTATCAAACGGCTAACAGAGAAAGACATTGGTGGTAAGACAATTGTGGGACTTGAAGACCTCGTTAGCACTGGCGAATCCAGCCTGAAAGAGTTCTTAGCATTGATTGGTTATGGAACAGCAATTATACCTGTTTCGATTTTTGATTACGAACTGAAAAGTTCAAAGAATAGCTTTACAGCAAAAGGGTTGTATTTAAGATCAGTGTTGAACTTCAAGCAGATCATCGCTGAATTTCGTCACTCAGGAAACTTGCCATTTGATGACGAGAAAAAATTATGGGACTGGTACGACAACCAGCCGAACTGGGGAGATGAGAATGGCTTCCCTTCAGTGAAGGGATAATACTGGCATAGCTAGTAGAAATAAATGGAATAAAAAAACTTCTGGAGGAATCCAGAAGTTTTTTACTTTATAAGCAAGATTATTTTTGGTAAGAAAATTATCAGCCCAGTGATTCCAGCAATAAGCACAGTAATTAGGACCGCTCCAGCGGCAACATCTTTGGTGTCGCGAGCATATGGATGATAGGTCGGACTGGTTAGATCTATATCTATTTCAATCGCAGTATTAATTGTCTCGGCTAGTATTACAAGTCCAATCGCAAATATAATCAAAACCCATTCAATGGAAGATATATTTAAAGTAAAACCTAGGTATACTACAAGAACTGAGAAAAATATATGGACCCAAGCATTGTGAGTACTTTTTATAAAAATAAGCACACCTCTAAATGCATGATTAGTGCTCTTTAATCTAGATACTATGGAGAAACGTCTTTTTTCAGATAAATTATTTTCCATAATTACCAATGCATACTAGAGAGTAAAAATAGGAATCCGATTATAAAAAGTGGAATAAGGAGGTACTCGATGATCAATAGGATCCTTGCGACTTTGTAGACACCTTTGCTTTTGGTAAAGACGACAAGTAGAGAAGGTATTAAAAAGATAATTGAAGGAGAGATACTTAAGAACGGCAAGTGAACTCTAGCCATATTGCTAATCAGAGAAAATACAAATAATCCGAGTTGAATGTATGCGAGCACAAGTATAAACTTTGACTTACGAAAATCCTTTACCGTAGAAGCACCGATTGGTGGAAGTGGCACAGGAGGAGGAGTTGTAAGCGTTGGTTCCATATTTTTATCTACGCTATTATGCGTCGCTTTTGTATATGGTAAATACCATAAGTACAGACTGCTATTAATGCAATCATTACTACATAGAATTGAAATGTCGTATGATGATTGTAGAAGTAGACACTAATCTGGAATAGGAGCTGACATGCCAAAATTATACTGACTACATAATACGGCACGAGAGCGATCGCATAGCGCTCTTTACTACTAGAGATAGAAACGTTGGTCACAAGTGCAATGACAAGAAACAATATTATGATAACTCCGTGGACAACTATTACTCCACCATTATCTAGGTAGTCTAGTGGTGGCGACACCATCAATCGTCCAGCATCATAGAGTACACGCTCCATGAGTGCGAGAATAGCGAGTCCAAGGAGGGTGACGATAAACCCTCCGGCTGTGGTGAACTTTGTTTTAAATACGTTACTATTTTGTTCTTTGACTAATGAGGACATATGATTAATTTTTTATATATTTCTGGATAAAAATAATGACCCCTGTTAGTACTATGATAATAAGTGCGAGGACTATATATACTCCATAGGTCGCGTTTTTATCCAAGATATATCTACTGGTATCCCAGAGTAATCTTACAAGTAGGAGGGCTGAGACTAGAAAATATGGTTGCGATAGAATTAGGAAATTTTTCTTCTCTTGACTATGAAATGAACCATGCAAAATAAACGCCATCAGTAGAAACGGTAATATCAAAAGTGCATCGAAAACTAATTTACCGTTTATGCTAGAAGTAAATGAGCCACTATCATCAATAATCTTATTTATAAGAATAAGGAGTGCACCAAAAAGAACAATAGCGAGTCCAACACTAAAAGGCGAATTATATTCAAACGCTTTATTTTCCGCAGGCTTATCAAAAATATTAGATATATTTTGCTCTTTTCTCAGAGAATCATTAGGGATAGCTCCAGCCATATTAGGAGCAACAGGCGCAGAGGAAACTAACGTATCTTTCTCAAGTTTTAGGTAAGAGAAGGCATCATTCACATCTTGAGTTTGCCAGCCATTCTTTGCCAAGACATCTCGTATCATAGGCTCAGAAAAACCTTGTGCTTGGACTGTTTCTATATACTCTGTGAGCTGTTGATTAGCCATGTATTAATTTATTATACTACTTATCTAATTTTGTACCAACAAAAAATACCCATATGGGTATTTTTTGTTTGAGTATTTTACGCTTTCTTTGCTTTTCCTACGCGTCGGCGGGAAACTATCCACATGTTTGAGTACTTCTTTGGAGTACGGGTCTTCTGACCCTTTCCTGATGGTTTGCCCCACATAGTTTTCGCTCTACGGAGTCCTCGTCCTTGTCTGCCTTCACCACCTCCGTGTGGATGATCAACTGGGTTCATGGCTGTACCTCTCACTGTTGGGCGGATACCTTTCCAACGTGAGCGTCCAGCTTTACCGAAATTCTGAAGTTTGTATTCTGAGTTTGAAACTTCACCAATACATGCGTAGCAGTTCTCCGAGACTTTACGTACTTCTGTTGATGGCATTTTAATATTTGTATACCCGCTGTCGTTTGCAACTACTTGAGCAAATACTCCTGCGGATCTGGCAAGCTTCGCGCCGTTACCGGGCTTGATTTCAACATTGTAAACAAAGGTTCCGACTGGTATAAGTTTAAGTGGTAGGCGATTCGCAGTAGTTAGTGGAACTTTCTCGCCGACTATAAATTTATCTCCAACTTTTACAGATTTTGGAATTATCGCGTAGCGCTTTTCGCCATCGGCATAAACTGCAAGCCCGATGAATGCATTACGATTTGGATCGTATTCGATAGACGAAATAGTAGCAGGGATATCGCGCTTGTTGTACATAAAATCTATCTCGCGATATAGTCGCTTGTGCCCACCACCTTTGTGGCGAGTAGTAATGCGGCCCTGATTATTGCGCCCGACAGACCTCTTGAATCCTCGAGTCAGAGATTTCTGGGGAGTACTTGTAGTTAAAACATTTCTGTAGGAAACAGTAGTCTGGTGTCGCTTTGATGGAGTTGTAGGTTTATAAGTTTTCATATTATACAAATGCTATTTTATCTCCCTTCTTCAAGAAAACGACGGCTTTCTTTCCACCTTGCTTTGTGCCGATAATACCACGTCTAACTACAGTCTTTGGGGTAATTTTAGTTATGGAAATCTTGGTAGGTTCTACTTTATATAATTTCTTGATGGCCTTTTTTATTTCACTTTTATTAGCATCTTCTCTGACATTAAAAGTATAGATACCTTGGTCGGCACCTTTTGATGACTTCTCAGTTATACGTGCACCTAAAATAAGTGGGTGTGTCTCTTCCACTTTCTTTTCATCTTTTTTTGATTTTGTTTTAGTTGTTGCCATATATATTATTTCTTTTCTATCTTGCCACCTAGGAATGCAATACTCTCTGTAGGATAAGATATTATCACATATCGATAAGCTAGCAAATCAACAGGATTAATATTGCGGACTTCATCAAGCTCTACAGTCGGGATATTTGCAAAACTTTTATTGAGTACTGCACTCTTTGCTGGAACTGTGATATAGGTATTGCGTTTCTTACCACCAGTGATTTTCTCAAATCCTGTTACCTTACTCAAATCATTGACCACAGACACTGCATCTTTAGTCTTAATATTTTTTAGAGTTAACTCTTCCAAGAAGAGGAGCTGGCCTTTTCTAAGCTTCTCTGAGAGCACAGTATAGAGCGCTTTTGTACGCATTTTCTTATTAATCTTTTGGGTATAAATTTTTTCTTTACGTGGGCCATGAGTAACACCTCCGCCTTTCCAAATAGGAGAACGTGTAGATCCATGACGAGCGCGCCCTGTACCTTTTTGTCTCCAAGGCTTCTTGCCTCCACCGCGCACATCGGAGCGGAACTTGGTATGAGCCACCGGTGTACGAGCATTGGCTTGCATAGCAGTTACAACTTGGTGAACCAAGTCAGCATTCCAAGGAACACCAAAAACAGTCTCTGGTAGTGCAAGCTTACCGACTGATTTACCTTTTTGATTGTATACTTGTGTTTCCATAGTAAGTCAAATATTTATAGTCCAATAATTTCCACAAGAGTTCCACGTCGTCCTGGAATAGCTCCTTTTACGAGTAACTGATTATTCTCTTTATCTATGCCAATAATTTCCAAATTCCGAACAGTAATGCGGTCGCCTCCTGTACGGCCAGCCATGCGCATGCCTTTTGGAACTTTATTGCGAAGTCCTCCACCTATCGAACCTGGTTCGCGTTCTGAGTGTTTTTGACCGTGAGAGCGAGGACCTCCGTGGAAACCATGACGTTTGACAACTCCTTGGAATCCTTTACCTTTTGAAAGTCCTGAAACTGTGACTATATCACCTTTTGAAAAAGAGTCGACAGTAATCCGATCACCTACAGATATTTCTTCGATATCTCGAAATTCGCGCAGATGCTTGAACGCTCCTGCCTCTACAACTCCCCCATCCTTACTTGCTTGTGCAGGTAGGACATGGCCAAGGTGCGCTTTTGTAGCACGGCTTTTCTTTTGCTCTAAAAAGGCCACCTGAATAGCAGTATAGCCATCTGTGTCTGGATTTTTGACTTGAGTAACTACGAGTGGACCCGCCTCTACTACTGTCGCAGGGATGACTTTCCCATCATCATCAAAGCACTGCATCATATGCTGTTTTTTACCAAGGATAAATTTCATAAATTTTGATTATTACATCATCTTCACATCTATATCAACTCCGGATGGAAGAGATAGATTCGTAAGCGCTTCGATAGTCTTCGCATTAGGATTTAAGATATCGATAACACGCTTGTGAATTCTGATTTCGAATTGTTCTCGAGCATTTTTAAACACAAACGATGCTCGGTTAACTGTATATTTCTTAATTTCAGTTGGAAGTGGAATTGGCCCGACAATTTTAGCGTCATAGCGAAGAGCAGTGTCTATGATTTGTTTTACGGACGCGTCTAGGATCTTATTCTCATAAGCTCTCACACGAATGCGTAATTGGACAACTACATCTTCTTTTACTTTCTTTACTGATTTCTTTTTAGTTTTTAATTCTTTTGTTGGCATGGTTCTAGGTTATAGCTTTTAGGTCGTAGTATTTATTCTACTAGACCCTTTTCACTCGCTACTAAAAAAACTAATTTACTTAATAACTTTCGTTACTACACCTGCACCAACTGTCTTACCACCTTCACGGATTGCAAAGTGCTGTTGTTCTTCAAGAGCAACTGGGGTAACTAGTTTAACAGAAAGCTTGACTGTATCACCTGGCATAACCATCTCAACTCCAGTTGGAAGGGTAGATTCACCAGTCACGTCTGTCGTACGAATGTAGAACTGTGGCTTGTATCCAGTAAAGAATGGAGTGTGGCGACCACCTTCTTCCTTCTTTAGAATATAAACTTCACACTCAAATTCTGAGTGAGGAGTAGTTGTTCCTGGTTTGCAAAGAACTTGTCCACGAGTAATGTCTTCTTTTTTGATACCACGGATTAGTATTCCGGCGTTGTCGCCAGCCATACCTTCTTTCAAATTCTTGTTGAACATTTCAATACCAGTGACAGTAGTCTTTGCAGTATCTTTAACACCAACAATTTCTACATCCTCACCGACTTTGACAATTCCACGTTCAATCTTACCAGTTACAACTGTTCCACGGCCTTCGATAGAGAATATATCTTCAATTGGCATTAGGAATGGCTTTGTGATATCACGTTCTGGAACTGGGATGTAAGTATCTAGTGCAGCAACTAGCTCGAGGACTTTCATAGCCCATGGATCAGTATTGTCTTTTGCTTCAAGGGCTTTAAGGCCTGAACCACGGATAACAGGAGCGTTGGCACCGTCAAAACCTTGTTTTGTAAGGAGTTCACGGATTTCTTCTTCTACTAGGTCAATCATATCTTTATCATCAACCATGTCACATTTGTTTAGGAATACAATAATCTTTGGCACACCGACTTGCTTTGCAAGAAGGACGTGTTCACGAGTCTGAGGCATAGCACCATCAGTCGCAGCCACGACCAATACAGCACCGTCCATTTGGGCAGCACCTGTAATCATGTTCTTTATGTAGTCAGCGTGACCTGGAGCGTCAATGTGCGCATAGTGACGTGCTGGAGTCCAATATTCGTTGTGAGAAAGAGCGATCGTGATACCACGAGCTTTTTCTTCAGGAGCGGAGTCGATCTGATCGACACCTTTAATTTTTGCACCATAGCCTTCACCTTGACGAGCAAGGATTGCGAGAATAGCTGCTGTTAATGTTGTTTTTCCATGGTCAACGTGACCAATAGTTCCCACATTTACGTGTGGCTTATCTCTGTTAAATTCTTCTGCCATATATTTTATTGGTTCCGACCTGCCTGCCGGTAGGCAAGCTACGCCGGAACATAAATTAATTAATAAATAAACTTGCCCTGCCAAAAGCAGGGTGAATCCTCCGCAAACCGGAGTGAATCTCAATGACTTCCATACTAGCAAATATAAAAATAATGTCAAATTATAACAAAACACCTCGCTGTGGCGAGGTGTTTTGTTATCTAAATTAAAGCTCCTTATATACAGGCTTTATACACTTTTTGCCTTCGTTTGTAGCTGTGGGTGTAAAGGTACCTCCAATATTAGCATTGCAGTCTGTATGACAACTTGGATCGTTGGTATCTTTATATCCATCAGAGTCGTTATCTATGCCGTCATTACATTGTGGCACACCTTCTGAACATGAATCTGTCGAACCCCCACCTGAACCTTGGCATTGCCATGTCCATGGACCAGTACCTGAATTATTTATACTCGTACCAGCTATACAACTAAAGTGTGTAGCATCACAAACTCCATTTACTACATTAGTTACAGTGATATCATACATAGTCCAACCAGAATTTAATCCAGGAAAATCTTGCGTGAGAGCTTGGAATTTGTAATCACCTGCTACTGGCCACGAGTTAGATGCAGATTGTGGCGTACCTGATGGTACGTATGTCACAAGACCAGGAAGCCACACGTCAGCGGTACCATCCATGTCCCAGTCAACTCCATATCTAATAGTATCGCTATCTGGATCGGTAGCCGTAAATGTAAATTGCTGTGTGGTTCCCGCTCCAAATGTTGTCGGCCCAGTTATTACTGGTGCATTTGGAGGAGAGTTGCTAGGTGAACTAGTTGAAAATGTTCCATCTGGAGAATATCCCGTCCCAACTGAATTGGTTGCATAGCCACGATAGTAATATAGAGTTGATGCTGACATACCAGATCTTGCGTGGCTAAATACTGACACTGCCGTTCCCCCCTCAGCTAGACAGTTTGTACTTGGACTAGGTGATGTACCAAAGCATGTACCACGAGCAGTGAGGGTAGCACCACCGTCTGATGTGACGGTTGCACCAAGAGTTGCTCCTGAGCTTGTAATTGAAGTTGCTGTTGGACTTGCGACAGTTGGAACACTAGGACTAGGAGCACTAGTTGTAAAACTAGAGCTGACCGAATATCCAACCCCTACTGCATTTGTCGCATAGCCACGATAGTAATATAGAGTTGATGCTGACATTCCAGATCGCGCATGAGTGAAAATACCTGTTGCTGTTGACCCTTCTGGAGAGCAGTTAGTAACAGGATCTGTTGTAGTTCCCCAGCATGTACCACGAGCAGTGAGAGCGGAACCTCCATCAGAAGTAACATTGGCACCAAGAGTTGCTCCTGAGCTTGTAATTGAAGTTGCTGTTGGACTTATAACCGTAGGCACAGTAGCTCCTGCGCTAGTTACAAAATTTCCATCAACCGAATACCCTGTACCAACTGAATTGGTCGCATAGCCACGATAATATATGAGAGTAGATGCAGGTAAACCAGTTCTTCCATGAGTAAATATTGTCACTCCGGTTCCTCCCTCAGCCAAGCAGTTAGTTGTAGGAGCAGCAGTTGTTCCCCAGCATGTACCACGAGCAGTGAGAGCAGCACCACCGTCAGAGGTAACAGTCGCACCGAGAGTTGCAGTGGAGCTTGTGATGGCAGTTGCGGTAGGAAGAGTGACAGTTGGGATGCTGGTGCCAGCACCAGTGCTAAACGTCGCGTCAACCGAATACCCTGTACCAACTGAATTGGTCGCATAGCCACGATAATATATGAGAGTAGATGCAGGTAAACCAGTTCTTCCATGAGTAAATATTGTCACTCCGGTTCCTCCCTCAGCCAAGCAGTTAGTTGTAGGAGCAGCAGTTGTTCCCCAGCATGTACCACGAGCAGTGAGAGCAGCACCACCGTCAGAGGTAACAGTCGCACCGAGAGTTGCAGTGGAGCTTGTAATCAAAGTAGCAGTTGGAGAAGTGACAGTTGGGATAGTCGCGCTAGTGACTGTGTAATTCATAACATGAGGAGTAGGGACAAGTGTCGCAGATGCTTGATTTACATTAATAGCAACCCCAGAGATTATTGTTAGTGTAAGAGCTAAATATTTCATTTCTTTTGTGAATTTTTTCATAGAATTTATTTTAGAAATATTCTTGTATGATTACGTCGCCTGCAAATGATTCAGAGCAATATCCATTTGCATCATGGTCGATACCATACTCATAGCCCGGTAATGAAAGCTCTAGATCACCTGGATAGAAGTCTGCATGGATATACGATGTCATCCAATTCGGTTGACCATTTAGAGTATTGTTTGTAATAATTCCATAATCAACAGAAACATGTGTCACTCCACGCGCCAAGGCGTCCTGTTCTGTCGCTACATCTCTTGTAGCAGTCACAGACCCAGGCTTGCCTTCATTAGGATCTGGCATAATATGACATATGCCGATTATTGCTCCTAGATTAGTATTATATGCATAGTTTTGTATTGGTACTGGTATCACATCTACATTCGTTGTAAATTCTACGGGATACGTACCTCCCGATCCAGGACTGGTAAACGAGATTTGGGCTGCTGAAATTATCTGGCTTGGATTTATTTGCACTGTATTTCCAAGAGTTGCAGGGATCATAGCAACAGGAGATCCATTATTATTTTTAACTGTCAAACTCACAGTTTCGACAGTAGTGGATGCAGATTGCAAATCTCCAGTTGCAGTAAAACCTGTATTAGTAGGAAGAGTAGTTGGTGCAATATCTACAATAGACCAAACTATTCCGTTATTGCCGTTGGCTGGATAAGTATCAGCTGCGTGGACCTGACTTACAAACAAAGTGGAAAATAGTATAACCACGAATCCGAATATAATATATTTTAAGTTTTTGATTTTAGTTTGCATAGATTTTGTAATATCTCAATTAATTTATGTGTATATTATATATTACTTTTCCTTCTTCGCATAAGTAAGCCAAAGATAAGCACAAGGACTATAACTCCCACTGCTATCCATCCCTGTTTTGAATTTTTTGCAGCCATCTCATCGCCTTTGCCCGTTTTAAACGTAAATTCTTTTTTGTCTAATATATTCCCTTTATCATCTGTTAAGGTTGCACTAACGTGAGGGTTTACACAAGTATACCTGAATGTAATTGGTATCTTTGTCTCATTATCCTTAGGATCTCGAACTAGCTCTGATTTGATATTTGACATACACTCTCTACCATTTTCACTAGTAATACTTGTCTCAAGATATAATCTTGGTCTTACGCCAGATACACTATTTCTAATAGTACTTCCAGTAGATGCTGACCAGAGTACTGACATATCAATCTTGTCTCCTGCTCTATAATAATCTTTATCTAGCGATATTCGATAAATATTTCCAATTACACCTTGGAGAACGTAGCGAGCATAAACTGGATTTGAAATTTTATCACCGCTCATTAGTTGTACTTTAATAGTATAAAACTTCGCCAAATCACCTTTCGGTAACTCGAGGGTAATGTTTTTCTTTTCTCCTTTGGTAAACGATACAGGTGTGTAGCTACCCCCACTTTGCTCGGTAATTGATCCAAAAGAATTTTGATATCTAGTTTCATATATTGGGGTTGCAGATATCGGTCCACTAGTCTCATTGACCGCTGTACAATTTAGATTAAGTGACTCACTACTACTGATATCGACACTTTGCGTAAGAGTATAATTTTTATTAGTTTTGTCGCCTTTTATTTTAAGGAAGCATGATTCAGGTAATATATTTATACTTTTTATCGAAGCAGTGATTTTAACTTTTCCAAATGTAACTTGGCCAAAAGGTACTCCTCCCTCGCTCTGAGAAACTAATATTAATGTAAAATTCCCACCGAGTTGCGCTGGTACAGTATAGACAAAATCTTTCTTTACAGATGCCCCAGTCTCGAGAGTCAGTGATTCGTCATAGACCTTTTCATCGGCAACATATTTGTCTTTGGAATCTGAAACAAGTTGGAGTCCGTATTTTATACCAGTTTGTAAACTCCCTCGATTACTAATACTGAACGAAACTGCAATATTATTGTTGTTTTGGGCAACAATCTTTGCATCCTTTAAATCAATACTCGCTACAGGGACTGTACTGCTAGAAGATGTAGTAGTAGTTACAGGTAGTGTAGGTGTGACTGCATATACATGCGAATAAGTAATGATTGAAAGGAAGAGTACGAAAATTGAAGATTTTATTAGATTCATATTTATAGAAATATACTGTTTAAATATTACCAAGTAATTATAGCATTAATACTGTTTTGTATATAAGAAAAGTTATCCACAAAATAAAAAAACCCTTCCGCGAAAGCGAAAGGGTTATTATATAAGCCTGATATGAAAAAATTATGACCGGCTGTAGTGAGATTCATGGCAATACCAAGTGGTACTAAACGGATCTTTCTGCCAGTGACGAAGTACGAGAATCAAATCTGTGACCTGAAATATCTTTTGGTTCACTTGTTGGAAATTTATCCAATTATCTCCCTCTAAAAGAGTATAAACAAAAGAACCGGGGCTTACAGGCCCACCATAGGTCGAACCAGAACCATCAGTGTAGAAACGGCGATCAAGCGTACTTATAACAGTTATCTCCCATGTAGCACTCGGTGCTGGATTAACAAGGGTATCAGAGACTATAGTCTTTCTGCTAAAGTCGGGATGCCATTTAACTCCTGCTACATTACCAACGAGGTTGGTCTTGTTTTCGGTATAAAGTGGGAAGGTTTTAGAACCATTGATTGTAGTGCCTGCTGAATTCTTGGCCCACCAATCGATTCTTGTCGGGGCAGTGACTGTAGGTACCGAAACGGAATTCCCTGCTTCGCCAGTGATACCAAAAGAACTGGCATTCTGGGCACCCATAGCGAAAGTTCTATTTACCTCATTAAAAAATGAAGTATCACCTCTTTTGCTGTCGGTCGGAGTGGCAGTAAGGGTGACTATTACCGGAAGCGGGGTAGGACAATCAGCTGGATTAGTCTGTATCCCCGGGAGATTGGGGCATACATCCACTGGCTCAATAATGTTGTCTTTCTTTGTATTACTTCCACAGCCAACCAGAGCTGCAGTAGTGATGATGAGAATCGCACTCATACTGATTAGCTTTTTCATAATCGTTATATTATATGTTTTAGAATATGTTCTGTTTAAAAGGCGATTCTAGCCTTGGTTTACAAGGTGAAAATTGCCTTTCAAACAGACCTAAAACCATTTTTCAAGGTACTACGCATACTATCTAGCCTCATGTCAAGTGTATCGCCTTTTGGGTCCTCAGTCAAGTCCAGCAACCCTATTTATGCACATTTTATCCCCAATTTGACGAGAGGGGCCTTTTATAGTAGGATGTTGATAGTTAGTCCGTTCCTCGAACCGGGCTTTTATTTTTAGAAAAATTTAATAGTTAACACAAATAAATATATGTTAGACCTCAAAACAATGAAATCGGCTCTTGAACAGCTCGAGCAAGAACGCAAAATTCCGCGCGAGAAAATTATCGATGCTATAGAACAAGCAC
>JBBTUE010000003.1:38489-73354 GCA_038063915.1 Patescibacteria group bacterium | reverse complement strand
CTTGAGAAGATTTGTTCCTAGTACGAGAGGACCGGAATGAACTGACCTCTGGTGTATCTGCTGTCCTGCCAAGGGCACTGCAGAGTAGCTATGTCGGGAATGGATAACCTCTGAAAGCATCTAAGAGGGAAGCCAGCTTCAAGATAAGGAATCGTTTGAGAAACCTAAGAGATGATTAGGTTGATAGGCACTAGGTGTACGCGCAGTAATGCGTTTAGCCGAGGTGTACTAATCGTTCGATTCCTATTAGGAAATGTGGAAATCATTGTTGTTGTCTACCTACCGGTAGGCAGGCGTTCTAGTCAGCATTCAGTTTTCAGATATTATATATATATCTGATTTTTCTCGTTTTGAAAATTGAATAAAAATTGAATTTTTTGTTCTGGTGATTTGATGCGGTGGTCACACCTGTTCTCATTCCGAACACAGCAGTTAAGCACCGTTATGCCGATGATACTCTTTTTGGGGAAAGTAGGTTGTCGCCAGAACAAAGAATTTAACTAAAAAATACTCATATTACTATGGGTATTTTTTAGTAAGTTTGATATTGACAATTACTGGTACAGTGTTATTATTATAGTATGAACGATACTGTAGAACAGAAGATCAGTGAAGATGAAATTAAGGAGTTAAACTTTTTTACTGAGAAAATAAAATCCATCATGGAAGTATTTACTAATAAAATGAAAATATTAGAATCTAAAAAGAAATCGCAGTTTTTGAATCTTAATAAAGAAATTGACCAAGAAAAAATTAATAAAATTAAAAATGATTTGAATTAATATATGACAAAAGAAGCAATACAAGAATCTAGAGAAGAAAAAGTTGTTAGTCAAGAACAACTTGTAGAATATGTACAACTTAAAAACGGTGGTCTATCAGAGGAAACAGATATGTTTAAAAGATTACTTATAGAGGCAAAAGCAGAAGCAACAAAAAATCCTGATTCTATTTTACATGCCTTAAAAATGCAAGAAACTGATAGATCACTTTATCCGGCACAAAGAGCGCTCAGAGAATCAAAAGAAGCACTTGAAACATTACATGTGATTGTTCCTGAATATATTTCATATCGAGATGGTCTTAAAAAAGACGATCCACGAATAGGGAGCAAGGAAATTATTGGTTGGACGAGTAAAGTAACGGATCTAGGTCCAACAATTCAAAAAAAATTATCAGAAAAGGCAAATGGGTTTTTAGAGGCGTACAATATTGAAGTTATCAAGGAGTTACGTGCATTACACGAGCAACTTTTAGATTTAGTTGATGCGATTAAAAAAGTTTCAGAAGTAAAACATTATAAATCTGTGACTGCACTAGTGTCTCTAATAGAAGGATATCCAAAATTAATAAAAGATAAAATATCAGAGGTTTGGCGAGAAGTCGGAAATAAAACACCCGAAGAAGAAGAAGAAATAAGGAATAAAAAAATTGAAATAATCAAACAAACTGAAGAAAAATACAACTTAAATTAGACATAGACTAAATCTAGGTTGTCGCCAGAACAAAGAATTTAAACAAAATTCCGCTCCACATTGGGGCGGAATTTTGCTATTATAGGTGTATATGTCATGGGCAGCAGGTAGACAAATGCAATATATTTTTGGACTTCTACTATTCTTAGGATTAGTGGCTCTTATCATTGCCTGGCCTAGTATTACTAAGAAGCCGACATGCACAGATGGCAAGCAAAATGGAGGAGAGCGTGGAGTTGACTGCGGGGGAGTATGCCAGAAGATATGCAATGCCGATGTCTCAGAGCCTGTAATACTCTGGAAGAGAGCTTTCCCTGTGACTGGTAATGTATATAATCTAGTAGCATTTGTAGAAAATAGAAATAAAGATGCTGGAATTGAGTCTGTGTCTTATGAATTTAGAATATATGATACAAAGAATATTCTTATCGGACGTAGGTCGGGTAGGACTTTTATCCCTCCAAACCAGCAGTTTGCAATATTTGAGTCAAGATTCGATTCCGGCCAGAGCGAGGTAAAGAGTGTGACGTTCGACTTCACTTCTCCTTTTGTCTGGCTCAAGAAGGCACCAACTCTTCAGACCCTTCCGATAAAAGTGGAAGATGTTATTTTAAGTGGTGACCAGAGTAGTCCTTCAATCAAGGCTACTGTCAGCAATGAATCCATATATGATCTACCAGAGTTTGATGTTGTCGCTATAGTATACGATGTTAATCACAATGCGATAAATGCTTCTAGAACTCACAAAGATGCCCTTCTCAGTAATGGTAAAACACTCTTACTTTTTACTTGGCCTAATCCCTTCACAGATATTTCAGCCTCCAAAGATATTCTAGTTCAGATTAATCCATTCACAGTTTCATTCTAAAATCTATGAAGTTACGTCTACCACAGATTGATTGGCTCCTGTTCTTATTTATCTTGCCTGTACTCGGAGCGGGTCTTATCACCATGAAGTCCTTCACCGAGGTGACACCCTTTTTCTCTCATCAACTCGTCTGGATTGCGATATCTTTCATCGCTTTCTTTACTTTGTCATATTTTGATTTTAGATTTCTCAAACGTACTGATGTGTTAGTAATAATCTTCTCCACCTTTTCTTTTCTACTACTCCTACTTTTTATTGGAGGACATATATCAAATGGTGCAAAAAGCTGGTTCTCTTTTGGATATTTCTCTTTTCAACCATCAGATATGATGAAGCTCGTGGTTATACTTATGCTAGCAAAGTATTTCTCTCGTAGGCATGTCGAGATAGATAATTTTAAACATATACTAATATCTGGCCTCTACGCCCTCATACCATTTATGTTGGTTTTCCTCCAACCTGACTTTGGTGGAGCTGTCATTATTTTCTTTATTTGGCTTGGAATGACTCTGATTTCAGGCATATCGCGTCGCCACCTATTACTTGTGCTCGGCGTCGGAGTTATAATATTTTCCTTATTATGGAGTTTTGTATTTGAACCATATCAAAAAGCACGTATTATAAATTTTGTTCAACCACTCTCTGATATTCATGGTACGGGTTATAATGTATATCAATCAACTATAGCAGTGGGTTCTGGGCAGATCTTTGGCAAAGGAGTTGGCTTTGGGACGCAGTCACGGCTCAAGTTCTTGCCGGAATATCAGACAGACTTTATATTCGCAGCATTTGTAGAAGAGTGGGGATTTGTTGGAGCTATTATATTGTTCTTGTTGCTCGGGCTTATAATTTGGCGGATATTACACATAGCACTCCTCGGATCAACAAATTTTGAAATATTATTTGGGGTAGGACTCGCAATATATTTCATGAGCCATTTTATAATAAATATAGGTATGAATATAGGTATAATTCCAGTGACGGGAATTACTCTGCCATTTATGAGTTACGGTGGGTCACATTTACTAACTGAATTTATCGGGCTCGGAATACTTATGGGGATGAATAGATACAAGCGTGTGGCCCACAAAGATGATATGAGGAATGAATTTTTAGGAATATGATAATAGATGGAATAAAAATTAGAAACGAGATTTTAAAAGAAGTAAAAAAGGGAGTGTCAGAACTACCATTCACTCCAGTGTTTTGTGATGTCATAGTAGGGGATGATCCAGTTTCATTACAATATGTGAAAATGAAAGAAAAAACTGCAGAATCCGTGGGCATTCTATTCCGCTCTGCTAATTTTCCTATGTCTACAACCACCTCGCTACTTATCGAGGAGATAGAAAAACTAAATAAAATCCCAAATATGTGCGGAATCATTGTTCAGTTACCATTACCTCCACACATAGATACCCAAGCCGTTGTTGATGCTATAGACCAAGAACTCGATGTTGACTGCTTGGGGATTTATGCAAGTGAATTATTTTATAATAATGAAAATCATATAGGTTTCCCCGCGGCCCTTGCTTGTATAGCGGTACTTGATTCAGTCGGACCAATTACCTCGAGTCAGAATATTGTAGTTCTTGGTCAAGGCAAACTTGTCGGCAAACCCGTTGTACATTTATTAAAACAAAGAAAACTACCAGTTAGTACTATAGACAGTAGGACTGATAATACTAGAGAGATGCTAAAGAATGCAGACATTATAATCTCTGGAATAGGCAAGGGTAAATTTATAACTGGTGATATGATAAAAGAAGGAGTGATCGTAATAGATGCAGGTACGTCAGAAGATAATGGCGCGGTAGTAGGGGATGTTGATTTAGAGTCAGTCGAAAAAGTTGCATCATATGTATCTCCGACTCCTGGTGGTGTCGGACCTGTGACCGTCGCTATACTACTTAAAAATGTTCTCGCTGTTGCACAAAAATTAAAACTTGCCTACTACCGGCAGGCAGGTACATAACTATGAATATCTCTATTTTTTATTCTTTACATAGTTTTGCTTTCCAATATCAGTGGCTAGATGGCTTGGTTTGGTTTTTAGCGGTGCCATTTATTTATATAGTTATCATTAGTGTTGGTGTATATCTTTTTTATAAATATAAAGTTCTCAATGTAAAAAATGTTGGAAATTTAATAGAAGGAAAAGGTAGAGAGATAGTGTCAATTTTTTTCTCCACTGGTCTTGCCTATGCGCTTGCTTATATATTGAAGCTAATTATACATACAGATAGACCTGCTATATTTTTATCTAATGTAAGCACGCTTTTCGCTGAGAGTGGATACGCTTTTCCATCTGGCCATTCGGCTACAATTGCTGCACTTGCATTTGCTGTATATTTTCGGCACAAGCGCCTAGGTTATCTATGTATGCTAGCAGGACTACTAATTGGCCTCGCTCGGGTGGTAGCTGGAGTCCATTTCCCTATAGATATTATAGGTGGTTACGCTCTCGGCTTCTTAGTTGCATATTTGTTAAAAACCCGATAGAATAACCCTATTATGTGGAAAACCCGAATTACAGCTCTGCTTATCCTTGCCCTAGGTTTCGGCATTGGATTTTTTGTTTATAAGTCAGAATTAGCGCATAGGAAGCTTTCCCCAGATAAAGCGCCAACTGGCCTGGCAAAATATCCATTCAAGCTTGGGCTTGATCTCTATGGTGGGACTCACTTGGTTTATAATGCTGATATATCTGATGTTGCTCCAACTGAGGTAGCTGATTCGATGAATGCGCTTCGTGATGTAATTGAACGACGCGTGAATATATTCGGAGTGTCCGAGCCCATAGTTCAAGTACAAAATGGTGGCTTTTCTAACGCCGGGGAAGAAAGATTGATTGTCGATTTACCAGGTGTGACCGATGTATCGAAAGCTGTTGAAATGATTGGCCAGACCCCAGTTCTTGAATTTAAAACTGAAAACCCAAATCCGAACGCTCCTCAGAAGGCGGTTGTTGATAAAGATGGTAAAGTAAATATAACTGCTCCGGATCCATATGTATCTACAGGTCTTACTGGTAGATATTTAGAAAAAGCAATTTTGGAATTTGATCAAACAACTGGTGAACCTATAGTATCACTTCAGTTTAATGCAGAAGGTTCAACTCTATTTGAAAAGATTACTCGCGAGAATATAGGCAAGTCAGTCGCTATATATCTCGATGGTCAGCCAATATCTATACCAACTGTCAATGAAGCTATCACTGGTGGCAAAGCTCAGATAAGCGGTAACTTCAAACCACAAGAAGCCAAGACTCTTGTCGGTCGTTTAAATTCCGGAGCTCTACCTGTACCTATTAATCTAATATCTACTCAAACCATAGGCCCATCCCTCGGTGCTCAAGCGACAGAAGCAGGCGTAAAAGCAGCTCTTATCGGATTCCTAGCGATAGCGCTATTCCTCGTCATATGGTATAGACTTCCCGGGCTTCTGGCTGTGATCGCACTCTCTATTTACGTAGCTACAATGCTGGCATTATTCAAATTTATTCCTGTTACTCTTACAGCTGCAGGTATAGCAGGGTTTATTATATCGATAGGTATAGCTGTCGACGCAAATGTCCTAATCTTTGAACGTATTAAAGAAGAGTTAAGAGGAGGGCGTACAATTGCTGAATCTACAAAAAATGGATTCTCTCGAGCATGGCTTTCTATTCGTGATTCTAATTCCTCAAGTATAATTACAGCCCTAATCCTTTTCTGGTTTGGAACTCCACTCATACAAGGATTTGCACTCACTTTTCTTTTAGGAGTGCTTGTCTCTATGATTTCAGCCATATCAATTACCAGACTTTTCCTCTCAACTCTTAATATTACTAGGACAAGTAATGTTACTAACTTTTTATTCGGGTCGGGATTTAGTTCAGCGAAAGCACAGCAAAAATAATATATGTTCGTAATTAAACACAAAAAAATATTCGTTGCTATCTCTATTGTTCTTGTTATCTTGTCACTTGGATCAATAGGGTACTTTGGACTTAAATTAGGTATCGACTTTAAAGGTGGTTCACTTTCTGAAATTGAATACAAGACCGCACGTCCAGAACAAAATGTTATCGATAAGGCGCTCGCGTCACTCTCTCTCGGCGAGATTATTATTCAGCCTACTGGTGACATGGGCTATAGTATAAAAACTCGTGCTGTAACTGAAGCAGAGAGAGCAAGCATCATGATTGCCCTAGGTGCTGATGCAACGGAGAAAAGCTTTACATCTATCGGTCCATCTGTCGGAGCTGAGCTTGTGCGTAAATCCATACTCTCGTTTATTCTTGTATCCCTCGGCATAATATTTTTCATTGCCTTTTCATTCCGTAAAGTTTCAAAGCCAGTGTCTTCATGGAAATATGGTTTTATCGCCATTATTACTCTTATACATGATATCCTTATCCCTGTCGGAGTTTTTGCAGCCCTAAGCCACTCTTACGGCACAGAGATAGATACGCTCTTTGTGGTAGCGATACTGACTGTTCTTGGTCTTTCTGTGTCGGACACTATCGTCGTCTTTGACCGTATTCGTGAAAATATTCGGGTAGGACACTGGAAGACATTTGAGGAGACCGTAGGAAAGAGTCTAGAACAAGTTTACACTCGTTCAATTACAACTTCATCCACTGTCATTATTGTACTACTCTGTCTCGTATTCTTTGGCCCGAAAAGTACGAAAGTCTTCGCTATGATGCTCACAGCCGGCATGTTCTTTGGTACATATTCGTCCATCTTCCTCGCTTCACCACTTTTGGTTATGTTTAACACAAAGAAAAAATAAACTTATGGATAAACAAAAATACTGGTTTTTCGGTTCAAAATTAAATACGTTTCTTCTCCTAATTCTTATCATTCTGATGGTTATTGCGCTTAGGTGGATGTATCAGGATAAGGAAAAATATTTACCCACAAATAGCGAAGTTCCAGTTACACAAGTAGGTACTACTGGTCAAACAACGACCAACAATAACACCAGTGAAGATAGCACTAAAGAAATCTTCAGCAATCAACCAGGATCAGTTAAGTCAATAACAGGTTGGACGGTTGCAATTGATATACTTACCCCAAACCCTAATTGGATACCCGGAGTAGATTCTAGTGGACCGTTTTTCTTAAACCAAAGTCAAAAAATAAGGAATTTAAAAGTTGATAATTCAACAATGATATACCCTTGTGAGCCTGCCTCACAAAATATTTCTACTTACTTACAAAGTATTCAAAAAAGAATTGATGACTATAATAAATTGAATGCACAGCAAAAAGCTTCGACATATGTAGCGTATTATTTCGATATTAATGGCTCTATTATTACTAGTATACGTGAACAATGTTTACCGTAAAATATGCAAAAGAAAAATTATATTTTAATAATTCTACTCATTATCGCTATCTTACTTTTGGCATATATTGCATTTAAGCCTAAAGCAGTTATCGCGCCAATTGGTGAGCAAACAAATAAAGAAACAATAAAAGAAAGTACTCCTGAAGTAAAAGAGCAAGAACTCTCAAAATACGAAAATAAAGAGCTTGGATTTACTTTTGATTACCCATCAAATCTCGGAGAGTTAACTTTCTTTGGTGTAGGTAAAGGTGAAAAAGGAGAAACTTTTGGAGGAGGTATTAATTTTCCTCAGTTTTACTTTGCTGGAAATAGCCGTGGTTATATAGCACCCGAAGATGGAAATTTTGGACGTGCAGGTATTGAAAATTGTGGAACTGTTCTTTCAAAAAGTACTAATGAAGAAGTAAAAGCATCATCGAGAAAAACAACTGATGGTCAAGAGTACGCCTTTAATATTTTCAGTCCAGTTGAAGGTAAACAAGGTTTCTGGGGATTTGAAAGGGGAGTTGCAGCTTACTTTACGTTAAAATCAGAAAACAAAAGATTTCCATGTTTAGGATTTTCATCAGTTGGAGAGAATGTTTTATCAGATGAAGAGTTTTTAAAAATAATTGATTCCGTCAAAATAAAATAAAATAAAATAAATTATGCAAAATTCAAAAACAAATACAATATTACTCATAACACTCATAATTTTAATTATTGGGTTAGGAATATATTTTGTGGGTAAAGATATAAATAAAACTCAAATTCCAATAGGGGATACTAAATATGATGCTGACCCAAGTGAGTTAAAATCTACTTACACTTATACAAACCATGGGTTTAGTATTGAATTGCCGAAAGGGTTCAAACCAAGCGAGGAGATTACAGAAATGGGGCCAACCGCAATTTATTTAAATGACGGCGCAGTAATATATTACATTACAAATCCTTCATTTTGGGAAAAGTATAATATTCCTTCGTACACTTATATAAAAGACGAGAAAATCGGGAGCGATACTTTTAAAGTTTATAATTACAACAAAGATACGTTTTACTGGTTTAGAAAAGGGAACGTAAGTTATGAACTACATGGCAAGCCAGATGTTTATAATAGTTTTAAATTCGTTGGCTGGCCACAAATAGAAGGGGATAAAGATAGCTTGGTATCATTCTCAATCAAATCTGGACAAGAAGTTTCTGGAAAGGTCCATGCAACTGGAGTTCTATCTGGTGGGTACTTTTTTGAAGGGAACTTACCAGTTGCTATTCTAGATGCAAATCAAAACGTTACAAAATATGGCCCTGGTCACGGTCAAGCTACTACTGACTGGATGACCAACGAAAATGTTTCTTTCTATATAGATTTTGACTTCGGTGTTATGCCAAAAGGCAAAGCATATATACAACTCACCCAAGATGATCCATCAGGGGGCGAGAGTGGTAGGCCAATAAAATCCCTAAGAATTCCAATTGTTATTAAATAAAGTTAATTTACAAATGCCCCTTTTTACTATATAATTAAAGCATTATTAGATTTATTGAAAGAAATATGGAAAAAACACCCTTACAAAAAAATGCAAAAACAATTAGTATTGTCGTAGTATTACTTATTATCATCTTCTGGCTAGTTGGTGGATACAATGGGTTTGTATCGAAGAGTGCCGCTATAGACAACCAGTGGGCCCAAGTTGAAAATCAGCTACAGCGTAGATTTGACCTTATTCCAAACTTGGAATCAACAGTCAAGGGAGTCACCAAGCAAGAGAAAGATGTCTTTGGCGCTATTGCCGATGCACGTACTCGCTATAGTGGCGCGGTAACAGTTGACGAAAAAGCCAAAGCTGCCGGAGCATATGAATCTGCTATTGGACGCCTCCTTCTTATAACTGAGAATTATCCAGTGCTTCAATCATCAGCGGCCTTCCGTGACCTTATGGTAGCACTTGAAGGCACAGAGAATCGTCTTTCAGTTGAACGCATGAAGTTCAATGACTTCATTAAAGTCTATGACGTTAGCCTAAAGAGCTTTCCCTCAAATATTGTGGCTAAAATATTTAACTTTGGCCCACGTGAATACTTCGAAGTAGCAGAGGTTGCTAAAGAAAATCCAAAAGTAGACTTCACACAGTAATGACGATTCGTTTTAAAGTTACTGCACTCGTCCTCGCATGCATTATTCTGCCAGGTGCAGTCTTTGCTTTTGTCGTGCCTACCAAACCTACAAGTTTCGTCAGTGATTTTGCCAGTATATTAAATGCGAACGATAAAAGTACTCTTGAGACAAAGCTCTCGAATTTTGAGAAAGCAACAACTAATGAAATATCAGTTGTGATAGTTCCATCTCTTGGTGGTGATACGATTGAAAATCTGGCTCAGAATATTTTTACTACTTGGGGTATCGGAAAGAAAGAAAAGAATAATGGTGCACTATTTCTAATATCAATTGGGGACAGAAAAACTCGCATCCATACGGGCTATGGGTTAGAAGGAGCGCTGACCGATATTGGTACTTCGTACATACAGAGTGAAATAGTGAGCCCAGCGTTCAAGGCAGGGGACTATGCAGGTGGTATAAACGGCGCTGTAGATAAAATGATAGGGCTTATCAATAATTCTGACACAGTTCCTGTAGATTATTCTTCTAAAAGCAATCAGTCGAGGTCAATAAATTTTGATGGGGCGATGCAGATAATATTTTTTGGTGTACTTATCATCCAGTGGATATTCTCTATTTTTGCTCGTTCTAAATCTTGGTGGGCAGGGGGAGTTCTCGGTGTTGTTGTCGGTATTATTTTAGGATTTATATTTACACTTATCGTAGGAATTGCTTCTTCGATAATTTTTGGGGCACTAGGACTTTTGTTTGATTATTTTGTATCAAAACGTTATTCAAGTGATAATAAGCTCGGGAGAAAGCATCCGTGGTTCATTGGAGGAGGTGGATTCGGCGGCGGGGGAGGAGGTTTTGGTGGATTCGGTGGCGGTTCGTCCGGTGGTGGAGGCTCATCAGGTTCTTGGTAAAAATCATTATTCCTAGTATCATATGCATATATGAATATAATCACAGAAATAAAAAATAGTGTGTATAATCCGGCTTATTACCAAGACGTCGTATCTAACAAGTCATTTGGTTCATCAGTAAAGTATTTAGCCAAACTGGCGCTCATAAGCTCTTTAGCTATATCTATCTTTTTTGCTTTTCAAATTCCCAAAGTCTCAAAAATAGCAAAAGAAGCTATTTCTACTAGTGTGGTAAGTTATCCAGAAGACCTAGTTGTAACCATGAAAAATGGGAATGCTTCTATAAATAAACCGGAACCTTATATAGTAAAAATCCCGCAATCGTGGCAAAATATAGGCGATAACGATTCATCTAACCTCGATAATCTGATAGTCATAAATACAAAAGATGATTTTAACTTGGAAACATTTCGTGGATACTCTACTATGGTACTCTTAACAAAAACAGAGTTTATAAGTCTAAAGGATAGTAGTGGGGAGATCAGGATAATACCAGTTTCTAAATTTGGAAATATTGAAATCACGAAATCTTGGCTTATAGAGAAACAAGCTTGGATATTTAAGATAATGCCGAAGGTTGCAGTACTTATAATTATCTTTATGTACATAGCGATATCTATAGGTATTTTCTTGGGTACATTATTTATGTTACTTTTCTACGCACTGGCAATATGGCTGATGTCTAATCTTAGAAAGTTAAATTTTTCATATAAGAAGTCATATCAGGTAGGATTGCATGCTGTAACATTGGTAGTCATCGTAGGTATAATTAGTACTATCCTATCAATTCCAGACAACTTTTTTATTAGACTCCTAGTTTTACTGTGCGTAGTCTTTTTAAACTTTCCAAAAGTTTCTTCAAGTGCGGACATAGCTAAATCCTAATATTTCTAGTAATATAAACTCGGAAATATGGAGGGTTCGCATAGTGGTCTAGTGCGCCACCTTGGAAAGGTGGTATGGGGGCAACTCCATCAAGAGTTCAAATCTCTTACCCTCCGCCTCGTTTTAATTTTATGATAAAACAGAAGAAAAAAATTGTTATACTGGGAGGTGGTTTTGGAGGGCTCTATACATACAAGGGCCTTTATAAATATTTCCATAAAGACGAGATTGATATTACTATTGTAAATAGGAATAATTACTTTCTTTTCACTCCACTTCTCCATGAAGTTGCGACAGGTAGCGTTGGTCACCATCTTGTCGTCGAATCAATAAGACAAATAATATATAAGACTAACGATAAGCTTCATGTAGCCGAGCTCGTTTCTATAGACTGCGAGCGTCATATTGTTAAAACAAGCATCGATGAAATACCTTACGATATACTAGTCCTTGCACTTGGAGCAACAACCAACTTTTTTAATGCTTCTGGTGCCGAGAAATATAGTCTTGTCCTAAAAGATTTACACGATGCAATAAAACTTAGGACTTTGCTCATAGAAAGTTTTGAAAAAGCCTCTGAGATGACAGATGATAAAGCTAGACGCCGCGCACTTTCCTTTGCAGTTATTGGTGGAGGACCTACGGGAGTTGAAGTTGCATCTGAGATTGCTGAACTTTTTTTAGACACTTTCCTAAAGTACTATCACGGACTAATACGACCAGATGATATATCTCTTTATCTTATAAATCGCGATGCCAATGTTCTATCACCGTTCCACCCAATATTACGCCAAAAGGCACTCAAGGCACTGCGCGGGGGAGGAGTAAATGTCATACTTAATTCTGGAGTAAAAGAGGTAAAAAAAGATAGTATAGTTTTCACAAATGATACAACTCTGCCTGTGAGCCATGTCATATGGACAGCCGGAGTTAAACCTAATTCACCAACATTTACTCATCCAATTGCCCTAGATAGCTGGGGTCGGATTGTTGTGAACTCGTTGCTCCAAGTTACAGATTGCCCAAATGTCTTTGCGATTGGCGATGTAGCTAGTTTACTTGGTCCCGATGGTAAGCCGTTACCGATGCTTGCTCAAGTAGCTGTAAAACAAGGTTTACACACAGGACGTAATATAAAAAGATTATTATCTGGAAAGAGATTACTTCCATTTAAATATAAATCAGAAGGTGAGCTGGCCTCTCTAGGTCAGTGGAAGGCAGTGGCTAATATAAAAGGTGTTAAATTTGGAGGACCACTTGCGTGGTTTATATGGCGTACAGTTTATCTTTTCAAGTTCATGTCTCACTCTAAGAAGATTAAAATTGTTGTTGACTGGACTATGAATATCTTCTATCCGCGTGATATAACTAAAGCATAATAATATGCCTGCCCGCCCTCACAAATCAATAAGTTCTGGAGCAGGCGGGAGTAATCAAGGTAGTATATGGGATAGGGAATACAAGAATCCAAAACTCGTTACTAAAAATGATGGACCTAACGCAGACACCCTCAGGTTTTTAAAATATTTGAAGAAGGATCAAAAATATAAAGTTGAGAATAGAAATATCCTTGATCTCGGTTCGGGTACTGGACGCAATGCAAACTATATAGCAGAGAAAGGCAATATTGTAATTGGAATTGAAATTTCAAAAACTGCAATTGAGATTGCCAAATCTCGTGCCCAAGAACTCGGGGCAAAAGTTGATTATAGAATAGGTGATATAGGTGCACATTTAGATATCGAAGATAATTTTATAGATATAGCTCTTGATGTAACTTCGTCAAATTCTCTCAATGAAGCAGGGCGGGCTATATATCTAAAAGAAACTCACCGCGTATTAAAAGATGGTGGGTATTTTTTTGTTCGTGCACTTTGCAAAGATGGCAATAAGAATGTAAGGAATTTATTGAAAACAAGTCCCGGCAAAGAGTACGACACATATGTAATCAAAGAAATAGGTTTGACTGAGCGAGTATTTTCTAAAGAAGATTTTATAGAATTGTATAGTCAATATTTCAAAATATTAAGTTTAACTAAAAAGACAAGCTATACAACCTTTAATAACCGTATTTATAAGCGTAATTATTGGCTAGCATATTTACAAGAATAACTGATATAATATAACAATATGAGACAATATACATATTTTATTTTTTTCATTACTATTGTATGTCTTTCTTTTTTCTTTGGTTCACAAAGTGTACAGGCGACAAATACCCAGACTACGATTGGCGGGTGGAACGCCTATGTACATTTACCAGATGATTATGGGACTACTGGTTCTCAGACTTACCCAGCGATTGTATTTTTCCCTGGTTTGGGGGAAATCGGGACTAATGCAACCCTACTTTTAAATTATGGGCCTAGCGCTTATATACAACAAGGATGGGATGGAAATGTTGTTGTAGACGGAACTCCTCGTAAATTCATAGTAATTTCTTTACAGCCACCCTCTGCTTATCCTAGACCGTGGGGAACGGGAGTAAAATCCAAAATCGATGCTCTAATGAGTGCTTATCGGATAGACCCCAATAGACTAAATTTAACTGGTCTATCTATGGGAGGCTGGACAGCAAATATATTTGCTACATACAAACCAACTGCAAGTGATTATAGTTATTTAGATCGTGTTGCAAGTATAGTAGATGTCCAAGGTGTTAAGCCTGATGATACTTATGACGCTACTCCAGCGTACCCGGGTAAGTTTACTGACTATGCTTTGCGTGGAGGAAAATTTGTAGGACTTGAACAGACTCAAGATTTTCGAGATATACAAACTATTGTAAATACAATGAATGCAGCAGTTGCCGGCAGTGCGACTTTCGTCTCTACTTCTTACGGCAATGGTGGCCACTGTTGTTTCAATCAGGTTTATGGTGGTAGTGGGGTAAATCCACCTAATTATACTATCAACGGCATTTCACAGACGATATATCAGTGGATGGCAAGGCAGTCGAGGTCAGGGAATCCTCCACCTCCTCCACCTCCTCCACCTCCTCCACCTCCTCCACCACCCGGAAATCAATCTCCCACTGCAAACGCCGGCTCCGACCAAACGATAACCCTGCCAACTTCGTTAGTCACACTCTCTGGAAGCGGCTCCGACCCTGATGGTACCATCGCCTCCTATGCCTGGACCAAAGTCTCAGGCTCGGGAACTATCACCTTACCATCTTCTGCCTCTACCACGGTCACCGGCCTAACCGTTGGAACCTCGGTCTTTAGACTGACGGTCACTGACAATCAAGGAGCCACAGGGATAGATACTATGAATGTGGTGGTGAATAATGCTCCAACTGGAGCTAAAACTGTAGTTTTGACCCCAACAGGAAATGGTTTTGAAATATATAGACCAGATCTTTCTTCCTATAATATTTTGCCGGGGGACACCATTGCTATACCAGCGGGTAACTATACTTCAGGTATTACTATTGGAGGGTTTTATGGGACTTTGGCAAACCCTATAACAATAATAAATCAAGGAGGGCAAGTACAAACGCAGTATCTACGTATTAGTAACGGAGAATACTTTAAACTTACTGGTTCTGGTTCGAGTCACGAGTACGGTATAAAAGTTGTTGGTTTTTCAAATGCGGGAATTGCGATTAGTGCGAAAACTAGTGATTATGAGGTAGAACGCGTGGAGGTAACAAATGTTGAAGCTGGATTTATGTTCAAGGTTAATCCTACAAGTACAAACACACTGACTATATACCCAAATTATGTGACAAGAAATGTAAAAATTCACGACAATTACATTCACGCAGTGGAAGGGGAGTGTATGTATATAGGACACACTTATCCTAATGCTGATCCTTACTCAGGCAACTTGACCCCAATTCGAATGGATAATGTGAAGATTTATAACAACACTGTCGATGGTTGTGGTTGGGATGGAATACAACTATCAAACGCAAGGAGTAACGCTGAGATTTACAATAACACTGTGAAAAATGTTGGAACTTCTGATATCGGTTCACAACAAGCAGGTATTATTCTCGGTGGAAATACTAACGGCAAAGTATATAACAATATTATAGAAAATGCGCGCGGGAACGCTTTGGAATTATTTGGTTATGGTGACCTTCAAGCATATGGAAATACAATAAAAAATGCTCCGCTATCTCTCACTCAAGGTATGCAAGATACTGTGTACTTTAATGATAATAATGCACTCACAAATATTGAGACTAATCCAAATCAAAGAATATATTTCACAAACAATGTAGTCACTACAGCAACCACTTCTACTCAACGCCACGGAGTTCTTAACGCCAGAAATAATGGCACAACATTACCTGGGAGTATAAGCAATAACACTTTCTGTGATTCTTCGGGTAAAACAGCTGATCAGCTCATTTGGACAAATGCTGGAGATACAAAGACTGGGAATATACTAAATGGTCCACTTTGTACAAACGGTGTGCCGATAAATCAATTTCCTGTTTCTAACGCCGGTCCCGACCAAGCAATCACTCTACCAACATCTAGTGTCACACTAGCAGGTAGTGCTACAGATTCTGATGGAACAATCACCACTCACATTTGGACTCAAGTCTCTGGTCCTATCACACCTGTCACCACTACACCCTCATCTTACACTTCTACTATCACAGGACTCTCTACAGTTGGTACATATATCTTCCGTCTCACTGCGACAGATAATAGTAATGCCAGTTCTGCTGATGATGTCAATATTACTGTTAATCCGGCCAGTACTCCCACACCAATCGGTGGCGGTGGCGGTGGCGGTGGCGGTGGCGGTGGAGGTGGAGGAGGAGGTGGTGGAGGCTCACCAATCCCTACACCAACATGCGCTGTTGGCACTACAGGTATATACCCAAATTGTGCCACTATTAAGCCAGTACGATTACCACCAGTTTTAAATAATCAACCCATTACTATATTGACCACAGGTATTAGAAAAGGAAACGGTATATTAAATATTAAATCACTCCAAACATTTCTAAACTGGAATCTAGGTTCACAAATCGTGCTACTCAAAGTAGATGGTAAATGGGGAGCCAAGACTACAAATGCAATTGTATTATTTCAGAAAAATAACAACCTAAAACCTGACGGTTTATTTGGCAGGAACAGCTCAAAGAAAGCAATAGAATTATTAAAAGAGACAAACTAAGACTTATGCACTTGATTTAGAAAAAAGTAATTAGTATTATATTCGTATGTCGGTACAAATAATTATAAGTTAATAATTTAATTATTATGAATTATTTAGCAGTGTTAGCTTGCGGGGTAGCATCGATGATTATAGGTTTTATATGGTATGGGCCTTTGTTTGGGAAAGCATATATGAGGGTTATGGGCGTAGACACTATGTCACCTGAACAAAAGGAGGCGATGAAGAAAGGAATGTGGGGAATGTATTTCGTTCAGTTCGTTCTCTCGCTTATTACAGCAGGTATACTTTCTGTTCATATAGCTAATTGGTCTGGTCCACAAGGGGCAGTGTTAATCGCAATTTGTACATGGTTTGGATTTATAATGACTACTGTTGCAAGCGGAGCACTCTGGAGTGGTAAGCCAAAGAAGCAAGCTTGGAACTTTTTCTGGATCACTGCTTCCGCACAACTTGTGACGTTTATTGTATTTGGACTTATCTTAAGTTATTGGCAATAAAACTGTTGCATGGCGCAGGTAAAGACAAAGTCGGAAGTATCTAAAATCAAAAAGGCATGCCGAGCCACGGATGCCATTTTTGATAATATCTTGAAACAAAATCTAAAGAATATGACTGAAGTTAAGCTTCGGGATTTTATACTTACTCAAATCAAGAAAAGGGGACTCAAGCCCAGCTTCAAACCTATCGTGACTTCAGGCAAACACGCAGGCAATGAAATTCATCCATTTGAACCACTCGATAAAAAGCTCTCCGGATTCGTGATTATTGACTTTGGAGTAATATATCAGAAATATATGTCAGACATGACGCGGACTATTTTTATAGGAAAGCCAAGTAAAAAAGAAAAAGATTTATATAATAAATTACTTGCTTCACAGATTGGCGCGATTAAAATATGTAGAGTAGGGGAGAAATGCGCGGCTATTGATGCGTATGTACGGAAATTCTTGGGCAAAAACACGAAGTATTTTATTCATACCCTTGGGCATGGAGTAGGAACTAAAATCCATGAATCTCCAAGGATTTATTATAAAAAGACCCGACCGAAATTTAAAGAAAATATGGTCATAACTATCGAGCCGGGGCTCTATATGAAAAACAAGCTCGGGATGCGGATAGAAGACACCTGCCTTATTGCCAAAAAGGGCTGTATTCCACTGACAAAATCATCAAAGAGATTGGTTGTGGTAAAATAGCCAAATGACCAATATCGGCGTATTTGATTCGGGTCTCGGGGGGCTATGGATACTGAAATATCTAGAGCGGGAGCTACCTAATTACAACTTTATATACTATGCCGATCAGGCTCATTTGCCGTACGGCAATCGGGAGCCGGAAGAAATAACAGAGCTTTCGTCAAAGATTGTTGATTTTCTACTTGAAAAAGATTGCAAACTTATAGTTGTTGCCTGCAATACTGCGACATCTGCTTCGATTACAAAACTACGCGAAAAATACCCCGTGCCATTTGTCGGAATTGAGCCAGCGATTAAACCAGCGTCAGAACTATCCAAGACTGGACACATCGGAGTGCTTGCGACCAAAGTGACAGCCGAAGGACAGAAACTACATGATAGTATTGAAAAGTTTGCTTCAGATGTAGAAGTGCATACAGTGATAGGCTATGGATTAGTCGAACTAGTTGAAGAAGGAAAAGGGGATAGTGATGAAGCAGAAGAATTACTTAGAAAATATCTTGAGCCATTGCTAGAGAAAAACCTGCCTACCGGTCAGGCAGGTATCGACCAATTAGTCCTTGGTTGTACTCACTATGCATTTCTCATAAACCGTATTAAAAAAATTGTCGGGGATAAAGTAAACATCATCGATCCTGCGCCTGCTGTAGTAAAAAGAGTAAAGCAGTTAGTAGAAGAAAACAATATAACTCCATCTAATAACAAAAAAGAACCTGAGATTTTTACTTCAGGCTCTAATGTAGAAAAAGTAAAAGAATTTTTTAATAATTTATAAATTTTTCTCTCCAATCTGTTCGCGCCACATGGCGGCGTATAGGGCCCTTTGGTCTATGAGATTTTGGTGTGAGCCAGATTCGGTAATTTTACCTTTTTCAAGCACGTAGATTCGGTCCGCATGCATTATGGTGGATAGTCGGTGAGCGATCAGGATTGTAATATGCTCCTTAGCTTCGCCGATATCGCGAATAGTTTTAGATATTTCCTGCTCTGTTAACGAATCGAGAGATGAAGTCGCTTCATCAAAAACAAGTAAGTTCGGTTTACGCAAAAGTGCACGAGCGATCGATAGGCGCTGCTTCTCGCCACCGGAAACTTTTACCCCACCCTCACCAATGAGAGTATCGAGACCCTTATCGGCTCTCTCTAGCAGATTTTGACATGCAGCTTTATTTAGGGCTTCCATACACATAGCGTCTGTTGCATTTGGATTTACAAAGAGCAAGTTCTCACGGATAGTTCCAGCGAAAAGCTGAGTGTCTTGAGTGACAAATCCAATCTGACTGCGGACACTCTCAATATCAATCATTGTATTTAGTATTTTATTGTAAGCAATCCCACCGCTAAGTGGCTGGTATAATCCGACCAATAATTTGACCAATGTAGTCTTACCAGAGCCTGATGGTCCGACAAATGCTATAGTTTCACCCTTGTCTACTTTAAATGTTACACCCGCGAGCGCCTCTGTGGTCGAGGACCTATGCTTGAAAGTCACGCCTTTAAATTCCAGTGAATCAATACTCCCGATACTTATTGCATTCTTTGGTTTTTCTTCTGTCGGAGTTTCTAAGATTTTCTTGAAGTTTGCAAGACTTGCTTGGCTTTCACGATAAGTACTTATAATGTTGCCCAGTTCTTGAAGTGGCTGGAAGAGGAAGAATGAATAAATCCATAGAGAGAAGAATTCACCAAATGTAATCTTCTGAGCAAAAATAAGGTAGAGCATTATGAAAAGTATAGTAGTACGGACAAAGTTTACAATTGTTCCTTGGACAAATGAGAGGCTTCTCAAGTATTTTACTTTCTTGAGTTCGAGCACTAGTATTTTTTCTGTGGTGCTGTTTAATCTATCTATTTCTTGTGTCGAGAGCCCGAGACTTTTTACAAGCTCAATATTACGAAGTGATTCGGTTGTCGCACCAGCGAGGCTTGCAGTTTCCGCGAATATTTTCTCTTGCACTTTCTTTATCTTGCGTGATAGTACCAAAGATACTCCGCCGATAACGGGAATAGTGAAAAAATATAGTGGTGCAATAGGCCAGTAGACATGTATTGCATATATCATAACGAAGACGAAGCCGACAATAGTGATGAAGACTACATTTATGAGTGCATTGACTAGTGTCTGGGTATCAGTGCGAGCTTTTTGGATTTTGCCAAGAGTTTCACCACTACGTTCATCTTCGAATTGTTGGTAGGGGAGTTCAAGTGAATGCTTGATACCATCGGAGTACATTTTGGCACCAAGGCGCTGGGTGATAGTGTTGACGTAATAGTCTTGGAAATTTTTTGCTACTCGAGAAACGAACGCTACGCCGACAGCAGCTCCCAATAGTAAGCCAACTCCCTTTATAAATTCGTTTAATGTGTATTGATCATATTTTGTCGCATAATTATCTATTACGTGCCGAAAGATAAGAGGGTCAAGCAAAGAGAAAACTTGGTTAATAGTCGCAAGGAGTAGTGCTAGCATCAATACCTTCCAATAATTCTTGAGATATCCATAAAGTATTTGCATTGTTTGATTATAGCGTATTTTTCACTTTCACTATAGGTTCGGGTATAATAGGGCTTATGAAGTTGACCAAGACAGACTACCTTATATACAAGGACTGCGCGAAGAATGCGTGGCTCAAAGTCCACAAGCCCGATATATACTATGCCGAACCACTATCGGCCTTCGATCAGGGGATTATAGAGACAGGTAACGAAGTGGATACTCTGGCCAGAAGTCTGTTCCCAGATGGGGTTCTAGTCACTGACCGAAGTGGAACAGAAGAGACGAAAAAGCTCGTAGAAGCCCAAACTCCTGTCATATACCAGCCAGTTTTTGAGACAGATTTATATAAAGTCATATGCGATATCTTAGTCTGGAACTCCAGCACGAAACTCTATGACTTATACGAAGTAAAAGCATCCAACAGTGGTGAGGATAAAAAAGCCAAAGACAAACTCTATTCGCAAGATATTGCGTTTCAGCATTTAGTTCTCAAGGAACTACAAATTCCTGTAGGTAATTTATATCTTATTCGACTCAATGCGGAGTATACTCGTGCGGGCGATTTAGATATCAAGGAGCTTTTCAGTATAGAAAATTTCACTGATCAAGTTTTTGAAATTACTGATTCTGTCGCCGAAGAAATGAAAAACGCGCAAGAAATTCTCAGAGATGATAAAGAACCAGTGGGAGCGTGTAAATGCATCACTCGCGGAAGAAGCTCTCATTGCACTACTTTCTCCTATTCCAATCCAGATGTTCCAGAGTACAGCATCCATGATATTTCTCGCATTGGCTCGTCGAAAAGGAAACTTGAAGATTTGGTTGATAGCAGTATTCTCTCTATCTACGATGTGCCGTCAGAATTTACTCTAAGTGATAAACAACGCAATCAAGTCGACGCCGTACAATCAGGCAAGACATTCATTGATAAAGAAGGCGTCAGTAATTTTTTAGACAAAATATCTCTACCAATTTCTTTTTTGGACTATGAAACATTTCCATCGGCCATACCTAGATTTGCTGGCTATCATCCATTCAATCAGATACCATTTCAATTCTCAATCCATATTCTTGAAGAAGTAGGCCAAGAGTCACTTCATGCTGAATTTCTTTTTACCCAAGACAAGAATCCCGACCAAGCGTTTATTGAAAGCTTACAGGAGCACTTACCAGAGAGTGGATCTGTATTGGTATGGCACAAAAGTTTTGAAATGGGTAGAAATAAAGAGCTCGCAGAGCGAAATCCCGAACGTAAAGAATTTTTAGAGAATCTTAATTCTAGAATTGTTGACTTGGAAGATGTTTTTACCGAGCAATATTTTATCCATCCAGAATTTAGGGGCAAAACATCTATTAAATATATTCTCCCAGTTCTTGCGCCAGAGCTATCTTATAAGGCATTAGATATCAGCGAAGGAGCCACAGCTTCCGACACATGGAACAAAATTGTGACAAAACAATTTAGTGTTGAAGAAGCACAAGAAAAAATTAAAAGTCTACTTATTTATTGCAAACTTGATACCCATGCCATGTATGCTATCTGGAAGTATTTAGTTGAAAAAAGCCTTTAAAGTGCTATATTTTATCTATGAAATTCATGGTGACTTCTAATATCTTCTTGTTCATACCTGTAATTGCTGCAGCTTGGGTACATGAGTGGGTCTATTTTACTATTGCATTGTTAGCAAGTATTACTTCACCAATTTATCATTATGTAGTTGAATTTTACCTATCAAAAATTTATTTACATAATACAGTTAGGGCTATGGATTGGTCTATTGCTCTATGTGCTTATGCTTATATGTTTTACTACATATTTACGAATACTGCTCATCTTTTTAAAATACCCTTGTTACTTTGCTTGACAGCAACAATAATATTTTTTTGGTATGGATTCAAAATTAATATTAATAAATATAAAAAAACTCACCCATGGTTTCATATTATTACCTCGATAATTTCTGGCATAATAGTACTCTCAAAGTAATTTACGAAAGCCTCTTATTTTTGAAAAAAGCGTTTAAAATGCTATTATAATCTGGTATGACAAGCCTAGAAAAAGCCAAAATAGAAATACCCAAAGAAAACCCGAATTTGCCTATGCAGTTAAAATTTGAGGTATCTTTACCTGAAATTATAGAGAAGCTTTTGTCTGTCAAAGACCTAACTTTACCCACAGAGGGTGGGGAAGATAGGAATATAATCGGCAAAGTCTATGACCAAGTTATAGAAAAACTTAAAGAGAATAGTTTTCCTGATATTAATGTAATCAGAGGTAGTCCAATAGTTCTTGCAGAAGATAATTTCGATAGTCTTTTATTTTCTCCGGGAAATCCTGGAAGATCTTCGACATATACTAGATATACAGACGAAGATCATGTACTCCGAACTCATACCTCCGCACTCATTCCACAAACTTTTAAAAATTTTAAAAAAGATATTGATCGCTCAACTTTTGTTCTTCCAGGGCTTGTATACAGACGAGATGTCATTGACCCGAGGCATTTAGAT
Organism: Patescibacteria group bacterium; assembly: GCA_038063915.1. Classification (GTDB taxonomy): domain Bacteria; phylum Patescibacteriota; class Minisyncoccia; order Phycocordibacterales; family UBA9973; genus UBA8515. Next base: position 50,431 of record JBBTUE010000003.1, on the reverse strand, counting down.
GTATTTCATCAGATTGATGTTTGGACACTACAGAGTAATAAAATACACGGAAAAGTTACTAGAGAAGATCTATTAGAATTAGGTAGAACTATTTTCCAAGCAGCTTGCCCAGATGCAGAGATGGTGGTGTACGAAGCCAAGCACCCCTATACGATTGATGGGATAGAAGTTTACGCAAAAGTTGATAATAAAGAAATAGAAGTTTTTGAAGCAGGACTTGCACATCCGGAAGTATTGAGGAATTGTGGGATAGACCCGGATTTATATTCTGGGCTTGCTTCAGGCATGGGACTTGAAAGATTAATTATGGCTCGGAAAAATTTGCCGGATATTAGATTGATACGATCTATCGACCCAAGAGTTGTGAGACAGATGACAAATATGGAGAAGTTTAAGGATGTCTCCGACCAGCCGGCTATTAGTCGCGACATGTCATATGTAGTTGGCAAAAATGATACTGAAGAAGATATTTGTGAAGATATCAGGAATGTATTCGCAGATGATAGTGACTTATTGGAAGAAGTAAAAATATTAGAGAGAACTTCATATGAGAAATTACCTGAAGTTGCTCGCGAGCGTCTTGGCGCAAGAGAAGATCAAGACAATATTTTAGTCAGAATTATACTAAGACACCCTGATAAAACTCTTACTAAAAAGGAAGCTGCGGATCTATATGAAATGGCGTACCCAAAACTTCACAAAGGTACAACCCGTGGCTACGAAGTTAAATAAAAAATCCAAAATTACCGAAAAAATCTCCTCTTTGGACTTCTAAGTCCGATAATAGCTATTTAACCCAAAGTTATCCACAATTTGACTCAAATAACCATATTTCACAACAGTTTTTAAGCTGTTTTTTACCTTTTCCTATGATACAATATAGTTGTGCTTTATATCTATGGATAACAATCAAAAATTTCTATCGTTTTTGAAAAGAATTTGGAAGAAATCAGCGCCCAGATTCTCAATTCACTATGTAATTTATACAGCTCTTTTTATGGGAGTTGTATTCTCTGTTGTCTCAATAGTGACTGCTACCACTCCAAACCCTGGTCACCCATGGGTAGAGCTTGGTGATGGTGTATTTACTTTTACAAACGGACAAACAGTCACCAACTACACCTACACTTTTCCAGCTACAAACTCGATTGTCATTACAAATAGCATTGGTCTCTCTGGTGGTTCAACTTTGATTGGTGGTACTGCGACAACTGATGATCTTACTCTGCAATCAACATCAGGAGCTGGAACAACAGGAAGTGATATTATTTTTAAAGATAACGATACTGAGTTTATAAGAATTTTAAATAGTGGCTTTGTGGGCATCGGCGATGCTTCACCAGCTGCACTCTTTACTGTCGGTGCAAGTGATGCATTCCAAGTTACAAATACTGGAGTGATAACATCTTCGAATCTTGCAAGTGCAGGTGATAGATGTTTACATGCAAGTTCTGCTGGAGTTATTTCTATTACTGGTTCTGATTGTGGAACAGGAACTATTACTTGGGATGCTATAGCGAGTCCAGTTGGAAATCAGTCTCTTACCTTTGATGCGACAGAGATAACCACGTGGACTGCAACTTCATACACTACTCAAAAGAATTTAAATATTGTCCTTGGTACATCTCTTACCACCGGTGGAGCGATTGCAATCACTGGCGCAAGTTATCTTCACGGCGCAGAAACCGGATCACTTGTTTCTTTGGCTTTCACAGACGCAACGACTGCAGCAGTCACGAGTACCACAAATGGAATTCTTCTTTCTCCAACTATCAACGCAGCATCAGGCGCAGCAACACGAACCATCAATGGAATATCCGTTGAACCGGCATTCACAGCTTGTGCTGCTGGTACTTGTGCGGTCAATGGCGTGAACATAGGGAACGTAACAGACGGAACTGGATTTACAAGTACTGGGCTCAAGGTTGGGACTGGGTGGGACTATGGAGCAATTATTGAAGGAGGAAATGTAGGTATCGGTGATACCACTCCATCAGCGAAACTTGAAATTTTAGGAGAAAGTCCAGCAACTTATATAGACGCTCCTCAAGCCCTCATTGTTACGGGTGGCGTAGGAGCTGCTGGTACAGGACCAATTAATGCTGGACGTGTAGGTGGTGGGGTCACTCTCCTTAGTGGAAATGGAGGAACGTCTGATAGTAACACTGGTGGCGCTGCCGGAACTATTGTGATTACTGGTGGGACAGGAGGAAATGGCGCTGGTGGTGGTGGGAGAGGTGGAATTATAACGATAAACCCCGGTGCTGGTGGAACAGGAGGAGCTGGGTCACTTCCTGACGGATATGTGCTTTTGGCACCTACTGTTGGCGTGGTTGGTGTCGGTAGACCAACAAATGCTTTTTATAAGCTCGATGTGCTTAGCGCTGCTACTGGCCAAACTGTTGACTATCGTACTGCCAACTTTTCAAATACAGGCGCAACATTTGATACTACTAGTGGTGTTCTTTCGTCATACGGTGGATATTTTTCTTCAACTTCTACTCGTAGTGCAGGCTCAAACGATCTTACTAATATTGGTCTATACTCAACAGCTTCAGGAGCACAAAATAACATTGCTGCTCAATTTGAGGGTACCGTCACCAACACTGGCCAAGTTCAAGATATAAATCTAACTCTTGGAAATGATGGAGATGCTGACACGGTTTCTGCTCTCAATATTGATGTGACTTCAGCAACAACTGGAGATGCAGATATATTGTATGGAGTAGATATTGCAAACTTAACTTCAGGAAGTGCTGTTACTGAAACAGCTCTTCATATTGGCACTGGCTGGGATACACTGATTTCTGGCACAACAGCTGGAACAAATATTTTTTCATTTACTAATTCATCTCTAAATACATCTGGAGCGCTTGTGGTAGTAGGAGTTAACTCTGGTACTGGCTTAATACAAGGTACTGGAGGTTTGACCGTTACTGGCGCAACTAATATTAACGCCACTGGTACAGCAGCAACCAACATTGGAAACTCAACAGGAGCACTAACTATTGCTTCTGGTGGGACATCAGGTTGGACAAACACCGCTGGAAATCTTACAGTTCAAACTGTTGCTTCCGGAACACTTGCACTTTCATCGGCAGGGAACCTTACTACAGCTACTTCATCATCAGGAGCCGCGACTCATAGTGTTGGATCTAGTACTACTGCTGCTTTTAGAATACAGGATGTAAGTTCTAATGCTTATTATACAGTTGATACCAGAACAGTAAGTAGTATATCGGCTCACACTTTTGTAACAGGTGTTGCACCAACGATAGCTTCGGCTGCTACTGCTTACTACAATTCTTCTACCTTTACTCCAGGGATAGTTAACTTCTCAGGCAACACTCAGATTACCTCAACAGGTACAATTGCTAACAATGCTTTGCTATTTAACCAACCAACTATCAATAGAACAGCTGCCGCGTCTAATTTAACTATCGATCAAGCCTCTAACTTATTCATAAATGGTGCAACTATCGCTACTCATGCTACTGGTGGACAGACGGAGACGATTACTGCTTCTTCAGCACTTCGAATCGGTGCTGGTTCAGCACTCAATGGTACCAATGGTGTAGTTACTAATGGTTATGGACTATACGTCGATGCTCCAACTGGTGCGACGAATAATTATGCAGCAGTATTTAATGGTGGAAGAGTTGGTATTGGTACTGCAGCACCAACAGGAATACTTGATGTCAGCGATGGCACACGAAGTTATTTTAAAACTGTCGGTACAGAGACCGGTGGAATTGCTATCTTGATGAGAAATGATCCTATTTACTTTACCATTACGGCAGATGGTAGTGGTCGACCTAATTTCAACCAAGCAGTAGTAGTGCCAGGTATAATTAATCCTTCGCATACAAATACAGCGTTTTCTTTTTCCGGGAATGATACGTTTAACTTTAGCTCCCTCGGTATAGGTGCGAACAATTTCTTGTTCTCTACTCAAGGAACTGTTGCAAGTGGAACAATACTTAGTGTTAAAAACAATACAGTCGAAGAATTTACAATATTAGCAAATGGTAATGTTGGTATTGGTGCTGCAGCTCCAGGGGCGTCACTGGATGTAGATCGTCCTGATGCTTCTAGTATCACAACAGAACAAATCCAACTTCGCTCAAGTGCTACAGCCCAAACTTTAACTGATGGCACGACTATCACCAACTGGCGCAACAATCAATACATAGCCCCAACCTTAAATGGCGTAGCTGCTGGTGGTACTGAAACAGTTACCAACGCGGCGACTCTGTATATTGACGCAGCTCCAACTGGCTCCAATATTGCCATTACAAATCCCTACTCTCTGTGGGCAGATGCTGGCAATGTTCGGTTTGACGATGAACTTCAAATTGGCTCGGCTACTGATCTAGGTGCATATGCGCTTCAAGTAACAGGCAATGCGTATGTGACAAGCCAGATAGACTTTGGTTCTACGGGTGCAGGGCAAGGGTCTCTATTTAAGTCTGGCACTGAAGCAGTATTTTCATCTGCGGGTTTGATTCAAGTAAGTGGGACTTCGATTCGTCTAAATGCAAGTTCTGCTGGAGCAAGAGTTAGTGGAGACAGTATCCTTTTCTTAAACGGTGGCAATAATACTTTTGCAGGTATCGGAGGTGGAAATACTGGGGCCTTGATATTTTATTACGAGGATGCAAGTGATAGCCCAAACGAAGCAGCGCGATTTAGTAATGCCGGGCTTTTCTCAACAGTAAATAATACTATTACCGATACGAATTCGTTGTTTGACCTCAATCTCACTCTTGGTAATGACGCTACTGCTGATACAGTTTCAGCGCTTAATATTGATGTCACATCTGTAGCAACAGGCGCAGATGGAGATATTCTCTATGGTATCAATGTCGCAAACTTAACTTCAGCCGATGCCGATGTAGCAGAGAGCGCTATACGAGTCGGCACTGGTTGGGATAATATCTTCACTTCAGCAAATGCATCTCTTACACAAGCCGGTGCTCTAACTGTGACTTCATGTACAGGTTGCGGAGGAGCTGGTGGAACTCTCCAACAAACATATGATGCGGATGCTGATACTGGAGACACCACCATTACACTTTCCACAGCCGACGATTCCCTCATAATTTCTAACCCTACAGCTTCCGGTACAGATTCTGCTTTTGCTTTCAAGATCAATCAACAACACACGACTGGTGCAGTATCTGCGCTCGATATCATCCAAGCATCAAATGGGGCGAATGCAATCAATGTGACAGCGAATGCAGTTGATACGGAAACAGGGCTGGCAATTTCTTCTACTGCTCTAACAACCGGCAAAGCACAGACCATTGCTCTCGGTACAGCGCTCACAACAGGTGGAGCCATAGCTGTAACTGGCGCAAGTTATCTTCACGGCGCAGAAACCGGATCACTTGTTTCTTTGGCTTTCACAGACGCAACGACTGCAGCAGTCACGAGTACCACAAATGGAATTCTTCTTTCTCCAACTATCAACGCAGCATCAGGCGCAGCAACACGAACCATCAATGGAATATCCGTTGAACCGGCATTCACAGCTTGTGCTGCTGGTACTTGTGCGGTGCGAGGCATAAACATTGCCAATGTTACTGACGGAACAGGATTTACTGGAACTGCTCTCAACATAGGCACGGGTTGGGATACAAGTCTTAACATTGCTTCAGGAAACTTCACTATTACAGCCAATACAGCGGTAGATTCGTATATTGATCTTACTTCGACTGGTGATTTTGTAATAAAAGACAGTAGTGTAGGTATCGCAGCATTCACTGATGCGGGAGCAATTACTTTTGCGCCGACTTCAGGGCAAAACTTTTCTATACAGTTTCCTACAGGTAGTACAGGCCGTATTGATGTAGGACCAACTGCGTATAATAACGGTTTTGGAGGTATAGACATAGTAAGAACTGTAAACCAAACTGGAGTTGCTGGACAAACAGCAATAGAACTCGGCATACAACCAAACTTGACTCTTACCGAACCTGGTTCTGGAACATTTACCTGGAACGGGATAGATGCTGACATGGCTTCCATAGTTGTAACTGCCGCTGCTGGTTCAAGTGTTTACAACAGTATAAGAGTAGCGGGAGTGTCGGATGGTGACGCAACAACAGTAAGAGGATTATTCATAGACAACCTTACAGCAACCGCTGCGGCAGAAACTGCAATTGAAATTGGTACTGGTTGGGATAATGCTTGGGTAGCAACTGGTGGATTTGCTCATACCTTAACCGGACAAAACTTTTCTATTGCAAACAACGGTGCAGGAGATGTTACATTTAGAGATGACGGAAACGTAGTCTTTAATCTTGCCGGGGATGGTCATCTTTCTTATGTTCCTGGCGGAGGTGCTAATGCTGGAGATCTCACTTATACTCTTGATGATGATTCAAATGTTATCGTAAATGGCACAGTTACCAATACTGGTAATTTGTTTGATTTTAATCTTACACTCGGTAACGATGTTGCCTCAGCAGACACTGTTTCTGCACTCAATGTAGATGTTACTTCAGTTGCAACTGGGGCAGATGGAGACATTCTCTACGGTATAAATGTTGCCAATCTTACCAGTGCTGACGCAGACGTTGCAGAAACAGGTATTCGTGTAGGCACAAGTTGGGATACAGTACTCGGTGGTACAACAGCAGGCACAAGTATATTCGACTTTACAAACTTTGATGTTCTTACTGGTGGAGGTACAGATATCGGAGGCACGATAACAGCAGGATCTGGCAACGAAATCATTACTCTTTCAACTGGGAAAATTGACGCTGACGCAATAACCCTCGCTCCTCTTACAGGTACAGCGACCACCAATTCTAGTTCTGGGCTTGAAGTAGTAAGTGATGGACTATCTCTTTTAAAAGGTTGTGCTGATGGACAAATACTTGAATACACCAACGATGCAACTGGTTGGACTTGTGGAAATGATGATACTGGCGGCGGCGGTGGGACACTCCAAGGCGCCTACGATGGCGATACTGTTGGTGGAGATGTAACCATCTCTCTCACTTCAGCAGACGACTCTCTTATTTTCTTGAACCCAACTTCTGCTGGTACTGATAGTGCATTCTTGGCGCAATTTGACCAAGCAAATACTACTGCTGCAGTTCTAGGTCTCGATATTATCCAGCGTTCAAATAATGCCAATGGTGTGAACCTAACTGCGAATGCGATAGATACCGAAACAGCGCTTGCGATTACGGCCAATGCACTTACTTCTGGTAAGGGTCTTTCAATCGCTTCTTCTTCAACCGCTTTCACTGGCAATATCGCAAGTTTCACTCTCTCTGGAAGCAATGCTTCAAATACTGGATCTGTAGTTTTGATTGATAACACAGGTACTGCAAGTACTAATACTGGTCTAAAAATAAATCACTATGCCACAGGTACTGGCAACTTAGCTCTTCGCATCGATGATGAGTCAGGTGATACCACACCATTTATTATTGATGGTGATGGTCGTGTTGGTATTGGAACAGCTGGGCTAAGTGTAAACTCTGCGACTGAGAGACTACTCCAAGTAGGTTCGGAGACAAATCGTGGTAATAGTGTGACATACGGTGAAGTGGCTACAAAGGGATTGAAAGATATCACAGCTCTTACTGACATTAAAGATGTATTTCTTTATGATACGACAGCAGACTCTGACGGAGGGCGCTGGATTGACTGGGCTACTACTGATAGACTTTCTTGGTATTCGGAGACACTTGATGATGGACCAAGTGATCCATGTAATATAGCATCAGACGATCGCTGTTATACATCACATTTCCCACGAAAGGCTTTACTTATCGTGACAGGAAGTGCCCTTTATATTTTTGATTCTACAAATAATGTGATGTGGATGAAGTTCACTCAAGATGCATCAGGATTTGCGCTCGGAGCTGATACGAACAATAATCCTTCTAGTGTGACGGCATTAAATGGTGTTGTTTATGTGGGTGCTAAAGGTACAGCCTCGGGTGGACTTTATGCATTCGACTTTGTGAATGATCGTATGTGGAATTATGATGCCACTGACCGCGCCGCCGCCGACGTCGGTATTAGTGGGCGTAATGCAGCTGTCGTATATGCGAGCGATGCCAAGACTACACTTCAACTTGATCCAGTGGGTACTTCTGCAGAATGGATGAATATAAATGATGTTGCTGCTGTGAGTGTCAACAGTAGTCTTTCAGCTATCACTATAGGTGCGGCTACAAATGTAGCTCCTGGGCAAGGGCAGTCCTTTGTAGCTCTGGCGACTGATTCAGGAGTGACCATCATAAACTTAGCAGCTCAAAAATTACTTCAATACTCTGATGTCACGGCTGATAATTACGAAGCTGTCTCACTGACTCGAAGCGGCAAGATGTATGCACTAAACTCAACATCAGACCAAGTTGAAAAATGGGATGCTGTTGATTCTGATAAGAATAGTGAGGTGAATGGCGCCTATACTTCACGTTGGACTGCAGCTGTAGGACCAGCTATAGCTTCGGCAACAGTAGCTATCCAGACAGACGCACCGGATGCACTTGAGGTAGTGGAGAGAGGTTCACTTGCTGAAAACAACATGGATCTTATTTATGCAGGGCACAACCTAGGGCTTGTTGAAATACATGATGCTACTACAAACACAAATGGTTGGTCAAAATTCTACAATACTACTCGCCAGACGATGCTCATGCCAAATGCTATAGATGCAGCGCTACCACTCGATGATCCAAGTGGTACACTTGCCCAAGATGCAAGTTTTAATAATACTGATATGAGCTATAAAGGGACTTTCACGTTGGGGGTTCCTGGAGTGCGTGGTAAAGCTGTAGGTCTTGGCAATGCCGGGTATCTTTGTTCTGACGCAAATGCTGATGGAACTTGTGATAACGATGCGAGTTTTAATAGTACTACAACAGCTTTTAATATCAGTATGTGGTTTAAGCATTCTACTACAGCTCCAGCCACCCCAGATGTACTTTTTGAAAAATGTTACAACACTACTCCAGCTGTTACTGTGGGTTGTGTTGTCGCATATATGACTACTACGGGAACAGTCGTCGGAGCTATTGACGCTACGACTACGTTCACCCAGTTTACGACATATGATGTTACAGCAACTTCTTCGCTTACATATAATGATGATCAATGGCACTTTCTTCTTATGTCTCGTGATAATGCAAATGATATGAATGTGTATATTGATGGTGTGCCACTAAACTTGAGTACAGCTACAGGCCAGACAGCTACAGTGGACGCTGCGTCTCAGGTGACAAGTATTGGAGCCAGTTGTTCTGCTGCTGCAAACTGCGGTACTGGTACGAACTTCTGGGATGGTTCTATAGATGATTTCACTTTTAGTAGCGGAGCGACAACGGTTTCAAATTTACTTTCTGCTCCGGCTCGTCGTTTATATAATGACTCTCGACCATTGGTAGGGAAAAGAACTATAAATGTAACTGACGCTACAACTGCGTCTTCTACCACCTTAGGAGATTCTGGTGAAACATGGATACCAAATGAATTTTCTGGACTTATAGTGGAAATAACAGGAGGCACGGGTGTCGCGCAAAGTCGGCGTGTTATTAGTAATACCACTACAACTCTCACAGTTTCTCCTGCGTTTACCACAACACCAGATACCACTTCAGACTTTGAAATTGATCCGGAGTCTTTGTATGGTGCATCAGATATTGTGAATGCAGTTGGTATTACAGCCGAGTCTCCACTTGGCGAGGCCCGTATGATGTGTGCCGGCACTAATAGTACGTCCGATACGGGTGGTGTTACATGTTATAACCATCAAGCTGGGCCAAATGTGGTGGCGGAAGTATTTCATGCAGATGCTCTGAAGCTTGATGATGCTAATGTGGAATGGACAGGTACAGACTATGATGATATCAAATCTATAGATCTGGCTGGTAGGTCGCTTTATATAGGATCAATGGCGCACTTCTATTCTAGAACAGAAGATGTTCGATTGGGTCAAGGATTGGATTATCTAGCAAACCAGCTTTTCAATATTAGAGGAGAGATAATTCAAGACGGTATCCTTTTGACTGGTAGCCTTGGGCTTGAAATTGGATTTACTGGTGGAGCAGACTTAGCGGAATATTACTATTCAAACACTCCACTTGAAGCCGGAGATGTGGTCGCTATTCAACCAGATCAACCTGCAGGTATTGGTAAGAGTAGTAGTAGATATCAGAAGAATTTGCTTGGAGTTGTATCTACTCAACCGGGACTAATTCTCGGACCAAAATCTGAAAATGCATATCCTATTGCTCTTACTGGTCGTATTCCTGTCAAAATCACTAACGAAAATGGACCAATTCGGGTAGGTGATTTGCTCACATCATCTTCTCGTCCAGGGTATGCAATGCGAGCAACTGCAGCTGGGGCAATAATTGGGCGGGTACTTAATGAACCAGAGGAGATGACAAGTTGTGATGCAGCGCTTCCAGATTTAGCAACTGCTGTCGGAGATGGGCCAGGAGTTACAGGAGCGCCTGATGAAGAAGGAGCTACACCGGAGGTTGTGGTAGAAGAAACTCCTGCACCAACCGTAAGTGGTACAGGGCCGAAGTGTGGATACGCAATGCTCTTTGCTGGGCTTGGAGAGTCCCTAGGTAAAAATGTGGAAATTTTGGCTACAGAGTTTGGGTCACTACAGGGAGGAGAAACAACTATCGGTGGAGTCACTACAACTATCGGAACCCAATCTTCTATTATGGCTTTCCTACGCGCTTCAAAAGCAGACCTGCTTACAAGGGCGATTATGCCTGAAAGTATTTTCACAGATCGCATCGCGGCCGGACTTGAAATACTGACGCCAACCCTTATTGCGGACAATGTGAAAACAAATACAATTAGTGCTGTTGATGGCAATGTTATCGGTATGATTTTGGGTACTGATGGTAAGTTTACAATCGGAGGTCAGACGGCGAATACAATTGCAAACCCAGATGGTACAACCACGACTACAACTACTGCCTCGGCTCCAGTTATTACTTTTGATAGTTTGGGCAATGCTACATTTGCTGGTACAGTCAGTGCAAAAGAAATTAAAATAGGGGATATGGTAGGCATTCAAGCAATCACTGACCAGATAAATAATCTTGCCGAAGGTCAGCAAGCATTTACTCTCACTGCTCAAGTATTGACTTCACTCTCAGATGCGTTGGCACTTGCCCAAGCAGATATTGTAAAATCTAAAGAAGATTTGACAGCAGTCAATACAGCTATTGATGGGCTCACAACAAGCGGGACTGATATTGACAATAGAGTAAAAATTATTGAATCCTTCCTTACCAAAGACGCAAACGGCACAGTCACTGGCTTTGCTATGAATGCACTATCAGTCTCAGGCGATAGCTCCTTCCTAGGTCAAGCGAAGTTCGATGGGCTTTCATTCTTCTCAAACATTACTACATTCTCAAGTGGAGTGTCATTTGCCGGTCAGACTGAATTTGCTCTGCCACCACTTTACAATAAAGATTCCGCTGGTTACGCACTCATAAAGCAAGGGGACAGAAGAGCAAAAATTTTATTTACACAACCTTATATAGCAACACCAGTTGTGAACACTTCAATTACATTTGAGACTGATGATAATGTGGATGACGTAGCTGCTAGTGCATTATTTACAGATGATATTCGTTTTATAATAGTTGGTAAAGACCAGACAGGGTTTACAATACTATTAAATAAAAATGCAACCCGCGATATCCGCTTCTCATGGAATGCATTCTCGGTCAAGGACCCATCAATCTTTGAAAGTATTTTTAAAGGATTAACCATAGACCCAACCCCAACTCCAGAGGAAACTCCCGAACCTACTCCTACACCAGAAACTCCGCCAACATGTGTAGAGCCACAGATACTAGATACAACAACGAACACTTGTGCTGACCCTACTCCTACACCAGAAACTCCGCCAACATGTGTAGAGCCACAGATACTAGATA
>JBBTUE010000003.1:0-38389 GCA_038063915.1 Patescibacteria group bacterium | reverse complement strand
TGTAGAGCCACAGATACTAGATACAACAACGAACACTTGTGCTGACCCTACTCCTCAGCCAGAGACTGAACAGCCTCCGGCTGAAACTCCAATCCCAGAACCAATATCTGCCTAATTGCTGAATTAATACATTTGTTCTATAATTACACAAGTGGAATATTACGAAGATGAAAAATCAATAAGTAAAAGGAAATTTTTCCGTCCCTCCGCTATTATTATTATAGTGATTATTGCTACTTCGCTTTCGTTTGGAGGTTATTTTTACTACAAATATACTAAGTTGATCAAAAATCCTAACGCTGAAGCCAAAAAAGAGGCAGAAGACTTATTATCAAAGGTTGCAAAAATATATCTTATACCTACTGGGGAGGAGCCCACTGTTGCCACTGTTTCTGACCCAAACGCTCTAAAGGACCAATCTTTTTTCACCCAGTCTCAAAAAGGCGACAAAGTCTTGATATTTAGTAATGCTAGAAAGGCGGTGTTGTATCGCCCAAGCATCAACAAGATTATTGAGACTGCTCCACTAAATAATAGTAAAGATGATCAAACAAATACTAAAATACCCGAGGCAACAACAGGCCCGCTCAAAGACAAAAAATTCTAATTATATCAATCTAGGTATAATATTATCGTTGCTTTTTTATCCTGCACATTATATTTTTGCTGCAATTTCTTGCTCTGTTACAACACAAGCTGCCTGCACTGGGGGCAGTGTTACACTTCTGCGTATGTCAGGCTCGACAAATGCCCACTCAGAACTTCCGAGCCAGTCGAATACAAATTATGATAACAATGTAGTCTGTTGCTCAAGCTCTTCTTCAATTGGAAACTCGTGTGGAGCTTTTAATAAACAAATTTTCGCCAGAATATCTGGAGTAACAAATGGCACAATTCAAGAGACTAGTATTAATACTTATGGTACAGATGTTTGTCTATCTGATTTAATTGGCAATGATACTATAACTGTCGGTTATCAGAATTCAAATTGCACAGGGTACGATACGACTATTGCATCGATATCTGCATCTGATAACGCCCATGTTGGAGATGGATCTGCGTATACCAGAAAAATTTGCGCGACTGTTACTCCACAGACAATAAGTTTCGATTTGGATACCGCATCTGACTTTGGGAGTGGGGAGTCCGGTGCTCCTTACTCAGTCGCCTTGGGAACTATTACTCCGTCTGCGGTTGTTCATTCAAACGGTGGCTCGGGGGATACCGTTCGGATGATTGTCGTCGAAGCTGATACAAATGCTCTCGGGGGTATTGTAATAACAGTTCAAAATACTAATGGAGGAAGTGGCCTCGTTTCTACTTCAGTACCAGGAGATAATATTAATAGTGCACAAGCTACAATGGCTGCCGGTAGCGAGAATTATGGCCTATGCGTGGCAACAGCAGGCCTCACAGGATTCACAAGAGCAACCGGATATGTGTCAGATTCATGTGCACTTTCCTCTGGCACGAATGGGGTGAGAGCTCTCTCTATATCACCTACAAACATCCTCAATTCTGCTGGCGCTCCACTCTCTGGTGGACATGCCGAAGTAGTCGTAAATGCTGAAGTAAGTAATGTAACCCCATCCCACAATGACTATACAGACACTCTAACATTCATAGCGACTGGAACGTTTTAAAACAAGGAGAAAGTTATCCACAACTACAATAAAAGAGTATCTTTTATTGGTAAAATATGCTAAAATACGAGTGGATTATTATAAATTTTATTATTAATATTAATTTTTTATTCATGAAAATACTAATGTTTACAAAAAATACGTTGTCGAAATTTACAAGCGCTATAACCATGATTGCCCTGATACTTGTTACTTCTTTTGGGCCTAATTTGGCTATAGCCGCGAGTTTTACAGCATCAAAAGACACAGCAACTAGGCTTAAAATTAGTACTAACGCAGACCACGTTATAACCTTTACAATGCCAACTGCTATTACTTTTGATACAAGTACTAATCAAGACGGATTCCAATTTGATTTTCCTGCAAGCTTTGTTTCATCTGGTACTTGGGCCAATGCTGACTTTACCTTTGTTGACAGCACTGGTTCGCGTACAATAGAGGGCACAACTCAAGGTGCCGGTACTATTACTTGTACTTCTGCTACTGCTGAAAATGTTTGTGTCGCTTTTGATACGACAAACAATATATTTACCGTCAAGCCATCAGCGGGAACATTTACTACTACTTCAGCAGCATCAGCAGTTACATTTACAATTTTAGGTACAGGTGCAGGTGGTACGCTATTGAATCCAGCATCTGTGGCTGCGACAAACATCGATTTTAAAATGTGTGATGAACAACCTGGTTGCTTCACAACATTCGTCGGAACTCACTCAAGTCAGATAGCATATGCTATTGCTGATGATGACCAAGTGACTGTTACTGCTATCGTTGGGTCATCTATCACATTTGATATCGATACAGAAACTGGCGGTACAACAGGAGAATCAAGTGCTCCATATAATGTTGCTCTTGGTACAATCACAACGGTTGATACTCGCGTTTCTGGCACAACGGATGCTGTGCAACTGATAGTACTTGAAGGGGATACAAGTGGTGCCGGAGGTATGGTAGTCACTGTACAGAATGCTAATGGAGGAAGTGGCCTTGTGTCCACATCGGCTGGTGGTGACAATATTGGTAGTGCTGATGGTACGATAGCCGATGGTACAGAGAACTACGGCCTATGTGTAGCAACGGCTGGACTTACAGCATTCTCTCGTGCATCACCTTACAACACTGACACATGCGCTACCAACTCTGAAACAAATGGAGTTCAATTATTGACAACGGCTGGAGAAAATATATTAAACTCTGGAGGCGCTCCATTTACTGGAGGTCACGCAGAAGTAGTAGTTAATGCTGCGATATCTACTGCTACTGTTGCTCACAATGACTATACAGATACTCTAACATTCATAGCGACCGGAACATTCTAAGTAACCCCTTTCTTTCACTAGATGCATATTTTTTCCAAAAACAGGAGTACACTTGCGCTCTTTATAATAATAATTATAGGGGTATTATTTAGTGCAAACCTAGCTTCTGCTCTTAGTCTGTCTCCTGCGAGAATAGAGATAAGCGGTAATCCAGGCGAGTCTCTTACTAAAGAAGTTACATTAATAAACGAAAATGATGGTACAGAGACGTACTATTCTTCTTTCGCAAACTTTGAAGCATCAGGAGACACAGGTAATCCTTCGTTTGTGGTACCCAAGAATGATATTGGGACTTGGATGAATGCTCCTTCTGTACTAACACTTAAACCAAAAGAATCAAAAATAGTAAATCTCTCTATAAATATTCCTAAAAATGCTGAACCAGGAGGACATTTCGGTGCAATCTTTTTTGGTAATAGTCCGAGTGATGCAAATTCTGGGGTTTCTATCGGTGCAAAAACCGGAATATTAGTGCTTCTTTCTGTGAGTGGTGATGTAAAAGAAGCAGGTGGACTTGTAGACTTCAATACAATCGATAATAAATTTTGGTATAATACTTTACCTGTCTCGTTTACATATCGTTTTAAAAATGATGGAGGTGACCGCATAAAACCTGTAGGTAAGATTGTTATGCATGATCTCTTTTATATTCCTGAAGATAAAATAGATGCTAATCCTACGAGTGGTAACATACTACCAAGTAGTACTCGACGATTTGAAGTAAACTGGATAAAGAATCCTAACCCGAAAGATTACGTAGCTCCGAGTGGTAGATTTGCTCAATTTTTCGATACTGCACTATACCAATGGCACAATTATGCTTTTGGTCCTTATATGGCCAAGATGGATCTTCTCTATGGTACTGAAGCTCTACGTGCTACTAAGAATGTGTTCTTTTTTGTTTTCCCATGGCAGTTACTTATATTCCTCGCTATAATATTTATTATTGTGTTCTGGGGTGGAAGAAAGCTCATTAAACGTTACAACAGACACATTATAAAGAAGGCACGTGCTGGTATGAGTATGCCAAACGATACGCCTTCACATGTGTAATACCAAATTCATAATTCAATCATTTTTTATATTTTGGATAGCTCTAGCTACTCCACTTTCCATTCTCGCTTTTGATATTGTACTTCCCCCAGAGAATGTGTCAGTCTCAGCTGTTGTCGGCTCTACTGCTATAGGCGGAGGTGGGGGAGATTATTCATTTCGTACGACTGTGAGTTTCTCTGGCTTCGCATATCCAGGCGCCATAGTTCACATATGGAGAAATGGTCTACCCGTCACTACTACGATAGCTGACGTAGGTGGGGTGTTTACAGCTGATCTCTACGAGCAATATAGTACAAATTCAATATATACACTCTATGCAATAGATGAGGAGTCTCGTAGGTCGCTACTACTCAATTACCCTATAGTTGTCACAAACGGCTACTATACTTCAGTAAGTGGAGTACGCTTTCCCCCTACAATTTCTACTGATCGAGTCGAAGTAAAATTTTCCGATTCTATCACAATCTCGGGGTACGCACTTCCAGATAAAGAGGTAGAGGTATTAATTTATGGCCAACAAAGTGAAACTTTCTTGGGTACTACTGAATCTAATGGGACATATAAATTTATATACTCACTCGCTGGTTTCCAGAGAGGAGACTATAATGTGAGGATAAATTATAAAAATGATAAGAGAAATAGTAAGGTGGTTAAATTTACTATAAGTAATATAAATATCCCAAGCACAGAATCTGTGAATAATATTCCGGGAGATTGCAATGCTGATCAAATTATAAACATTGTTGATTTCTCGGTTCTGGCCTTCTGGTACGGTAAAGATAATCCACCTCGATGTGTAGATACTAACAATGACAATATTATCAATCTTGTCGACTTCTCGATACTTGCTTTCTATTGGACTGGATAAAATAGAATCATATGAAAAAACTTATAATAATTCTTGTGTTCTTAGGTTCATTTATCACAGCTAAAGCAGCTGACATATCTTTTGATGTTCCTTCGAATATAAACGTAGGGCAAAAGTTTAGTATAGATATAGTGCTAGAGACTGGAGGGGTGTCTATCAATTCTATCGATATTGGAGTTTCTTACCCAAAAGATTTATTAGTATTTAAGGGCTATCAAGAGAGTGGTGGCATTATAAAACTATGGTTGAAACACCCCGAGGATAAATCTGGAGTTATCCAGATGAGTGGTATTATTCCTGGCGGAGTCGAGGGATTATATACTCCAAATAAAACGACCTTAGGTCCACTGACCCTCGTAAGGTTATTGTTTGTTGCTAAGGAGTTAGGCGGCGGGGTGCTGTCTATAGATCATTCAACTGTGCTTTTAAATGATGGTTATGGCACAGAGCTTTCTCATAACAAATTAAATAACTCGATTAATATAACGAAAGACAAAGGAGTAGGTTTCGAAGCAACAGTAGAGAATAGTAATACAGACGATGCCGAGCCTCCAGAACCATTTGATCTGAGCCTAGTAAAATCTAGTTATTTTTCACGCACACCCTCGATGCTTATCTTTAGCGCTATTGATTCTGTCTCAGGAGTTAAAAAGTATGAGATGAATGATAGGGGTGAGTGGGCCACAGTCTCGAGTCCGTTGCCCATGTATAGGGGTTTCTTTTCTAAACAAGTAACAATCAGAGCTGTAGATTATAGTGGAAATATACGGGAATCAAATATTATCATTCCAGGGATATTAAGCACAATTTCTCTAGTATCTATAGCTATACTGATACTAGTATTTGCTTATACACGTTTTTCGTGGTATAAAAAGAAGAGATGAATTATAAAATAAAACTCATAGTATATTCTATTATCTTCTCCTCTATATTTATCAAGGCAGATGCCTTTGAAAGATCAGCATCACTTTTCATATCTAAACCAGCACAAAACATAGAAGTAGGCGATAGGATTACTATCAGTATAAAGGCTCAGTCAACAGAGCAATCTATAAACGCGGTCTCAGGCTCTGTCTCTTTTCCGGAAGACAGACTCAGGGTCATTGCTGTTTCAAAGTCTCACAGTATAGTCAACCTTTGGACAAGAGAACCATCCCTAGGAAGGAATAGAGTAAGCTTTGAAGGAATAATACTAAATCCTGGATATTTAGGTCAGTCAGGTAATATATTTGATATTACATTTGAAACCAAACGATCTGGCGAGTCATTCATAGGACTTTCTGAGGGGGCAGTTCTAGCTAATGATGGATTAGGTACAAACATACTTGATTCCTTAAAATCAATTTCTCTTAATATACTAGAAAGTAAATCTATCGCGGTAGTGACCACTCCTGTGTATGATTCTCAAAAAATAATAGCATTACCTGTTATTACTGATTATTCACGGGCAATTTTATCAAAACAGTCGATATTTGTAAAAGGCAAGGGCGAGCCCAATGCTCTCACTAAAATCTCATTTAAAGATACCTCTCAAAAATCCATAGGAGAGAGGTTTATCGAATATCTACAAACCAAAAAGAAAAGATTGACTGATGTGCTTGTTAAAAATGACGCATCTGGTGCTTTTCAGTATGCGAGCTCGTCTAATTTATTAACGGGAGCATATAATGCTACACCGTTCCTAGTGGACCCAAACAAAAATGTAGAAAAACCAGGCCTCGGGGTGCAATTATTAGTTAGTGATAGTAAGATAATTCACTACATTGTGGTATTTATTAATATACTAGGACTCCTAATCCCAGTGGTAGGGCTCATAGTTATTATCTACTTTATACCATGGTATTCGTGGCTTCGTATGCGTATAATAAAGAAGAAGATTGGTCTTGAGGAGGAGAAAATTGAGATTTCCCAGCATCAACTAAAACGGCAAGATGAAGTACAAGACATACCTGCAAAGCATGATAATATATAGCTCTTGATCCCCAGCCATAGTATAATACTAGGGTGATTAATGAAAAAAGTTTATTTTATGCTAAAATGTCACAGATGAGAAAAATCTCCCATACCTTCTTCGTGTATATATTTGCATTGGCGGTACTATTTACTAGTAATATAGTAAATGCTGAATCTACGCTTCTTACACCAGAGGAAAATTTATGGCTCAAATCTCGTAACAACACGATCGTTGTTTACCCGCGTAAAAATTCCCCCCCTTTTTCATATGAAAATACTGCCGGCACTCCCCAAGGACTCTCTGTAGATTATATAGAATTAATTGCTCAAAAAGTCGGTGCGAAAGTCGAGTACTTACAAAGTAGACCTCTATCTCAAATACTTGACGACGTAAAGCAAGGGAAAGGGGATGTCATTGCATCTATTACAGACACAAAAGACAGGGAGGAGTATCTGTACTTTACAGATAATTTCGTCGCAGTACCAGCTGTTATAGTTGTACGCAAAGATTATGATAATGGCAATATGCGCAATATTAATGATTTAGTAGGGAAAAAAGTTGCAATTATCGACAAGTCGGCGTTAGAAGAATTTGTCCGAAAGAATAACCCTAGAATAATCATTGAATCTATGACTGATGATGAGATATCCCTCCAGCAAGTGGTCTTAGGAGAAGTCGATGCTGCTGTTATGGATATAGCGTCCTTATCATTTTATCTTTCTAAGCAAGTTCTAAATGCGGTGAAGGTTTCAGGAAATATTGGATATGAATACAAGCTTTCCTTTGGTATTCCAAAAGACAAGGAAATTCTCCAATCAATCTTAGACAAAGGTTTACAGCAAATAAGCACAAACGATCGACAGATACTTAATGATAAATGGATTACAGTCCCCGGTATGGAAAATAACGGCGACCCTTCTACTCTTGCAAAGGTTCAAGATTTCTTGGGCCCTGGTACTATCTACATTCTTTTTACTTTGGGAGTTGCAGCAATTGTCATTGCAATTCTTCAAAGAAGGAGATATCCATTCCCACATTTAGGCAGGAGGGGTGGTATTAGCGAATTAAAAGAAGAAATTGCTGAACTCGAAGATGCAAGTCAGGGTCTAGTAGAAGAGCTCCACAATATAAAAACCTTAGAAGAAAACATCCAAAATAGGATAAAGAATATTGACCTAAAATAATCCTTAAAAACAAGCCCAAAATCCTTATAAAATAAGGATTTTGGGCTTGTTTTAGTTGTTAACTTTTGGTATAATATTGGGGTATCCCGAGGTGGTTTTGATGGGGTATTTTAAATTATTTTATGGCCAAAAAGGAAGAAAAAAAAGCAAATTCTACGGGCAAATACGGTGCTAGTCAGATTTCTGTTCTTGAGGGATTAGAGCCAGTGCGACGACGCCCTGGTATGTACATCGGCTCGACCGGGGTAGAAGGACTCCATCATTTGATTTGGGAAATATTTGATAACTCTCGCGACGAAGCGATGGGTGGATTTTGTAATCATATCGAGGTCACATTACTACCAGATAACTCAGTTAGAGTAGCAGACAATGGGCGTGGTATTCCCGTCGATATCCATCCGAAAACAAAAGTTTCTGCACTTGAGACTGTCATGACGACACTGCACGCTGGGGGAAAATTTGGTGGAGATGATAGTGGTTATAAAGTATCAGGAGGGCTTCACGGCGTCGGTGCATCTGTAGTCAATGCCTTGTCTATATTTACCCAAGCAATAGTTCATCGTGATGGGGGTAAACACATTCAAGAATATTCACAAGGTAAACGTAAAGCCATTGTTAAAAAAATTGGTACCTCAAAAGAACACGGCACAATCATAACTTTTACGCCGGATGAAGAAATTTTTAAACAGGTCAAGTTTGAATGGGACACTGTTATCAATCATTTGCGTCAGCAAGCTTACTTAGTAAAAGGTTTGCTCATAAATATTATCGATGCTCGAGGACTATCTGCAAAAGATATTGCAAAAAAGGAAGAGGTCTTCTGGTTCTCGGAGCTTGCCATTGAAGTTCCTTCTACTACTTTTTACTTTGAAGGCGGACTAATATCTCTAGTGAAATTTTATAATAAATCCGAGAAAGCTATTCACCCTAGCGTATTTTATATTGAACGCGAGCTGGATAGTGTCGGGGTAGAAGTTGCACTTCAATATGTAGATGATGTAAATGCTCACATAGTTCCTTTTGCTAATAATATATATAACCCCGAAGGTGGTACTCATATCACTGGCTTTAAAACTGCACTTACTCGCGTACTAAATACCTATAGTAAGAAGAATAATATGTTAAAGGAGGCTGATGGGGCGTTCACTGGAGATGATGTCCTCGAAGGGCTTATGGCCGTCATATCGGTGAAGCTTCGTGAAATTCAATTTGAAGGTCAAACCAAGGGCAAACTCGGCTCTACTGAGGCTCAGGGCGCTGTGGCGACCGTATTTGGAGATGCTTTTACAAGTTTTCTCGAAGAGAATCCAGATGAAGCCAAATTAATCATAAATAAATCTATCCTAGCTCTCAGGTCTCGAAAAGCTGCCAAAGCAGCCAAGGACTCCATCCTCCGTAAAGGTGCTCTTGAGGGTATGACTCTGCCTGGCAAGCTTGCTGACTGTCAGACAAAATCAGCCGAGGAAGCCGAGCTATTTATAGTAGAGGGAGATTCTGCTGGTGGTACGGCTAAAATGGGTCGCGACAGGAAAACCCAAGCCATCTTGCCACTTCGTGGAAAAATTCTAAACGTCGAACGCGCGCGTCTTGACCGTATGCTCGGGTCAGAACAGATCAAGAATCTAGTCATAGCTATGGGTACATCGATAGGAGATACATTTGATATTGAGAAGATGCGTTATCATAAAATGATTATCGCAACGGATGCCGATGTGGATGGCGCACATATTCGTACTCTCATCCTCACTCTCATGTACAGATATTTCCGTGCAGTACTTGATGCTGGCTATGTATATATTGCCCAGCCGCCACTGTTTAAAATAAAAATAGGCAAAGAAGTATTTTATGCTTACTCTGATGAAGAGCGAGATTTACTACTCGGTAAAGATGCTCCGTCCATTGAAGAACTCCTGACAGAATCCGCAAATGAAGAAGGTGGCTCTGAGGAGAGCGAGGAAGAGACAGAGGTTGAAGAAGATAAAAAAGCAAAGAAGAAAAACAAAATCCACGTACAACGCTATAAAGGTCTCGGAGAAATGAACGCTGAAGAACTTTGGGAGACTACTATGGATCCAGTACGTCGAATACTCAAACAAGTAACTATAAATGATGCCGAAGATGCAAATAAAGTATTTGATATGCTCATGGGCTCCGAAGTTCCTCCTCGCAAAGCCTTCATCCAGTCTCACGCCAAAATGGCCAGACTTGATATATAACTATGATCGATAACCCTCACACAGCAAAGTATTGGACAGAAGAAAATTATAAAGATTTACAAAAAGCTAAAAATTTCAAGGATTTATATAAAATTGCACATCAAGTGCTTGATAGAATGCCAGAGGACATAGGGCAAGTATGTGGACCAATTGCAACAGGAGGTCTTGGATCAGTAGAAGCGAATCTAAAAAAGTTTGACGAAACAGTGCGCATACTCCAAGAAGAAGGGAAGATAATATTTGACCAGATTCCATTTGAATGGCCTATGCAGGAGTTAAAGAAAACTGTTACTGAAGGAGTTAAAAGTATATTAGAAGATTTTTATTTACCAATATTTAAATCAGGAAAAATTACAACCCTGTATTTTATAAAAGGTTGGGAGACTTCAAAGGGTGCAAATTGGGAACATGATCAAGCCAAACAGCTAGGTTTAGAAATTGTCTATTTAGTTTAAATCTTCAATACTAACATCTGCTCGTAATTTCAGCATATGCTGAAATTACGAGCAGGGGAAAAGTACAGATTAATTTCAATAAATTATGAGCGGTTTTTAGTTTCTTCTTTTATGTGAGCGATGAAGTCGTCGAGCGATACTTCGATCTTGCTTCCGTCACGTTTCTCGATAGTAAGGACGCCAGATTCTTTTTCTTTATCTCCGAAAATAATTACATATGGAACATTAAAATCTTTTGCTTTATGTATTCTCTTGCCCAATGATTCATTGCCTGAAATTTTCTCGACACGGATAGATTCGCTTTTTAATTTTGCGTAAATTTTCTCAGCTTCGTCCTCGTGTTCTTCTCGCACTGGGATTATTGATACTTGCACTGGAGATAGCCAAGTAGGGAAGGCCCCGGCATAATGCTCTGTAAGTATACCCAAAAATCGATCAGGTGAGCCAATAAGCGCTCGATGGATCATAACTGGAGTCTTTTGCTTACCATCAGAATCAGTGTAAACAAGCTCAAAACGGGCTGGTTGATTAAAGTCTAGCTGGATAGTTGATATTTGCCATTCTCGTCCTATAGCATCAACTGCCATGATATCGATTTTCGGCCCATAGAAAGCTGCTTCACCGATAGCCTCTTTGTGGGCAATATTTTTTTCTTTCAGGAGAGATTTCATGATTGCTTGTGATTTTTCCCAAGTTTCATCATCCCCGAGATATTTCTCTTTATTGTTTGGGTCGCGCAGGGATAAACGCATCCACGAGTCAATTTTATAAACTTCTAATGCTTTTTGTATTGCACCAAGCACACTACCTATCTCTTCTTCAACCTGATCTGGACGACAGAATATGTGTCCGTCATCTTGGGAGAATGAACGCAAGCGTGTCAGTCCCGACATCTCTCCTGGACGTTCGTCACGATATAGGACTGCAAAATCAGAATAGCGAATCGGTAAGTCTCTGTAACTGCGTGGCGCTGATGCATATATTTGAGTATGCTGTGGGCAGTTCATAGGTTTTAAGAACATTTCATCACTGACATATTGAGAACGAACAGAAAGCATATCTTCTTTGTATTTATCATAATGACCAGAGATTTTAAAAAGCTCAGCCTTATTTATATTTGGAGTATGAACTTCACCAAAGCCGAGGCTATCGTTGAGCTCTCGAGAGAATCCTATAATCTGCTCCCTTACGATATTACCGCGAGGGGTGAAAAGTGGCATGCCAACTCCGACTAAATCAGAGAAAGTAAATAGATCTAGTTCTCGCCCAAGCTTTCGGTGGTCACGCTTCCTTGCTTCTTCTTGTTGTATTTTATAGGCATTCAAATCTTTCTTTGTTTCAAAAGCCAATCCATATATACGAGTTAGCATTTTATTATCCTCGCTTCCACGCCAATACGCCCCGGCTATACGATCAAGGACAAATGAATCAGGAGATATATCTTTGTTTGGATGCTCGGTATGTCCTCCACGGCATAAATCCGTAAATCCACCACAAGTATAAAGGGTAATCTTCTCACCACGTTCTGCAATTTCATTTATAAGTTCAGCTTTATATATATTACCGGCAAAAGATTTCAGAGCCTCGCCCTTACTTACTTCCTTGTGAGTAAACTCTGTCCACTTGGACAGATTCTTTACCATTGTCTTACTTATTTTTCCCAAATCTTCGTCGCTTACTTTATCTGTGCCAAAATCAATATCATAATAGAAACCGTTATCTACAGCAGGGCCAAGAGTAAGGAGGGCGCTAGGATAATGCTCAAGGACTGCTTGGGCGAGTAGGTGAGCCAGAGTGTGGCGGATATGAGCTAGATGTTCACTATTTTCCATCTCCTTATAATACCACAGTAGCCTTGTTTTGTAAGGGTGCAATTTACTTGACTAAATGGCAAATATGTGATAATATACACGCAAATAGGTGAGGGCATTTGCTCTCTTAATTTAGCCTATGATTTTTAAAAAATCTACCCGAAAGGAGGGGGATTATATGAGATTTAATTTATTTAATCTGAATTACGCTTGTCTCGGAGCTGCGTTTCGTTTTCTTGATAATGTAGCACCTGAGGTCTTACTCGTTGAGTACAACGATTATGGAGTAAATCAAAAAAGATTACCCGGTGGTACAGTAACATTTGAAGATATCCTGAATGCGATTAATAAGGTTAAAGAAGAAAATACAAAATACGAAGAAAGTGTTTTTCATACGATTATTGATCAGGTAAGGGGGATTGAGTCTTCTTTTAAAGAGTCGATCAATAATTATAAAGAAAGACACGAAAAGAATAAATTCTTCGGACATAAGCTTGATGAGGTTATCGCAACCATGGAGTCGATCAAAGTCGATGAAGATTTGATTGAAAAAATTTCTTACAAATCCCGGGAGGAAACAATGACCAGGAAATTTATCCTGGAGACGAATGCCTCCGAAGTTGGTAAGCTTATACCGATGTCAGTTTACCGGTTAAGTAATGGCCACGAAAAATGCGGGTTCGTTTCTGTTAAAGTCAAAGCTCCTGATTTCTACCAGGGTTCTGGTGACGGTGATATTTGGCTTTCTCATTGGAAGCCAGTTGGAGAGATTTATAAGAAGCTCTTCGCATCAAAATCAGCCCATCATGGAAATTTGTTGCAAAGCGCTATGCGTGAAGCCATTGAAGGGAATCTTCACCCAAGAGTTAGTGAGCTAAAGGAATATTGGACTTCTACTAATCCAATATAATAATATAATACTGATAACCCGAACGTCTTAACAACGTTTGGGTTATTTATTTGCATATTTTCGAAAAATAGCTATACTATCTATATGGTTATACGAATGCGACACACACGTTCCCACACAGGGAACAGGAGAAGTCATCACGCGCTAAAAGCGAAGACTTTTGCTACATGTTCAAACTGCAAGCAGGCTAAGGAGACTCATATAGTCTGCAAGAATTGCGGTTTTTATCGTGGACGCAAAGTCGTAGATGTAGTAAAGAAGGTAGAGAAGAAGCAGGCTAAAGCGAAAGCTAAGAAGAATTAGTTTCTAGGTGTTAGTTCTTGGGTTCTAGATTCTCTAGTCCCTAGCAACTAGAACCTAGTTACTCCTTATATTTATGGCAAATCGGCACCTTTCACGTTCAATTGTTCTTCAAACACTCTTTGAGTGGGATTTTGGGGCTGAGAAAGATATGACTCCCGAGCAAATGCTTGCTCGAAATATTGTAGAATTTGGACCAGGGCTTGATGACTCATCTTTCATGAGCGAGCTTTTCCTTGGAGTGGTAAAGAAGAGGACAATTATTGATGAGATTATAGAGAAAGCAGCTCCAGATTGGCCCATCGATAAGATATCAATAGTTGATCGCAATATTCTTCGGATTGGACTCTATGAGTTGTTATTTGGTGACCGCGCTCAAGTTCCTCCAAAGGTTGCGATAAATGAATCCATAGAGCTCGCCAAAAGTTTTGGTGGAGAGAATTCAAGTAAGTTTATAAATGGAGTTCTCGGTGGAGTATACAAAGAGATAGGTGAGCCTGGCAAAGATGACGTGGGTAAGAATAAGAAGAAAGCAGTATTTTTTGAGACTGATCCTGCAAAATTCCCAATAGAGAAAAAAGCCGGTGCAGTTGTATACGCCATGCATGATGGTAATATTTATTTTGCTTTCGTGCATGATGTATTTGGGTACTGGACTCTTTCTAAGGGAGGGATAGAAGAAGGTGAAAATGAAGAAGAGGGTGCAATTCGTGAGATAAAAGAAGAAATGGGTCTCGATATGAAAATCAAAGAATTACTTGGTCGCAATGAGTATATCGCCTCACATCCAGAGAAAGGCAAGATTCGTAAACAAGTCATATTCTTCTTAGGAGAGTCCGAGTATAAAGATATAGTACTTGAAAAAGGTACTGGTGGGCTCGATGACGCGCGTTGGTTCCCGCTTGAAGAAGTCGCAAATCTAAAGATGTATGAGAATATGATCCCACTTCTGACAAAGGCTGTAGAGATACTAACAAAGTCATAATAATTTATGGTTGACCTATCATTATTTGAGGAGAAAACAAAGATAATATTTAAAGATAAAAAGCTTCTAGAGCAGGCTTTTATTCACCGTTCCTATATTAATGAAAATACTGGTTTAAAGATTTCACACAATGAGCGTCTGGAATTTTTAGGAGACGCAGTCCTCGAGCTTATCGTGACTGACTATCTTTACAATAAATATCCTGATCGTGATGAAGGCGAGCTGACAGCTTATAGATCAGCCTTGGTCAACGCTGTAATTATCGGTGAAGTAGCACAGGCGCTCGGTATGAATGATTATTTACTTTTATCAAAAGGTGAAGCTAAAGACGCGGGTCGTGCTCGAAGTTTTATACTTGCCAATACCTACGAAGCTTATGTAGGTGCAGTATATATAGACCAAGGATACAACGTTGCTCGAGACTTTATCGCCAAGACTCTATTTATTAAAATAGATACCATCGTCGCCAAGAAATTGTGGCGCGACGCAAAGAGTTTGGTTCAAGAAAAGGCTCAAGAATATTTAGGCATAACACCAGCCTACAAGGTTATCAGTGAATCCGGACCCGACCACGACAAGCATTTCACTATCGGTGTATTTTTCGGCGATGACTGTATTGCCGAAGGTAAGGGTAAATCAAAACAAGAAGCTGAGCAAGATTCCGCTAGTAATGCATTAGCAGTTAAAGACTGGCTCGATTAATTATGACTCTCCGGTCTATTGAACTCAATGGATTTAAATCATTTGGTCGCAAGAGCCTAGTGTCATTTACAAATCCCATCGTGTCTATCGTGGGGCCTAATGGTTCTGGTAAGTCGAATATTGTCGAAGCTATCAGGTTTGTCCTAGGCGAACAATCTATGAAGTCACTGCGTGGTAAAGGTGGGGTAGATTTGATATTTAAGGGGTCTAAAGGTGTCCCGTCAGCTAGTCATGCCGAAGTGTATATAACTTTTGATAATAGCAAGAAGATATTTTCCTTTACAAATAGTGGTCTGGGAGTGTCACTTGATTATGATGAGGTAAAAATTGGACGCGAAGTGTTCACTGACGGTATAAATAAATATAGTATCAATGATACTGAGGTAAGACTCAAAGATGTAATAGATTTACTTTCATCGGTTAATATTGGTAGCTCTGGGCACCATATAATCTCACAAGGTGAAGCTGATCGAGTATTGAATGCTTCGAATAAAGATCGCAGATCTATGATTGAAGACGCGCTCGGACTCAAAATATATCAATATCGTATCAGGGAATCCGAGCGCAAACTCGATAAAACAATTATAAATATGAAAGAAGCCCAAGCTTCTCGTAGAGAGCTTGCTCCACATCTCGTATTTTTAAAGAAGCAGGTGCAAATAATTGAGAAAGCAGAAGAGATGCGCAAAGAACTACGCGAGCTCTATAAAGTATACTTTTCTGCCGAGTCGACATATATAAATATTGAAGGGAAGAGGTTGGCTGAACTTCGTCGTAATCTAGACTCTAGTATGAAAGTACTTGATGCGCGAATCGCAAATCTAGAAAAAGATACAAAAAAGGACGAGGTTGAAAGCGAGCATGGAAGAAAAATAAAAGAATATGACGCTAAAATCGTCGGTCTTCGCTCTATGAAAGATGAGCTTGTTCGCAAGCTTGGTCGCATAGAAGGTATTATAGAGTCCATAGAAAAAAGTCTCTCTCGCAGTAGTGAGGAAGGGGAGAAAGTCATTCCTGAGAAGGAATGGCGAAGTATAGTCGCAGGGATTAAAGATAAGATTGACGAAGCACTTCGATTGGAAGATTTGGCAGAAGTTACTCGAGTTCTCCACCAGATGAGGGAGCAGATAAGTACACTAGATACAAAGAAAAGTTCAAAAGTAGATTCAACAGAAAACTCGGCAAACAAAGAATATGAAGAGATGAAAAGCGTCAGAGATAAAATTGTCGCTGACTTAGAAAAAATATCTGAAAATGAGGAGTCAATACTCTCCGAAATATCTACACTTCGTATCCGTGAGCAAGAGATGCAAATACATCTACGCTCGAGCGAGAAAGTGTTGTACGAGGCTCTTCGCGACAAGAATGAAGTTACTTCAAATCAGCACTCACTTCATTTTGAAGAAGAAAAGCTCTTGCTTATCAAGAATGCATTTGAGATGGAGCTAGCTGAAGCTGGAGCTCTAATAGGTAGAGAAGTCACAGATTACTCTGGCATAGAGACTGATAATAGTATCAGTAGACAAGCTCAAGAAGACACTCGCCGCAAAATTGAACGCATAAAGATTAAACTCGAGGATGCAGGCTCGGGCAGTGGGTCTGATGTGCTCAAAGAATATAAAGACACAGAGGAGCGTGATTTGTTTCTAGGTAGGGAAGTCACAGATTTGACCAAGAGCGTCGAATCTTTGCGTCTGCTTATTCAAGAATTAAAAGAAACACTAGATACAGAATTCAAGGAAGGAGTTCATAAGATAAATAAACAATTTCAAGAATTTTTTTCGCTTATGTTCGGTGGTGGGTCAGCTTTCTTATCTGTTGTCATGGCCGAGAAAAGAGGAAGAGCAAAGAATGACGATGAAGATATTGAAATTAATGAAGAAGAACTTGAAGATGAGGAGCCAGGATTTGAGCGCGGGATTGAAATCAATGTTACTTTGCCCCACAAGAAGGTCAAGGATTTACATATGCTATCCGGCGGTGAGCGCTCGCTCGCATCTATCGCACTTCTCTTTGCTATATCTCAAGTCAACCCACCACCGTTCCTAGTCCTAGATGAGACGGATGCAGCCCTCGATGAAGCAAACTCGCGCAAGTACGGAGATATGCTTGAGAATCTATCCAAGTATTCACAACTCATAGTAGTAACACATAACCGCGAGACAATGTCTCGCGCCAATGTCCTCTATGGAGTAACCATGGATGCATCCGGAGTATCAAAACTTCTCTCAATTCACCTCGAAGACGCCAGCGCATATGCGAAATAAAAAATAGTCCACATAACGCGTGGACTATCTCTATATAAATTCTTTGAGGTTAACTTGCAACTATAGGGCTTTGCAGTATCCTATCTGCAGATAACCCATCGGGATTAATATGGCTCCATGTGGGATATCTTATCCCTGGGCAGGTTATCATTCCACCGTTTGATGTTGAAATGATGAAATATATATTAGGCTGGCTATTATATGACTTCAAGCAAACACATCTGAGGGTGGTATTCCCGAATTTTTTTATCACTCTGTCTTGTTTTTTGAATAAGTGAAAATATAAAATTCTTAATCCTTCGGGAGTTGTGTCCGATACAATTCGATGAAATAGGTAAGATATCTCTTCGCTGGTTAAATTAGTCTCGTCTATGGAGTTACCAATTTCTTTAAAGGCATGTTCGGCCTGGCTATGTTTGCAGTAAATAATTATAGATAACAAACTTTTTTTGTCCAAATCTCTTTTTTTGAGCAAGTCCCAAGCATCGGATGCAATATCTATAAAATAAAACCGGGTGAACATGATCAGCTCTTCGCTTGATAAACCTCTCAATTTTAATTTTCCCCAGGTCGTCTTTGCCCAGGATAGGATGTCTTTATTAAGTTCATCTCCAAAGTTAATTCCGTCAAAATAGCGGAATAGGAGGAAGAAGTCCTCGATTAGAAAATCTTCTTTTTGTAAAAGAAATTTTGCTAATTTCCAATCACAACCGTCCCGACACTCCAAAAGTAGGTACCGAATCAGATCTCTAATTTCTTCGGTTGGGGTTGTACTATCCATAAAAAAGCAGTCACCCTTACGCATTTGCTTTCCCATAAGTTGTTGGTTTTTTCTTTTAGATTACAATTTTAACCAAATTTTGTCAAATAAAAATTCCCTTGTTGTAGGGTGTTTTTTTATTTAAATTTTCTTCGCTTTCAAAAATTGGTTTATAGTCTGCCCACTTTCTATTATCTCTTTGGCATAGTTTATGCCTACATAACGATAATGCCACGGTTCGTACATATAGCCTGTTATATCTTCTTTGCCTTTTGGATAGCTCATTATAAAACCATACTCGTATGAGTGTTCTTCTAGCCACTTTGCTTCGGGACTCCCATCAAATTTACCAGAAGCAGTTGCGTAGTTTACAGAAGAACCTGTTAGGTCGACAGTTGTACCGAGCTGATGTTCCGAGTAGCCCGGCTTTGCGACTGCGACACTCGCATTTTTGTTGCCATCTTTGATGTTTCTATTTAAAATGATTTCTTGAGTTGAGTAGTCACGGAATCCAGATGATACTTTTATTCTAATTCTGTCAGCCATTGCCTCTTTTATCATATTTACTACAGCTTCTCCAGCTTCTCTCTTTAAACAAACAGGGGATACAGTAATACTGCTATCGAGCAATATCAAGTCAGAAGGGATATAAGATTTATCTTCTAGGCTAACATCTTGTCCGACATCAAGATATGATTCATCGGCGTACTCTTTCTTTGGTTGTAGGCACTTACTTACCTTAGGTTTGTCTTTCGTCTTTTGCTCAGGTAGTACGGTAACAACAGGGGATACCTCCTCTATTATTTTAGGCTTTTCCTTTATAGAATCGAGAACTTGAGGTATGTCTTTTTTGGGTGAAGCTATAAATTTTGTAATAGTAAAACCTCCCCAGAATCCCACAATTGAGGTTAGGATCACACATGTTATAAGTATAAATTTACGACGCATAAACTATATTATCTCATAATCGATAGTTTTCTTATTCCTATCAACTGCTCTGACTTTAAATTTTAGTTTATCTCCCAAAGTATATTTCTTATGAGTCTTTTTACCTTTTATACTCATATACTTTTTATCAAATTCATAATAATCATCCTTCAAATCCCTCATACGAGCCATACCCTCACATTTTGTAGTTTCTTCTTCGATATAAAGACCCCACTCTGTAACTCCAGTGATGATACCGCTATAGGTTTCCCCAATACGGTAAGACATATATTCAACCTGTTTGTACTTTATAGATTCGCGCTCAGCTTCAGCAGCTTCTTTCTCGCGATTTGAAGCCTCTGTACTCATCTCCTCGTATTCAAGCCATCTTTCCTTTGGTATAGCTTTATTTGAGAGATAAGAGGATAGAAGTCTATGCACTATTATGTCAGGGTATCTACGAATAGGAGATGTAAAGTGGGTGTAGAATTTAAATCCGAGGCCGTAGTGGCCAATATTTTTTGTCGAGTAGATAGCCTTGGCCATAGTTCGTATAATAGCGCTATGAACTGTATCTCGAAGGGGGTTGTGTTCGAGTTTACCAATGAGAGTATTTATTTCCTCAGATGGGATAATACCGTCTTTCAGTTTCATATTGTATCCAAGCCTTTTTAAGAAAGTTACCAAGTCTTGCATCTTTTCCTTATTTGGCAGGCCATGGATACGGTATAAAAATACACCTTGCGTGCCACTTTTCTTGTTAGACATATGTTCTGCCACGCGTCTATTTGCTAGAAGCATAAGTTCTTCTATTAATTTGTTCGTATCACCACGCTCCTTGGTATATACAGAAAGAGGGACACCATCTTTGTCTAATTTGAATTTAACTTCTTCTTGATCGAGAATAATAGCTCCCTCGTCGAATCTTTTTTTAGCCAATTTCTTCGCAATATTATTTAGAGTGTTTAGTTCACTCCACATTACCCCATGTCCGTCATCTAAGACTTTCTGGGCATTCTCGTAAGTAAAACGTTTATCTGAATGGATAATAGTTCTCCCAAACCATTCTTTACGTACATGGCCATGTATATCCATTTCAAATATGGCAGAGAATGTAAGTCTGTCTACATTTGGATTCAAGCTACAGAGGTCATTTGATAATTCCTCTGGCAACATAGGTATAGTCCGATCTACAAGATACACCGAAGTTCCACGCCTGCGGGCTTCTTCATCCAAACTAGTATTTTGCCTTACATAGTATGATACATCGGCAATATGGATACCAACTTCATATAGACCATCAGACATTTTCTTGAATGATATTGCGTCGTCAAAATCTTTAGCGTCTTCTGGATCTATAGTAAACGTTGTGGTCGTGCGTATATCACGTCGTCCTTTTATATCCTCTTCTTTGATACCATTCTTTGAAATTGACTCTGATTCTTTTACAACATCTGGTGGAAATAACGCGTCAAAACCTTTTTCCAAGGCTATGGCTTCCATTTCGGCATTGTGCTCCATAGGCATTCCCAGTATTTTTATAACTTCACCAATAGGAGCTTTCTTTGCATCTTTCCACTCTACTATAGTCACGAATACTTTTTGACCAATTTTAGCACCATTCAATTTATTCTCTGGGATGATAATATCTGCATACATTTTCAAATCACTTGGTATGAGGAAGTACGTCTCATGTTCACGCTCAAGTATTCCTGAAAACCCTTTCTTTGAACGACGCAATATAGCCGATACTTCACCAGTCTGCTCGCTATCTCTTTTTTTGGGATGGAGGATTACTCTTACCGTATCACCGTTGCAAGCTGTATGTAAAAAGCTATGATCGACTTCGACTGTCTCATTACTCGTTTTAATCCGCAGAGTGCCTATACCTTTATGAGATATATGTATTATTCCTTCTACATGGCGATCTTTATGCCATTC
Source organism: Patescibacteria group bacterium (assembly GCA_038063915.1). Lineage (GTDB taxonomy): Bacteria > Patescibacteriota > Minisyncoccia > Phycocordibacterales > UBA9973 > UBA8515. The sequence goes on along the minus strand of JBBTUE010000003.1, from coordinate 17,091 downwards.
TTTTGTGTTATTAGTGCTCTTATGGCGATTTTTTGGTTTTGGTTTAGCCCCTTTCACATCGACAGTATAGCATATAAATAAAGGCTTGATTCATATAATGCTTTGTGGTAGGATGTCCCTATGTTAAAAATAAGATTACAGAGAGTAGGTCGCAAGAATGATTCATCTTTTCGTGTTGTCCTGACAGATTCAAAGAATTCAGCTAAAAGTGGAAAGTTTAAGGAAATTCTTGGATCATATAATTTGAAAAGTGGTGAAGTATTATTTAAAGCTGATCGCATCAAACACTGGATAAGCAATGGAGCTCAAACTTCAGCTACTATCCACAACTTTCTCATCCACCAGAAAGTGATTGATGGTAAGAAAAAGAATGCTTTGTCTAAGAAATCTCCTACCAAAGCTCGTAAAGAACTTAAAAAAGCCTAATTAAAAACCCCTCAAACTAGGGGTTTTTAATTGCAACAAAACATAGCTATGATATACTATTTTATAGGCAGGTTGTAGTCGATACACTGCGCAGATTAAGATTAATACTACAAAAGACTATATGGCAGATGATAAAGCATTTCTTGAGTATGTAGTTAAGGCATTGGTTGATCATCCAGAGGATGTAAAAATCGACCGAACAGTCGATGAGATGGGGGTACTTATAACTATGACGGTCAACGCCGCTGATATGGGTAAAATAATTGGTCGCCAAGGCAATACTGCTAAAGCTATCCGGACACTCTTGCGTGTTATTGGTATGAAGAACAACGCTCGCGTAAACCTAAAAATTAATGAACCAGAAGGCAGTACTCACCAAGCTCCAGCCTCTATGCCAGCTAGTGAAGCTTCCCGATCTGTCGATTCTGCACTGGAAGACCTAAAAGGAATATAAATTATATATGTAAAAAGTCCCGCGAAGTTGCGGGACTTTTTGTATTATTTTAGGGCTCATAGCTACATGCCCATTCCGTCCATTCGTCAAAATTAAGAAGGGTATGATCCAGAAATATTTTTTCTTTAATTGTTATGTTATGTAACATATTTACATAACAATATTTTACCCAATTTAATTCTTCTGTATCTGCTTCATGGAGCAAGTCATCTATTTTTTTCATATAATTACCAATCTTTGGTATTATAGTTCTGCCCTGCGTAATGATGCTGTTTCTCTCAGCAGATTTATTGATATATTCCTCCCTGTCTTCCTCGAGCAGGGCTTGAGTAAAGAATGTGAAAAGGTCATTAATTCTTCTCTGTTCCAGTATTTTAATTAGTTGCTCTGTCTTATAATTACAAGCCCACTCAGTCCATTTAGTAAAACCAAATACTTCGGGCTCAGTTTTGATTCCCTCTTTTTTTACCAGATCTTGAAGGAGCATAATCCAACACTGTTTCAACTGCTCAATATCGGGTTCGACACTTGTCGTCGTAAATTTAATTTCACTGATTTTTTTTAAGTAATCACCAATGCTTTTAATTATCTTGTCTCCGTTTTCAAGCAACATATTTTTCCATGGCTTTGAGGCATGATATGCAAACTTAGCTCCTCTGTCGTCAAAGGCTACATTTTCGCTAAAGAAATTCATTAACTCAGCGACAGTAAATTTATGGGTACTCATAGCTATTATTTTTTATTTTTCTTTAACTATACATCTATATAAAAAAGTGTCAAATTGGGAATATTTGTGATATATTGACCTTATGAATTTTCATGTAGTGACACTATTTCCAGAGATGTTTGACTCCTACCTAAAGGAGTCTATTTTGGGGCGAGCAATAAAGCAAAAGAAGATCAGTGTGTCGTTCGTAAATCCTAGGAAATTTGTGACTGGTAAATACCGCAAAGTCTGGCCCGATGGCAATGTATCTCTCCAAATAGACGAGCGTCCATACGCCGGGGGTCCGGGTATGGTCATGATGGCTGAGCCGATAATAAAAGCAGTTGAACAAATTACAAAGAAAATATACAAAAGAAAAAAAACAAAAATTCTAACTATAAACTTCGTCCCAAGCGCGGAGAAGTTTACAACAAGCTCTGCAAAAAATATTTCTAAAAAATATACAGACATTATCATGATTTGTGGTCGCTACGAGGGCATCGATGCTCGTCTTGATAAAATTTTAAAGACAAAAAAATACTCAATAGGGGATTATGTACTCACAGGAGGAGAAATTCCAGCTATGGTACTCATCGACTCCATTTCTCGTCAGATAGAGGGTGTACTCGGCAACTTTGGCTCTAGAGAAGAAGAGAGAATATCAAAAAGTGAAGTTTACACTCGACCAGAGGTACTCGTCTATAACAAAAAGAAATACAGAGTTCCTAAAGTTTTGCTCTCAGGTGACCATAAGAAAATAAACCTTTGGAAACAAGGACTTTAGCCTGTGGATAACTCGACTTTTCCTTGCTTTTAATATAATTTTCTGCGATAATATACTCATATGAAAAAGAGCATATTTAAAAAAGTTATCGCATTATCAATTGCCTCACTCCTATCTCTCCAGTTGTTTTATATGGCGTTCGAAGCTCCTATAGTAGAAGCTATAACAGATGATATATTAGTTACTTTAACAGTCACTTCTGGTATCACTATTACTTCACCGGCTGATTGTGCTTTGTCACCAGCTATTACTGTTTCTGTAAATAGTGCAATATGTAGCTCTACTTGGAATGTGAAGACCAACAATGCTACTGGCTATTCTCTTTCTTTCAATGCACAAGCTTCTCCCTCTCTTGTAAGTGGAGGTAATTCTTTTGCAGACTATACTACAGCAGTTGCAGAGACTCCTGAAACATGGGATGTTCCTTCTGGCAATAAAGAATTTGGTTACTCAGCCTTTGGAACAGATACTCCTACTGGTACATGGGGGACAGGTTCAGATTGTGGTTCCGCTGGAACACCTAGCGCAACTTTAAAATATCGTAATACTAAAGTCGCCTTGGTAGCAATTTCTACTAGAGCGACGACAACTCCAACTACTGGAATAGATACTACTTTTTGTGGTGCTGCTGAACAGGATGGTATATATGCTGCCTCAGGATCATATCAAGCTACAGTTACAGCAACAGCCGTCACTATCTAATTCATTAACCCCTTTTTGTGAATATAATAAACAAATATAAAAAAATAATTTTTTCTGTTGTGGTTTTATCTGCAATCTTATTTTTTGGTCAGTCAGCCATTGCTGCTGTAGATCGGACTTTTATTACGACACAGGATTTTAATGACTTTGCAGTAGAACCAGGAAAAACTGAAATATTTCTTAACCCTGGAGAGCATGTAACAAAGCAAATCAGTATAACTAACCGCATCAATAAAACTGTTGACTTTATCTTAAGTGCAGAGGACTTGGTTGGTAGTGATAACTCACAACAACCTATAAAACTTCTAGGCAATGAAAGAGGGCCTTATTCTATTAAAGATTTTATAAAGCCTGAGATTAGCACATTCTCATTAAAGTTTGGTGAGCGTATTACAATACCAGTAGATATATCTGTGCCAACCAACGTAGAGCCTAGAGGTTATTATGGAGCCCTTATTGTGACAAACAATCCGGAGATTGGACCCAATAGCAAGCCTACTGAAGTAGAAGGCAAAACAAGGCTTGTATCTCGCATAGGGTCTATTTTGTTGGTTAGAGTTAATGGTAAAGGTAAAGAAGAAGGATCACTTTCAGATTTTAAAGTTATTGGTCCATCCAAAGCATTCTATGAAAAACGCCCTGAGGGGTTTGAAATTGCATATAAAAACACAGGTAACGTACACCTCGTACCTTATGGAACAATAACTATTAAGAACATATTCGGTAAATCTATAGAAGTATTGCCTGTCAATGCATACTTTGCACTTCCTGATTCTATTCGATACCACGAAGTGTCTTGGAAACAAGGTTTTGGCCTTGGCCGCTATACGGCGAATCTCTCTCTTTATAAAGGGTACGGAACTGAATATGCAGAGTCTAAAGTAGCCTTCTGGATTATACCTTGGAAGATATTACTCATGGTTCTTGTTGGTATTATACTTATCGTTACTATTGGTTACTATATTGCAACTCGTTTCGAACTAAGGAGAAAGTAGTTTAATTAAAATGAAATTTCTTGATTCTTTTTTTAAAGACATATATGCCTGTTTTGCGTTTTCTATTCTAATTTTAGGGTTATTTTTTCCATCTTATATAAGTAGAGCGTATGTTATGCAAAGTACTACTTATAAGATCCAGTCGGATAGTGTAAATGTCGGAGGAGCTCCGTCAACATCAACAAGCTATAATCTTAATGACACAGGGGGTGAAATTGCAACAGGGGATTCGAATAGCTCTACCTACTATATGCATGCTGGGTACTGGCAAATGCAAGGAGCTTATATTGCGCTCACATCTCCTTCTGATCTAGCCCTATCTTCTATTGGTGGTATATCAGGTGAAGGAAGCGAAGGTACAACGACTTGGACAGTAACTACTGACAGTACCGCCGGGTACTCAATGACTATTCAAACTTCTACCACTCCAGCTCTTAAATCTTCTTTAGATTCTTTTGCAAATTATGTACCAGCTGGAGGGAATCCTGACTATACTTTTACAAATGCAGCCGCCAACTCGTCTTTTGGTTTTTCTCCAGAAGGTGCTGATACTATAGCTCGATTTAAGGATAATGGAACGTCCGCTTGTAATACTGGCTCATCAGAGACGAGTGGGAAATGTTGGGACGGGCTATCAACTACACCTGCTAGTATTGCCGGAAGTGCATCTAGTAATCATCCTAGTGGTACACCTGTGACTGTGCGATTCCGTGCTGAGTCAGGTTCAAGTCATATTCAAACATCTGGGAACTATACTGCAACTGTTACTGTGACGGCGGTTACGCTATAATAAAATAATGAAATCTTTCTACCGAATAATTTTATTCCTAATATTATTCTTACTTAGTAGTACGAACATTGCTTTAGCAGCTAGCTCCACCATCCCTGTGAATCTTATTGTTGAAGGTTGCAATAATAATAGTATTTGTGAGCCGAGTAATGGTGAAACAGTACTTAGTTGTCCCAATGATTGTGCGGTTATTCCTCCACCACCCCCTCCTCACGGCGGGGGAGGTTATACTCAATTTATACATGATGTAGTTATTACCCTTGGAGTCGATAAGGCTGTTATTGATTTCAAAACACAATCACCAACTTTTGCCACAGTCACATGGGGAGAAACCAGCGAAGTCAAAAATGGTAGCATGCGTAGTATAGTTTTTGTGACAGATCACAGTGCTGTCCTAACCGGGCTAAAACCAGGGACTCAATACTTTTTTTTAATTGTAGTAGAAGGAAGGACTAATTCAATTGGCGCAAGTTATAGTAGTAACTTTACCACCATTTCTTTTCCTGAGGAATACCATATACCAAATCCATCAAATGTTCGCGCTTTAGTAGGACAGCAAGGCATCACACTGCGGTGGAGTAATCCAATTGATCAGGATTTTGATTACATTCGTATTATGAAGAGTGGTGACCGTTTCCGGTCTAGTCCATTTACTGGTACCTTGGTTTATGAAGGGGGCTCTGAGTATTTTCTTGATAAAAATGTTGTAATAGGTCAAACATATTATTACACTCTCTTTACCCGAGAAACCTCAGGAGAGTTTTCTTCTGGGGTTGGGGTAAAAGTTTTTTTCAATCTTCAAGAAAATACTCCAGTGGTGTTACCCCCACCTCCGATTAAAAGCAAGGATTTCCTTCCACACTTCCTTGTAATACAAAAGGGTCAGGTCATCTCTCCGATAGGCAACATCAGGGAGGTCACTAGCACTGATACAATTAGTGCTCAAAGCACATCAAAGACATTCGAAGGATTTAGCGATTTATGGCTAGAGATAACCACACCGTCTAAAACAGACGCTAGGGCTTATCTTTTTATCTATAATAGCCAAAACAAAACTTATCAAACCAGTATCCCACCACTTGGCCAGGAAGGCGATTATGAAGTTCGTATTTACGGTTTCAACAAAGATCACACTGTACTCCTAAGTGAAGGAATACTAAGAGTAGAGCCTAGTACACAGACTCAAACTCCTAGAGGGGGATCGAATACAGAAGCTCTAGCCGCTTCGTTTTTACTAGTAGTACTTTTAGCTTGTATTATATGGCTAAAAAAGAAAACTGAGCTCTAAAAAACAATATTTAAAGACCTGTGCATAACTAAGATTTTTTTATTGGATTAAAAAGGTCTTTTTGACTATAATATATATAGTTTTAAAGAGATATCGGTAGTCCGAGATGGGTAAAATTTTTATCTCGTCTATCCGATATAGCCTTATATATATTAACAAAATGGAATCCCTAAAAAAAATCATAAATCTTAACCAGGCTGCAAAAATAAGTGGCTATACACAAGACTACTTAGGTTATTTAATACGCCAAGGAGACATTAAAGGTAAGAAAGTCGGTAGGAGCTGGGTTACAACCGAAGAGGAGGTACAAAACTATCTTTTTAAGCAAAAGATAAGACAAGACAAGTTTGCAGTTGGAAGCTTTTTGTCTCGTCGTCGTACTCGTAATATTTTCCTAGCAACTCTAATTATATTCGTTGGAGTTTTTTCTGTTACCTTTTATTTAAAAAACAAAAATATTGTAGAGAAAGGAGTAGTAAACCCAGAACTATCTTCTGAGGTTGAAGTAATGGAAACTAGAAATTAATAAACATGAAGTATCTCCAATTACAATTAAAAAGCAAAACAACAAGAGTTAAGAATTTCTTCACTGTTTTACTTATTGTATTGATACTTGTCGGTATATCTTCTCAACTAGCACAAGCAGTATTTAATAAACAAATAAATTATCAAGGTAAGCTTACTAACTCTTCTGGTGTAGCCGTAGCGAATGGGGATTACAATATGGAGTTCAAGTTGATGACAGTTGCAAGTGGTGGTGATACTACTCAAGGATCATGTACTACAAGTTGTGCTTGGATTGAAACAAGAACTGGCGCAAATAAAGTAACAGTAACTAGTGGACTCTTTAGCGTAATGCTTGGATCTGTATCTACACTTTCTGGTGTTGATTTCAATCAAACTTTATATTTGTCAGTTCAGATTGGTGGTACTGGTACTCCAGGATGGGATGGAGAAATGACGCCACGCAAAACACTCGGTGCTGTACCTGCGGCTGTCGAGTCAGAGCGAGTTGGTGGATACACTCCAAGCCTAAGTGCCACAAGTAATCAAATTCCAGTAGTTGATACAGGAGCACTTGTTCTTAGTCACGCAACACTTGCTGGGCTAAAAGCTACTGGATCAAATCCTCTCACTTTCAATGCTGGTGTAACCGGTGATATTCAGTTTTTTTCAAGTTCAAATAAAATCACTTCTGCGGGAGCTCTTACTATCGCTGGGCTTCTGACTTCAGTTGGAGTCAATGCCGGGGCTGGGCTTATTCAAGGCACCCTAGGTTTAACAGTCTCTGGGGCAGCCACTTCTATTAATACAAGTTCTAATTTTGCCACGAATATAAATACTGGCACATCAAATGCACTTGTTTCTATTGGTGGAGGATCGGGAACATTTGCTCTCGATACAACAAATATCGATATTTCAAACGCCGGAGTTATTTCTGGTGCGACTGGTCTTGTTTCTTCTGGCACTATCCAATTCTCATCTCTCACAACCAACGGCGCCGTATATACTTCAGGAGGAAACGGAACTCTCACCACTACTGCTCCAACATCAGGTGCAATTGGTTACTGGTCACGAGCAGGTACGACTGTTAGCCCAACGACAATAAGTGACGAAGTAAATATTGGTTCAGCTACTGATTTAGGTAATTATAAACTTCAGGTAGTTGGGCCAGGTTCAAACGGTGTGTATGCTGCTATCATTGATCACAGTCTTGCAACAACAGGAGCAGGTTCGGGCGGTGGATTAAATATATTGACAGGAGGTACAGCAATTAATGCTAATTCGAATTTTGTAGTAAGTGGTACAGCTAATACTGATATCTTAACAGTGACTCAAATATCAAACACCGCGTGGGCATCTGTGATGAACAATTATCCTGCTGGGTCAGGTAGAGTATTGAATCTAGTTTCCGGTTCTTCTTCAGCTGGTTTGCCAATTCTTCAAGTGGATAATGCTGCAACTGCAGGAAGTACTGTGTTTGGTGTCTATGCTGATGGCACTGTTGGTGTAGGTATTGAAAATCCAGCTCATCCGCTTCATGCAGCACCAGTACAATATGCGACTGGTACAGCTTCGCAATCTACGACTACTATCACAGGTGTAGGGACAACATTTACTTCAGCAATGGTAGGAAGTTACTTTGTATTTGATGATGGGACACGAAGGACAATTACTGCATTTGGTAGTACCACAAGTTTGACTGTTGCTGAAAGTGGCACAGTTGGGAGCCAAGCATACAAAATAAATTATCCAGGACTTGCAGTTAATACTGCTGGCGAAACCATGATCAATGCATTCACTGATCGTGGTGCCTATCCACTCCAAGTAACTGGCGAGCAATATATTCTCTCAACTGGTGGACAAACTGGTTTAATAATTCAGAAAAATCAATTTGGAGGATCACACGAACCAACAATCTCTCTCTTGCATGCAAGTACAGGTTACGGAGCAAGAATGGGGATAGTCGATGGTGATGGAAGTTATCACATAGATGTTCAAAACAGCTCAGTATTTAAAAACAATGCAATATATATAGCTTCAGCTACAGGTAATGTAGGAATAGCTGCAACTGCAACTCCTGCTTCTATTCTAGACATTTTCCCTACTGCAACATTTAGTGCAGCTGGAGTCTCAGGAATAACTACTCGTGCCCACACCGTGACTCTCTCTGGTGCAAATCCTACAACTTATGCTACATTTTTTGCTAACCAAATCGGAGCAATGACACTCGTCGGTACAAATATTAATCAAACAGTTACAGATGCCGCTGGTCTTGTCGTCTCTCCAGCTATTAAGTCAACCAATGTTGCCCTGACAAATACATACGGAATATTGGTTCCAGCAACTGCTGTTTCTACTGCAACAAATGCCTACGGACTTTCAGTTTCTGCACCAACTGGAGCAACGAATAACTACACCGCGGTGTTTAATGGAGGGAATGTAGGGATTGGGACAACAGCGCCAGCGAGTTTATTGCAAATTGGTTCAGCTATTTCAGGAACAGCTCAAACAAAAACAATATCAGTGAAGAACTCAACGACTACCGACTATGCGAACCTAGCACAATTTGATAGTTCTGTAGCAACAGCTCGTTCAGGATTTATACTTAGCAATTCAGCAAGTGGCGATTGGGCCAATAATTTCGTTCAGGTTATGACTCACGGGTCAACTTTTCCAAGTAATTTTTATTTAACCAATCTCTCCAAATCAGATGATTCAGGATGGGCATATATTCTTGCTCAAGGGAGTCAAATAAATGGATTGGGGATTTTAACAAATGGGGCTGATCCACTTGCACTTGGAACAAATAATACTGCGCGTCTTCTTATTGATTCTTCTGGTAATGTTGGCATCGGCGACACGACACCATCTGCGCTATTTACCGTAGGCAACACTGATCTTTTTCAAATAAATACTTCTGGTAATATTACTTTCAACCAAACTGCTCCTACTATTTCCATCGGCAACACAGGTTCTCTTGTTGTTAATGATGGAACCAATACTCTTTGTACTATCACTGATGCCGGCACAACCGGAAATCTTTCTTGTACTGGCAATATAACTGGTGGCTCTACTGGAACAATTGGCTACTGGTCACGAAGTGGAACAACACTTTCTCCAGCCACGACTAATGATATTGTGACAATCTCTACTAATGCGGCAACAGGATTACCACTTGCTCTTACCAGCTCTGCAATTACAACTACAGGTTCATCAGGATTCTTAAACACAGTTACAATATCTGGTTCAGCTGCCTCATCTACTTACTATGGACAAAAACTTGCCATCACCAACAACCAAGCAACAAACGCAGACACTCTCTATGGTCAACACATCTCATTTATTGACGCTGGCTCACTCGCAAATACTGTCACTGGACTTTATATCGATGCCACAACTGCTAACACGGCTGATACGACTTACGCAGCAGCATTTTTGGGTGGCAGAGTTGGAATTGGGACTGCCGCACCTACTGGGATACTAGATGTCAGTGATGGAACACGAAGCTACTTCAAAGTTGCTGGGACAGAAACAGGTGGAGTTGCTATCTTGATGCGTAACGACCCAGTCTACTTCACTATTACAGCAAGTGGTAGTACTTTGCCTATCTTCAACTTAGGGGTATTTGTGCCAGGTATATATAATCCGTCCCACAGTAGTACCTATGTTTCTTTTTCTGGAAACGATACTATAAACTTTAGATCGCTCGGTATAGGTGCAAATAATTTCTTATTCAGTACAGAATTTACAGTTGCAAGTGGCAACCTGTTGACAGTGACAAATAACGCTTCTCAAAAATTTGCAATTGACTATACTGGCGCCACCACTATAGCTGGCTCTGCTGACGGCACTGATGCTCTAACTCTGACCACTGGAGATATTTTAGTTTCAAATGGCGACCTTGATCTCTCCGGTGGGGACTTCAATGTAGTACTAGATGCAGGCGATGGAGTAAATATTTCTAAAGGTGCAGCACCAACTGTAGATGTGTTTTCAATAGCTGGTGGAACTTCAGCTACTGATGGAGTCGACAATCTGCAACTTACTTTCACGGCAGATGATGCATCAGGAAATCTTATAGACCTTACTCCAGTATTTACCGACAACGATGCCGGCAACAATGCTGAAACTTGGAATGTGCTAGACATTGATGCATTTACTGTCACTCAAAATGATTCCGGAGGAGCAATCACAGGAATTGTCCGCGGACTTAATATTGGGAACTTGACCGAAAGTGCGACTGGCGATGATGCGATTACTTCGACAGCGATTAATGTTGGAGCTGGGTGGGATACCGCGATAACAACTGCTGGAAACTATATCCAATCAGCCGGAACAATGTCGATCACCTCTGCAAATACTACACAAGTAACAACTGCGTCAGCGTTTGCTGGAAATTTTAATTCACTCACAACAGGTACAGGTATGTATCTTGCATCCTCGTCTATATCTTCAGGAAAGGTTGTCGATATACAAGTCAACAGCACTGCAGCATCTTCAACTGGTCAAACTGGTATCAATGTACTTCTTACGGGAGCAAACGGAACTGCTTCACAAACAACATATGGACTTCGAGTAAGCAATACCCACACGGGCACAACTCCAATAAACTGGTCGGCCTATTTTGATGAGAGAGTAAATGTCGGAGCAGCCAACCAAGATGCTAACCATGCACTCATCGTCAGGTCAGTTGATAATACCGCAAATCATGGATTAAAAATCACTGCAGCCAATCAAACTGCGTCAATGGAAATAGGGTATTCAACTATTTCGACAACAGGCGGCATTGTAATTGCACCAGGTACTGCAACAGGATTAAATGTAACAAATAGAACATTTATCGGAGCTAGTGGTACACCAACAGCCAACCTTCATATTTCGGCTGGTGGAAGCGGGGCAAGTGGAGCTCCTCTCAAATTCACAAGTGGTACAAACTTAACTGCTGCTGAAGCTGGGGCAATGGAATGGGATGGCACAAATCTTTTCATCACTCAAACAACTGGTCCAACAAGAAAGACTCTTGCGTACACAACAGATATTCCAGCCGGATCTACATATATTCAAAACCAAAGCGCTGCATCTCAAACTGCAAGTTATTGGGTAAATGGTCCAGCACAAGTTGGGGGGAGTGCGTTTAACGCTACAGGTTTTACTGTTTATGGAATTTCCCAAGCCGTGGCTACTGGCGATGCGGAATACCTCAGAATGAATGGAACACTTGGAATACTTGATTTTGCTGCTACTGTAGGTACTAAAATAAAATTATACGGAGCCTCTACAAGTAAAACAGATGTAAATTATTATGGCTTAGGTATTAGTGCAAATAACTTTGAATTTAATACTGCAAGTACAAGTGATCGCTATACTTGGTACTCAGCCACATCTTCTGTAGCAAGAAATGAGTTAGCAAGATTGACTGGAGCTGGCGAGTTACAAATAGGTTCCGCAACTGACCTCGGAGCATACAATCTTCAAGTCTCTGGTGCTACACTTCTTGCATCATCAAGCGGTAATGTCGGCATAGATATCATTAACCCCGAACATTCTTTCCAGGCTGCACCAGTTCAATACGCAACAGGTACTGCTTCACAATCAGGTACTACTATCACTGGTGTTGGTACGACATTTACATCCGCGATGGTGCCGAACTACTTTGTCTTTGCTGATGGGACACGAAGGAGAATTACGGCATTTACCGATACTACTCACTTAACTGTGGCTGAAAGTGGAACAGTAGGAAGCCAAGCGTATGAGATAAATTACCCAGGACTTGCGGTCTCTAGTACAGGAGTTGTCGCAATCGGGACACCATATCCATCTGCTGCTTCGTTGACTGTAAGCAGGACTCCAATTTCTACAATTGAAGGAGCAGGAGCTACCGATTCTTCGATACTGGTTAAACAAAACACAGATGGTACCGGGGCATCAGCTTTGGAATTTGTGTATGGTAGCGGTGGAGGATTTAGTTTGGGATCGAGAATTGTCTCAGATATAGTTGGAGGTGGCGGTGCGGACCTGTATTTCCAAACAGCATCCGGAGGTGGAGGGACATATAGCTCTAAAATGGTGATAAAAAAAGATGGCTCAGTTGGAATAGGGGATCTAAGCCCAGACGGGCTCTTTGATATAGATTCTTCTGTTACAACAGGTGTTGATTTTGGTATCACCAACACCGGAGTTTATACAGGAACGGGGCTTTTGAGTGTCGTTGCGAACTCTGCAACCACTGGCACCATCGGACTAATGACAGGAAATGGACTTACTTCAGGAAATATTTTGTCTTTAACTTCTAATGGTACCGCTGCTCTAACTGGACAAAAAGGATTAAACATTTCTCTTTCTGGTGCAAGTGGAACAGCAAGCCAGACGACTTATGCTGGATACTTCTCAAACACTCACACAGGGACTACGCCAGTTAATTATGGTATCTATGCGACTGCAACAGGAGGAAGCGACACAAACACTACTGCCTCTGCTTTAATTGATGGGTGGTTGAAAGTGACTGGTAATGGTTGGCCAGATTCTGGAATGAAAATAACTGCTACTAGTAGTGGCGCTGCTTTTTTCCGATTGCAATCGAGTGGCGGTAGTTATTTCGATTTTGGAAAACTCGATAGTGCGGCATATATGTACACCAATACAGCGGTACCAATATACTTTGCTACAAACAGTAATGGAGTTACCAATAAAAGACTCTGGATAGATGGCGCTGGCAATGTTGGCGTTGGTGGAGATGAAACTCCAGATGCATTGTTCTCTGTCGGTGCAACTTCCCAATTCCAAGTCAATTCCTCTGGTGCAATCGCAGCTGCTACTGGCATTACGTCAACCGGAGCATATCTACTAAATGCAAACTCTGCGACGGATTCATATATTGACCTCACTTCAACAGGAGATTTTATTATCAAAGATAGCGGTACTGCAATCGCAACGTTTACTGATGCAGGCGCAATTACATTTGCGCCGACAAGCGGACAGTTGTTTAGTAATACTGTCGCTGGAAATGGAGCGCTTGTAATTACCAATTCAACAGCCACAAGTACCTCTGGTACTCTAAGATTAAATGCAACCTCAAGTAGTGACTTTGTTCCAGGGGCACGATTTCTTACTACTCAAACCGCTACCGGGGCACTTACTGCATCATACGGTCTTCAGAATTTCTGGCAATCAGCTGCAGTAGTTGCTGGAGCATCCGTAGGGCAGACTGCATATGGAATTTATAACGCTGTCTCAAAATCAGGAGCAGATACTGCAACTGGTACTTATAATTTATATGGTTCATATAATACTGCTGACAATACCGGCCGAACTGATGCTGGAACTGTGAACACCTATGGAGGGTACTTCTCAGCACTTGGAGACACAGCTGGTACTTCAACTGCGATCGGTCTATATGCAACAGCTTCTGGTGCGGATACAAACTACGCGGCGATATTTAATGCAGGGAATGTAGGTATCGGAACGACAGCACCCGCAAAACAACTTCAAATCGGTACAGGGTTACAAATTTTCCAAAATGGTGGGACGGCAGGAGTGATTCAAGCAATGTCAGGACAACAGCTACAGATTCTTGGATATTCAGGTGGCATAGCTATCTTCGGTGCTGATTCGGGAACTACTCAGGGAGCTTTACTTGTCAGTAATAATTCTGGGGAGCAGTTGTTAACTTTCAATTCTTCAGGTGGTTCAATGGTGGGTCAAATGGGTGCAGACGGAGCGACAAATGGAATGCAGGTTAATTCAAGTCGTTTCGGGACACTCACCCTACAAGGAGGAAATGCTAGTTCAGCTGGTGCAGTAGCAGATACGGCAGGTACAAACATATTAGTGAATGGTGGCCAAGGTACAGGTACTGGCAATGGAGGAAATATACTATTAAAAATTGCTTACCCAAGTACAACTAGTTCATCTGACAATGCTCTTACAACTATAGGTACCTTCTTGGCAGACAACAATGATTCGTCTGGAACTCAGAATTTGATTTCTCTCACTCCGACTGTAAACCAAAGTAGTACTGCCGGATATACCGGATTACTACTTAATGTGACAGAAACAGCCACTGGTTCTGGAGCAAAATTATTACAAGATTGGCAAGTGGGAGGTGTTTCTAAAGCCAAAATAGACAACACAGGTGCACTTACTGTCACTTCTTGTACAGGTTGCGGAGGGTCATCTGTGTGGAATACAATATCAAGTCCTACCGGTACTCAATCGCTCACTTTTAATGACACTGAACTCAATGCATGGACCGTAGAATCCGACACAGAAACATTCCACACTATTTCATCTTCTACGCTCACATCAGGGACATTACTTAGTCTTGTCACTACTGGCACTGGCGCACTCACAGGACAGAAAGGTCTCAATGTTTCTCTCTCTGGAGCAAATGGAACCGGTGCTCAGACTACATATGGTGCCTATCTTTCAAATACTAAAACAGGGACATCAACAAATGTAGGACTTTATGCAACAGCCTCAGGGGGAACGAATAACTATGCTGGAATATTTAATGGTAAAACTTCAGTTCAGTCTTCTACTGGCGCATATGGCTCTTATCTTTCTCTTGAAAACAACAGTGCTGGAACTCAGACAGTTTTAAATGCTACGAGTGTAAATGGTAGTCTCTATGTTACAGACAGCGCAGGAACTGCTGGAGGATATGTTGGTGATTATCTAGGTCATGGTTCTGGGACAACAACAATTTCACTATCTAATTTCTCTGGAAGAATTAATACAAGTTGGGGGGTAGGACTTACTTCGGCACCGACATATCGTCTTGATGTATTAAATAGTACAACAGGCCAAACTGCATCAAACCGTGTTGCGAATATTTCAAATGCCGGAGCAACTTTTGATACTACCGCTGGAGTACTTTCTTCTTACGGCGGATATTTCTCTTCAACATCTACTCGATCAGCTGGCTCAAACGCACTGACAAATGTCGGACTCTATGCAACAGCAAGTGGAGCACAAAATAATTACGCGGCCATTTTTGAAGCAGGGAGTGTCGGCATTGGCGACACGACCCCCGCCTCGCTCTTCACTGTCGGCAATACTGATCTTTTCCAAATAAATACTACGGGTCAAATTGGTTCACAAGTCGCTCCGACGTCGGACTATCTTTTATCTCTTGCTGGTACTACAGGCAATGATCACAGTCGTGTGATAAATATCACCCAAGCTGATGATGCGGCAGAAAGCTCGTACGGTATCTTTATGACGGGCACACAAAACTTTGGAACTCTTGCGGCAGGACGCACTGCTGGGGGTATCGATAATACAGTGACTCCGACTGCGACTGTTGATGATGGAGCAGTTATCAATGTATTTCCTAGTGTCAATACCGCTAGCGCAACTAATCTAACTTATCTTGCTGCAGCATCTCTCGGTATTCGTGGTAACTTAACAGGTATATCTGGAGTAGTTTCTGGCAATTCGGTAATAAATGAAACATCGGGAACAGATTTTATAATAGCTAATATCGGTGTAAGCGGAAGTGTTAGTGGTACTCCAACACTTACCTCAGTATCAGGTGCGACAATCAACTCAAAAGGTGGAAGCTTTACAGATGCCACATCGACTGCTGGAAGTGCTAGCCTTACTGTCAATTCTTACGGACTACTTGCTTCAGCCACTGGCAACTTAACGACAACTGGAGCCACTGTGCACTATGCTGGACATTTCACTGCATCTGGTACTGCCGATACGAACTATGGTATTTATGCCACAGCGTCAGGGGGAACAAATAATTATGCAGGAATATTTGATGCGGGAAGCGTCGGGATTGGGGATACAACACCGGACTATAAACTCGACGTTGCCGATACGGGGATAGACAACAATATATTCTCACTTACTGATTCCGATGGAGAATGTCTCTATAATCCAGAAGCCGGAGGAGTAACAGTCTCTTGTTCATCTGACGAACGTCTAAAAGAAAATATTGCAGATGCACCCTCGGCTCTATCATATTTTGAGTCGTTTAGAGTAAGACAATATAATGTTAGAGCATCAGGGGACAAGATGATAGGAGTGATTGCCCAAGAAGTACTTGTTACTCACCCAGAGCTTGTGACTGTAGGACCTAGTGGTATGTACTCTGTCGAGCTTCCAAGCCAGTGGCAAGTGGTTGGAGCTATTCAGGAGTTAAATATAAAAATCCAAGGTTTCTCATCTTTAGATACGACCGACAATAATTCAGTTGGTTATTTAATGAAAAGCTTCTTAGCAGATGTAGGTAACACAGTAGAAAATCTATACGCCTCTGTTATTCATAGTAATAAAATCGAAACAAAAGAGCTTTGTGTGGGTAGTACTTGTGTGACTGAAGAGCAATTCTTGAGAATGGTACAACAAAGTGGGGGGCAAAATTCTGGAGGAGGTGGGGGGTCTGGCGGAGGAGGAGATGTTCCACCACCACCAACTCCTACAGATGTCTGTCC
>JBBTUE010000002.1:0-98141 GCA_038063915.1 Patescibacteria group bacterium | reverse complement strand
TCAATACGCATCATCATTTCGCCGAACACTTCTCGTCCAGGACTCTTTGCGCTTTTCGACTCTTGAAATTCCTCAAGAATTTCAAGATTTTCTCTGCTCGCAAATTCACGAAGCTCCACAAGTTGAGCAGGAATACTCATCACTTGCTTGTCATCATCTTCGGTACTCTTGCGAGCGTAGAGAAAATATTTTGGTTTGGACATATATGTTTTTGGATTCAAAAAGAAACTATTAAGATCTCATTTCTGTCTCACGCCCGCCCTCGGATTTCGCCCGAGCCCAAAAGACGGATTCCATTTGTTCGCCCTATCACGCGCCTTCGGCGCGTGCCAATTTCGGTCTTTCAAAACGCGAAGTTTCAGTGTGTGAGCTAATTCTATCATTTGCGCGAACTTTTTTCCAACAGCAAATGAACTAATGCGGACTCGGTTTTGCGAAAGCTATTTTCTGGGGAAAGGATTTCGCAAAACCTCGGCTACTAATTTTTTGAAATTCGGCGGGAATTCGTTTTGGGTTTCCGCGCGCAGGAGGGGTCTGGGGAGGAATGCGCGCTTCCAAAAATACAAATGCAACGGATTTAAAATTGTCTCAGTCATTTCTTTTGCTATGTATTGTCCCTGTCTAAAGAGATGCACCCTCGGCATCCGCCTCGGGCATTTCCGCTATGGCTACTCGCGCCTAGGTGCCTCTGTGCGGGCATTAGCCCGCGCTTCTCAGGGAGAGGAAGTTTCCTCTCCCTGGGTCGGGCGATATGTGTTTCTCGTTCCTCGAAACACGCGCCCTCGCCACACCCTCTCCACGCTTTTCATATGAGAGTTAGGTGTGTCGCTTCGCTATTAGATTATGAGACTTCGATGAACGGCGGCGCTCATCCTTTAGCCATGGACGCTCATAGCGGAAATGCCCGAGACGGAATACAAATGCGCTTGACCCACCCTCCCGTTCGCGCGCATGCTCGCTCGCAAGGGAGGAGAGGGATGCGAGCGGGACTCCCTTAATATTACGATTTAGAAAAATACAACTTAATTTGGATATACAGTTGAAGGACTTGAATCTTTATTAAAATTTATACTAAATTGATGTTTGCCAGATTTGAATACCATTTTGCATTCCCATGGTTCTGTAAAATTGAAAACGAAATCTTCTTTTACGCTATCTTGCCAATAAGCCTTCAAGATAATATCTTCTTCTACGGCATTTTTTAATTTTTCAATATCCTTGTCAGTTAACAACTGTTTCCATTCGTCTTTATCAGAGAATCTCATTTGAATTTCATTTACCATTCTATGTACCATTTCTGAAAATTCGTCATTTGGTCTTACTGCTTGTTTTGTACCAAGTATCTTTTTTATAACATCAATAATTTCTGTATAATTTATTTCATTATAAGAAGCAGATTCAATAAGTTCTACTTCTTTTAATATTCTTTCAATTTTATCTGGATCTGTGCTTATGCAGAAATCCCCAATATTATTTTTTGAAAGTTTTATAAAGTTATCAGGATCAGAGGTAAATTTTTCCTTAAAGCTGGATTGTAATTGAGCCAGTGAGGCAATATTTGCATCAGCAATAACATAAACTTTTTTACCCGTTTTTGTGAAAAAGTTATAGTAAGTCTCTAAATTTTTTGCACCCCAGCATGGAAAGAAACTAAAGCCTCCTTTGTCGTAATCAGCATAATTTAATTTCTTTGTAAGTGCAGAGAAAAGATAGTGGTCTTCCATGCCTTCTAGTAAAATAATCGTTTCTGAGTAAAAAGCTTCTTTTTTGTATGGATTCAATGGCAAAACTATTTTTTTAAAATCTGGTTGATGAAATTCATCGAAACATGAAATTTTACAATCTGCAATTTGCTCTTCTCTTTTAAAGAAAAAATACTTCCATTCGTCGGAAGGAACTAATTTTATAGCTATAGGTGAGTGAGTAATAATAAAAAATTGTTTCTGTTTTTCTTCAGCCATTTCTTGGATAGCGTCAGTAATAAAATTTATCATATGTGGATGTAAGTGAGTTTCTGGTTCATCTATAAATAAAACCTTAACTCTTGGATGATAAATAAAAGTAAGAAGCACAAACATTTCCTTCATACCATCGCTTTCGCTTGAGAGATTTAATTCCTTCAAATCTTCTTGCAATTCTTCAATTTCCTCTTTCACTTCTTCTGCTTTTTCTAGCTGTCCTTCTTGTAATGCTTCTACTTGTTCCTCTGATTTTTTTATAATTTTGGAAACAATTTTTATTATTTTTTTTGTGAATCTTTCAAAAATACTGAAAGAGATATTTTGCCCTTGAACCTTTATTTTTGCATCTTTATGAAAAAATTCTTTTATTTGATGTTCAACTAATGTTTTGGTAAAAGGGCTTGTATTTAAAAACTGGAAAAAAGATTCTACAGCCATGTTGTTTGTTTCAAAATCGTCAATGCTTTCACTGTGCAAATTTCTACTGCCAGATATTGTGTGTGATCTGCCTGCCGGTAGATATTTAATAACCATTCCTTTATTAATAGAAATGATGCTTGCTCGTTCACCTTGTGCTTTCTCAAATGTTTTTCTTAGGACTTGAGTTTTTCCTGTTCCATTTTTACCGATAAAGTAATTAACACTTCCGAAATTTAAAGTTTGTCCAGAATAAAGTCCTTCAGGACTTAAAGAATTATCAAAAGTTATATTTTTTAAAATCATAATGTTTTCTTCGAGAGGAAACTAGCAAGAACTGTACTTGCTAGTTTTAAAAGATTTTATGAAATTGTTTTTGTTATCGTTTCTTTTTCACCACCCTCTTTTTCTACTGTAAAAGTGATTACTCCATCGTCAGAAACTTCGGGATTTGAGACATTAACATATTTACCAGCAGACCAATAATTGGCATCGTAAAGTTCGGATGGTTTGTCTTTACCGTTTTTATATCCCCAAATAGAAAGTTTTACTTGATTTCCTAAAACACGCTCTGAATCAAGTTTCTCTGTACGTTTCCACGTGACTATGTCACCATTAGTATATTTTTCCCCAAATGACGCACCTTCCAAAACAGCGATAAGTTTACCTTCGGAAAATAATTTAGTACCTTCTAATTCCACACCCTTACCTTTTATCCCAAGTTCTTTGCCAGACAATTTATCAGCTTCAACGCGCAATTTAGCTAATTTCGCGCTTACTTCATCTCTTTCACTTCTATTACCAACATAGTTAGAGCTAGGGTGTTTAGAGCTTTCATTTATAGAAGTTTGAATTTTTCGAAAAATTTCCTCATAATTTTCTGGAATTATTCCTTCTCCCATCGCTCCTTCGATGTGAGCTAATTGTTCTCTAACATACCCATCTTGTATCGAAAGGTATGAAAGATTGTGAGGATTCCAGTCTTTACCTTTTCCAGTAATTTCTTCATTTCTTTTTTCAATTTCTTGTATTTTATTATCAACTTTTGAATCCAATCCCTCAAGTATTTCTACAAGTAATTTTTCTTTTTCGCTTTTTTCAAAATCTGCAAAAACGCCATTTTCGCCAAACAAAGAAAGTTTTGCTACGATATCAACTCCATATTTTTCGATAAGTGGTTTTATGACTTCAGCTCCCATTTTTTTCTTTGCGGCTTGATCAATAACTAACTCTGGTTTTACAAATTTAGCAATTTCCGAATTCATAAATTTTTGGAGTTTTTCGGAATTATCACATTGTAATTTCAAAAAAGCTAAAGCGATATTTTCTTTGAAATCTTTTGAACTAAACTGGTACGCCTCAACATCATCAAATTGATCTGGCTTTTCGATAGCCGAAATGAGTTTTTGAGTATATGAAAATGCTTCATCGTATGGGAGGTGTGCTAAAGAAAGACCCATTCCTGTTTCGTAGTAAAAACTTCCCTCTGCATTATCACGATAAGTGCTTTCAGCACGAAATTTTTCTAAAATTTTATAAGCCGCTTTATTATCTTGGTATTTTTTATCGAAAAAGCCTTTTGCTCTCATTGCAAATGCTTCTGTAAATCGCCCTATGCTTTCATTCTCCATACATGATAGAAATGTTTCTGCTAATTCCCGGCTCGCAAGAATATTAGCTTGTTCAAGATTTTCTGCTTCACCAGAAGTTATTTTTTCTCTTGCTACGCTATGAAAAAAGTTAGCTGCGTCAAAATCATCATAATTCTTTTCAGCCCTAATAAGATCTTCTACATTTTTGACCTTGTATTTGGTGTCTCCTTCATATTTTTGATATTCTGTGGTCTCACCCTTTCGAACAGCCTTTGCCTCCTGCGCAATGCGGTCTCTCGTTTCTTGAGGTTTTTCATTAAACATGAATTGTTCTTTTGGCATATTTTAGTATAAAAATTAGTCTAGTAATTAAGGTCAGCGCAGTAGCCAAAAGCTCTTTGCCAACGAAATAACCCTTGGTTATTTATAATAATATACTACCATTTTTGCCTTTATTTTTCCAATAGCCCTTCCCAAAAAGCCCGCGCGCATTCCTCCCCAGACCCCTCCTGCGCGCGGAAACCCAAAACGAATTCCCGCCGAATTTCAAAAAATTAGTAGCCGAGGTTTTGCGAAATCCTTTCCCCAGAAAATAGCTTTCGCAAAACCGAGTCCGCATTAGTTCATTTGCTGTTGGAAAAAAGTTCGCGCAAATGATAGAATTAGCTCACAGACTAGGACAATTATTACAATCTTAATTAATAAATCATTTATGATTAAAATAGCAAGAATTATAGAGATAATAACTTTTAAGAAATATTTTTCAGATAAAATTAATGTTGGTATTACTTCTAGGCTTGCGGAATACAATCAAAACTATTCTAAATATCTTATAACTTTGTCTTCTAGTGCTGTTGGATTAACTTTTGTTGTTTTAAAATTTTTTGAAACTGGAGTAAAAAATGTTTTGTTATTAAAAATTAGTTGGTGTTTTTTTGGAACCACAATTCTTTTTGGTTTAATGTTTCATATAATTGATATACTAAGAGTTTTTCATCATGCTCGCTCTGAGTTAATTTATGGAGATGGAAAAACATTAGAAAATGACCCAGATAAAACATTCATGAGAAAACTAAACGATGAAATGAGTGCCATAAATAAAGCAGAACTGTCCTACACGTTTTTAATCTTGCAAACCGTTGTATTTTTTATTGCAATTATTTTATTAACCCTGTTAATGATATCTAATTTTTAATTTAATCATTACTTAAAACTCTTTATTTGATTTATGATGGAGTTCCAATTCTGTACGCAAAGGGTCACACACTGAAACTGCATCAGTAATAGATAAAAAGAAAGAGCATTGATATAATCGTTGCTCATTTCTCAATTTATTTAACCTGGCTTTGAATCACTCCAGGGCGACAATAAGATAAGTTGGTTCCTCGGGCCCAGTAAGCTTTTTCATTCCCAAACCGCAGAAATCTTTAACTATGTTTTGTAAAGTTACTTCGTCCCCACGTATGAAACGTACTGTTTCATCGTCCTGGTTAGGATTATTAAAGATCATAGGTATCCCATTCCGGGTTACACGGAAGTAGATTCCTAAATTAAATATCTCCTTGAATATTACAATCAGATCCCCTAACTGTAATTGGGTTGGTTGACCGGTTAGTTTAATTTTCATGGTTCTAGCTTTTATTGTTTGAGTTTGATTTCCGTATATACTAACATCAATTTAATAAAAAGTCAAATCTTATTACCTATTCTGCCATTCCTTCTCCTGCCTACATAGGAGCTTGGATTTCTGCTCAGGATGGGCCATTACGGCCTCTACAGCCCGCTCTAAGCGTACTCCCTGTGAACCTTTGAGTAATACCATATCCCCTTCTTTTACGAACCCTTTGAGGAATTCAGCCGCCATTTTAGAATTTTCAAACTTCTCAATCTTGGTCGCAGGGAACCCTTTATCTCTGGCTCCATCGGCGATGAACCGCGCCCGAGGTCCTACAACTACCAATATGTCTGCTACATAAGAAACTGCCTCTCCAATCTCACGGTGGGCTTCCTCCGTCATCTTGCCAAGTTCGAGCATATCACCCAAGACGGCAATCTTTCTTTTGGCTTTCAAATCTTTCAATACTTCAATTGCAACCTCCGTAGCGACTGGTGAAGCATTGTAAGTATCATCAATAAGAATAGATCTATTTACGCCTTCTATAAGTGATAGACGTCCAGGAGGCGCAGTATACTCTGATATTGCGTTTATCGATGTAAGCAAATCACATCCTATCTCATGAGCCACTGCAATTGAAGCCAGGGCAAGACCTACATAATGCATCCCCACAACATTCGGAAGTGTCACTGGGAATGTATTGCCATCATGTTCGAGTTTGAAGCTGATACCTTCTGGAATAGAATTATCTTTCTCATTTTTATATTTATAAGAAGGATACACTCCTTTGTAAGTAGCATTGTCATCGAAACCATAAGAAACTGTCCTGCGATTTGCCTTTTCATGGAGAGCATAGACCTTCTCATCATCATGATTTAAAATAAGTGCGCCATTTTTCTTGAGAGCAAAAGCTAGAGTACTTTTATCTTCAATAATCGCATCGACACTACCAAAGAATTCTATATGCACTGGCTTGTCAGGAAAACGGGTAATAACTACTATATCTGGTGCGAGCCATTTTGTGATATTTCTAATATCATTTGGTTTACCTGTTCCGACTTCAAGGATAAGCCATTCTGGATATTCTTTGGACCAGAACATGAGAATAAATCCCCGAAATATATTTTCAATCCACATGATTGGGTTATTCCACCCATTCTGTACCCCGAGTATCGTCAGAGGAATTCCTATCTCACTATTATAGCTTTTCTCACTTTTGCGAACTGTTTTAAACTTTGAAAGTATTGTAAAAATACCATCTTTAGTCGATGTTTTACCGACAGATCCCGTAACTGCGATAACTTTCGGTCTATGACGCACTAAAACTATTCTTGCCTGCCATGTAATTATTTTTATAATGATTCTTTTAAAAAAATTTTTCATATTTATCTATCAGGAGGCACATCATAATAATTCATCAAGAACTTGGTTATATTTATAAAAGGTGGAATTAACGTCTGAGAAGCATACTTGACCTCTTTTGGATTATTTAGAAATAAAAAGACTAAAAACTTGGGATCATAAGCTGGGAAGTATCCAAAGAAGGAGTGCATATGTCGATCCTCATAGTATCCTCTTCCACCGGCCATAGCAACTTGGGCAGTCCCAGTCTTGGAAGCTACAGTGTAGTGATCAAACTTATGTATACCTCCATCGTAAGATTCGAAGACATGTACGAGCATACGATTAATCGTATTGGTTGTCTCTTTTTTAATTATACCTGATTTAGTAGCAGGATATTCGAGGACCTTAGATAGACCATCTTCATACCTAATCTGTTTTATTACATGGGGCACAATTAGATTACCACCATTTACTATTGATGAGAGTGCCCTGACAGCTTCGATAGGGCTCACGGCTATTCCCTGTCCGAATGATGCATTCGCATATTCAATATCGCGTGGACTATCTAAATTTTTAATAAGTCCAGTAACTTCACTCGGTAGGTCTATTCCTGTTTTCTCACCTATACCATAAGATTTCATATATTTGCGCATACTCTCATGACCTAGCTTGCTCTCAACAAATACCATGCCAGTATTGAGAGACTGGTCGAGCACTGTCTGCATACTAGCGAGCCCTCTGGCCTTCTTATCAAAGTTCATAATTTCTTTTTTATTTACAACAACTACACCTTTATCTATATAAGTAGTCTCTGGGGTGACTACTCCTTTATCGAGTGCTGCTGCCATCACTAAGGGCTTTATAATAGATCCAAATTCAAAGACGTTTTCAACTATCGGATTACGATAAACATCTATATCAGACACATTGCCAAATAAATTAGCGTCAAAGTTGGGAAAGCCAGTTATAGCATATATCTCTCCGGTTTGTGGGTTTATTATTATTCCTCCCGCTTGGTCTGCATGCCAAGTATCAAAAGCTTGTTTTAATTCGCCTTCAAGTACATGCTCTGTAGATGGTTCTATGGTTGTCACTATATCACCTTGCTTGTCATCGGTATCAGATAGTGAGTTACGTAAATTAGAGAATACTTCTGCAAAGAAATTTACATATGCTTCGTCTTTTGGTTTTGACAAAGTTTTGTCATAAGAGCGTTCTAATCCATACTGACCCACTTTATCATTTTCTTTATACGCTAGGAACCCTAAAGTCTGGGAAGCAAGCGACCCTCCTGGGTAAAACCTCCAATTATCTTTATATATTGAGACACCTTTGATATTTAAATTATCAATTTCATCTGCTTGCTCTTTAGTCATATGAGTAGCTATCTCTTCATATGGGTCATTTTTCTTAGAAGAACGGGATATGAAAGTATCGTGATCCATATCAATATACGGGTCGAGTTGATTATAAAGAACCTCGGAGTCAGTTATTTCCTTTGTATTAATAGCAAGCTTGAATCCAGAAGATATAGTAGCTGCGGCTACAAGAGAGCCATCTTTTTTAGAGAAAAATATTGACCCTCGATTATATACGTCACCTGAGGGCGTAGCGTATTGTTTATCTGCACGCTCCGCGTATAGATTTTTGTGGATTACTTGAATAAAAAAAAGTCTGGCAATAAGTATAGACGCAAAAACAAAAACGGATATGGATATAATCCTTATTCGTGATTGAAATACTGGTTGGGTCATTACCTTAGAGCAACCCGTGAGGAATCTCGTGTTGCAAAAATATTCCCTTGCACATCGACAAATCCTAACGACAATGCATAATTTTTATCGATTTTACTAAGACTAGCTAGGTAATTTAATTCCAAATTACTTATATTACTTCCTAGTTTATGGACAGTGGTCTCTAGAGATTTACGAGCCAAGACATTGAAAGTTATAGCCCCAATTAGATATACATAAGCGATAGCAAGAGTAACAAGCGAAGCTATGAGTACTCGAAATATTACACGTTGGGTGTTGGTATTTTTAACTATGTCGTTTGTTATTGCTTTTGCCTTGCTATTCATATTATTTTTGTATTTTTTCTATTATTCTTAATTTTGCAGAGCGTGATCGTGGATTTTCTTTTATCTCTATATTGTTTGGTATTATTGGTTTTTTGGTAATAATATTTGCACAACCTTTCTGTTTTAATTGCACGTAGGCCCTCTTTACTATGCGATCCTCAAGACTATGGAATGAAATTATAGCCATTCGCCCACCAACTGAGAGTAGATCAAACCCTTTCTCGATTACATTTTCCAAATTTGTAAGTTCGCTATTTGTAGCAATGCGAAGTGCTTGGAAAGTTTTAGTCGCAGGATGTATTTTCATTCTCTTGTAGGCTCTACCTACCGCTTGGTCAATGATCCTTACTAGGTCAAATGTCGTCTCGATAGATTTATTCTTTCTGGCTTCTATTATTGCTTTTGCGATTTTCCTAGAATATCTTTCTTCACCAAAGCCATAGATGATATCAGCGAGTGTCTTTTCTTCCCAAGTATTGACTATGTCACGAGCAGTTAGATCCTCTTCGGTAGGGTTTTTCTTCATAGTCATTAGAAGTGGTTCGTCTTTTAAAAATGAGAAACCTCTACCACCTTCTTCTAACTGAAACGTTGAGAATCCAAGATCGAGCAAGATACGGTCAGTGTGAACTATATTTAATTCACGAAGTACTTTATCTATGTCTTGAAAGCCTGCAGTGCGGAAGGTTACATCATGATCGATATCACCGATAAGTGCTTTTGCTCGAGCAATGGCATCTCCATCTAAATCAAGTCCTAAAATCTTCACCCCTGATCCAAAGCGTCTAACGATTTCGAAAGTATGCCCTCCTCCTCCAAGTGTTCCGTCGACTACTATATCGCCAGCTCGAATAGATAATCCATCGATCGATTCGTCTCTAAGTACAGAAATATGCATATATTAAAGAACACCCACTTGCCCTAATTTATCTGCGAGGGCGTCTGCCTGTGTTTCAACTACTTTCTTGTACGCGTTCCAAGCTTTTTCATTCCAGATTTCTGCACGATTTTGAACTCCGATTACTATTACTTTACTACCTAGCCCTGAACGTATTTTTAAATTCTCCGGGATTAGTATTCGGCCTTGAGTGTCGACATCAAGTGCGACTGCTTGACCAAACATAAATCTCGAGAAACTTCTATTGTCAGATGCAATCATCGATGAGTCAGAGAGTTTACTTGATATCTTTTCCCATTCTTTTGTTGTGAAAATAGAAAGACAATTATCCAAGCCTGGAGCAACTACAACACTCTTCCCCATTTCTTTTCGGAATTTTACTGGTAATGACATACGATTCTTGTCATCTAATGTGTGAGTGTATTCTCCGAT
The DNA here is from genome assembly GCA_038063915.1 of Patescibacteria group bacterium. Classification (GTDB taxonomy): domain Bacteria; phylum Patescibacteriota; class Minisyncoccia; order Phycocordibacterales; family UBA9973; genus UBA8515. The sequence goes on along the minus strand of JBBTUE010000002.1, from coordinate 87,802 downwards.
AAGCATAATGATTTTATTAAGTAGAATAATGGTATTTTTATTTTTCCCACACTATCCCACTTCACTTAATTATAAACCACTTCTCCCCACAATACAAACACCCTCCTCCACCCAAACTGTGGATAACAAATTGCCTCTTGACTTGTAATCTAAAGAGTTGTGTGGTACTATAATTAAAAAAATAAAACCATTTGCCATGGATCAGCAAACATCTATACTTGTTGTATTTACAGGATTCAATGGAAAACTACCTGTATATGAACAAGCCAACGTATCAAACTTTTTGAAAACAGACAAGCCAGCAGAAAAAATTGTGCTCGAAGTAGATAAGAATAATATCACTGAGGACGAAGTACCACCTGTGAACAAAGAGAAAAACTGAAGATACCGATATATTTAATAGAAAAGAGGGCCTCAAAGCTCTCTTTTTTTATGTGAAATTATATTTTACGCTGCTTTTCTGATTACGTCTTTTTCTAGAATTCCAAGGTTTTCAATTCTTCCTATCGCGTTATTATTTTGTTCTTTCCTTAAATCTTCCAATGCTTGCAGTAGTGCACTTACGATTTTTTTATCTTTTTTTATTTCATCTAGTGAACAAAAACTGAGGTTGAGAACTTCGTGGAGTTTATCAAGTCCATCTTCTTCGTCAGGGTGTTGTAAGTGTTTAATAAAAAATGATTCAACTAATAGAAGTACTTCTTCTTTATAATTTTCAGGTGTAACTTCTGGATGGATTTTAAGAAAAGACCTTAACCCTACAAGATCATCAGTTTTGAGGAAATCTGATAACTTATTTACAAAGGTTACTTCTCCTTGCTGAAATTGTTGTTCCTTATTTTTCATCTTTTGGCTTCATTAGTGGGAAGAGCTGAGTTTCGCGAATTGGTTTATCTACCATGAATGCAAAGAGTCGTTCGCCGAAACCAAAACCGAAGGTCGGTGGCATACCATGTTCCATCATTTCTACATATTCCATATCAGCCATCATTGCTTCGTCGTCACCTTTTTCAATTAATTTTTGCTGCATTTCAAATCTTTCCTTCTGATCAATCGGATCATTGAGTTCAGCATGACCTCGGCCTAGTTCACTACCTGCAATCAACACTTGGAACATGTCTGTCTTGCGAGAATCTAGAGGATGAGTTTTTGAAAGAGGCGCGACCAACTTCGGATGATTTATTAGGAATGTCGGGCCAGCAATTTTCTTACGACAGAACTTCCATAGCGAATCTGTTAGGCGTTCTTTGTTTTTGCCTTCGTATGTCACACCAAGTTCGTGTAATTTATTCATCATATCTTCTTCAGAATTTTCGAAAATATCTATGCCTGTGGTTTTTTTAATTTCGTCTACGTAGTCTATCTCCTGCCACTCTTCACTTAGATCAAAGCTATATCCCCTAGTATTAAATTGGGTTGTACCAAAAACTTTCTCAGCTATTGATATAAACATATCTCGAACGAGCTTCTTACCTTCTGACAAACTTATATATGCTCCATAAAATTCCATATTTGTAAATTCCTGTAAATGCTCAGGACTTGAGCCTTCATTTCTATACACACGTCCTATCTCAAAAGTTTTTGGAAATCCTGCTGCCATAAGACGCTTCTGCCAAAGCTCGCCTACAGATATGCGAAGATAAACATCAATATCAAAATCGTTGTGGTGGGTCTCAAATGGTCTTGCTTCAGCACCACCAGTGGTAACTTCGAGTGTTGGAGTTTCGACTTCTAGAAATCCATGTGAATTCATGAACTCGCGAGTCACTTCCCAAAAACGAGCTTTCTTGATGAAAATATCTTGTAGCTCGGGAGTAGTAATAAAATCCAGATATCTTTTACGAAAACGCTCTTCGACATCTTGGAGTCCACCCCATTTATCTGGAAGTGGGAGGAGAGCTTTAGCTCCCATTTTCCAATCCTTTATTAAAATACTCTGTTCACCTCGATCTGTGACAAATAGTGAGCCTGTGACTGAAATAAAATCTCCATTATCAACAGTATCGACAAATAGAGAAAACGAATCTGCTGATAGCACGTCTTTTTTCAGTACTGCTTGCAGGCGATCCTTGCCATCTTGTAGTACGATAAAAAGTATCGCCCCTTGTCCGCGGACAATCATGACACGGCCAGCTATAGATATTGGATTTGTCTCTGACTTTGATGCAAGATCAGCAAAAGAAGTTTTTACTTCGGATATTGAATAATCACGTAGAATAGTTGCCGGATACGGATCCATCCCTGCTTTCTTAAGTTTTTCTATTTTAGCAATTCTTGCTTGCTTTAATTCTTCGATTGAAGCCATACTCTCTATTGTATATCAACAATAGTGTATTTGACTAGTCCTTTTGGAGTTGTAATAGACACGACATCACCTTTTGATTTACTAAATAGGGCTCCGCCTAGGGGTGATTTATTTGATATCTTATTTTTTGACATGTCGGCTTCTTCAGCTCCGACAATGCTATAGACAGTAGTTTCTTTTGCACTTTCTTTCTTTACGCTCACAGTAGTACCAATTTCTACTTTGTTGCTACGGTGCTTTTTTACCACGATTGCAGACTGGAGCATATATTCAATCTGATTTATACGATCCTCGGTTTTACCTTGATCTTCACGAGCCTGGTGATATTCTGCGTTCTCAGATAGGTCTCCAAGAGCCTTGGCGGACTCAAGAGCCTCAAGTATTTCTTTGCGTTTAATATTCTTTAATGTATTCAGCTCCTCTTTTAAGGACTGCTTTTTCTCCTCAGTTATATAATGTATCTCATCCATAATCGGCATAGTATATAGGGTTTTAATTAAAAAGTCAAAGAGTATTTATAATGAAAATGTTCCTCTTATCGAGGAACATTTATTAATAACATTCAGTAATCTAAAGCAGCCTTTTTGCAAATGCAAATGTATGGCTATGAGCCGATTTTGTAAGCTTAATTCCAACTCTATCGAACTTACTTATAACAACACATCCAGCCGTTCCAGATGCATGAATAATTTTTTTATCCCCCATTGCTATACCAACATGCACAATCGTATCTCCAGAACTTTTAAAGAACAGCAAATCACCTTTTCTGATATCATCATATTCTACTAATTGACCAAATGTTGCCTGCTGCCAAGCATCCCTTGGCAAACAAATACCGGCGGCATATTGATAGGCAACCTGGGTAAACCCTGAGCAATCAACCCCAAATTGAGATCTTCCGCCCCAAAGATAAGGAGTGTTTAGAAGTTTTCTTGCAAAAAACAAAACATCGTCTAATTTATTTGTTTTTTTAAGAGTGGGGCCCCAGTACTTGTATACTACTCCGTTAATTGACAAAAGATTGCTACTATTTAGATTGACACGAACTCCAAATGGTAGATAAACTCTTCCAGGGATGTCTTCGGTTTCTAAAAATGCGCCGTGGTCAGAAAACTTAACCGATTTTCTGTTTTTTAATTTGTTAAAAATACTTGCAGATATTGGCCTTATATTTTCACAATGAACCCAACCATCATATTGGTCATGAATAGTTTTTACATACATCCAGCCAAACGGCATGGGTATGTCATATGCTTCAAATATCTCGCCGAATCTTATCTGGGAGACCATTTCTGAAGTATGATTGGGTTCTTTCCGCATTGGAATAACAGCCAGATTACATATATAATACTTTTCCATATTAGCAACTTTTTTTCTTATACAATAAAAGAAAAAAGTTTTAATGTCAAGAACTATTTGAGGTACTCTGGCGTGTAGACGCTTATGTAATCTACCACCTCACTCATAACCTGCGTGGCGTTACCAGATGCAGATTTGGGTCCACGTTCCATTAGTACAGCAAATGAATACTTGGGATTATCATATGGGAAAAATCCAATTATCCATGAATTAGTATTTGTATTACCGACTCCGATTTGGGCAGTACCAGATTTTGCTGCGACTTTGACAGAGGCAAGATTAAGCGCTGTTGCTGTCCCCTCAGTCACAACACGGCGCATTCCATCTTTAACCACTTTCATCATATCTTTATCAATTGCGATTGTAGTTTTCTGTGACTCTAAATTTACATCACTCAATTTTACATGTGGGGTTGGAATCGCACCATCGTTGGCAATAGCCGATACAGCACGGGCCATCTGAAGAGGTGTGACTTGGAATCCATACTGTCCGATAGAAGTATTGTAAGTATCACCGACTCTCCATATCTCGCCTTTGAAGGTTTTGGCCTTCCACTCAGGAGTCGGTATTGTTCCAGTCTTTTCTCCTCCCAAATCTACTCCTGTTTTTTGTGCAATCGTAAATATACGTGCATACTTATCTATATTTAATATCCCTAAACCTTTCTGGTCTTGATATCCTCCACCGATTTCGTAGAAATAGACGTCGGAAGATACTGCTATGGCACGAGCCATATCTACATAACCAAATGACCCGTGATCTTTAAATATTGATTTTTTATTTGGAAAATATGGATTGGGTATCGAGATAGATCCATTCGCGAATATTTGCTTGAAAGGAGTAATTACATTCTCTACGAGAGCTCCATAAGCTATAAAAGGTTTGACTATAGACCCAGGCGTATAGAGTCCGGAGACGGCACGATTGAGAAAAACTTTTCTTTTATCTGAAAAGTAACCATCGATTGTTTTTTTATCTTTGCCGTTAGATAGAACCGTTCCATTGTACTCTGGATAACTTGTTAGAGCTAACAACTCGCCTGTTTTAATGTCCATAATAACTCCTGCTCCACCCGAGAATGATGCGCCCCTTGCCATCGATGATATTGAATTATACATTTGCTTTTGAACACGAGCGTCGATAGAAAGCTTCATATCACCACCTGCTTTCGGTTCTGAAACTGTATTTTCAGATTGAATTTTCCCACTTACATCTGTCTCTGTAATACGCATACCATTTACGCCAGTCAGACTGGTATTGTAGAATTTCTCGACTCCATCTTTTCCAATAAAAGTATCTTGCCAATAATTACCCGATGAATCCTTTGCTGGCTGGCTGACGTAGCCGAGGAGTAAACCAAAACCAGATTCATTTATATAATGTCTCTCTGGTGAAGAAAATCTATTGGTATCGGACTTATCCCAATTGTTCCATGCAAGTAAAGTATCCTTGCGATCATAAATAAGACCCCGGTCTGCAAATATCGGCTGTCTAGATAGAGTATTATTTTCACTTTTTTTGAAATACGCCTCGCCGTGAATAATCTGTAGATCACCTAGCTTCCACATGAAGATTAATGATGTAACGGCGAAAAATACACCAACTAATATTATAGAGCGTTTAGGTATTGGCTTCTCTAGGCGACCTTCAAACTGTTGAGTATTGAAATTGGGCAAATTTTTCGAATCAAGAAAAATCTCATCGGGGTCAATATTTTTTCTTATTAAATTATTATTTTTTCTAAATCTCATTTTTATATAGAATAATGTTACTACGAAAAACTTGGATAACAATATAAATTACACTGACAATGACTGGAAACCATATAGGAGAAGATATGACTCCCCTATTTGGGATAGCGAACAAGGCGTACATAATAGCACTAACTACTAAGAACTCATAAAAATTCCTGAACAGGAATATGCCAAAAATGGAAAGTGGAACCGTAATCCACCAAGGCAAGATAAACACAGATAAAAACAGTACGATATCGAAAATGACCCTTTTCATAAGGGTATTATACTTTTATTGTGACTAGCTGACAAACGGGCCGTTTATCTCCTAGTTTTGCGATAGATGAACCTTGCAATCAGAATTATAATGACAACACCTAGACCATAGAAGGCAACTTTGCTTCCGAGGATAAAGGACACCGCTGAAAGAAGAAAGAGTCTTACATATGCTATGGGTTTCTCAGTTGCATCCAACAATTTTCTATTTGATGTATCTTCTTTTAATTTATCCAGTGTCGGATGATTTAGAGAATCGATTGTTTTCTTTGTTTCTAATTTACTTTCGTGTACAGCAACGTATGTTTTATCTCGAAAATTGTCTATTGAACCGAAAGTGCTCGAAATTGGTTTTGATATTGACTCGGGAACAATATTTTTAATATCAGTGGTAGCTTTATTAACTTCTCTCTTTACTATATCCGCACTTGATGAGGGCGTACCATCTACTTCTCTTATAACAACTGGAACAAATTGATGATCTACTATTGTGGTACTAAGGCTCGGCACAATAGCCTCTTTGGTATTGCCGGTATTTATTGTCGAAGAAACAATTTTCGCAGATATATTGTGATCCCCAGCTGTTACTTGCCATGATATTGATATGTCCTTGACACTAGAAGGAGAAACGACGACATCGCGCGCGCCTAGAACTACATTCTTGTCATAAAACTCCACCCGCGCTGATATTTCTTTGACATCGCCATTCCAGATAGCTGTATGTATCTTCACTTCCTCGCCAGATGTAAGTGGACTCTTTGAATACCAAATCTGCCCAGGAATAAAACCTGTCGAGTTAATAGAAGAAGCTTCCACTGCGAAAAAACCTAGAGAGAGTAAGAATAGAGCAGATACATATAAATACTTTTTCATTAATACTTATTATACCATATTTAGATTAACTAAATTTTAATATATAATCTGCAACTTTAAATGCTTCTCCTGCACCCATGGTCACTATTATATCTTTCTCATTCATTGTAGGTAACCAGACTTCTATATATTTCTCTACACTTTCGAAATCGTGGAAAGCTTCAGCTTTAGTACCAGTTCCGGTTATTTTTTCTGCTAATATTTTTGATGATATTGTGCCATCGTCTTCTTCGCGAGCATAGTATATCGGTAATACGATAACTGTATCCGAAAGAGCAAAGCTTTGTGCAAAATCTGGAAGCAATAACTTTGTCCGACTAAATAGGTGGGGTTGGAATATTACAGTAATAGCCCACCCTTCACTTTTTGGATAGAGTTCACGAAAGCCTAGAAGTGTAGCTTTAATTTCAGCAGGGTGGTGTGCGTAGTCGTCATATATTAAGGTGCCATTGGTAAGCTTGCCTTTATATTCAAATCGTCTCCACGTTCCAGGAAACCCTGCGAGTGCGTCGTTAGTCTTGGTATACGAAGTAGCCAAGATCGAAGCTACCGCAAAAGCGGCGGCGGCATTTGACTTGTTGTGAACGCCAGGAACTTTGAGCTTTGTAACAGGATTCAAAAAATCAGCATAATTCATAACTTTTGCTTTAATATCTTTTACAACATCGGCAATATTCTCGTCATCTGGATTACAAACTACAAATCCATCCTTTGGCACTTTCATGGCGAGCTCTCTAAATGCACTTTTTATGTCTTCGATATCTTTATAATAATCCAGATGATCAGCATCGATATTTGTAATAACTAATATTTTTGGATTGATATTAAGGAAAGATCTTTTGTATTCACATGCTTCTACTACAAAATACTCGCTCTTACCGGCAATGAAGTTACTCTTGTCGCCTATGAGCAGGCTACCAACAATAACTGTCGGATCTATGCCCGCATCACGCATGATCTGAGCTATCATGCCAGTCGTGGTAGTCTTGCCGTGAGTGCCAGATATGGCAATAGTGTATTTACCTTCACTGACTATCCCCAGCATCTCTGGATACGAGCGAATGGGAATATCGGTCTGTGATTTCAGCTTCTCATATAGATCTGGATCATAGCCCTCTATTGCAATGGTGTAAACAATTAAATCTGTGTTGCTAGGAATATTCTCATACAGTTGTCCAATCTTTACATCCGCGCCTTCTTTTACGAGTTCTTTTACTATCTCCGAATCAGTCAGATCCTGCCCACTTACCTTCTTTCCCTCATGCATCATCATACGCGCAATCGCCGAAATCCCGATACCCCCGATACCAATAAAGTGAACATGTTTGATTTTTGTTAAATCTAAATTCATTTTTTCTTTACGTCATTCTTTATCATTCTAACTATTTCTGGGAATTTAGTTATACGAAAATGTCCATTCTTACTCTTGTATATTATAATCTTGGCATTCTTTAATTTAGCTCTATATTTCTCAGCATGTTCAACTGGAACATCGTCATCGTCTTTTGAAAACATGAGAGTTAGATTTTTCGAATTTTTCTCAATAAGAGAAAGGTCTTTTTTAAGTTTAAATCCTCCAACCAAATCTTCATCAAAACAAGTATCATCAAAAGGTGGACACACAAGGTAGGTAGATAAAATCTTCTTTGGGAATTTGTTCTCCGATAAATATTGCGCAAGAAATATCCCACCTAGAGAGCCTCCTATTAGAATTATATTATTCCTTAAATACGGAAAATATCTTTCAAAATGAATCTTCCAATCCTGGTATGTAGCATTATCTTGAAGAGGCATACGTGGCCATATTATTTCAAATTTTTTACCAAGTTCTTTATCTAGATAATCAGTACTCCAGTAATTTCTCTTTTCTACAGAAATAGGTCTAGTTTTTAGAAAATGTAAATAATCCTTCCTATTCTTAAAAGTCATTCCCCCATGTATTACCAATATTTGTGTTTTCTTTTTCATGTATTTATTTTAGCTTAAAATCACCTCTTCTACATCACCCATAAAGGTGTACTTATCATTTTCGACTAGAATTCCTTGTCCGTCTCGTAATATTCGTAGTGGATGCTTTAATACTTTCATTTTTTCTCTTACCTTTTCCTCTTGTTCATCTTTATAATGAACTTTTATAACAAATGGAACATAGTTGAGAGCAGTAAAGTCACTAACATTGAAGCGCAATTTCCCTGTTTCATCCCAATTAGATACTTCAATACTTGGACACATAATATATGCCCCAGCGCTTGTACCTATATAAACCTTACCCTCATTTAGTAACTCTTTTAATACTTCACCGAATCCAGTTTCTCTAATAGTCTTAATGAGATAAAAACTATTGCCCCCCTCCACATGTACAACATTTTTTTCTTTAAAAAAGCTCTGCAACTCTTCTTTAGTTTTGCCTTCTATGTCAAACTCTTCAACGTTATAATCGGTATTCATTATTACATTTTTTAAGTTATTAAAAAATGATTTATTGCGATCCCCTTTAGAAGCAGTTGTAATCCAACCAATTTTCATTTGGTCTTTAGGAATGCCTGTTAGGCTATATCCGTACTTTATTAGAAAACTTGTGTCAGATGCTAAAATTAGTTTCATATTATTTTAATTTCTTTATTATTTTCATAAATTGATCATTACGGTCGTATTCGTTGGTAAACATTCCAAATGAAGCAAATGCTGGGGAGAATAGTAAGATATCATCCTTTTTTGCGCCATACTGAGCACTTTTTATTGCGTCCTTTAGACTACTTGCCATCATTATTGGCACCTTAAATTTATTCTTTTTTATAATTTTATCTGTGCCTGTGCCAGTAAGTAGCACCACCTTCTTGCAATGCTTATTTATAGCTTTCTCTAGCCCTTCCGTATCGAGCCCTTTATCCGCCCCACCAGCTATAAGTATTATATTATTCTTACCTTCTAGCGCTTCCAGCCCTGAAATTGTAGCTTCTGGGGTTGTCGCATTATTATCATTATATATCTTTATCCCTTTTACAGTTTTCACATACTGAAGTCTTCCCTCTACCCCTTTAAAATTTTTCACAGCTTTTTTAATAGCAACATCGGGAATTTTAAATAATTTAACAACTTTCACTGCACAAGCAAGATTTTCACGTTGATGAGTACCTGGAACAATAAAGTCATACTCATCTACATCTTTTACTTTTACGACAATAAGTTTAGATTTAATACTTTTCGGGATCAACTTCTTCATATCTGGGCGAATCACAAGTACATCACCTTTTTTTTGATATTTAAAAATATTAGCTTTATCAGCAAAATACTTTTTCATATTATCTTTATAATAATTCATATGATCAGACATAAAACTCGTAAATACTGATATTTGAGGAGAAAGTTTGGCTTCACCAAATCCTTGCAATTGCCATGAATCAAGTTCAAGTACTACAATATCACCCTTTTTCACTTTAGATAAAAGTGGAAGTGTTGCGCCTCCACGGACATTTCCACCTACGTAGACTTTGCGTTTTAATAATTTTTGATTAGCTTTTAGAATCTCATAAACGAGCATTGTAGTCATAGTCTTTCCGCGAGTACCTGTAACACCTATAATTCTAACTTCGGGTACAAGTTGTGTAAAAAGTGACGCATCCATCTCAACTGGAATTTTGTTCTCCTTCGCTTCTTTAATATAAATAGAATCAAGTGGTACACCAGCAGATTTGATAATCATGTCTTTATTTTTAAAATCTTCGAGCCTGTGCTTACCTAGGACATATTTTATGTTTTTGTATTTACGAAGTTCTTTTACAGATGAAGCCAGTTGCTCCTTAGTTTTTAGATCAGTCACGGTAAGTAGCGCTCCGCATTCTGCCAAGAATTTAGTATAGCCAACTCCCCGCCCCAAAAGCCCGAGGCCCATAATAGTAATCTTTTTATTTTTGAAATATTTTTTATAATCTATCATATGTTAAAACACTTTTTTAATTCTTCCATGTCATCGAAGTGATTTTTAACTCCATTTACTTCTTGGTAATTCTCATGGCCCTTACCTGCAATCAATATGTAATCCCCTGTGTTAGCTAGACTTACGGCTTTTTTTATTGCATCTCTACGGTCAGAGATAACTTGGACTTTTTCTTGAGGTAATGACTCAATGCCTTTTTTCATATCTTCTAGAATATTATCTGGCTTCTCAGTGCGAGGATTGTCAGATGTCAGGATGACTACATCACTCATGTCGTAACCCAACCTTGCCATGATTGGTCTTTTTGTTTTATCTCTATCCCCTCCACACCCAAATAACGAGATGACTTTGCCTTTACCCTTCATGCTATTTACAGTTTTAAGTACATTTTCCAGCGCATCAGGTGTGTGGGCGTAGTCCACAATTCCTATCACGCCAGTTGGGCTAGTGATAGAGACAAACCGCCCTGGAGCTGGATCAAGCTTTTTTATTTCTTCCTTTACTTTTTCCTTATCCTGTCCAAGTAATACAGCAGTTGCGTATATAGCAAGTACATTATAAGCATTGAACTCACCTATGAGTTTGGTATCTAAATGACCAGTGAAGTCTGCCTTATTTTTTAATGAGTAAAAATACTTTTTAGCTTTTACTCCTTCTAACATTTTCTGTCCATATTTATCATCAATATTTGTAAGCGCAAAAGCATTGCGAGGTAGCATTTTGAAGAATTTTTTCTTCGCTCTGAAATAATTCTCAAAATTCTTGTGATAATCCATGTGGTCATGAGTCAAATTCGTAAACACTCCGCCTCGAAATATGAGCCCAGCTACTCTACCCTGATCCATAGCGTGAGAAGATACTTCCATAAAGCAATATTCGCACCCTGCTTCTACCATTTTACTCAATAAGTCATTCAAGACTATCGGACCCGGGGTTGTATTTACTGTATCGAAAGATTCGTCGTTTATCTTATTGACCACAGTACCAATCATGCCCGCCTTATAGCCCAGATTGCGAAAAAGTTGGTGGAGTAGTGTAGCTGTGGTCGTCTTACCATTTGTTCCTGTGACTCCGATAATCTTAATTTTCTTTGATGGATTACCATAAAAATGGTTAGCTGCCAAGAAAACCTTCCATCTTCTCTTTAATTTCATTTTTTGTAAAAATTTATTCATTTACTTAATTTTCTTCTGGAAACTTATAATTGCTTTTTGTATATCTTCTGATACTTTTTTGATCGATTGATTTCCGTTTATTTTTTTTAATTTTCCTAAACCATCAAAATATGCTGTAGTCTTTGACACTTGATCTTTATGCCATTTAATTCGCTTCTTTATAAGTTCTTTAGTATCAAAAACTTTATATATATCCTTCATCCCACCTGCTTTTCTTTTCAGCGATCGTTTATACACTTCCTTATCGGGAAGGGATATATAAATAGCAAAAATATCCTGCCCTTTTTGATTTAGTATTTTTTTTGTTAGTTGAGCTTCGGGTTTGAGGCGCGGTCCCCCAATAAAAATCAAATCCTTGTTTTTAGGCTTTTTATCTATTTGAGACAATAAAAATTTTTGCATTAGAATAGTGGGTAGGGGTAATCCCTTCCCAGCTGTACGTCTAGCCCACTCACCATTTTTGCTTTTTTCTTTTAACAGATTTCTCGTATATACACCTGTTTCAATAGATTGAAGAGAGTACTTCTTTTTTAGAATATTGGTTTGAGTTTCTTTACCAGAGGCAATCATCCCCATTAGAGTTAAGTTAAATCCGAGTCGTTTTTTATTCATATACTCAATCTATCATAAAAATGGTCAAATAAAAACCCTTATGGTATAGTGCTTTTATGAAAATCTTAGCTATTGAGACGTCTGCTGATGATACCGGAATTGCAATCCTAGACGTAAAAAAAACAAAAAGTATCCTTAAATTTAAGATCTTGGCAAATAAGATTCATACCCAAGTAGATATCCATACTGAGTTTGGAGGAATCTTCCCAATGATGGCAAAACGAGAGCATATAAAAAATATTGGACCAGTATATGAGTCTGCTATGAAAGAAGCAAAGAATCCAAAAATTGACGCCATCGCTGTGACAATTGGACCTGGACTCGAACCTGCACTGTGGGTAGGAATTGCATTCGCTGAGGAGCTAGCAAAAAAACTCTCTGTCCCAGTGATCCCAGTCAACCACATGGAGGGTCACCTACTATCTGTACTAGTACAGAAGAACAAAACATTTTCATTTAAAAAAGATACTCTCCGATTCCCTATGCTTTCACTTCTCGTCTCTGGCGGGCATACTGAGCTTGTGCTCGTAAAAGAATTCGGGAAGTATAGAATAATTGGCCAAACACGTGATGATGCTGTCGGCGAGGCATTCGACAAAGTCGCTCGCATGCTCGGACTTCCCTATCCAGGGGGGCCAGAGATTTCTAGATTAGCTAAGGATGAGCGAGAAGTTAGTGGATTGAGAAGACTAGAGAGCGCGACGGCGCGATCTCGAGGAATTTTTCAGCAGAAAAATATCCGTGCTTCTCAAGCCACTAATTCAAGCGAAATTACCTTCCCTCGCCCTATGATTTACTCAAAAGACTATGATTTCTCTTTTTCTGGGTTAAAAACTGCTGTCTTGTATTATATACGCGATCATGGACCACTTACAGAAGATATGAAATCGAAAATCGCGAAGGAATTTGAAGACGCATCCATAGAAGTATTGACTGCAAAAACTATGCGCGCAGTGAAAGAATACAAAATCAAAACACTTATAGTAGGTGGTGGAGTATCTGCAAATACTTATCTACAAAAAACACTAAAAAGCCAAATGAAAAAAGTGAGCCCAAAAACAAAGATCCACTTCCCAACTAAAGGATTAAGTACTGATAATGCTCTTATGATAGCCGTCGCTGGGTACTTTCAATATAAGAAGGAAAAAATAAGCAACAGAAAACTCAAAGCAGACGGTAATTTATCCTTATAATATTGGAAAAATCGCCCTAAAATGCTATATTTAAAGCATGAATAATGGTGAGTCTGATATTGATGCGAGGCTTTTGAAACCATACGACCCAAGCTCGACAGAGAACCGTATCTACAAACTCTGGGAAGAGAGTGGACTTTTTAGCCCTGATATATGTATAGAAAAAGGCGTGACCAGACCAGATGCCAAGCCATTTACCATTATGATGCCCCCTCCGAATGCTACAGGGGTACTTCATATGGGGCACGCACTATTTCTGTCTATTGAAGACATTATGACTCGCTACAAGCGTATGCGGGGCTACAAGACCCTTTGGCTCCCAGGGACTGACCACGCGGCCATTGCCACTCAGTCTAAGGTAGAAAAAGACATATATAAAAAAGAAGGTAAATCTAGGCATGATTTGGGGCGAGAAGAATTATTAAAACGAATAAATGAATTCGTCGAATCTAACCGCTCTACAATGCAAAGTCAGATGCGTATTATGGGTGCGTCATGTGATTGGTCACGAGAAGCTTTTACTTTAGACGAAAAGAGAAATGTTGCAGTGAAGACAATGTTCAAGAAAATGTACGACGATGGACTGATATATCGTGGCAACCGTATTGTGAACTGGGATCCAAAAGGTCAGACGACGATTGCTGATGACGAGATAGTATACGAGGAAAGAAAAGCGAAACTTTATACTTTTAAATATTCGAAGGACTTCCCTATTTCTATCTCAACAACCCGCCCAGAAACAAAAGTCGGCGACACTGCAGTGGCGGTACACCCAGATGATCCGAGATATAAAAAATTTATCGGCAAAGAGTATGACTGTGAATTCTGTGGTGTAGCTATACATATAAAAATTGTTGCGGACGTTGCAGTGGAAAAAGATTTTGGTACTGGAGCACTCGGTGTCACCCCTGCTCACTCTATGACTGACTGGGAGATTGCCGATAGGCATGACCTTCCTCGTCCACAAGTGATAAATGAATTTGCCAAAATGATGGTAGGTGATGAAAGCATCCTTGGTAAAAAAACTACGGAAGCACGAGAAGTAATCGTAGAGTGGCTCAAAAGTGAAGGACTGCTTCTGAAAGAAGAAGATGTCAGTCAGAATGTTTCTACAGCTGAGCGAACGGGTGGAATTGTGGAGCCTCTTCCAAAACTCCAATGGTTCATTGATGTAAATAAACCAATCAAAGCAAGAGGTGGAAAAACTCTAAAAGAATTGATGCGCGAACCAGTTGAAAAAAGTGAAATTAAAATCATTCCTGACTATTTTAATAAGACTTACTTTCACTGGATAGATAATCTCCGTGACTGGTGCATCTCTCGCCAAATCTGGTACGGGCACAGAATTCCAGTATGGTATAGAGGTGAGGAAATATATTGTGGAACTGAAGCGCCAAGTGGTGAAAACTGGGAGCAAGACCCCGATACTCTCGACACGTGGTTCTCTTCATCTTTGTGGACATTCTCAACCCTAGGATGGCCAGAAGTGACAAAAGATTTGGAAATGTATCACTCCACAGATGTACTTGAGACTGGGTACGAGATTCTATTCTTCTGGGTCGCCCGTATGATATTGATGAGCGAATATGCTCTAGGAGAGATTCCCTTCCATACTATCTACCTTCACGGCACAGTCCGAGATGGTAAGGGAGAAAAGATGTCTAAATCACTAGGCAACGGAATTGACCCTATTTATATTGCAGAGAAATATGGCGCAGATGCGGGACGTATGGCGCTAGTCGTAGGTACCGCCCCAGGCACAGATAGTAAAATAGATGAAAATAAAATAAAAGGTTACAAGAACTTCTCTAATAAAATTTGGAATATAACACGATTTATTTTAGATAATACAAACGAAAAAGATTGGAATAACTCTACCAAAAACGAACTAACAGAAGAATTTGTAAAAATATCAGAGGATATAACTTCAGATATGGAAAACTACCGCTTCCACCTAGCTTCAGAGAAAATATACCAATACATTTGGCACAGATTTGCAGATGAGATAGTAGAAGAAAGTAAGGAAATTTTAAAAGCTGGTGGTGAAAAAGGCGAGGAAAGGAAAAGAACTCTGGCTACCATTTGGGTCGACTGCCTAAAAACTCTTCACCCTTTTATGCCTTTTGTCACTGAAGAAATATGGTCAATGCTTCCGGTCGAAGACAAAAACTTACTCATGGTGACTCCATGGCCTATACAAAATGATTGATCCGAAGACGTTACTATTTGCAATACTGGGTGGGGCTGTACCAGCTATCTTTTGGCTGTGGTTCTGGCTCCGCCAAGAAGATAGTGAGCAGACCGTACCAAGAGGTATTATAGCTCTAGCTTTTTTACTTGGGGCAATAATTGTAGTTGTAGCTATATGGCTCGAGAAGATCTCTCTTTCCTATGTATCTAATAGCACTATGCAAGTAATAACTTGGGCGACAATAGAAGAGTTATTAAAATTTTTGGTTATATCGTTTATACTCTTCCGTAGTGACATAATACGCAAACCCATAGACTATCCCATGTATTTCATAGCCGGTGCGCTTGGGTTTGCTGCACTAGAGAATGTACTTTACCTCATGCACCCGCTGAGCACAGGAGGGACGGTAGTGGGACTACTCACAGGAAATTTACGATTCTTGGGTTCTACTCTTCTTCATGCAATAGCAAGTAGTATGATAGGTAGTGCCCTTGGACTATCATTCTTTGTAAAAGAACATAGAACTATGTACCTACTATGTGGTATAAGCTGTGCGATACTATTGCATAGTATCTTTAATTTTTTTATAATGAGAGGTAGTGGAGAAAATTTCCTAAGTGTCTTTGGGTTCTTGTGGGTCGTCGTAATTATTAATATACTTATATTTGAGAAACTAAAGCGTATGGGCAAATACATAAGCCTCTAATAACGCTTACTAATTATATATGCTTAAAAAAAGATCATTTTTAGAACGTCTTACTGGAGGTATGCGATTTGAAGACGAAAAAGAAGATGGAGCTCAAACCTTATCTATTTCAGACAAAAAAGGGTTTACACTAGAAAAAGGCTCAACAAATACTAAAAATAAAGACTCAAAATGGGAAGAGGAGGAAGAGGCTCAATTGACGGTAGACTTGTACCAGAGTGCTACAGATATAATAGTCCAAACGATGATAGCTGGTGTGGTGCCCGATAATTTGTCGATTATTATAACTCGCGACATGATCACTATACGTGGTAAGCGCGAAGAAAATCATGCAATAAATAATGAGAACTATTTCGTTCAGGAGCTCTATTGGGGTGCATTCTCTAGAACTATTTCCCTACCAGAAGAAGTGGACCCAGAGGAAGCAGAAGCAGTAGAAAAGCATGGATTGCTAATAATAAAACTTCCAAAAGTAAATAAAGAAAAGAAGACAACTCTAAAAGTTAAATCAATCTAGCACAATAATAAAAGCCCGCAAATCGCGGGCTTTTATTATTGTGCTAGGGACCAGAGTTGGTCACACATTGTGCCGAGGACCAGAGTTGAACTGGTGACATCTCCCTCTTCAGGGGAGCGCTCTACCAACTGAGCTACCTCGGCGAATATAAATTATTTTTTAAAAGCATCAATTAAATCTTGAAGCTGTTGTTTATTCGCATCTAAATTCAAATTTTTACTCATATCACTTATATTACCTAATCCAGAGACACCACCGGTATATACATTCACTAAATTACTCAAATACGGCTGAATAAAGTAATAAGCTCCAACCGACGAGAATATAATGATACCCCAATAAACAACTCTATAGACATTGGTCCATCTTTGAGAACGAACCATCTTCTTTAACATATGATTATTCTCTTTTGAGAGTTCAAGGCTTTCCTTTAAAAGTTGTTTTGTTTCTGGATCCATACGCCCAACTTTAGCATATTTGTGATGAAAATAAAAGGTGGCGTAATAGAGAATTATGACGTATTATAAGTACGCATACAGAAGTCCTTGTAGTTCAATGGATAGAACAGTCCCGTCCTAAGGGATAGATGCAGGTTCGATTCCTGCCAAGGACACTAGAATATATTACTCCTTTATACCTAGGAGTCCTGAAATTTTTGGCTTATTGAAACCTACTATTAGTTCGTCCCCTATTAAAATAACTGGCACGCCCATTTGTCCGCTTTTAGATATCATTTCTTTCCTTTTTTCCATATCAGCAGCCACGTCAAAGTCTTCAAAAGAGACGTTGTTTTCTTTAAAGAAATCTTTGGCCATATGACAGAAATGGCAAGTAGGAGTGCTATATATTGTGACTGTGTTCATAGTTTGAATCTTATTTAAGCTAATAATTTGATAACTGGACTACCATTATATCATAAACATAAATAGTGCAATACTTGACAGATGTGCAGGATACGGGAATCGGACCCGTGTCTCAACCTTGGGAAGGTCGCATGCTACCACTATACCAATCCTGCATACTATTTACTAAACAACCTTTTTATATATCCCCAGAAACTATGGTTTACTGGAGTATTCGGGCTCTCGTCTTTCTTTACATTCTCATCTACAATCACGACCATCTTCTCCCCTGGTTTTACAACCTGAAACTTGTCTCTGACTGATTCTTCTACTCCTTCATCAGTACCCAACCTCTCTATATCTTTCGATAATAATGCCTCGCGCATGCGCAAATCATCGATTTTATTTAATTCTGTGATTTTATTTTTGTTAGTTTCCCGTTCTTTTTGTACAAGGCCAATCATATTATATGCAAATAATACAAGTATGCAAAAAAGGACTATTAAAGAGAGCGGCGAATGCCAAAATTTGTATTTATTTTTCCCCTTCCATTGCTTCATAAAATATGTATAATTATATCATGATTTTCAGCGTAAAAGGTCAAAAGAGAATGCGGAAGATATTTGCTGTAATTTCAATTATAGTGATCGTCAGTATGATAATGCTCTACATCCCAGTACTAGGGCAGTAATTGCTAGTTGTTACTACTCCTCATCATCTTCAAGAAAACATCATGTGAGATGTTTATTTTTGCGCTTGATTGCATGCGTTTCTTGCCTTTCTTTTGTTTCTCGAGTAATTTCTTCTTGCGACTTACATCCCCTCCTCCGACGACTTTACTACCATGCATTAGAACATCTTTACGGAAAGCTGACACTGATTCGGAAGCTAGAATCCGGCCAAGGGCTTTGCCTTGTATTTTAAACGCAAATTGCTGGCGAGGAATAATTTTTTGTAATCTCTCAACTTGTGACCTGGCTTCTTCTTCTACTCTACGACGAGATATTACCCTAGTAAATGCCGGCATAACCTCATCTGCCACCACAATATCAAGCCTGACTACATCTGCTTCTTTATAATCGGCTATTTCATAAGAAATGGAGGCATAGCCAGAAGTAATACTCTTCATATCATCAAAAAAGTTTCTCATCAACTCTCGAAGTGGCATAGATAGGCTCACAGAAGAACGATTGTCACCAAAATTCTCTGTCATTTTAACTTCCGCTTCATGATCATACAAAAAAGGCATCAAGACGCTTGTGTATTTTGACGGGACAATGATTTTCACGTTTATCCAAGGCTCAAATATTTTGAGCACATTGCCATCGTCTGGAAATAAATGCGGAGAATATATAGTCTCCTCTTTGCCATTACGTAAGACGACTTTATATGTGATAGAAGGCATAGTTACTATGAGTTCTAAGCTAAATTCTCTGTTGAGTCTCTCAGTTATTATTTCTAAATGAAGCATCCCTAGGAACCCACAGCGAAAACCTCGTCCCAAGCTACCAGAAGATTCTTCTTCATATGAGAATGATGAATCAGAGAGCTTGAGCCGGCCCAAAGCTTGCTTTAGATTAGGAAAATCATCTTGACTCTCTGGATAAACAGATGCCCATACTACTGGCTGTGGATTCATATAACCAGGTAGAGCGAGACTAGGCTTCTTTGCGAGAGTAATAGTATCTCCCACAGAAGCAATCCCAGGCTTTTTAATGCCAGTCACTATATAACCTATTTCTCCTGTACTAATGCTTTCTCTCGACTCCTCCTCTGGAGAAAACGTACCAACTTCCAGAGAAATAAATTTCTCGTTAGATATAGCGAAAAGTAATTGGTCGCCTTTTTTAAATACTCCATTAACAACTCGTACATACACTATGACTCCTCTATGGTTGTCATATTTAAAGTCAAAAACTAAAGCACGTAGTGACGCTGTTGCTTCAGATTCATATGTGTTTGGTGGTGGTATACGCTTCACAACTTCGGAAAGTAACTCAGACACACCTTGACCCGTCTTCCCTGAGACTAACAATATTATATCTGGGTCAATGTTGAGCAATATAGAAACTTCCATTTTAACCTCATCAATACGAGCAAGCGGTGAATCAATTTTAGAAATAACTGGAATCATTACCAGTCCGGAATCACGAGCCATTTGTAATGTCGTTAGAGTCTGGGCTTGAACGCCTTGAGTAGCGTCGACAAGAAGTATGGAACCTTCCACAGCCTTTAGTGCTCGAGAAACTTCATATGAGAAATCAATATGCCCAGGAGTGTCAATAAGGTTCAAGATATAGTTCTCGCCTTCATATTTATATTCCATTCGTACGGGTTGCATTTTTATAGTAATTCCACGCTCGCGCTCAAGCTCCATAGAATCCAGAACTTGGTCTTTCATCTTACGTTTTTCAATCGTACCTGTGACTTCAAGCATCCGGTCAGCCAAAGTACTTTTCCCGTGATCTATATGAGCAATTATTGAGAAATTTCTAATCTGTTGTATGTTCATGGCTTGATTCATCCTCTTCAAATTGCAAAGAGTGTAATTTGGCATAAGTAGGACTAGAGTCCAGTAATTGTAGATGAGTACCGACAGCTTCTATCTCTCCATCTTTAAAAACAAGAATCTTGTCAGCATGAATAACGGTAGAGAGTCTGTGGGCAATGATGAGTGAGGTGCGATTTTTTACTAAAGCGTCAGTAGCACGAGTTATAAGTTGCTCACTTTCAGTATCAAGATGGCTTGTTGCTTCATCTAGAATTAAGATTCTTGGATCACGTAATACGGCTCGAGCTATTCCCACTCTTTGACGTTCACCACCTGAGAGTTTAATTCCTCTTTCGCCTACAATAGTATTATATCCATGCTCCAACTTAATAATAAAGTCATGTGCGAGTGCAGTGCGAGCGGCATTTTCGATTTGCTCTTGCGAAACATCACCACGGCCATAAGCAATATTCTCAGTTACAGTGCGAGAAAAAAGATCAACTTCTTGAGGAACTACAGCAATTTGCTTGCGTAGGCTCGCTTGGGTAGCAGTTTTAATATCAACTCCATCAATCATAATGGCTCCCTTCTGAGGGTCATATGAGCGCAGTAATAAGTTGATAAAAGTAGTTTTTCCGCTTCCTGACCTTCCTACAAGTGCACACGTAGTACCAGCAGGTATGACAATATTTATATCTTTGAGTGCCCATTGTTTATCATTAGTATAAGAAAAGAAAACATGTTCAAATTCAACCTGTTTCTCAAGTGGTTTAAGTATGACTGCTCCAGATATGTCAGTAACATGCAATTGCTCATCGAGTATATTAAATAAGCGTTCTACACGTGTCGCATTTCGTCTTATACGAGTAAACATTGCCCCTAAGTTGGCCAAGGGTTGATATGCCATATTTTGGAGAGTTATATATAATACAAATTGACCTATGGTAGCAGTACCATTCAAAACAAAAACAGCGGACAGGGCAAGTACAGCTACGCGGCCAGTTGTAGATATCACAGCCTGGGTATTTTCAATACGTCGCCATAAACGTTCAGCACTGTATTGAATCTCGCGAGCACTTTCTAGTAATTTTTTATTATTTTTCTTCTCTATTTCTTCCTGAGAGAACTTTTTTACTGTAAGCACATTACCCGCGACGTCATACATTTCCTTATTAACATTCTCAAAAGCATCATTAGATTTTTGTTCTATGAGGTATATTTTATTAGCAATGCGACGAGTAGCAAGTATATATATAGGGAGTGGAATAAGAATCGCTAATGCAATCCATATATTTTCATAGAGAAGCACAGTAAAAGAACCTAGGAAGATAATTATTGGTGGGACAAAATTTTGCCCAATAATATCATATGCAATATTATAAATAGAAGTTACTCCTCGATCAATACGACCAATAATCTGACCGCTTGAAGCACCATGATGGAAGAGTGAGTGAAGTTGTAAATATTTTCCTAATGCTTTATTTTTAATATTATCCTCAAGCCTTGTCACCATCGTAAATAAATTATAGTTGTAAGAGGATTGAGTGATACTACTAATGAGTGACACAACTAATATACCCACGGCACTATATATTAATGTGGTCCATGGCAATATTCCGCCATTCTTAATAAATTGTATGAGTGAATCAATTAAAATTTTAGAAATAAAAGGTACGGCTATGCTTGCCACTTGGGAAATCGTAATAAGAACAAGCAAAAAAATGACTGTTTTTTTATAGTCTTTGAGGTAAAATGCTAAACGTCTTAATGTTGATTGTTTTTTCTTAGGCATAATAATATAGGTATTTCCCTATATTACCAGAAAAACATTGAAAATAAAAGGTTATTAGAGTTCACCTTGTTCAGGAGCAATGACTCGGCCACGCCAGAACTTGTGACCAAGAGCACTAGATATGTCGGCTAACTCCTTATTCTTCATTAGAGTAAGTATAAATACTCCAAAACTAATACCGATAATTCCCGATATGAGGCCTTGCAAGAATATACCCCGCCCTGTGGTAAGGCCAAATACATCGTCAAAAACTCCTAGGGACACATATGTCACTAATCCAATAATAATAGAAGAGATAGTGCTTTGGATAAATGTCAGTCCTAGCTTCGATGAATGATAATTTAGGAAATCTTTTTTAAATGAGAACCAAATTAAAAAGAAATTAAGAATAGATCCGAGAGCATAGGCAAGTGGAAGAGCGAGCATCACTGTGCCGGGCACATTGTGAACACGTAGTAAATTCTCAAGAGAGAAAAGTACCCCCGGATAGGTACGAAATACATATAGAAGGACGTAAGCAAATACTATCATCATAATAGAAGAAAATACATTGATTATCAGTGGTTTTTTTGTGCTTGCAGCAGCATAGTAACCACGCACAAAGAGAAGTACTAATCCCTGTGATACCAATGATATTACAAAAAGTGCGGCTGAGGCTGCCGTTAGTCGTGTATCAAACCAAGAAAAAGTATGGGAACCAAGGATGACGCGCACAATCTGAGCTCGGAGGACAATCATAAGAATAATAACTGGCAAAGACCAGAATATTATGTGGCGTGCAGCATTTAGTATATTTGTAATAAAGCTCTCCATGTCTTTTGTCGAGAACGACCTGACTAGTATTGGAAAAGCAGCAACTGAATATGAGATTCCTATAATACCTACTGGCACTGATTGCAAATTATAGGCAAAAGTAAAAAGTGATATAGACCCAGACTTGAGAGTAGAAGCCATAGCAATGAGAGCAATGAAGGCTAGACTATTGCAAGATAGGGCAAGAGTTCTCGGAGCTGATAGCTTTACGACTTGGAATATTTCTTTCCAATTTATTGATGAAATAAGTTTTGGGAAGAATCCATGCGATACAACAACTGGAATTTGGATAGATAAATGCAAAATTGCACCAATAACAACCCCAACACCAAGTCCATAAACACCAATATGGGGATACAAAAGTATAATGCCAATTAAAATTCCAATATTATAAAATATCGGTGATAGTGAAAAAATAAAGAAATTCTTAAATAATTGAGTGATAGTCCCGATAAGGTTAGATAATCCTATGAATATAGGAGACAGGAGCATTATGCGACTAGTCGTAATAAGTAGATCAGTCTGCGCACTAGAGAAGCCGGGAGCGATGTATCGAGCAATATAAGGCATAAGAACTGCTACTAATAAACTTGCGCAAACCATAAACAGCATATATGCACTAAATATATTATTTAGGAATTTACGAGCACCTTCCTTTCCATTATCACCCACATTTATTTTATCTACCAGAAATGGCATCAAGACTGTGATGGAAGCAAGCGAAGCTATGGATATATATAGAAAATCGGGAACACGAAAAGCTGCATAATACACATCGAGCATCGGGCCCGCACCAACTATATAGGCAAGGGTTCTATCGCGAACAAGCCCGAGTAATTGCGACAGAAAAGCAAAACCGCCAAGCAATAAGGCGGCTTCGTTTACTCCATGAAATTCTTTATTGAGGAATGTCAGAATGCGCTTAACCATTTAGATTAGTGAGTTAGCGCTGACCTGATAATGGAGGTTTTGTTGCTTTTGTATTTGTATTTGGAGTGGTTGTTTTAGAATTAGTTTCGGGTGTTATAACTTTACCAGACGATAATGAATTGAGGGCGTCTTTTACATCTTGATTATCTGGTAGAACTTTGCTTAATATTGTGAACTGGGTTTTAGCGTCGTCTGTACGACCAACTTTTTGATAGGATTGGCCCAATAGGAACCTAGCATTTAAATATTTTGAATCAAGTATAACGGCTTGCTCGAAAGCACTGATTGCACCTGTATAATCAGAATTATTGTATCTAAGTAAACCTAATCTGAAGAATACTGTTGAATCATTTGGAGTTAGTCTACTAGCGCGTTCAGCCTGTCTAATAGCTTCTCCTAGGTTACCTTCACTTGTCTCAATCTGAGCAAGAAGGAATATAGCGTCAGTATAATCGGGCTTAAGGTCAGTCGCCTGATTGATAAACTTCTTTGCCTCAGTATTATTTTTATTAGTAAATTCAAGTGTAGCGCGAGATAAAAGTATAGATGGGTTATTTGGAGCAAGAGCACGGGCTTTTTCATAAGCACTGACTGCGCTTTCATAACTATTTGATACTTGAAGCGGTACAAGAGATGTATAGACATTGCCTAGATTTACATAGTTTAAGTATTGTTTAGGATTCTGGCTAACCGCTCCATTTGCAGAAGTTTCTGCAAGATTGACTAACTTCTGGACATTAGATTTAAGGGTATCAGCGGATATAGATTTATCATTGATAAGCAGACTAATCTCAGCAATGTAGACTTGTGATATTGTCCTATAATATACATCGTTCTGATCCAGAAGTAGGGCGTTCGATAGCATTCTTTCAGATTTCGCAAATGATTCTAAATTATTTTGTGTTACAGAGCCCTTGGAGAAGTAAATAATTGAGGCAAATTTTTCTGCATATAGATAAGTTGTCGAGAGAGTGATAATCATAAGGACCATCAATCCTAAAATTGAGAAGAAACTATTGCGTGGGTCACCCAGAAATGAGAAATGGCGAACGGGTACAGATTGATTGTATGCAAGTATTCCAATGAGCATTCCACTAGAGGCAAACGCAAGTGCAAAGATAATAAAGTTTGGAGTATAGACAATGATAGTAACCCAAGTATATATAGCAACTATGAGCGTAGCCATAGTAAAGTAATTCGTCAGGGCATTACTGAGAGCTTTGCGAAGAGATTTTATGATTCTCAAAAAGATAACGGCCAAGAAAGTGAGCCAGGCTAAAATACCAAGAATTCCTGTTGTTACTGCAAAAGTCAAGAGCGAACTATACCCATTCACGAAATCTAAATTCCAAAATATAGATTGAGTTACTTCTTTTGGTTGCCAGAGCGCCCAATCAATAGCAAAAGTATTAGGGCCAGTACCTAAAAGTGGATTGTGCTTCACAGCTTTATAAGCAATCTCAAGAGTAGTAGAAACTAGAGGGTGAACGTCAACATTTTGGATACTTAAGTATCTAGAAACTAAACTTCCTATGGAATTATTACCGACTAGGAAAACTAAACAGACAAAGACGACTACAAGCGCAGTAAATGGAAACTTTTTCTTTCCTTCAGCATCGTGAACTATTTTAACACCTGCTTGTTGTATGGAAATACTATAAACAAAGATCACAATTGAGAATAACCCTACGAGAATCCATACGAGTGGGATATTAACTATTATAAGGAAGAATAACCCAGTAACTAGGAGGAAATATTGCATCACGAGGAACGGGCCTTTAACCCTTAAAAATTCAATCGTAGCCATCGACAAGAGCACTATTAAGCCAAACAATATCGCAAAGTCATTCCAACTACCTACTAAGTTACCAGATGATATGCCTTTCAAAAGCCCAGGTAGAAAACTATCAAAACCGATAAAAATATTTATTATTTCAAAAATAGCCACTACGGTCGCACCTATAAATAAGTATCGATAGAAAGACCAGAGATTCTTTTCTGTTTGGAAGTAAATAGATGAGAGAAAAAATAATATGAACAGTACAAGCATTGAACCAAAAGTCCCTAGCTCAAATCCACTACCAAAAAGCGATATGTATCGAGATGAAGAGAAGAAAGATGATAGTAAGAAAACGACTGGAATAGATAAGCCTATCAATATAAGCTTGTCTTTGGGAATCGAAAATCTTCCTTCCCCTAGCCTAGCAATGAGCCAGAAAAATAAGGCAAGGGTCATCCCCACAGATATAAGAAAGCCTTTGCTTGCTTCTAAGGTGACCGGTATGTAAGGAATAAAGAAAAATAAGGATAAAAACAGAGTGGCTAAAAGAGTAGTGAACGACAATTTATTGAAAAACTCAACTTTTTTGGATTCCATGTTTGTAATGTTATAACTATAATAATAGTTTAATTATACACAAGTCATATCAATAATACTAGAGGACGATGCTCACAAGCCTACCCTTCACATATATAACTCTCTTAACCTCCTTTCCTTCTATCCATGGTATTACGGCCTTATCTTTCAACGCCAAAGTCTTGACCTCTTCTTCCTCTGTATTAGGAGTTACCATGATCTCAGCCCTAACCTTGCCGTTCACTTGAACTACTATTTTTAGAAACTCATCTATGACTTTTCTCTCATCCCATTTTGGCCACTCGGATAAATGTATAGACTCCTTCTCTCCCAAGTTTATCCAAAGTTCTTCTGTCATATGTGGCGCAAATGGCGACAGGATCTGGAGTAAAATTTTATATTCATCTTCTAAGATTTCATCAACCTTGTCCCATTCATTTATAAGTATCATCATCTGTGCAATCGCAGTATTGAATTTATACTCTGCCATATCTTCAGTTATTTTTTTAGTTACTTTATGGAGAAGTGTCGTAGCATTGCCTTTACCAATTTTTTCCTTTAGTTTCCAGACACGTTCTAAAAACCTCCGCACACCGACTACCCCATTTGGGTCCCATGGATAGTTCACCGTCACTCCATAAGGTCCCATAAATGCAAGATACATGCGCACAGTATCTGCCCCTAGCCTCTCGACTATTTCATCAGGATCAACAACATTATTTTTAGATTTACTCATTTTGTTACCGTCTGGGCCCAAGATAAGTCCACGATTACGACGCACGGTGTAAGCCTCATCTTCATTTACAAGCCCAAGGTGATGCATGGCTTTGACCCAGAAACGAGAATAAAGCAAATGCATAGTAGTATGTTCAGCACCACCCATATATAGATTAATCGGCATCCAAGCCTCGCGAGACTTTTTGCTAGCAAATTCTTCGCTATTTTTTGCGTCGAGGTAGCGATAAAAATACCAAGAAGAATCGACAAATGTATCCATAGTCTCCACTTCTGGCTTCCAACCTTTGCCAAAAATTTTCTCTGTTCTTTTAAGTAGCTCCTTACTTCTAGCAAGTGGCGAAGTACCATCTGGTGTGTGATCGACATCAGTAGGCAGGAGCCATGGCAAATACTCGTCTGGTACTGGGTGAGCCTTACCCTCCGGATCGTAAACTATCGGGATTGGAGTCCCCCAGTAACGCTGGCGACTAATCCCCCAATCTCGGAGTCTATAAGTTTTGACCACTCTTCCCCCAACTGCCTTAGTAATCTTTTGACGAGCTTCTACACAAGAAAGGTTGTTGTATAAATCGGAGTTCACAAGAACTGCATCATCGTCACATAATGGTTCAGTACAAAATTCTATTATTTCGTCAAGTTTTTTACTCGGAGATTCATAGATACCACTGTTACCAGGTGAATTGATCCTAGAGGTACTAAACACATTTGGTCTATTTACATATTTAATTTTTAAATCAAATTTCTTAGCAAATTCAAAATCGCGCTCGTCGTGTGCAGGTACTGCCATGACAGCTCCAGTGCCGTAGCCCGCAAGGACGTAATCTGCGACCCAGACTGGTATTTCTTCCCCATTGCTCGGATTTATAGCTTTCACTCCCTTGAGCTCTACGCCAGTCTTTTCTTTTGATTGTTGCCTATCAAGCTCTGATTTTTTCTTAGTATTTGTAATATATTGCTCTACTTCTTTCTTGTTTTCAACTTGCAACTCTAAACTTTCAACTGATTCATGTTCTGGTGCAAGGACTACATATGTCACCCCAAAAAGAGTATCAGCACGAGTTGTAAATACTTTTATTTTTTCATCAATACCTTTTACTTTAAATTCAATTTCACTCCCCTCACTTCTTCCTATCCAGTTTCTTTGTGCAGATTTTATTTCCTCCGGCCAAGCAAGCTTATCTAGGTCATCTATTAGTCTATCTGCGTACTTTGTAATACGGAGCATCCATTGCTCTTGATTACGTTGTTCCACTTGGGCACCACAGCGCTCACAAGCTCCATCTACTACTTGCTCATTAGCAAGTACAGTTTTATCATTTGGGCACCAGTTCACTGAAGTCACATCTCGATAGACTAAATCTTTTTCGAGAAATTTATTGAACATCCATTGTGTCCATTTATAGTACTCTGGATCACAAGACACGATTTCTCTCTCCCAGTCAAACATCGCACCCATAGATCCCAGTTGAGTGCGCATTTTATCCATCTGCTTGTAAGTCCACTCTTTTGGGTCAGCACCGAGTTTGATAGCTGCATTTTCAGCAGGCAGACCGAAGGCATCAAAGCCCATAGGATAGAGCACATTATAGCCTTGCATTCTTTTGTAGCGTGCATAAATATCTGGCACAGCAAATGCATACCAGTGGCCCACATGGAGATTACCAGACGGATAAGTAAACTCAACTAGTGTGTAAAAATTTTCTTTACCTTTTATGCTATCTTCTACACGATAGAGTTTTTTCTTATCCCATTCTTTCTGCCACTTTTGTTCAATTTTCTTATGGTCGTAATTTTTCATCCTATTCCCTAAGCCAAATTATTTAGAAAACTTCTTGACTGCCAGCCATATGAGGGCACCGAGTGCCACTCCGAGTATAACTACGCGAATAATACTATCAGCACTACTCCAGTAGCGCATTGATGCAATAATAAGGGATAGAACTCCACTCCAAGAAAAGGCAACAGAAAGAAGGGGTACACCCATAAACGCCCCTAAGACAAGGATTATGACTCCAAGAGAGACGAGAATGATAAAGATATTGCGATTATACAATTTATAAGCCTCATCATACTTTTTCTGGCAAGTATAGGTAGCATTACAGTAGCCAGTAATTTGAGTCTTGGTTGGACTTGAAGCTTTCATTGTTTCTACTGGCACTACCTGCTCACTCCACATGCCTCCATTATCTAGACATTGATTTTTATTATCATAAGCCTTGTTGTAGACATCGGCTGGGCAGAATTTATCGTATGACGGCTCATCATAAACAAGCGAGATCGCATAATTGAAGAATAGATTTGTAACAATAACTATCGCTATAATAAGTGACCACTTTAGCACATTTCCATGCCTAGGTGGCATAGGCACAGGATGTATTTCATTAATATTTTCCATAATACTTATATAATATCACAATAGTAGTGTATAATACAGTTATAAATATGGATCAATTAAAGAATAAATCAGAGAAAACTCTAGGTAATGTAGCGGTGCGTGCGACTCGCTGGATTGGATCTACCAGTTCTATTTTAATACACACAACACTTTTTATTATTGCATTCGCCTTGTACTTCTTTGGATTTGATTTTAATAAAATTCTACTTGTAGTAACTACTATAGTATCGCTCGAAGCTATATATCTATCTATATTCATACAAATGAGTTTAAATAAACATGCTGAGGATTTGGATGAGGTTGCTCAAGATGTGGAGGAAATCCAAGAAGATGTCGATGAGATCCAAAAAGATGTTGATGAGATTCAAGAGGACGTGGAAGATATTCAGGAAGATGACGCAGGTGAAGAAGAAAAGGACACTATGACACTCAGTAGAATAGAGGGTACGCTAGAGAAGCTAATGAGTGAAATTGCCGAGCTAAAAAAGCAAAATGATAGCAAGCCTAAATCTTAACTGCGCCTTCTCTTAAAACTACTAATTTATTATTCTTAAATTGTACTAGCGTTGAAGGTTTTGATGTCTTGGTATGTCCGCACATATACATATCAACCGTATTCCCAAAATATTTTTTAGCTTGCCATACATTTTTGGCAGGTTTTCCTCCTTGGAGATTTGCGCTAGGCGCAACAACTGGTCCAACTTTTTTTATAAGGTGATATAAATTTGGATTCCTTTTCCCAATCATGCGAAACGCTATGGTCTTTGTTCCTCTGTGTAAATATTTAAATTTTAAGCTAGTGCAAGATAATATAACACTTATTTTACCTGGCCATAGAGTGTCGAGGATTTTTCCTTGATCAGCTGTTAGTCTTATCCCAAATTTATTCAGATCATTAAACGTAGAAATGAGTACGATAAAAGGTTTATCTTCATCTCGGCCTTTTATTTTGTATATTCTCTCTACTGTTTTTTTATTTGTTGCTTTTGCCAAAATTCCATACAAGGTATCAGTCGGAGCGACTATAACTCCACCCCTCTTAAGTATACTTATAGCTTTTGACCAATCATTGCTCATTTATTTCTTGTCTATCTTGGCTGCAACAATAAAATCATTCTGCGATAATCCATCTATTGCATGAGTAGAGAGATCTATTTCTACATTTTTATAATTGGTCAAATGAATGTCTGGATGGTGCCCTTCTGCCTCTGCAATAGACCCAACTTTATTTACAAAAGAAAGCGCTTCAGTAAAGTTTTTAAATTCAAATTTCTTTGATATTTGTTTTGTATCACCTGAAAGAGTCCAATCTTTAATATGAAACTCGAGCATTGCCTCGGCATCTGCTTTACTCATCGGTTCCACTCCCCCTTCACATGGTACACATTTTTGCTTTGTTAAATCCATTGGTAAATTATAGCATACACTCTGCTTTGACAAACAGTATTATCTGTATTATTATGAGGAAAAATGTTATTCACATCTAAATCCACTTCTATGAGCATGAGACAACTAAAAATCACGAAGTCGATTACGAATCGTGAGGCCCAGAGCTTAGAAAAATATCTCTACGAAATCAGTCAATTTCAACTTATAACACCCGAGGAGGAAGTTAAGCTGGCGAAGCAAATAAAGGAAGGAAATCAAGAAGCCTTGGACAAATTAACAAGAGCAAATTTGAGGTTTGTTGTATCTGTTGCAAAACAATACCAAAACCAAGGTCTATCGCTCCCCGACTTAATTAACGAAGGGAACATCGGCCTCGTAAAAGCAGCGCAGCGGTTTGATGAGACCCGTGGTTTCAAATTTATCTCATATGCAGTTTGGTGGATCCGTCAGAGCATCCTACAAGCTATCGCCGAGCAATCGAGGATGATCCATCTTCCACTAAACAAAGTGGGACTCATAGGTCGTATCAAAAAAGCCTCAGCAACGCTGGAACAGAAGCTTGAAAGAGAGCCTTCCGTTGAAGAGTTGGCAGATGCAATGGAAATGGATATAGATGAAATTGTAGCCTCATTAGATACAAATAGACAGTATGTCAGCATAGATCACCCACTAACAGAAGGTGAAGATATGACGCTACTCGATATCCTTGAAAACAATGACAACCAAGATCCAGCGAAGAGTTTTATGAAAGATGATCTATCTACGGAAATAGATATCGCTCTTAATCGCTTCTCGATAAGGGAACGCACTGTGATAGAGATGTTCTTCGGTATTGGATATGATGGCCCTATATCCCTCGAAGATATCGGGGACAAATTGGGACTTCACAGAGAGAGTAAGACAGATAAAAGACAGGATTATAACAATATTAGGTGCAAATAAAATCTTAAAAAAGAGATTGCAGTTATATCCTAAATGATACTGAGGTCCGACAGTTGGTCGGACCTTTTCATTACTTAAATTCTAAACTCTATTACATCTCCATCTTTGACTATATATTCTTTTCCTTCAGTGCGGACTTTTCCCTTGGCTCGAGCTTCGCCATATGAACCAGCAGAGAGTAAATCCTGCCAATAGACAACTTCCGCACGGATGAACTTATCTTTAAAGTCTGTATGTATTGCTGTGCCTGCAATTGGTGCAGTTGAACCGTGAGCTATAGTCCATGCGCGAGTCTCATCCTCGCCTGTTGTAAAATACGTATCGAGGCCTAGAAGCTTGTAGCCTTCATTTATAAGATTGTTTATTCCATCATCTTCACCTCCTAGCTCTTTACGGAATGTATCTTTCTCTTCCCCTTCGAAATCTTTTAGTTCATCTTCTATCTTGGCATCTAGTACAACATATCTTGAACCCATACTAACAATATAATCAGTAAGTTCTTTAAATATTTCCGGATTCATGTCATCTAAATTTTTCACACCACCTTTTTTATTAAGACCATAAATAAACGGTTTTAGAGTTAGCAGATTTAGCATTTTCACTTTCTCTTTTTCAGCATCACTAAACTCTACAGTGTTGGCAAGTTTGCCACTCTCAAATGCACGCTCAAGTCTACCGAGTGCACCATCTTCTATTACTGCCTCCTTATCCCCTTTTTTAATATCTTTTTGTAAATTATTTTTCCTTTTCACTACTGTTTCGAGATCTGCAAGTATGAGCTCAAGATTTATGACTTCAATATCACGCAGTGGATCAATACTCCCATAAACATGAATAATATCGCTTCCGCTATCTTCATTCTTGTCATTCTTAATTGGAAAAATTCTCACCATCTCAAATATGGCATCTACCTCGCGGATGTTGGCAAGGAACTTATTCCCGAGTCCTTCACCCTTTGATGCTCCAGCCACAAGACCCGCAATATCGACAAATTCAATCACTGCAGGAATAGTCTTGGCAGATTTGGAGAATTCTGAGAGTTTCCAGAGTCGTGTGTCTGGCACAGGTACAATGCCTACCGATGGATCAATAGTACAAAATGGGTAATTTTCCGCAGGAACTCCTTTTTTGGTGAGCGCATTGAAAAGCGTGGATTTGCCTACATTTGGGAGCCCGACAATACCAATAGATAAAGACATATATTATTGAGTCATTGCGCGTTGGATTTCTGCCTGATGTTTGCGCATTACTTGCATAGTAGCGGTCATTTCGCTCATACCACCCTTTTTTAGAGCTTTTGTTTCTTCTGCAATTTGCTTGAACAATTCTGGATTCTCATTGATAAGCTTGATGAACATATCTTGCTGGCCCTTCGGTAGGTGCTTCATCTTAGATCGTATTAATTTTTCTGTTATAAAACTTTTGATTGACATATCACAAATATAGCAAAAAAAACGCATTTATGCGAATATAAATTAGTTCTTGAAAAATGCCTTGCGCAGGGCGACTGGCCCGAGCAGAGCAAATTTTCACCAGAAAATTATGTGTGCATTTTGAAAGAAGCTAATTTATATGAGCATGAGCAAAAACAAAATTATAGTTATATTGGGTCAAACTTCTACTGGAAAGAGCGACTTTGCTGTAGGAGTAGCCAAGAAGATAGATGGGGAGATTATTTCCGCTGATTCAAGACAAGTCTATAAAGGTATGGATTTAGGTACCGGAAAAATTACCAAGAAAGAAATGAGGGGCGTTCCCCATCATCTGCTTGATGTTGTAAATCCAAAAAAAATATTTTCAGTTAGTGATTTTAAAAAGCTTGCCGATAAGAAAATAGAAGAAATTCTTACTCGAGGTAAAATACCGATAATCTGCGGTGGAACAGGTTTCTATATAGATGCAGTTGTCGATGGTACTATTCTGCCCGAAGTTCCACCGAATAAAAATCTTCGCGCTGTCCTTTCGAAAAAATCTGCCGAACAACTTTTTGTAATGTTAAAGAAGCTTGACCCTACCCGTGCAAAAAATATAGATGCGAAAAACAAAGTCCGACTTATCCGCGCGATTGAGATTGCAAAAGCGTTAGGGCACGTTCCATCGCTCGCGAGCGACGGGATAAATACCAAATATCAAGTACTTAAAATTGGACTCATGCTTCCAGATGAATTATTAAAAGGAAGAATCTATGCTCGACTACTAGCGCGCATCAAAAAAGGGATGCTTGGGGAAATCAAGAACTTACATAAACAAGGGATATCTTGGAAACGTATGGAGCAACTTGGCTTAGAATATCGCTATGGTGCATTATACTTGCAAGGCAAAATGAATAGGAAAGAAATGATGGAGAAAATAAATACGGAGTCGTGGCACTATGCCAAACGCCAGAAGACGTGGTTTAAAAGAGATAAGAATATTATCTGGATAGATCCGAGGAAAGTAAATCTGAAATCTTTTGATGTAAAAGTTCGTAAGTATCTAGAGTTATTTCTCTAGTAACTACAGAAGGATTGGGCACTGTCCAGTAATCATAAGGGTAATCTTTAAACCATTCTGGGATAGAATCCACTTCGGCCATCATGATAATCTTGGACGCATCTTTCACTGATTCCGGAGTGACTTGTCTGCATTGAAAGTTGGATATATCCATATCTTTTTCTTTCATGAATTCAAGATCAGGTGCAAGCTCAGGAAATGAAGATAGCTTCTTTCCTACCCTGCCATCTATTTCTGCTGCAGTTCCATATCCTTCTGCTACTGAACCATCATTTGCTAATTTATTAAAAATAGCCACAGCTATTGGACTGCGATACATATTGTCGTGGCAAATAAATACAATTTTTTTCATGGCGGGCGATGGAGGAATCGAACCCCCACCAATGGTTTTGGAGACCATCGTTCTACCACTAAACTAATCGCCCATAGAGGTAAGTATACACATTTTACCCTTATTTTCAATAAAAATACCCCATTTCTAGGGCATTTTTATTATTTCTTTGATTCTTTAAAGACTACACGTTTTCTTAATTTTTTATCGTATTTTTTAAGTTCAATTTTACGAGTAACTAGCTTTTTATTCTTAC
This sequence comes from Patescibacteria group bacterium, assembly GCA_038063915.1. Classification (GTDB taxonomy): domain Bacteria; phylum Patescibacteriota; class Minisyncoccia; order Phycocordibacterales; family UBA9973; genus UBA8515. Next base: position 53,157 of record JBBTUE010000002.1, on the reverse strand, counting down.
GAGTAAAGTAAGTAGTACCTGTCGATTTGTTTGTAATTTTGATTAGTTTATCTTGTGCCATAGTGGGTAAAGGATACTACAAAAGCCCTAAAATTGCAAATTTAATTAATTAGTTCAGGACTTGGTTCTGGAGACGAATCAGTTGGAGGAACTTCGGGAATCGGTTCTGGATCAGGAGTAGGCGTTGGTGTTGGTGTTGGCCCGCCTTGACTCGCATCAGGCGAGGCAGGGATTGGATCAGGAGGGAGCGTGCTATTATTTAGTAACTGCTTTAACTGATGAAGCTCTGCTTTGTTTATACATTCTGAGGTACCATCAGGATCAGTTAGACAAATTTCTCCAGTAAATATTCTAGTTATACGATTACTTGCATTTGAAAACCAGGCAACAAAACTGTCTCTCCAAGAATTTTCAACTGCTAAATCTCCTATGCCTGTAATCTTAATATCCATATCCTTAATTGCATTTATTACTTCCATTTGCATTTCAAGGTTATATTCAACAGCAAGAAAGCCATTTTTTTCTTTAACTAAATGCGGGAAAATATTTTGCACCTCTTGTGCAATCAACCCCACTTGTCTTCCTGCAACGTATTTAATACCCTCGTTTTGATCTATGCCTTCTTTCCATTCAAACGATACTGGATTAAGAGCTAATATTTTTTCAAGTGAACCATCAAGGGGCACTATGTTTTGTTTCAACCTTTCATCTGAAGCACATGTCCCGGCTACCTGTGTACCAGCCTCTCGAAAACAGTCATCACTATTTATATCTGCTACTACATCTAAACCATAGTCTGGGGTAGTATCACCAATACCCACGTTCCCTGCTTCAAAGACTGCAGCATAATCCCAACCAGTCCCCACATGGATACCTTCTTCTGTTGCAGCAGTGCCAGTCAAATTGTCAACAAAGAGCCCTCTGACTGTCCCTGCATCAGCATCTGAGACACCAGCTAAACGAAGAGAGTTAAAGACTGAAGTCCCTGCCCCAGCGGTTACAGCAATATTCGAAAGATCAAACTGCCCAGCATTCCAAGTAAATGTCCCAGAGGCAGGTTCTGTAAATGTCAGTGATGCAGGTTTGATGTTAATATCAATCGCAGTTTCAGCGGCTACCCCTGTGAAGTTTCCAGAGCGAGCAATGGTTAATCCCCCGACTGCAGTTGTGTACGCCGTAGGATTAAAATATGCGTCCCCGTTACCATATATATAAAACCTTTCTGTTCCAAGAAACTTTCCTTGCAGGATTTTATAAGTAGAGGCGGTTGGGTTGGACCCACCACCATTATCTTGATCCAGTATTAAAGTAGCCACACCAATAGAGGCATAGCTGTGGTTAATTGTCATACTTTGTTGGTAAGACTGAAGATACCCACCGCTTTGAAACTGAACTTTACTACCTGTAACTCTTGTATCGCCAGCAGTAGATGTACTAAAATTTTGACTATCAAAAGTATACGCATGTGTGTTGCCCGCATATGTTGTTGTTAGTCCTGGATTAAAAGAATTGCTTCCTGTAATTTGGAATACTACACCAGTAGCTCCGCCATCTACCTGTAGTCGTTGCGCGGCTATCCCTGCCCCGCCAACTGTACCAATCAATACTGCCCCTGAAGCATTGTCGGGTTGCAAAGTGACATAACTTGTAGTTTTGGTCGCACTACTTGTCCCCTCTATTATCAGATCCCCATTGGCTGATGACGAACCATAAATAGTTGGTACCGTAGTATTACCAGTTATATACGCATTCCCTGTAACCTGAAGTGCGTACGCACCGAGGTCAGAAGTTGAACCGATAAGCACTTCTCCATTTTCAAAAATACCAGCGTAATTATTTGTCCCACCGGATGCTGTCGCATAGAGTCCGACATTCGTTGTGGCAGCACCGGTGTTTGAGAAATACCCCGCATAATCAGTACCTGAAGTAGCGCCTGTTTGTAACCCTTCAATGGCTTTGTTTGACGCAGTAGTTGAGTTAGTAGAAATGGAAACAATATCGTTTGTTGTTGTTGGAGAAAGTGTGGTTCCGCTACGAGACCAGTATCCGATTGCCCAGATGTTGGAGCAGTGGTGGTAAGAGTTCCGTTTCCTCCTGAAGTATATAAGGCACCGTTTGTAGTGAGAGCTGAGAATTGAATTGTACCAGAAGAAACTATTCCGGTAGCAGCTGCTATAGCACCAGAGGAGTTGACTTGGAATTGAGAAGTGGAACCAACGCTAAACATTGAATCTGGAGTTGCGTCGCCTCCGATACCAACTTCACCAGTACCAAGAATACGCATATATTCTGTACGATTAGGTTTAAAAATGATAGGGCTGGTATTATTTCCTGTACCTAAAATCAAACCAGCTGAGTTCCACGCTTCTAAATATCCATATCCTGATGTAGTAAGGGGAACTAACTGAAAGAAAATATCATTTGTTCCAACAAATGATAACTGAGCTGATCTGAAAATACCTGCTCCGGCACTAAAAGCACCACAACCGCTGGAACATCCACCTGGGAAAACTATATCAGCAGAAGCCCAACCAGCAGTTGAAGATAAGTTAAGATAATTTCTGAATGAGGCGGAATTAGTACCGCCTGTTATTCTACCTGTTCCCACATCAAGACGGTCTTGCGGGGTTGTCGTGCCAATCCCCACATTTCCTGCATCAAAGATAGCTGCATAGTTTGCACCTGTTGCTCCGCTCGCAGTGAAGTAAGCGCCAACATTTACAGCACTAGCACCAGTTCTAGTATTTGAAAAATATCCACCGTATGTTGTTTGTGCTCCCGTGAGTGCTCCCGTGAGTGCAACATTGAGACCTTTTTGTCCGGTTGTTGCAGCAGCACTGCTTGAGGTGAGAGAGAGAATATTTCCTGAAGTAAGTCCGTTGCCTGTCATTAGCCCGATGGTACCAGTTGTTGCGGAGTTCGCAATGACGCTCAAAAGTCCAGTTCCTGTATAAACTCCAGTATTAGTAATTCCGAAGTTCACTCCTGTTGTAACAGATGAGTCTATATCGAGTGTGCCATCTGGAGTCAGGTCGCCTATACCTAACCTATTTGTTGTATCGTCCCAAAATAAATTGGCATTATCTTCCGCTAACCCCGTCGCTCCTTGAAAAGGAACAGAACCGAGAGTGAAAGATGGATTGATGGTACCAAGGACATTGCCTGTAATGTTGCCAATTACATTTAAGTCTCCAGTTAAGGTTGAGTTTCCAGAAACATTTAAGGTTTCGATGTTGGCAATGGTAGTTCGGAAATATTTAGAAGATAGCTCAGTAGCGTTAAAGAAAGAGGCCCCACCGAAGTTTGTTGCTGGATTTGGTTGGACTATACCAATCGGAGCATAAAATACTGGGATTGGTGCCGGAGAGGATGGTTGGATACTTAGTGGACCACTATCACCCTTGGGGCCTCTTAAGAGATCTTGATATTCTTTTTGAGAGAGTAGTCTTTTAATAATAGAGAAGACTGAAGATTCTGAGGTAACAGGGTTGGTTGTTTCTGTTTTAAATACCACTTTCTTGGGAGTGTTGGTAACGACGGTTATAGGAGTAGAAGAAGTAGGCGCAAGATTTGTTGTGGGGATAACAGGTGTTTCAGTTTTGATAGGGAGAGGGGGTTGATAGAAGAGGGGGGAAAGAGTTTCGGCTAGAGGTTTGATAAAGTAAGTATTGTATGCGTTTAGGATAGAATTAGAAAATGATGTGAAGGGATTGGCGGCAAATGCAGGTAAGGGAGAGTATATCAAGAAAAAAAGGATCGTAAATCCGAAGAGAAGCTTATATATATTTTTCTTCTTTCTTAAGGGTTTTAGTAGCATATTTTTTGTTACAGTACCCATACTGATTATACCACAAATACTCCATTAACTATTCGATTATGTGTACAAACTCAAAGAAAAAAGACGCACCTTTATGTAGTGACTTTATGTAGTGACTCGCGGGAGCAGAAGACTCACTCGAGTTGTAACTTCGTAGTTGATAGTTTGCGTCTTTTGAGCGATATCTTCGGCGGTAATTGTTTCATTTTTCTGTAATCCTAATATTATTACTTCATCTTCAGGCTTTACTCTTTTTATATGGCTCACATCTACGACAAACATATTCATAGCTACTCTTCCAATGATTGGAGCATACTCCCCTTTTACAAGAACTTCGCCGTTATTTGATGAAAGTCTACTTATACCATTTGAATATCCTTGTGGTACGACTGCAATAATCATCTTCTTCCTTGTTGTATACGAAGTCCCATAACCTATTGATTCACCAACTAGAAGCTCTTTTACTTGGGCTATATGAGTTATATATTTCATAACGGGTTTGAGCTCAATTTTCTTTTTCCATATTTTTTGTAACTCAACGCTGGGCCACATACCATATAATCCGATACCTACACGTACAATATTGTTGAGTCCTCGCCACTTTTCATAAACAAGAACTCCTGAAGTCGCAGAGATATGGGTTTTAACATTCTTATATCCTGCTTCTCTGAAAAGTTTAGTTACTTCTTTATATGCATCAATTTGTTTTTGAGCATATGTAAAATCAGTCGTATCCTCTATGTTGGCAAAGTGTGCATAGATACCATCTATATAGAGATTCTTCATTTTTTTAATTTCTTTTATAAAAAATAGAACTTGCGATGGAAGTACTCCTTCTCTGCCCAAATGCGCATCGATAGCAATATGAACTTTCTGTTTTACGCCAAGTTTTCGAGCTGATTCATTTATAAGTAACGCGTGATGCAAATCAAATATTGTAAGTATACACCCTAGCTTTATTGCAGTTTTTATATCATTCTTTCCTACATACCCAAGTAATAATATTGACTTTTTTGTAAATGGTCTGATTTTTTCTAACTCCTCTACGCTATTAATCTGAAAGTAGTCTATATATGGATTAAGAATTTTCACTACTTCCACATCCCCATGTCCATAGGCATTGGCCTTTACCACACCCGCTATTTTAGTTCCTCGCTTCACGATACGCCGAAACTGCTTGATATTGTGAATCAAATTTTTCTTGGAGAGTTCGATATAAGAGAGAGGAAGTTTTGTTGGCATATTATTTAAAATTTTCTTCAAATAGTATCTCTGCTAATTTGTGTACATCTTCTCTCGCTCCGTTGATTTTTTCATGATCATATACGGTTTTTTCACCTATAGCTTTTCCAATCAATTGAACATTGGGAATATGTTTATTTGCATGTGATGAAAGAACATCGCCATAATTCTTTTTCACTCCTGAAAGTTCTGGTTTGTTAAAGATCTCAGGTTTCCCGTGCGAACCCGCGAATAAATGATCTTTAATTTCTTCCGAATAGTGTACAGGATCGTTATCAAGTTGTGCGCATGCTGCAATATCGTAACTAATACCATTATTTTGCAATGCATCGAGAATACTGATTATCGAATGCCCATGGCCAATAAGCTCAGTTACAACTAGAGCTTTTTTCTTATCTTTTGCATGCGTACTCACATGTTCTTTAAATTTTAGAAGCACGTCTGGGTCCCAGGATTGGAACCGCGTACCTGCCATAAAAAGCAACTGGGGTTGTTCTTTCTTATTCCTTTCATAAACTTTCTGCAATATATCTTTAAATACAAGAGCTGGTATTCTGCCTGATGCATCTTCTCCGATCAATAGGTCATATTCGCAATTTTGTATTTTCTCTTTTATTCCTTTCTCAAGTATTTTTGAGATGGGCTTGAAGAGATGAGTGATCTCAATATTATTAATAGTATCGAGTTTTGTATTTATGCGATCTATTTCTTGCTGTGATATTTTAGGTTGAGGATTAAAATTCGGTTTTGGCTCTGGCATAAGCCCATTCTAGCATTTTAGGTATATTTTGGTATACTTGCCCTGTAAATGCCGAAGTGGCAAAAGGCCGGAGTGGCGGAATTGGTATACGCGCGCGACTCAAAATCGCGTCTCGCAAGGGATGAGAGTTCAAGTCTCTCCTCCGGCACAAACTAGACAAACTCGGGTTCGGCTTCAAGAGTAACGCCGAATTTATCAAGTACGATCTGCGTGATCTCATCACGAACGCGCTCCACATCAGCACGAGTTGCTCCACCATTATTTATCAAAACCATAGCGTTATTCTGGTAGGAAGAAATCGTCCCGAAGTTTTTACCTTTGAGTCCCGCTTTCTCTATAAGGAACCCTGAAGGGACTTTAGTCTCTTTATCATTCACGTCAAATAGGACCATGTCAGGATATTTGTTTTTTAAATCTTTCGCTGTATCTTTTGATACGATAGTATTTTTGAAGAAGGAGCCTGCGCTTGGAATATCTTTTGGGTCAGGTAATTTATTTTTTCTGATTTCGATTATCGCTTCACGAATTTGAAGAAGTGTAGGATTGTTTATATTATTCTCTAAAAAATATTTCTTAACTCCGGGATAGTTTGGTATCATAGGTGGCTTGTCTTTCAGAAGCCGGAGAGTGACAGCTGTTATGACATATTTTCCCCGAGCTTCCCCTTTAAAAATACTATTTCTATAACTAAAACCACAATCAGCGTTTGAAAGGGTTTTAAAAGTTTCCTCTTTAATATCAAATACATCTACCGACACTAAAGTATCTTTTATCTCCTGCCCGTAAGCACCCACATTCTGAACTGGTGTCGCACCTACTGTGCCTGGAATTGCGGACATAGCTTCAATCCCTGATAGGTCAGCATCGACCGCATTCTCAACTATATAGTCCCAATTCTCTCCAGCGCCAGCTTTTAGATCTACATAATGCTCTGTATCAGAAATAATTTCCAAGTTACAAAATTGGATTTGAGCCACAATATAATCAAATACTCCATCAGGGAAAATAATATTTGATCCTCCACCAAGAATATGGACTGGTAAATTTTTCTCTTGAGCAAATTTATAAAGTTCGGGTAATTCTTGCGGGTCGCTGAGCTCTACAAAGTAGCGAAATTGTCCTCCGACTTTGAAGGTCGTGTAACCTCGGATATCCACATATTCCTCTATTTCTAACATATTGCCATTATATCACATATGATATATAATGCACAAATATGAAACAAACAGAACAACAGAAAATAGGCTATTTTATCAAAGAACTACGAGAGCGGAAAGGCTTGACCCAAGGAGCTTTTGCAAAGGAACTCGCTACCTCCCAGAGCGCTGTAGCCCGTATGGAGAAGGGCGAGCAGAACTTCACTACAGAGCTATTATCAAAGATCAGTGTAGTCCTAGAGCATCAACTCGTATCTATCAATAATTCTATCGACTTCCAAGTCACTGGGGGCAAGAAACTGCATGGTGCTATCACTACTAGCTATTCAAAAAATGGATCGGTTGGACTCCTTTGTGCATCGCTACTCAACAGAGGTATCACGACACTTCACGGTATAGCTCGTATAGAAGAAGTTTACAGAGTAATTGAAATATTAGAAAGCATCGGAGTACAGGTTAAATGGATTGGCCAGAATACTGTGCAAATAAATCCACCTAAGAAATTCACCCTCGAGAAGATTAATGTAGCTTCAGCAATTAAGACTCGCTCCATTATCATGTTTATTGGCCCACTCCTACACATCCTCCCTTCATTTTCTATCCCCCACGCTGAAGGTTGCAAGCTAGGTAAGCGCACTATATCAGCCCATACATACGCACTAGAAGAACTTGGAGTTAGAATCAAAACTACTGCGAACAGTTACGAAGTCAAAGTAAATAAAACAAAACCAGCAGATATAGTAATGTATGAATCTGGCGACACAGCTTGCGAGAATGTACTTACAGCAGCTGCAAAAGTAAAAGGTAAAACGACCATAGAATGTGCTAGTGGTAACTACATGGTCCAAGAAATATGCTTTTTCTTACAAACTTTGGGAGTAGAAGTCGAGGGTATAGGTACGGGCACGCTAGTTATCCATGGAGTGCCTGAAATAAATAAAAATGTAGAGTACCATAATAGTGAAGACCCTATTGAATCTATGATGTTCATCTCGGCTACTATTGCAACTGACTCTCACCTCATTATCAATCGCTGCCCTATCGACTTCTTGACTCTCGAACTCTACAAACTTAAAAAAATGGGACTAAAATATAAAATCTTGAAGAAATATTTATCGAAGAATGGAAAAACTAAACTCATAGATATAGAAATCTTGGAAAGTAAGTTGAAAGCACCAGAAGATAAAATTCACGCAAACCCTTACCCAGGTATAAATATAGACAATCTTCCCTTCTTTGTACCTATCGCCGTCGTCGCCCAAGGGACTACTCTTATTCACGATTGGTTCTACGAAAATCGCGCTATATACGCCACCGAGCTCAATAGACTTGGTGCAAGTGTAACCCTAGCTGACCCACATCGTCTGTATATCACTGGTGGCACACCCCTTTCATCGGCTCAAGTCGTCTGTCCACCCGCACTCCGCCCTTCGATGGTCATACTCATATCTATGATGGCAGCATCTGGAACTTCGATACTACGCAATGTTTACATGATAAATCGTGGTTATGAAGAAATAGCTACTCGCTTGAACTCCATCGGCGCAGATATTAAAATACTTAAGTAATGACAAAACGAGAACAGCTAGATGAACTCAATATCTACTGGCAAGAGCATTGTGGGTGTGAGTTGAAAAAGACTGCTACTCAGGCGGTATTTGGTGATGGAAATGCGGAAAGTGAGATAGTTTTTATTGGTGAAGCACCGGGGAAGAATGAAGATATTGAGGGTCGTCCGTTCGTCGGTGCCGGCGGGAAATTCTTGGCAGAAATGCTCGAGAGTATAAAAATGAAACGTGAAGATATCTATATTACAAATATTGTGAAATATCGCCCTCCGAACAATCGTAACCCAGAACCCGAAGAAAAGATAGCTTGCAACGAATGGCTCATCAATGAACTAAAAATAGTATCACCAAAGCTGATTGTCTTCCTCGGTCGCCACTCGATGGGACGCTTCTTCCCTACTGATAAAATATCAGACATTCACGGCAAGCTCTTGATAAAAAATATTCCTGAGCTAGGCAAGAAGCAAGCATTCCTGCCCCTTTATCACCCCGCAGCGGCACTTTACAATGGTGGTATGCGCGAGACGCTCATAAAAGATTTCAACAAAATTCCAAAAGCTTTGGATAAGATAAGTGCTGGGAAATAAGAAACAGAATATATTATTTTACTCACCCCGAATAATTTCCTGCTGGAAATTTTCTTTACTCGTCTCGTCAGCCTGTGTAGTGGTTCTTAAAACAATATATTCTGTTTCTTTTGATTATTCTCAGCGAAAAACTAAAGAATAGTCTTATCAGAGGGGCTCGTGAAGACTGTCGAGGCGAACAATGAGGAAATTCCTAGCAAGGAATTTCCGGACCCGATGAGAAGAGCTATTCTTTAGTTTTTCTATACTTTTTTAACTTCAACACACATAAACATTGGTATTTCCTTGCGCGCGATGTCTTCGGCCCTCTGGCGTGGGCCCATTTGGCTTTGTTTGTGAGAGATCCATTCTTCGAGTCGTGTAATGGCAAAGCCATTTTTAGAAAGCAATTTCATATAGTACTGGAGCGAGCGATGGAATGAGATAGTCTTTATCTTTTTCTTCGGGTCTTTCTCTCCCGGGGTCATATCGATAGCAACCTTTGATTCAGACAAATATTTGCCTATTATACGATATTGTACTCCGTCTTTGAAATACCAATCACTTCCCTGTGGCACACGAAATGCCGGATGGTTGAGTACTATGACTATGCGACCGGTCTTTTTTAATATTCGATTACATTCGACAAGAACTTCAGAAATATTTTCAATATTTTGTAAAGCTAAGACTACGGCGACGGTGTCTACGCTATTATCCTTTAGAAATGGGGCTTTGTTCGCAGGTGTGGCATAAAATTTAATCCCTTTCGGCGAATTTTTGATTGCTTTTTCGATTAACCTTTTTGAGATGTCAGACGCGATTACGTTTGCTCCATTTTCCAAAAATAAATTCGAGAAATACCCTTGCCCACATGCAAGATCGTAAACTACTTCACCTTTTTTTATATCTAGAATACGAAGTAGATTTGGAGCGATAACTTTTGATTGATAGCTATCACTGTCAGTCGTGAGTAGCTCATCATACCAAGTGGCCACCTTGTTCCATGAAGTATCCTCCGGCCTTTTATTTGAATCATTCTTATTCATCAGTAGATTATACCAGAATAATCTTACAAACCTGCCTACCGGCAGGCAGGTAAAGCTTATTCTACTATTGTAATATCTGAAGCTTTGAGGTTACTCTCAAAATTGTCGCCGTGATTTCTTTTGCGAATAACTATAATTGTAATAATACCAATTGCTATGATACCAAGTAACCCTGCGAAAGACAGCAATGAACCCGATACACCTGGTTTTGAATCCAATGCTGACGCACCAAGATTATCTAAATCTATAACAGACGAAGTATCGAGTCTTGAATTATCCACCACTTCGGCTTTGGAAATACTTTTTGAAGTTCCTTGTGTAATAGTTTTAGAAAAACTCGGGAAACCGGCAAATGTTTCTCCAGCTTGATTTTGTAAAATTATAGATTTAACATCTCCACCATCAAATCCCGTCACTCGCGGAGAGAATTTTAATTTATTCTTTGGTAAAAGAATCGTGCCATTCGGAATAGTAAAGTAGTGTACTGACCCCTTAATCCCCCATAGAGAGATATCTATCTCGTAGGTTGATTTATTCTCTAGTTCGACGTAGGCATCTGTCCCACTGCCAACAGAACTAATAGAAACTCCTGAGGGTACAACTTTTATCAATACTCTGTCAGTTGCTTCCGGGGTATCACTGTAGTAATTCCGATAGTAAGAAAGAGAAAGTACGTATTCACCTGTATAATCATATGAATAACTAAATTCTTTCTGTTCACTCATGGTGATACTCATACCATCACCAAAATTCCAGACAAATTTACCCGTAGTTAACAATTCTTTACTCAAACCGAGAGTATGAGCATTTATTTTGAAAGGTAGATTAGAAAAAATTACATTCTTAACAATTATATCAGTAGTAACCCTAGGTACTTCAATTTCTTTTTTAATTACCGGCTTTGGCTCGGTGGGAGTAGAGGCAGGTCCACCTCCGCCCCCTGTGCCACCTCCCCCTCCACTTCCAGAAGAAGCTTGATTCTCTGCGCCTGGTGTAGGTGTCGCACCTACCCATGAACTGCTAGTCTTTTGGAGTGAATGTCCATTCCCTGCCCCTCCTTGACTTGATGTAAATGTAACTGAGCTCACAATATTCTGATCGGGGTCCTTGAGTGCTATAGTCTCGCCGTCATTATTAAATCCAGTCCAACTACTATCAAAAAGTAGGCCTGAATAATTAGGCCAGTCTATTTTAAACTTTGCAGCATCTTGAGTTATCACGGCATAGCTACCAGCCTCAACATTTGATGCACCCTGTGGTGCAAGGGCGTGCTTTGTATTATCTGAGAACAAATACCATTTAGATAAATCAGAAGAAGCAGTGCCGATATTATGGACTTCTACCCATTCACGACCGGTGTCAGTACCATCGAGGTCATACATGATCTCTGTAATCTCAAATGAGGCATGAGAGAAATGAGCCCATGATAGGAATAATAAAACTGAAATTAGCCTAAATCTATTTTTCATTAAAATTGTAGTATTTATTCTAATATTTTCCTTAGAACGTCCTCTGGAACTTCTTTTTTTGCTTCCCTTTTCTGCCAAGACGGATCTGATGCTTTCTGAGGTAAAGTAGGAGGAGGTGCAGGAGTAGGATTTTCAACTTTCACTGGAATAGATACTTCTTTGACTTCAACCCTAGGTACAATTGCAGGTTCGGGTTTTTCTATTTTGATTTGGGGTTCTATTTTGGGTGTTTGGACTATAGGTGTAGGTGGAGTGGGAGTAGATACATTTTGAGTTGTAACTTTGGCAAGTAGATCCTTGAGCGATGCTTTCTTCTCATCTGATGCTTCTTTCGTGGGTGGGAGTGGAGTGACTGCTTTTGGTTCCTCTTTATTTTTTAGTGTAGATAGCGATACAGGCGCAGGGGTTGGAATTTTTATCTCAGTCACATCTTTAGGCAATTTCTGATCTTTATTATTATCGATACCAATTTTCTCTAACAGTCCTTTTAGTAGTGGCGAAGGCCCAGAGTGTTTACGTGGAGGGGGTGCATTATAAACGGGACGATTATCCCTCCCTAGCGGAGGTTTTGGTTGATTATTATTGAAAGATGGCCTTTGTGGTTGATTATAATTTGAAGGTAGTCGCTGTGGTTGAGCAACGTTAGGAGTTATTTTTGCGTTAGCATCTACAAATTCAATACCGAGTGCAGCGAGTGGTGCCGTAGAAGTCCGCTCTTCTTGGCGACCAGATCGCGAGGCTACGAACCCAGTCTGAGGCTTTAATTCACCACTTTTAATCTTGAACATGCATTCTTTGCAATAAACTGGTCTACCTTCTTTGGGCTCGAAAGGTACCATGGTAACTTTTCCACAATTCGAGCAGTCGGCTTTGTACTTCGCTTCACCATCGCCAACTTGGAGCATACCACTCCACTTGTTTATTTCATTCTCGACTTCTTCACGAGGGCGAGTATAGAGTCTGCGTGATGACTCAATAATCTTCTCTTTTACCCCAGCAGAAAGATCTATCTTCATAGGTGGAAGTGTAGAAGCTGAAAAGGGTCGACTAGTCACACCATCTATCATAAGTTTTAAATAAATATGGAAGTTCGGTAAGTTTACTAAATCTTGTGCGGTAAATTCTGGTTCAAATTCTTTTTCTATGAATTCAGCATCATCCGCTCCAACGCGGAATATTATCATTGTACCGACGTTGCCGAAAACTGCATCTCGAACTGCCGTACCGTTCTCATTGGCAAGTTGCGCCGTGTATTGGTGAGCAATGGTAAGATTGAGGCGGTATTTACGAGCTTCAGAAAGGATATTAGCAAAAGAATCTGTCGCAAAGTTCTGGAACTCATCTACATATAGATAAAAGTCCTTGCGCTGATCCTCAGGGATACGGACACGCTCCATGGCTGCAAGTTGAATCTTGGTAATAATCATACCGCCGAGAAGGGCCGAATTATCTTCACCAACGCGTCCTTTGGAAACGTTGACGAGGAAAATTTTTCCTTCGTTCATGATTTTGAATATATCGATAGTGGACTTGGACTGCCCGACAACATTACGAATGATAGAAGTAGAGAGAAATTGACCAACTTTGTTTTGAATCGGTGCGATGGCTTCGTTTCTAAACTGCTCACGCCATTGCTCGTACTCATGCACCCAAAACGCTTTGACCACTGGGTCTTTCAAATTGCCGATAATCATCTGGCGATAGTCTTTGTCGACAAGAAGTCTAGGAATACCAAGGAGGGTCGTACCTGGGGTATCAAGAAGAGCAAGAATAGCATTGTTGAGAATGTATTCCATACGAGAACTCCATGCATTGGCCCAGATCTTGGTAAATATTCCCATGAGCCCCGATGCCACCAAGTGTTTGTACTTTGGGTCATCAAGCGCGATAACATTGAAGCCAACGTGGAAGTCCGTATCAGCTGGATTAAAATATATAACATCTTTTGCACGATGATCAGGAATGAGATGGAGAATTTCTTCGACAAGTTCACCGTGCGGGTCAACTACACAGACACCTTCGCCATTATTTATATTCTGAACAATTAAGTTAGATAGGAGGACAGACTTACCCGTACCAGATTTACCGAGGACATACATATGTTGACGCCTGTCTTTACGCTTTATTCCGAAGATGTTGTTCGTACTGCGAAAGTTCGTCCTGCCAAAGTAGGTTATATCTCGATTGTGTGGAATTTCGTTGTCCATAGATTACCTATATTATACCCTAAACTACTTCCTCTTGGTAGCAACTTTCGCAGTATATTATTTCAGGTCTATCTGGAGCATATGAAGTCTCGAACTCATTTTTACACCCCTCTTTCATGCAATTTCTGTGCCAAAGTTTTGGAGGGTTTATAAATTTAAATCTATCATTAAATCGACAGTTGTGGCATTTATGTGGTAAAGGTAAACCTATACGTTGGTAAAATTGTAATTCAATAGGAACTATCCTATATGCACGCTTGCAAGCCTCACAAGCAATTATTTCTTTGGTAATATCCTCTGATACATCATTGATTAAATCAGGTAAATCTGTGCCTAAAATCGTAGTTTGAAACTCACGCGCATTTGGTTCTCGCCATAAAAACCCTTTCGTCAATGCTTCTTCCTTACTTATTGGTACATAATCTTGTGCTAGACTTTCGTTGTAAGCCAAGGGTGAAAAAGAGGATGGGAAAAAGTCTCCATATGTATATACTTTACCTTGCTCATCGACATAAGGCATGTCTTTCATATGCTGTATTATCTTTGGCACAAGCGTTTCATATTCTTCCTTGGAATATTGTTTATTTAAAATACAGTATTCTTTTTTCTTGAGGCTTATGCAACCAAATGATTTTGAGGTACCAAAACAGTAACCACAATACTCCAGGTCGCGTACATTTCCAAAACAATTGAAACAATATTTTAATCCATACGCTCCATCTCCACATGTCATACACTCATAAGCATTTTCTATACCCATAAAAAGTTGGCACGAGTCATAAGAGTTAGTTGCTTTCAAAACACTTATTTGTACGTAACGTAAGTTCTCACCATCTTCTACAGAAAAAGAGTCCCGAACATTTTTAGAGGCACTCACCCTGTCACCAGTACAATTGAGATTTCTTGTACCATGGTAGTACTTGACTGGAAACTTTTGCCAAAAATCAAAGGCTTTTTCGCGAATTGTTGTAATAGATGTATATGACGAAAGATTTAGCTCGACTAATCTTTTTTCATATTCTTCTTTAGAGAGTGGTTCATTAAAAAAATAATAAGATTTGCCACGGAGATTTACACAGCCAAAACAATTGGTACATCCACGAAGTCCTTTGCTAAACCACACGTCAACACAACTTTCGCAATCAACAGAAAAGATAGTTTGGTACGATTTGTACACCATGACACATTCATAGCAAAGCTCATCGTCTATCATTTCATGAGAGTCGAATGAATTTTTTACATTAGTAACCTTTACTAAATATCCAGAATCTTCTATAAAATCTGCATCGAAACATAAATATGCATTCTTAAGTCGTCCTGCCTCGTTACAATAATCTGAATTTATCATAAATCCTGCAGAAGATTTTGCCATAATAGGTACGCGATTAAACAGTGATTGAAACTGCTGGAAGAACGGTATTGAAAAGTCGTATTCTACACCGAAGTCCAGTGCTTCCCACTCATCACCATACCAATAAGTCGTTTCATATGTCTGCATGGGTGCTTCAGCTGGAATACCTGAAAACGAGTCATTCCCAGTATGGGCATCTTTTCTTCGAAATAAATTGCGCTCATTTCTCCAGGTCAGACGACGAACCATTCTACACTCCGGACACCATGTAGGTACTGGAACTTTCATCTTTTCATAGAATGAAAAATCATCGGGTTCGATAGTGAAATCTTGTTTGCAGTTTTGACAGGATTTAGTTTCCATAGATTTAGTATATCAAATATACTTTTTTACTGCTTCGATTAATTCAGGAAATGTATCTTGGGGGTAGAAATGACCTTGGGAAAGTTCGTGGTAATCAGTATTAAGCTTTTCGTGGACAAAGCGGGCTTCTGCTATGAGAATGTGGGGGTCGTTGGTAGAGTTGAACTGAATAATAAATTTTTGGTTTTGCTTTATAGCATCAAAGTCCCAGGGTTTCTTGAAATAGCCACTTAGTTTCTCGCTTATTACTCCGAGGTCAGTATGATACCCTGCCACTAGTACAGTCCCGAGAATTTTATGATTTTCCGCGTATCTCATCGCTGCAATAGCTCCTGACGAATGACCAATTAGAATAGTATTTTCATCTGCTCCTAATTTATCAAGATATGGCAGCCACTTTGAAGCCCTTGCCAGCAATCCGTCGGGAAATTTCGGAGAGACAACTTCACATCCGAGCTTTTCTAGCTCGGTCTTTACATATGGGAACCATCCATATGTTGTATTACCATCTCCCCCATTCCCCGGTATAAAAATTATTCTAGGTTTTTGCATGAGTCATTCTATATTCCATAATCTGGCTTACAAGGATACCACCGAAACAAATAGTAATATAACCCACAATTGCCTCTAGATATGAGAGTGGTATATGTCCGAGCATTCCCAAGATAAAAGCTGTGAGCCAAGAAGCTAGAGATACTGCCCCCATAGCAAAAGATGCTTTGCGAAGCTTCACATATTTGTGACGCATATTAGTATCTGTAAAATTTATCTTTCTTAGTGCGGGATGTATGGTGTGCCAAAAGGCATAACCATTTATTATAATCACTCCGACAATTGTCATCTTCACTAAAAACTTTACGGACAAACTGTATTCTATAGGATTAGAGAGGAAAAGCATGAGTCCACTCACGACTATAAAAAATAGAGAAAACCATACAATATTCGAAAGAATTCCGAGTGTTCTATTTTCATTGAGATTAATTTTCTTATCTTTGATGTATAGATTAAACATTATATCGGACACGAGAGCAGCCCCCATACCAACTATCACTGATAGCACGTGGATAATAACAGATATGTGTTTATATTCATTAAAAAATTCTGTTGTTTCTGCCATATAGGAATATTATACACTATTGATTACATCACTTCCTGTTGGTAACATTTTTCACAATAAACAATTTCTGGTCGATCTGGCGCGTAGGAGGTCGTTATATTAGTGCTACATTTATCACAAGTACGATCGTATAAATATGATTTATTAACTCTGTCGAATCTTCTTTTGAATCTGCATTTCCAGCATATAGATGGCAGTGGTACTTGTATTTTCTTGTGTAGCATAATCTCAAGCTCGTTGAATTTGTAACCTTTTTTACATACTGTGCAAGAGATAATCTCTTTTAGTATTTTATTATCTATATCCTCAACATTTTGGGGTAAATCTTCAATTTTTAAAGTAATTTCATGTTCTGTATCAGGGATATCATACCAGCTCATTTGCTTTTCCTCTGCTTCTTTCCTTGTCAAAGGAAAGAAGTAATTAGCCATAGTTTCGTTATAAGCAAAGGGTGAGGCTTCTAGTGGAAGCAGTTCTCCATACTTCCATACTCGCCCGGCAAAATCGATGTATGGATTTTCTTTCATATCTGCAATAATTTTTTCTTTGAGTTTAAAATATTCTTCTTTCGAATATTCTTTATTTAAGATACAGTATTGCTTCCGTTTCAGGTTAACACAGCCTAGGCAATCTTTTGCTTGTATACCATAGAGGCAGTACTCATTATCCATAGCGTTCGGCCAACATTGAACGCAAAATTTATTGTTAGATGCACCCTCTCCGACGGTAAGACACTCGTAAAGATTTTCTGCCCCATTCCCCCAATTAGTGTAATCGTAAGAACCTTTTGTGGGACCCATAGTAAGCATCTGCACATATCTGGAGTCTTCTACTCCTGAAACCATATATGCATTTTTTGTATTCTTTGATTCATATACAAAATCGCCAGAAATATTTACATTTAAACTATTGCCTTGGGTTGCTCTCTGTGGATGTTTTAGGAAAAATTCAAGAGACTCTTTTTTTACTTTTTCTATACCTTCCCTAGTGTCAAGATTCATCGCTTTAATTTTTTCTTTATATTCTTCTTTTGAATATTGTACATTGTAAATACAGTGAGATTTATTTCGCAAATTAATACAACCGAAGCAATCAGTACATCCAAAACAAGCACGTGAGAATAGAACATTGGTACATGAATCAAGTTCCTCGGAATATATACATCCATAGCATTTATATATGCCTGTACATTCGTAACAAAGTTCACTATTCTTTGACCTATAACCATCTAGACTATCTTTAAGGTGAGCATAAACCATACAATAAGCATTTCTTTCACCGTAATCAGCGTTGAAAACCATGAAGCAGTCCTTTTGATAGGCGGTTGCATTCACGTAAGGTGAATTCACAAGACTCGAGTATAGACTTTCATTCGACATAAATGTGGATTTATTTTTCAATTCTAATATCTGCTCTACGAATGTTCTAGTCTCGTCATAATCTTGTCCGTACTCTGTACCATCCCAATTATCTGCCCACCAACATTTCGCACAGAAAACTCGGTAAGGGATTCCTTCTCGAATACTTGAAATCATATCTAAATTACATGAATCGCATTTTCTCTTGTATAAAGTAAACCAATTTAAGAAACTTAATCGTCTCATAAATCGACATTCCGGACACCACGTCGGCGGAGGAACTTTGATCTTCTCATAGAACGAAAAGTCATCGGGTTCGATAGTGAAATCATTTTTGCAGTTCTGGCAGATTTTGGTTTCAGGATTCATGTATCATTGTACTAGTACACTAGTTGTTAATTTTGTTTATTATTGATGACTTAAAATTTTTGGGTTTATACGGTTTACCAAATTTGATCTCCATCTTTGGTAATATCTTTTTCTTGATCGCTTTATTTATACTATCAGACAAAGCTTCCTGGTCATACCCTAAATATATTATATTTGGTTTTACTTCTTTAATCACATAATAAGTTCCCTCGTCTCCATCTCCTAGATACGCCATATCAACTTCAGGTACATCAAGTAGTGACTCTATCCGAGTGGCTTCATCGTGCAGTGGCCGGCTTCCTTTTAACTTCTCCACCACAGAGTCACGGGCAACTATAGCGACTAGTCTGTCACCTTCACCTCTTGCCTCATGTATAAAATGACGATGGCCTTCGTGAATACCATCAAACACTCCAAAAATTGCAACAGTTCTGGAATTCATATCTATTCTATTTCTTTCATCATCCACTCTTTATAAGAGTGATTCACCCGACGGACATCAACGCCGGCAATGAGTGGAACACTGTAAGTGTGGTTGTCATTTATAATTTGCGTTACACCATCGAGTTTGTTTTCAAAAGTTGTAATTAAAAGCATCGCTTGTGATACACACTGGAGTGAATCTTCCCATTTATAGCAAGATTTAATAGGCCAGAAGTCAACGCAAGCGCCAATCTTTTGCTCTATTATGAGTGTACCTAGTTTCTCAGCTTCTTCCATACTTTGACAAGTTGTATATATAAAAACCATAAAATATAAGGTTAAAATGTGATAAAACTAAAACTACGACCTCTATACATAAAGTGTAACACTATTAGCTGTCAGAGCAAGTATACAAATTCTTTTCGCTTTACCCTCTCTACGGGGGCTCCGACACGATAAAGAATTTGTATACTTGCTCTGCGTGATTAAATTAGTGGTTCGCTGGCTTTTTCTTCCACCACAGGTTTTGAGTTTGCGTCACCATAGGAAGAATTCTTACCTCCTGTGATTGCGGCTTTTTCTTGAGCAGAGCGAATGATAGTGGATTCTTCTTCAGCGATCAATGCTTGGGCATCACCTGCTGGGATTGCAAATTTACGTCGCGAAGCATCTATCACTCTTTGTCGGTACGATGGATGCGTAGATGGAAGTACACGAAGAGTTTCTGCAGAGAACGGGTCGTAACTCTCACCATCGATAGTCATCTTTATATAAAATTCGCCCACCCCAAGGTTAATCATATCCTTGACGTCAAATATCGGTGAGAACTCTGGTTTGAGTTTTACTGCATCGTCACCACCGACGCGGAAAGAAATAATCGAACCTACGTTACCAAGCACAGCCGCCTCGACTTTGACTGGAATCTGACCTACGTATTGGTGTGCCATAGTAATATTGATTGCGTATTTACGGGCTTCAGATAAAAGGTTTTCAAAAGTATCAGTCACGACATTTTGGAACTCGTCCACGTATAGATAGAAATCTTTGCGGTCAGCTGGCTCGAGTTTGGCACGAGCCATACCAGCTTGTTTAATCTTTGTGAGGAACATTGCCCCAAAGAACGAAGAGTTTTCTTCGCCAATTTTTCCTTTAGAAAGATTGATAAGAAGAATTTTTTGGTCATTCATCATATGCTCGATATCAATCTTATTTTCTTTTTGACCAAAGATATTTCTAAGCATCGGATCAGAGAGAAATTGCCCGAGCTTATTTACAAGAGGAATGATAGCATCAGTATCAAATTTTTCTGACCAGTCCGCAAATTCGATAGCCCAGAATCTTTTCACCATATCGTCCTCTATATATTCCACCACTTTCTGGCGATAGTTGCGATCAGTAAGCATTGATATCATTCCCCGCATTGTGGCATGTGGGTAATCGAGAAGTGCGAGTGTGGTAAAGCGAAAGACGTGCTCTAGACGCGGAGTCCAGTTTGCACCAAATTGCTTGCGAAGCACTTCGATAAGACCTTGGGTCAGTTGATGTTTAAATGTCGGGTCGACATTGGCCAAAGGATTAAAAGATGATGGGAAGTCAATATCCCCTGGGTCAATGATACATACATCCTCAATGCGATCCTCTGGTATAAAAGTCAAAATATCTTCAATGAACTCGCCGTGCGGATCTATGATACAAACCCCGTGACCATAAGCAATATCCTGCCTCACCATGAGCTCTTGGAGCTTGGATTTACCTACGCCTGACTTGCCGATAATATAGAGGTGTCTACGACGGTCAATGCGCTTTATACCAAAGACGAACTTCTTCTCTTCGAGTGAAGCTACATAATTTGTCCGTCCAATAAATGACACCTCAGAGGGGTCAGATTGACCAAGTGTCGGCAAATCAGGAGGTGGAGGGGCATATTTAATTATTTGAATCTTATTAGGTTTGTTGAGAGCCATGTTTATAAATTGTATCAAATTACCATAAAATAGTATAATAAACTTATAATATGAACGAGGAAATCGAACAACAAGAACCACTCGTCAAGGAAAGTAATACATCCATTCGGACAGGGGGGGTTTTAAAAAAGCTCGGCCCCGGTCTTATCACTGGCGCGGCAGATGACGACCCTTCTGGTATTGCCACTTACTCGCAAGCTGGTGCACAGTATGGTACATCTCTGCTTTGGCTCGCAGCTTGGACATTCCCCCTTATGGCTATCATACAGGAGATGTGCGCTCGTATTGCCATAGTCACAGGTCGCGGGCTCGCTTCAAACATAAAGCATACATACTCGAGACGAGTACTATACCTATGTACATTTTTATTATTTATCGCTAATACTTTAAATATCGGGGCAGATCTGGGTGCTATGGCCAAGGCTATCCAACTCATCACCCCTTCGGCTTCATTTGTGTTCTTAGTAATATTTGTCGGTCTACTTTCTCTTGGCTTAGAAATATTTATCCCCTACCAGAAGTACGCAAAATATCTGAAGTGGTTAGTAATAGCACTGCTGTCGTATGTTGTTACAGGATTGATAATTCATATGGATTGGTCAGTACTACTGCGAGATGGAGTGATTCCTCATATAACTTTTTCAAAAACTCAAATTCTGCTCATCACCGGTATTTTAGGTACGACCATCTCCCCTTATCTTTTCTTTTGGCAGACATCTCAAGAAGTCGAAGAGCAGATAGCTGGGGGCAAGACTACTGTACGCATGCGCAGATACACAAAGGATAATGTGAGCGAAATAAAAAAGATGCGTATCGATGTCTGGACTGGGATGTTCCTCTCGAACTTGGTTATGTTCTTTATCATCGCAGTATGCGCAAGTGTCTTATTTAAAAATGGCATCACTAATATAAGTACTGCAAGCGATGCGGCGCAGGCGCTTGCTCCATTTGCAGGTAAATGGGCATCATTACTATTCACTCTTGGGATTATAGGCACCGGCATGCTAGCTATCCCTGTACTTGCGGGTAGCGCCTCATACGCTATATCAGAGAGCTTTGGATGGAAAGAGGGTCTATATCGTAAACTCAAAGAAGCTCGTGCGTTCTACGGAGTGATTATTGTATCGATAATTATTGGTATCCTTATCAACTTTTTGGGCATAGACCCAATAAAAGCTCTGATCTATTCTGCTATCGCCAACGGCATCATAGCGCCTATCATACTGGTACTCATAGTTCATATAAGCGGAAGTAAAAAAATCATGGGACATTATAAGAATTCTAGATTTGGCAATACTATCGGCTGGATAATAACAATCCTCATGAGCGTAGTCGCGATCGGAGCGATATATTCGCTGTTCTAAACAACGTTGACAAATAAGGACAGAATGCTATAATCCTAGAAAAGAGATTATATCATCATTAAAATCAGTTCTATAAATATTATTAGTATTCTGGGTATTCCTGCATATGTTTATTGGATCGCAGGTATTATGATTGTTGGCTTTGCTACCTTGTTTCTCATTTTTGGTAATAAGTTCAATGAAAGAAAACCGAAAAAAGAGAAGCGCCGGTCCTACGACGAAATCCAGGGCGAAATAAGCCAGAAAATTTTAAGAGATCCAAAGCTGGTAGAGCATTATTTCGGTAGTCCCGCAAATTGTACGAGAAGTACGGATCGTAGTTGATCAGACTCATTCTGCCCCTATTACACTTGAATGTGTGAAGGGGCACTTTATATTTTAACTCTTGCAAAAAGATAAAAATAAGCTAATATAGATGAATTGGGCCGTTAGCTCATCTGGTAGAGCACCTCATTTGCAATGAGGGGGTGGCAGGTTCGAGTCCTGTACGGTCCACATGATAGGTCAAACCGATTTTGTAATGCCTGGAATCCATTTTTGCAATGGTATTTAAGGTCATTTTGGAAAACTGAGAGTTCGGAAAATATAATCCTAATAATTTCTTGTTTTTCGAAAAAATCTGCATTATTGTAATAGCCGTATGCCTTTTCTAAGAGTTCGGAAAGAAGAACAACATCTTTATATGTTTCGTTCATTGATATATCCGATACTTTTTCTTCTTCCTGTAATCTTTCTATTTGGTTGGTTAGTTTAATCTCTTCTTCAATTAAGGCTTCAGGGGAATACACACCGGTTTTTAGCAATGAAAGCCGATTTTCACGTAAGTAAGTTAAATCCTCACGTAACTTCTTTTTTTGCTGGTTATTTAGTTCAAGGGTTTCAACCCTTTTTGTCTCAAATAAAGCAATATTGGTACTGGTACTAGCATTAAACTTTTCAAGTTCATCTTCTAAAAAGCTCAATTTTTGTATTAATTTTCCAATCGCAGAGGTGATAAACGTTATATTAAAACTCTTATTCTGATTTGGACATTCTTTAAGACACTTCACACCAAAATATAAAATTCCTTTTTTTTCATATGGTGTATAGACCCTTTTACAATTACCACAAGTTACAACCCCTCTCAAAGGATAATTTATCGAAGTAGAATACTTAACGGAAATATTTCTTTTTTTTAGTTGCAATTGTACGGTATTAAATAAGATCTCTGAAATAATCGGTTTGTGGCTATTGCTTTGTATTAATTTTCCGGAGTTCCCAATGATTTTACCAATGTAGAATGGGTTGGTTAAAATTCCTTGCATCCTTGAACGAGTAACTATTCTGCTAATAGGTTCTATTGCTACTTCTGAATCACTTTCTTCTTCGAATAATCTCTCTTCTTTTGTTTTCCTTCGTCTAATTAAAGGCATGGTAAAACCCTGCTCATTTGCGAATTTAACAAGAGAGGATAAAGACCATTCTCCAGTTGCATACAATGCAAAGAACTTCTTTATCAATGGTGCTCTCTCTGCATCTATTGGCTTATGATCCATTCTTCCGATATTAAAGTACCCAACCGGCGCCTTGTATGTACATATCCCTTTTTCTCTTTGATTAAATATGGTTAGAGAGACTTTTTCACTGGTAACTCTGCTATGGTGTTCAGCGAACATTCCATCAATATCCATGTGTAAGGCACCTGCGCTTGTCTTATCATACGTTGCTAAAACAAATCTGAAATCAATGCCAGACTTCATTAATTTTCGTACAAGTGTTTCATCACCTTTGTTTCTTGAAATTCTGTCCCAACAGAGTACAATCACACCCTTTAAATATCCTTTGCTTAACATCTGGATCAGCTTATAAAATTTGGGTCTGTCTATCCGATATTGGACTAATCCATTTTCTCCAAATATTAAATCAACATCCTCCTTAAACGCGGAATGTTTTTCGGAAACAATTCCATCAGTACAGAAGCCTTCAATATTTAATTTGGCAACAGATAAATGCTCTCGGTACGCAAACCGTGTGTTTTCTGATTTTTGATATGCAATTGAATTCTTCTGATTCTCTGGCTCATCGGTACTTTTACGGTTGTATATTAAATAACTGTTTTTCCATTTACCAGATTCAATTTCATTAACAATACTTTTCTCAATGGTTTTTAGACTTTTCATAAACAATTTCCCCTTGAGGATTAATTATCCTATCTGACATTATACAATATCCTTCAGATAAAAGTCTACTGTGTATTTTTTGGAGTACAGAACCTAATTCTGTAACTGAATCAATTGTTTCCTGAGAAAAAATAGACGGCTTAGAATCCGCACTGTTATCTGTTGATGGAAACTCTTGCATTGGAGAAATCCTTAATGGAATTTTTTTATAGCTTCTAGTCATTATGACTAGTTTAATTTGTTTTAGAAAGAATGTAAGACAGGGTGAAGATATGTTTCAGTTATACACAGAAATTTGCTTTATCTGCAAATTACCCTCTCTTATTTCCCATTTTCAAATACGATAGAATTTTTAAATGGAATGAGGTCGAATTCCATTTTATCCATTTTATCCTCAAATAAAATTTTATGAAAATATAAAAAGGGGTGCCTTCGGGCACCGTTATTAATTGTAAAAGACATGTACTGTCCTTTATTATTTTGTTCTCTGGCCTGTGGGTAAAATAAAAAGTATATAAAAACCGAACGATAACGAATGATATAAAGATCGAAACGAATATCGTCGATGCTACGCAGGATAATTATTAGTTTAATTCTTAACAATAAAATGCAACATTATGAACCACATGAAGTCAAGTTGGCAAATGAAATTGCCGAGACCTTAAAAGATAGAGATGCCTTACCGTTATTCCTCAATTATACCCGTAAATATCAGGAAAGCCATCTGCGGAGGATTTTAGCAAAGGTAATGTCGATGCCTGAAGCTAGTATCCGAAAATCGAGAGGCGCATTATTTACATTTCTTATTAATCAACATGGAAGCTCAAACCATACTGGGTCTTAGTTTCAATACACGAAACCTTGGGCTAGCAGTTGTCAAATTAAATCAACTTGTGGATTACTCGTCAAAGCTTCACAAAGCGAAATGGACACCTCAAAAGAGGGAAATGATACTTACTAGCCTGGCCTCGTGCATTGAATATTATAACATACAAAAGATTACTTTGTCAATACCCCATCCTCATCATTAAACAAAAGAGTTCACAGAATTGGTGACCGCAATAATCGCATTGGCTCAAATGCGAAATATAGAAGTGATTACTTATACGCCCAAAGATCTGCATCTTTCTATTCCTGAATCTAAAAGGAAAACTCCAAAAGCTTTCATAATGAAATTGATAATACTCTTTCCGGAATTGGTACCATACTATGAAAAGGAACTGAGAAATAAGAACAAGTATTATTACAAAATGTTTGAAGCGATAGGAGTGGCTACACTCTATCAACGAAAAATTGGGAGATGGAGAAGTTAATATAAAGGCAAGGGGTCATTCCCTTGCTTTTTGCATTTTACCCTCCCTTACAGGATGGTATGGAGAAAGATATGATTGGGAAAAGGAATTGTCCTTTAACAATTAAAACTCTGAATTATGGATTCAAACAACACTTCATCCACCAAAGTGGATGTTTACAAAATCGTCACTGACCGCATTATTGAACTGCTGGAACAAGGTACTGTACCCTGGCAAAAGCCATGGACGGACGCCGGTGTGCCAGCAAATCTCTTAAGCAAACGGCCGTACCGGGGAATCAATCTTTGGTTACTGCTTTCCCTTAACTATGAACGCAATCTATTCCTCACCTGGGATCAATTGAAAAAGATTGGCGCTTCGGTTAAAAAAGGTGAGGTTGGTCATGTTGTCGTATTTTGGAAAACCGTTAAGAAAGGCGACAATCTTGAAGAGGAAACGAAAAAAACTGCCCCTCTGCTCCGGTATTACAAAGTCTTTAATGTTGAGCAATGCAAAGACATTCCCGAAGGCTTGGTTATACCCTTAATTCAACGGGAACACGACCCAATTGCTGAATGCGAAGCCATCGTTACTGGCATGCCACAGTGTCCGGCTATCAAACACAAAGAGCAATTAGCCTTCTACCATATTGAAGAAGATTATATCAATATGCCCAAGAAGAAAAGCTTTAAGGGTATTGAAGGCTATTACACCACTCTTTTTCATGAACTGGTGCATAGTACCGGTTCAGAAAAACGTTTGAATAGAAAAACCATTACCGAAATGGCTGAGTTTGGTTCTGAGCCTTACAGCATTGAAGAACTGGTGGCAGAACTTGGTTCAGCATATCTGTCTTCCTTTACGGGAATATTAAATGCTGGCATTCAAAACAGCGCTGCCTATCTCAATGGCTGGCTGGCAAAGCTCAAAAATGACAAACGGTTTATGGTGCAGGCATCTGGCCAGGCACAAAGGGCGGTTGATTTTATTATCAACCAACCGGCCCCTGCCAGTGACGGAACCGAAGAAGTTGCTCAATCAGTTACAGAGAGCTAAACATGAGTGTGGGTTAGTATTGTTAAGCCTGGAGTTCTGCTCCGGGCTTTTATTTATTTTTCAAATAAAAATCAGAAATTTTTGACTATTTCAACAAACCAGGAATTGTTGAGGTTATAGTTATTTTCTCTGTTGGAATAATAATATATCGCCACGGTTTAATAATCCCAAACTTTCCGATGTTTTTTGATATTATTTCACAATACTTTTCGGCAGTTCTCTTTTTTTCAACTACTTCATAGCTACTCATTTCTTCACTTGGCTTTACTTCAGCCATGACGACTTCACTTTCAAGCTCCAAAACAAAATCTGGTTCATAACGATGTTGGGAGTTGCCTTCCTCGTCACGCCAGAATAGTCCGTCAAACTGAGTAGGCGCAGGGCGAAGCCAATATGATATCGAAGGATCTTTGTCTACTAGGTAAGCTAACCGTGCTTCGTCTGATGAATCAAAACGATACATTGAATGACATGCATTTTTAAATCCAGTATATATTTTTTCTTTGGGAAAACGATTGAGTTGGGATTCAAGCGTAACTGGTTTTTCATCGGGGGTTCGATAAATATTAAATTGTTCAAGGTAAGGCTTAGGTTCCCCAATAACAGACTCAAGATAGCTGTCACCTACAAGGTTTTTATGTGTTAGTATCTGGTCATATATTTCTTGGGCAATTTGACGGAAATTATTCTCAATCATCATTTTGAGTGAGTTATCGTCACTAACAAACGATTTATAATGAGCTACCGCTTGTTCAGAAAGTTTTAGCAAAAGGGGTTTCTGGTTCTTATCTTCATAATCAACCAAAGGAAAATCTGTTAAGCCCGATATAATAGTGTTTTCGGGACTTTGGGCACTTCCTTCTCCGAGACTGGTAACACGGGTAAGTTCTCTTTCAACGGCCCCCTGGTATGCTTTTCCAAAAAGATCCACTTCTTCTTTTGCCTGTAACCGTTGTGTAATTATTGCTGCATCGGATGCATATCTTGTTAGCTTATTTGTGTCTAAATCAAAATCGGATATTACAACTTCATTATAATGGGGCATTAACTGTAATCTGGGAATAGCAATGTTGCGTATTTCCATCGCCTGTACTGAAGTTCGGCTAATATTTTCGAGCTCCTTTTTACCGTTATCGCTAAAGTTATTAAACAATGACCCTTCTGCAAAAGCTGGTTCAATTACTCCTTCCTCCGGTTTATTCTGATGATGATATTCGGCGAAACTTCCCTGAGATGCAGTTTGTTTAGCAAGAGCCTCAACTAATTGATCTGTTTTATTCTTTATCGTTACTTCAATTACATCTTTAGGTGTATCGTCTTGTACCAGGGAGTCTACTGCTTTTGTCGCTTGGGAAACAATTTCATTCATCACAATTTCATTCGCCCTTATTTTTTCTTCGATATTTACAACAATTGCAGGTTGAACCTCAATGACCTCCTTAACTACTTTTGCATCATTTTCAGAAATACTTTCAATATTTGATGGTTGAATAAGCTTTGAATCTCTTGCTTGTTCAATTATTTTTGCATAATTATCATGCGCCACAATCATAACCCGGTCAACATATTTATTCCCGGTTCTATCTCCGTAAGGCAGTCGGAGGCCACGTCCAATTGTTTGCTCGGTTAATATTTCTGATGCAGAAGAACGAATTGGAGCAATAGTATAAATGTTAGCGACATCCCATCCTTCTTTGAGCATATTCACATGGATAACAATTTCTACAATATTGTCTTCTTTTTCCAATGAAATTAGCTTCTCAATTGTTTCATCAGCTTCATCTCCCCGTGTTTTGGTGTGAACCTCAATTACCTTTCCTATGTAAGCACCACCACGAAACCGATCACTATCAATTAGTGTTCTGAGGGCGCTGGCATGAGCTGTGTCCTTTGCAACGACAAGCATTACTGGTTTCACCTCTTTTCTTTTGCTTTCAAGAGCGTATTCCTTCAGAGCTGATTTTGCTCGTTCATGGAAAAATGCTGCAAGTTGCAATTTGCGTGCATCGGTCTCGATTGATTCGTTATCCCATTGACTGAAATTTACATCTGCCTCGGTTCCAACCCACGGATCTTTTACATACCCATCTTTGATTGCATCACCCAGATTATATGAGTATAAAATATTTTTTTTGAGTTCAGGCTGCCGCTCCCTTCCACGGCCAACCATATTTCCAGTATATGGTGTAGCCGTAAATTCAAGACCAAAAAATGGATCAATTCGATCTAGGGAATCCATTGCAGCATCAGCGTGATAGTGATGGGACTCATCCATAAGTATTACTAAGTCGTCGAGTGATGCTAAATAATCAAAGAAAGATAAAAGCTTACCATCTTCTTGGCCAAAAACCTCAGAACCTTTGGTAATCCCTTTTTCCTTTTCTATATCATTCTGTGCAAACTGCTGAATATTGAAAATATTTATTTCAATCTTATTTGCAAAAAGTTGTGCTAATTGGCTTTGTTCATAATTTTCCTTAGTTATGATTCGTATATTCGAACTAGTGAGTTCTTCAATTCCACGAAATACATATTTGGGGTTATTGGGTTTACTAAAATCATCAACTAATTTTCTATAGATCGTGTTGCCGGGTGCAACAATCATGAAATGTTGAATACCGTGTACTATGTATAAGTAGGCTACAAAAGCTCCCATAAGGCGTGTTTTGCCTACACCAGTAGCTAAGGCGAATGTATATGAGGGAAACGTCCTTTCGTAGGATTGAAATTGCCTGGTCACAGAAGCTTTACTTAAATATTCTTTAGCGGCTGTTTCAATATCGGCAAGATTATTCTCTTCCTTATTCAGCAACCTCCCTAAAAGTTTTTTTCCGGCGTCTGATTCAAGATAATCAGAGAAAAGAACCAGGCTCTTTTGTTGCGGAGTCCGCAGGCTCATTGAATTTGTTAAGTATTGTAACGCCTGATCTTTATTCATAAGCATTTTTTAAAAAAGTAAGTAGGGCTATTCATTTTCTTCCTCGTCAATTTCTTCTATAGCCTTTTCTTTGATAGGTAAGAGATATTCTTTTTTGCCAAAATGGCAAGCCTTCAAAATAGATTGAGGAATTTTTTTTATAGTTATTCTCTTGTCAACATTTTCACATCCAGGTTCGTATTTTGTGGGACAGATTAGTAAGGTTTCATTGCCCTTTAAATGACTTGCTATTTGTTGCACTATAGCCATTGAAAGCATCTGTGTTGTTACATAAATGCTGTTGTTCCCCTGGCCCTTACCATGTTTCCAATATTCAGTTTTGCTTGGTGCAAATGTATAATTGGTAAGTTTGCACATTGCTTTGATAAGCTTAACATCATTGTAGTATACATCAATAACAGGGTTCCCAAATTCATCAATGACTACAAAACTTGGAGCTAATTCATAAAATTTATATCCACCACCCCCTTTCCATGCCACCGCTTTACTAATCCCACTCTGATCTGTTCCATTTATCACATTGTCTAAGCGAACCTTACAATGAGTATAAGCATGATCACCCATTTCAATACCGATATATTTCCTTCCCATCTTATGAGCCACCGCAGCTGTTGTGCCGGAGCCAAGGAAAGAATCTAGAACTAAATCATTTTCTTTAGAAGCAAGATCTAAACACCGCCTAATTAATTTCTCGGGTTTTTTACCTTTCTTAAATTTTATACCACCTTCTCCCGCTATTCCTTCCCATGCGATATCAGACCAAATATTAGTTAAGAATGTAGTTGCTGATAGCTCACCGTCCACTTCGTGAACATTTTTTGAGTAAAAGGAAATTTGTGCACCATTAAAAATATAAATTGGATCATATCCAGCACGCTCCAACATAAACACACGTTCAGGTTCATTCAACGACTGCTGTTTTAGCTTGACAGTCGCTTGTCCAGCACCTGTATTACTTATTTCCGTAGATCTCCAAATGTGCTTTGCATTGTTTATGATAAAGGAATTGAAATGTTCAATCAGTTTGTCTGGACGGGTAGTACGAGATTTTGGGGCCTCTGCATATGCTTCCGTTAATGATCGGAATATCCATTTAGTAAAATGATCTTCTGGATTGTTTAGCCATCTGTTATAAGCATAATTAGGTTGACGTTTAATTCTCATTGAATTTTCAGAAAAACTAGCTTTATCTTTTGCGTACCAAAGAATGTACTCGGATGCTTTGAATACACCGGGGTTTACAGTACTAAATGCAGATGGTGATCGGGCATCAATCGTAATTCTGCCAACAAAGTTGTTTCGTCCAAAAGTCTCATCCATAAGGACTTTTAAATAATCACTTTCATTATCATCCAAGTGAACAAAAATGCTTCCTTCTTCGGATAATAAAGGAATAAAAAAAGTCAATCTAGATTTCATTAGACTCAACCATGTAGAATGTTCGGTACTATCATCGTAATTGTCGAATGCTGCGCCTGTATTAAAAGGAGGATCAATATAAATACATTTCACCCGGCCTTCGAATTCTGGAAGAAGGGCCTTGAGAGCAAGAAGATTATCTCCATGAATGATCTTATTCTCGGTAGTTGGATCTTTTGCACAATTCGAAAGCTTTGGATCCTCTTCTAAAATTCTCGGCTCAATATTAGCAATATCATATTCGGGATTATTTTTCCCTATCCACGTTAGTTCTAGTTTGTGTTTATTATTACTCATACTTTAATCTTAAATAATTTTCCAGCCTATAGTAAATAAAGTTTCAATTTTAGACTTTTGATCTAATTGAGCCTCTATTGATTCTAACAGTTTTTCCTTTTTTTCCTCAACTTCATCCTGGGCTTCATATAAGCGCCTACGCATTTCATTGCGCTTCTTTTCAGAATCCTTAATCTCCCTTAATGCAGTGAGCTTTTCTTCTAAATTAATGATTTTCTTGGCTATTGTCTTTGCTGTCTTAATATCAATATCCAGCTTCTTTAAATCCAACTCAAGACCCTTTTTGACGTCTTCTGACCAGTTGTCTAATTTATCAACCTCATCATTAAAAAATGATGCATTTCTTTCAGCAATTTCTCCCGCAACTATTGAAATATTTTGATTTTCAAGGTCATTCATTTTTTTTAGTTCAATATCTACGAAAGATTTTGAGTTGATTGATACTGCAGAAAGTGAAAATATTTTTCTTATTATTTCGTCTTGTATTGGCTCCCCATGTTCATCAATAGCGGAAACTATTACATAATCCTCCGCCATAAAAGCTTCTACAGTAAAATTGGACACCTTTATTATTCCGCTTTTCCCTATGAATGGCTGAAGCACTGAAATGATTGTTTGGTTTTTTGAGTAATTAAAAGTTATTTCAGCATCGGCTGTGTCCTGTTTCTTAACCTCCTTTAAAATCCTTTGTGCTAATGAATGCCCAGGGCGATAGACGTGAGCATCTTCTACATTCTTTCCAATTTTATATGGACCCGGATCAATGTTTTCATTGGGGAATGGGTTTTGTTTAAGAGTAAAAGAATATTCATTTTTCGCAAAATCTGCATTACTACCTAAATAATAACGAGTAACATCCCACAGCCAGCGATTATATGTTGACAAATACGCTTCGCCCTCTCGTTTATTAATTCTGAGTTTTTCATGAACCTCGGCATCAAAATTTTCAAGAAGCTTATGCCGGGTGTCAGTTAAATTACTTTTGATACTCTCATCCATTTCATCCTGAAGCTTATCAAAAGCTTTGTTTATGTCTTCGGAAGTTCTGCAGGTTTGATAAATACCTGCAATTCGCTTTTCGAAATCAACACCAGACTCTATTGTGCCCAGCACTTCATCACTTGCTCCAAAGACGCCTTTAAATAAATTAAATTTTTGATCTAATAATTCATAGACTCGTTGATCAGCTGCGTTTTTGCGATTAACAAAGTTAATAACCACTACATCATGCTTCTGTCCATACCGGTGACAACGGCCAATGCGCTGTTCGATTCTTTGTGGGTTCCATGGCAAATCGTAATTAATAACTAGTGAACAGAATTGTAGGTTAACTCCTTCCGCACCAGCCTCAGTAGCAATCATTATTTCTGCTTCATCCCGGAAATAGTCAATTAAGGCGGCTCGTGTATCAGCGGTTTTTGAACCAGTAATTTTATCGGTATCCTTATTTTTTTCTAACCAATTTTTATAAATGCTTTTGGACTTATCATCATTATTTGAACCATTAAATAATACAATCTTGTCCTTATAACCATTGTTTGCTAATAATGTTTCAGCTAGGTATTTCTGAGTTATTGTGGATTCGGTAAAAATAATAGCTTTCTTTTTTGCCCCAAGCTCCTGTGTCATTTCAAATCCTTTATTAAGAGCCGTAAGCAGGGCCTCCCCCTTAGAGTTGGTATATATATTTCTTGCTAATTCCCGAAACTTTTCAAGGTCAGTCTTTTCCTGTTCCATTGATATAATGTCTTCTTCCGTATAAGATTTTTTAGCCTTTTCAATTGTTTCGGTTTCTTCGTCTTCTTCTTCGTCAATCCATTCATCAGATATTTCTTCAAACGATTCAAAATTTTGTTCGATTCCTTCAAGTGGCAAGTCTTTCGAAGCTTTTTTTAGTTTAGCCTCTTTTATTAATTGCTCAACCTTATAAACTAACCCATTCAATGTACTGGCTATAGCGAAAGATGATGAAGCCAACAGTTTTCGCAAAATAAGTGTCATAAGTTGGCGCTGACTAAATGGAAGAGCATACAGTTTTGGTCGTTGTAGATACTCTGACATTCCTTCATAAAGTTCGACTTCTTGATCTGTAGGAATATAATCTTGTGTTATTGGCTTGCGTTCAGTGTAGTTGATATATTCCAATACTTGTCTGCGAAGAGTTCGGATACAGATAGGCTTTAAACGATTGCGTAAATCTGTAAACATTTCTTGCTTTGGCTCAATTATGCCAAGTTCACTTTCAAAAATATCTTGCTCCTTTGAAACACGGGCATAATTTACTTTAAAGCTTTTTATATCTCCAAAAACATGATCATCAATTATGCTTACCAAGCCATACAGCTCAAGTAATGAATTTTGAAGCGGTGTAGCTGTAAGTAAAATTTTAGGAATCTCTATTAATGCATTTTTTATTTCACGGGCAATTTTATTGCTTGGTTTATAAACATTTCTTAATCGGTGTGCTTCATCTATCACTGCAAGGTTCCATTTTGTTTGCTTAATGTATGGAGATTTTGCTCTTGCAAAATGATAAGAGCAAATAATTATTTTGTCTTCTTGATTAAAGGGATTTAAATTACCTTCTTTGACGTATTGATTGAAAGATTTTGCTTCCAGAATTATCGATGGGAGAAAAAACTTCTCTTGTAGTTCGTCATTCCATTGCTTTCTTAAACTGGATGGCACAATCAATAAAATACTTCTCTTTCTTTCTGCCCATTTTTGAGACAGCACAAGACCAGCTTCGATTGTTTTGCCAAGACCCACTTCATCAGCTAATATTGCACCTTTTGAGAGGGGTGATTTGAATGCAAATAATGCAGCTTCAATTTGATGTGGATTTAAGTCCACCTGGGCATTAGAGAGCGTAGACGAAAGCTTTTCAAGGCTATTTGAGGGGCTTCGCTTGGTAAGCTCATACGCAAAATACTTTGCATGATAGTCGGTTAATCCTATGGATTGATCAATATTAGTTTCTTTCATAAGATTAGTTCATCCTATCATTTTTAGACATGAAAATAAAGGTAGAAACATTTGTCGGTCTTTACTAAATAGGGGATTTAAAAATTAACCAAGGTATCTAAAGCTTCATCAGCATCTTTAAAAACAAATGCCCTTGAAATCACATTTCACGAATTATCTAAAATCATTGAATTGTAATTATCAAGAATATTGGAAGGCAGGCTTTTTAAATATACTTCCGTTGTTTTTAAACTTGAATGACCTAACATAGAACTAATAGCATTAAGGGGTACGTGATGTAACATTGCTTGGGTTGCAAAGGAATGTCGACTCACATAACTGGTAAGTTTTTTTTCAATTTTGCAAAGCTCGGCAATATCTTTAAGTTTTTTATTATATCCTTTCCTTGCCCATTGAATATCTTTTTCTTGTTCTATGGGAATTTCTCGTTTGATAATCGGAAAGACATACTTTGATTCGGGGCTTTGTTTTATATAATAAGCAAGAATTGTATTTAGTGTCTTAGTAATTTTTATATCATATAATTTACTGGTTTTTCTTCTCCTGTAATTTATTCGACCATTTGTTATATCTGTCTTTTGTAAAAAAGCCATATCACTAAAGTTCATGCCGTACATCATGTAACTGGCTAAAAAGAAGTTTCTTGCATCAAAACAAGGGTGGGTAGATGAAAGCTTAAGATCAGTAATCTTTTTTAGAAATTTCCACTCCAAAGCTCTTTTTTCAGTAGGGGCAGTTCTAATTTTATAATCACTAAACGGATATAATTCTTTATTGACAATACCTTCCTTAATGGCCTTATTATAGATCGCTCTTATTGTGCGCATATATACAGCAAGCCCATTTACTCCGTTACCATTGCTTTTATGATACGTTTCAAATCTATTGAGAAAAGCATAAGTGATCTCATGGAAAAGGAGGTCCTTTTCATTACAGTAGGTTTTTAAAACACTTATTACCCCCTTATAAGAACGAGCCGTGCCGATTCTGTTTGCTTTTATTAATTCAATAATAAGAAGGTCTGCAAAAGAGAAGAAAGATTGACTGGTGTTTTGACGAACAATTTTATCTCTAAGTGCAGTTACGGAAAGAAGATTTAATTGCCCTGCCTCATGTAGCATAAGAATAACATCCATCGCTTCAGCTTTCTTTTTCTGAATTGTATTATTTAGGCGGGTAACAGAAGTCAACCCAACATAGGATTTCTTAACTATTTTGTTTTTATCGTCCCAATCTTTTTTTTGAACGCTAATCCCTATAGGGATGGAGGTAGTTCTTTCATTGTGTCCTAATCTCATGATTACTGGATAAGTATTACCTTTCTTTATCCTCCGTGTATCAAGGGAAACAACTATGTTTGTGTTTAGCATGGCATAAAGATACCAAGAATTTGCACAGAATTTGCACAGGATAATTGGTCTTTGACAAAATAATTAGGGCTAATATGAAATCTAATGTGTTGGTCTACAATACATTTAAAAACATATGGAACCATATGGATTCATAAAAAAGATGACTGTTAATCAGAGGGTCCCCCGTTCAAGTCGGGGAGCAGGAGCCAATACAGTAAAAGGTTTCAGACAAATAGTGTTTGAAACCTTTTTTCATTTGCACAGGATTTGCACAATTCTTATAAGACCTACTGTTAATTTTAACAACAATACCTACTAACTACCAAACGACCAACCCTCGTCTTCAAAGAATTTAATCAGTCTTATACAGCTCACCCCATGGAGTTTACCGATTGAGGGGATTTTAAATTGCCTAGAATCATTTAATTCCTGCTGAATAATGGGAAGTCCAAAATGTTTTGCACTGGCTATAACTAGCGGATCAGCCCATGGCCCGGTACTATGCTTTTCTATTTCCTTAGTCGAATAACTTGAAAAGACCTCTTGAAAAATTTCAATTTCCTCATCGCAAGGTTCCAAAAATATAGAATCATATGTTTCCACCCACTCTATTAGTTCATCATCTCCTCTTTTTATTTCCTTTTTAACCTCCCTTGGAGCAATGATTTTTTCCTGATCGCACATTTCATTAAATCTTTCCCATACTCCTGGAAAAATTTTTTCAGGATACTGATTTTTAAGATCAATTAATGCACTCGTATCAATTACATACTGATATGGGGGTTTAAGAAGAACCATTAAGCATTTAACCGTTCAAGAATTTTTGGAAGGTGATTAAATTTAGTTTCCAGGTAATTGGATAAGTCTGCGGAGGATATAAATCCCTTTTGATAAGCGTTCACAACATTTGCCACATAAGGGCGTCCTTTTTCATGGATAAGCTTAATACCTTGATTAATACCATGAGGATCTTCATCCTTTCGTTTTTCATTCGCTCTTTCTTTAGCAGACTTTGCCATTGAATCCCAAAATCGCTTCCTCCCCCAAAAAAAGTCTTCGGAAATCAATCGGCGGGTTAATAATTTCCTTGCTATAACTTCATTGCTCACATTGTATGTATAGGCCAATTTCTGAATCTGGCTGTCGGAAATATTATCTTTTACTAGTTTTAAGTATTCTACATTCTTGTTGAAAGAATCTTCAGGCACTAAAAATGCGGCTGAAAACAAATTGCAGAATAATTCTATCTCCTTATATTCCTTACTTAGATTTCCTTTTTGTACATCTTTAAAAACATCATTTTGGTTAAGTAGTATATGACACAGCTCATGAAAAATGCTAAAAATTGTTGCATACTTTGAATCGTCTTTATTTAAGACGATTATTGGAAAGTCTCCAGTTATACAAAAAGCTCTGGCTTCCTCTATTGGCAACTTCATCAAAAAAATGTATACGCCAAAAGATTCAATCAACCGCCTGAAGTTTCCAAAAGAAGTTTCAGGCTTCCAGGATTTTTGCTCTTCTAAGGATAAGTCTAATAATTCTCGCAGTTTTCTTGCTGCATCTAATGGGTTGTCTGTTATTGAAATTTTAAATTGTTTGAATTTAGGAGGTTCCTCTGTAGAAGCAACTTCCTCTAATATTAATTGATAGCGCTTTGCTTTTCTCAAAGCAACCCGTAAATCAGGGGATAGATTTGTTATTTCTGCATTAGAAAGGTTTCTAAAGTCTTTTTTGATAGGGTTTTCAGTAGGAGGCGTTTTTAATAATAAAATTGCGAGAGGTCTTTTATAAACTTTTTCTGCCAGTTCTTCAAGTTGTTTATATGTTGGAAGTTTTTCGCCTTTTTCCCATGCCTCATACCGTTCATTGGGAACTCCTATTTTCTTTGCTGCTTGTTCTAGAGAATAACCCATAGACTTCCTTGCCCATTCAAGGACAGCTGATGAAAGGTTAAAACTGATACTCGCCATAATGCAATATATTGAGTTAGTAGAATACTTAGTTTATTTTACATACTTAAGCGCAAGAATTCCACTGTAATACCTTTTCCTTCTTAATCCGTTGGCTCAATTGCTCATTTTTGAGGGCTGTCATCCCCCCATACTCCTTAATTCTATTTAATATATCCCATTGCTTTTAAAGCCACCATTACTTTTTCCCGGCTATGTCCAACTTTCGCTACTACCTGTTTTGTAACATCTTTAGGAACTTTGTACTGAGTATACATGTACGCTACTTCGTAAGCTTCTAAGAGAGCAATTTCTTTCGCATCCTGTTTCTTTTTGTTAGGATCGTCTGTCATAAAATAATAGTTTAGGTGCAAAGATACTTACTCGGTGCAAGTATTCTGCGGTAGAACCCGTAGGCGCAAATAGTGGATTCATTTTTTATAAGGTTTAATTGAAAAAACTAAATAAATTTAACAAATTTTCAGATCGTAAAAAGGTGGTTATAAAAGATTAATTAATGGAAGTAATCTGCTTGGAAGACGAAGCCTTTTATGCCCTTATTGACCAGGTCGTCCAGCGCATAAAAGAAAAGGAAGGGATAAAGGAGGATAAATGGATCTCCGGGGAGGAGGCCATGAAAAAGCTCCGGATCACCAGCAAGACAACCCTACAGAAATTGCGGGATGAGGGCAAAATCCGGTTTTCGCAGCCGGAAAAAAAGCACATTCTTTACGATATAGATTCCATCTACCAGTACCTCGAAAAAAACGCAAAAGACACATTTTAGATATGAGCAATCAACAAACACAGTACATCAGGGGCTTTAACTCCGGCTATCTTTTGGCTAAGTATTTACCGGCACTCTTAGCCAAAATCGTAAAGAATGTCCGTCCTTCAAACGACTTCACTGAAGGTCTTTTTTCTGGCAAAGAAGAATACGAGCTGGAACATTCCCGGACCCAGGTAGATGAACTCAGCCGCATCAGAAACGCCTCCAAAAGTAGGGGCAAGGGTTTAGAAAGGGATTAACCCTTGGGGACCGGGTAAAGAAGCCAGGCGAGCGATTTTAGCCCGACAATACCCCCTTAGGAACCAAATGGGGTTTGGCGGGTCTAAAAGCGATCATGGGAGGTCAATTTGGAAATTGACCCCTGTTTGAAATGTCAAATCAGCACAAAAAAATTAAGGGAGAGAATACGAATAAAAACAACTTTGCAAGATTGCATTTCACTAAGTGAAATGCATCTTGACGAGGGTTTCACCCCCGTGCCCCCAAAGAGATTTAATGCAGTTGCAGTGATGGAATACTTACGTCTATTCCATCTCAGATGAAGAATCATCTTGTGTATTTTCTTCATCATCCATTTCATTGTCTTCATCTTTAATTTCATCTGGTTCCCGTTCTCTGCTTTCTGATTCATCATCGGCGGGGGCGATGCTTGGGTTTTCGTTGGTATCGCCCCCGCCAATATCTCTGCTTTCTTCAGAATTACGGGTTGCAGAAATCTCCTGCAATTGCTTTTCATTTTCATTATTTGATGCAAGGACTTGTTTTTCGGCAGCTATCTGAGTAATGCTTCTTTTCTGGTCAGTGTTTCGACCTGCCCGGAGGCTTTTGAGTTCATTTAAAGTTTTGTCCTGATTTGTTTTAACCTGGCCTAATGCCTGCAGGCGGGTTTTGTCAAAACCTAAACCACTCAGGCGGTACTTCATTTTACCCTCATATCTAACTCCCTGGAAAGCTCCATTTCTAAAATACGGCTGGTGGCCGGAATTGATAAGTCGGGATATTAACTGCTCTTGTGACTTGGAAGTTGAATAGGCCTTTTCAAGGCATTCAATTAAAGCTTTCTTATCGGTCTGACGTTCTGTCTTTACCCGCTCTACGATAGCTTCCTTTGCCAGTCTCTTACTTTTTCCATGCTCAGGAAGTGAGTGTTTTAACTGCGGATATTTTTCCCGCTGGTACTTATCAAGTGCAATTTTTATATGATGTAGTTGTTGCTTTGAAATCCTAGAACTGCGGCCGTTAAGTTGAGTGCCGGAAATTGTAATGTGGAGGTGTATGTGGTCTTTATCCTCATGCTTGGTTCCGGCGTACATATTATTAAGACCTCGCTCTTCAATGAATTTTTGGGCAATGTCTTTTAGCAGCTTATCGTTAATATGTTCTTTGTCTTTATTTGAAAAGGAAATGATATTATGGTAAAGCTTAACACTGTCTTTCCTGTGAACTAACCTGTATTTTTCATTTTCCTTGAACTCTTTTATAAATCCCTTTACTGACCGGGAGCGGACATTATGACGAATGATAAATTTACTCTTGTCATTTTTGGATTGCTCAGACTTGGTGGGTTTTATGTTTTTTTCTTTAAAGACATACTTAAAAACATAATTGACCAACTGGCCCGTATTAGATTTTCTTGACAGGCTCTTAACAATCACTGGATCTATTTAAATGATGAGAAGAAATCAAGCACTCTTTTTTCTATCTCAGAAGCTTGGTTTAATAGCCGGTCACTTATTGGCTGTGACAATTTATTTTCTCCGGCAAGGGTTCTTAAAGCGTTATGATGCAAAATCAATAATTCCCTGATCTCGCCAACAACAACCTGGTCAAAAATGTTTTTGTTATTTGCCAGTGCCGATTGCTTTATATAACCGGTCGGGCTGGTATGAAATTTTTCTGCTTTCTGTTTGATTATTTTTTCTTCTTTGACATTGCATAAGATTTGAAATGATGTGTTTTCTTGACGTTTTAGTCTGTTGTATTTTTTCCTGTACTCCTTCCAGTATTGCTTCTTTGCCTGCTCAATAGCTTTACCGGTTCCGTTTTCCAACAGACCTCTTGCGTCAAGATGAGCATAAACACCAACATTCTTTTTGATACGTCTTTTCATTTTACTCTAAGCTTATCTGTTCCAGCTCTTCGTCATAAGATTTTTCCTCAATTTGGAATGGAGGTAATGAAGTCAGTCTTTTCAATTCCCTCTGTTCATAGTATGGTATCATTTTGGCTTTTATCGGTGGCAAATTTCCACACAGGATAATAGCTTCTTTTAAAATCCGTATTTCATCCATAGTGAGTAGTTGCCGGGTTCGTTTATTATTCTCATCATCTTTGTATTCATATTTTCCAAGTATCAATTCCAACTCACGAGCAGTTTCGAGCGGTTGTCCGGACATATATACCCTTGAATAACTATTGGCAACAATATTTCTGCCCTGGGGTACTCCGTATAAATCAAAAAGCTGACTTTGAGACTGATATATTTGAAGGATACCGGCATTATACTTCCGAATATTACTGATTGCCGTAGGCAGAATATTCAGATAGAGCGAACTTGCTTCATCCAATAAAAAGAAAACGGGGAGATCAGATTGCTCCGGCAATTTACTCATCACTGTTGCAAAGAATTGTTCAAAGAAAATACTGCTCAATACGGAGTAGTATTTCATGTCGTTCACATTGTTATTGATATAGAGCACAGTTTTTTCTTCCCGGAAACTTTCAAAGTCAATTGTATCAGATGATGTAATACGGGCAACATGTGGGTCTGCAAAGATGGATAGAGCTGTCCTTACTGTTGCAACGAAGGACATCAACATTTTGGAATCATAAGCCACAAAACTTTTGTAATCTGAAAGCAAATCATCGTCTTTAGCCTCTACAAAAAGTTTGTCAATCTTCTCCGGTGTTCCTGAAAAATCGTTGATTAAGCAAAGGACATTGTATAGGGTATGATTCTTTTTTTCAGTGTGGTAAAAAACGTAGCGGATAAAGAGCGTAAGTAAAAGCTCAGCACTGCTGTTCCAAAACGGATCTTTTCCTCCACTTCCTAAAGAAGTATGTATTAAAAGTTTGCATAGCTTTTTGATATCTGAAATGTTCTTTATCCTGTGAAGAGGGTTAAAATTTTCGGAGTAATCAGGATTGGCATAGTTAAGCGCCTTGACGTTTTTACTTTTTTTTGAGGCCGCACCGCTTGTTTTTTCGAACAGTTCACCACTTGGGTCGTGGATGCACAAAGAAGAAAATCCTGCCATTTTCAGAATAGATGGAATCAGTATCCTTGAACTTTTCCCTGAACCCGAACCACCAAAGACCAGGGCATTCGAATAGCTGTCTTTAATGCTCAGGCACCTATCTCCGGTTAAGCAAAACCCCTTCTCACTAGAAGAAAGGGCTTTTCCGGCGGGGATAAAGTCAGCGTTATAATTTCCCTTCCGCTTTGATGGGCTGGCTGTAACAGCCATATCAAATATGCCGGTAAAGATTGCCTCCAATACTGAGAATATTGCCCCGAATAAATTACTTAGCAACTGTATCACGGTGATGATCGTTTAACAATGATTCGCTCTATGGCCTCTCCAAACTTGGTAAGAGCCATCCCGATTAATCGCATTAACCATGCAAAAGCAATTAAACAAAGCTTCAGTGCGCTTTTGATGAGGTTTTTAAGCGAAGAGAAGAAAATATTTGATGCCGACTGGTTCATAAATTAGCCTGTACTTTAATTTCTGCCCCTTTGCTTAGCAACAAAATTTTGTATGCTTCAACCATAAGAGAAAATTTTTTGTCTTCATTCCGGTCCCGTGGATTGAATAAAAAAATAACGGTGATCTCCGATAGATTTTGCGGCAATAAATTAGCTTTCTCAAACAGAGTCGCAATCGCTTTTGAATTTGAAAGGTTTGCGGTATAGCAATCCTGTAAATCGCTTTTCTCCATCAAGTCAGAAGCAATAATTAGTGTGCGCTGGTCGCTTTTAGTTTCTGATAAAAAAGTGAGTTCATCTGTAATTGCCCGGTAACATTCAGAGTTGCTGAGTGATTGCGTGGTGTCTGCCTGGCTATAGAAATCATTCATAGATTTGCGGACAGTATTATAGAAAGCCACAACATTCTTATTACGAAACTGTGGATCATCATCACGATTTTCTTTTTCCATACTCTGTGCATCAGCCAGGCGGTATGAAATAATCGGAGTAAGCCGCTTATCTGAAATCGTCCGCAGCCGGAAGAGGCCTTCCGCTTCAGGCGTTTGTTTAAAATGGAACAGCTGAAGAAGCTGGTCAGGCCCTGGCCAGTAGCTCCGTGGGTCTGTAACATCCAGGATTACGGAAACGGCAATTGTAGAGTGTTGTTGATTATTAGCCCTTGGTTTTACATCACAGGTTGTCAGAAAGCAACAAGCAATGACATAGAAGAAAATATTTTTCATACGTGTTCGGGTTTTTGAGTTTGGGGGAATTGAAAGGATTCTTCGTAGGTGAAATCGCATGATGAACCAAAAAATGGAGGTACAACATCATTATGGAACCGGGCATAAGTCTGTTTGTATTTGGTGATTGCACTCTGCCCAATGTTTTTGCATCTGCGAATTGAACTGATGGCATAATCAAAAACTTTCCGCGCTTCACTTTTTTGGATGGCAGCCTTGCTTTCAATCTCAGTCTTTTGAATTCCAAAGGCCTTGATCTCTGCATCAATTTTTAAAATTTCCGTCTCTAACTTGTCATATTCCTGTTCTATTAATCTTTCTTCTTTTGATTTCCAGAGCAACAGAGATAAAAACAGCACGGCCGCAAATAGGACAAAGCTGATAATAGCAATTGCCCAGCCATTGAGATGGGAAGAGCTTACAGCAGAAACATTATTACCATCGAGGGCTATGCTTACCGTGTTGTTTGAAGCCTGTGCCCTGAGGTTACCGATCCAGGCAAAGAAGATAAAGGCTACCGATAGGATTGTAAAAATCCTGATGACCCTCTGGGCTTCTGTTTTAGCCCGTTTGATCCACCGGGCGTACACTAGATGAGATACAGAGATGACAGCACCAATAGCTAGGGCGGCAAGCAAGGCTTGCAGGACGGTATAGGCTCCGTGACGGAAGCTGCCGAAGGCCAGCGCAGCATCACCAGCGCCGACAAACAGGGCAATAATCATTAACCACTTTCCGTACTTCTTTTTCAGGGGGTCAATAATAATAGCGGTCTGTTTTCTTTTCAGGGATGCCCGTACCTGTAAGTGGTCATTGGTTTCGTTGTTTATCTCCTGTACTTTTTTTTGAGCATCCCGGTCAATCTGGGAGGCGTCAAACACCATAGAGGTAACCAAAAGGCTGTTTTTAATGAAGTCGATTGCCATCTGGACTTTTGACCGGACATGATCCCTAACTTTAATAGTGAAGAGAGTTTCAGTGAGTTCAGAATCTTTCTGAGCATCTTCTTTACCTTGTAGAGGGGCAAAGTCAGTAAGTTCTGAATCGAGGTTAGTAATACAAGCTTCAACCGCCGGGTGGGAGAAGGTTGTAATGACGATAGCTTTTGAATGCATAGTATTTTTTTATTTCTTGTATCAATTCCAAACGTGTGCCACCTATCAGTCAAAGGAGAAATCCATTTATTAGGGAGAAACAACTGTCAGATTTTGAATAATGTTGTCAGAAATTGATATATTTATAGTAAGCATTATCGCAATTCCTTATGGCACGAATTCTAATTTCATGGGTTGCTACAAATAATGATTTTCTTGAAGGTAAAGGCAAGCCAAACCCTGATGGGCCTAGCTGTATAGTGCATAAGCACTTCTACGATTACGATTATCATCTGTTGCTTTCAGGAAAAAGAAATAAAGACAGTGACCTATCCTTCGAATTTTTGGTCAATCATTTGAAAAGAGAATACCAACACGAAATCCGTGAACAATTCATGAATCTAAACGATGTAATAGATCTGAAAGAAATAAAAGCAAAAGTTGAGAAGCTCTTGCTGGAACACCGAAAAGATGAAATAGAAATTTATATTTCACCAGGAACTTCAACAATGCAGGTGGCGTGGTATTTTGCTCATCTTGAATTGGGGCTTAAAACGAAGCTTTTTCAAACACGACCCGGGAAGTTTACAAAAACGAAACTTCCAGAAAAACTCTATATAGACCTTGAGAGATCAAATATTACGTCTTCGTTAATCATAAAAGAGGAACTAGTCAATAAACCTACAGACGGGAAATTGAAAATCACAAACTCAATCAAGCCTGTTTATAAAATGGCTGAGAAAGTTGCTGCTGCTGATAATGTAACAGTCTTGATATTAGGTGAAACCGGTACAGGCAAAGAAGGGCTTGCGAGATTCATTCACGAAAATTCTCCCCGGTCAAAAGGCCCCTTTATTCCATTGAATTGTGCAGCTATGGGAGAATCTCTATTAGAAAGCAGATTATTTGGCTATGCTAAAGGGGCACACAATGTTGC
The DNA here is from genome assembly GCA_038063915.1 of Patescibacteria group bacterium. Classification (GTDB taxonomy): domain Bacteria; phylum Patescibacteriota; class Minisyncoccia; order Phycocordibacterales; family UBA9973; genus UBA8515. Next base: position 8,311 of record JBBTUE010000002.1, on the reverse strand, counting down.
TTTTAAGGATAAGACAGGATTGTTTGAGGATGCCAATGGTGGGACAGTTTTTTTGGATGAGATTGGCGATATTTCGCCTTATATGCAACAATCACTTTTAAGAGTATTACAAGAAAAAGAAATTACACGGGTCGGAGAATCTAAGCCGAAAAAAGTTGACGTAAGGGTTATTGCTGCAACTAATAGAAATCTATTACAAATGTGTAAGGAAACCCTTTTCCGTTTCGATTTATATTATCGCCTTTCAGTTGTTGATTTAACCTTACCTCCACTGCGGGACAGAGGAATTAAAGAAATAGAAGAAATATTTGAGTTTATTTTGAAAAAGAAAAAAGAAGAATTTAATCAACCTGTACCAAAGTTTTCAAAGGAGATAAAAAAGAAGTTGTTTAGTTATTCATTCCCAGGAAATATTAGAGAATTAGAAAATTTGATTGAGAAAATATATGCAACTGTGGAAGGTGAAGTGAATGATAAAAGTTTGCCAAATGTTTTTTACGAACTTGAAAATGAATATTCATTAAAGCTAATTGATGTTGAGAATAATCACATAAAAAAAGTATTAGCAACCTGTAATAACAACCTTGCACAAACGAGTCGGGTTTTGGGTATAGCGAGAAATACACTTGACAAAAGAATAAAGGAGTTTGATTTATTAAATTAAAGGATAAAACATGACAATTTCAGAAATAAATTATTTGGATGGCCTTGAATTATTTCGAGATGAATTCAAAAAGTATATAATTTCTTTGCTAAAAAGAAATTTTCAGGATATTTGGCCAGAAAAATTCCGTGAATCCCTTAACTCTGACCAACAAAAAAATTGGGACTCCAGCATAAAGAAAGGACTTTCGCCCAAAGATGTTATCGACTTTCATTATTTGAAATCATTTGCCATTAAATATAAAAATCTACTAGAGCCTCAGTTTGGGAAAAAAACAAATAGTTTACCAACATGGTTTGATGAAATTGCATATGTTAGACATCATCTAACCCACTTTACACAAAACTATCTTAAGGAATCTGATGTTATTAAAGGATGGATTCACATGATTTACATTGCACAAATTCTGCAAATGAGCGAACTAGAAAAAAAACTTGAAATAATTCAAAAAAGAGAGGATATTAAGAAAAAGTTTGAACAAATTCAAGAAAGACAAGAAATAAATGATATGGCTGACGAAGTCCCCGAGGCTAAGGATAATAAAAATAAGGAAGCAAAACCAACACCAGAGAAAAAGGAAACTGTTGAGGAAAAAACTGATAAGAAGGAAGAGAAAAGGAAGGAGATGAAAAAAGAAAAAGTTGTAGGACTAAGTGAAGAGAAAATGAAAGAGGTACTTGAACATACAAAATCCATGATGGAAAAATGGAATGCTGAAAAGGCGCAAGATGATATAGAAAGACAGAAAGAGAAAATAGAGAAAGAACAAGATGATACAGAAAGGCAGAAAGAGCTTGCGGAGATTAAAGCCGGCAAGGAGAAACTAGCAGAACTTATGAAACTTCGAGAGAAACTTGTAGCTGAAGAAGAATCAAAGAAGAAAGCAGTCGCAACTGAAAAGGCAGATAATAATAAACCTATATCTAATTAGGTATTGACATTTCTTCATTATTATGATATACTATATGGGCAAAAGTTATTTTACAGCATTACGACTTTACCCATCAAACCATATACGTAGTTTATAACTTTTAGTGTATATGAAGAGATATGAGCTACCAGTGGTACCTCTAAGGCGCCGCTCGGTGCCTCGTATGCTATCTAATTCTCCAAAGAGATAAAAAAGGAGACCCAAACGAGTTCAAGGTGTTAGCGAACTCACTACAGCAGTTGGTCTTGGCCTGCTGGTACGGATACAATATTATGTTGTATCACGATACGAAATAAACCATTCCATTCCTATGCTTTCAATCACAAAGCTGGGTTTCAATGCTCTTTCCAGGTTTGCTAAAGAACAAGGGGTGGATTGTCCCTGCCTGTATAGAGGATATTACAATCCTGATGGTGTGCCGTATGAGCATGCTGTTATAACAACTGATAAAACAATTCCGGCAGATGGTTATTGGTGTCGGGCTTGTGGTTGTGAGGTTGTATACTCTATATTTGGATGGAGTTGGAAGGATGGTTTGCATGTAGCACATTTTTCTCCAACCACCACTCTTGCTGAAATCATTCGTGATTTACTTATCAAGATGCCTCAGCTTTCCCATATTGCAATTATGGAAGAGCATAATGGTGCCAAAATCTTGTGGGTATATCGGTATGATAAAAGGCGGTTATAGCAAACCGCTAAATAATTTAAGCCCGTGTCTAAGAAATTAGATGCGGGTTTATTTTTATTTTTCATATCCTGAAAATCACTTCTGCGCCACCGTCCTGCGCCATGCGTTTACCGTGGCTACGCTCTGGAGTGTATAACACGGGGCGTAGCTCAGGCGTGGGTTGTTTTGCGTGGCATGCTTGTATTAGCCGGGTCTTGTGCCAGCAAAACATAGCATCAGTTCTGTGTTCAGCGACGGTAAACGCCAGCAGGTGGCGCTCCCACCACAAGGCAGCGGAAAAGTATAAGCTACGCTTTGTGATAAGAATACTTTTTTGATTGCCGCCAGTGGTGGGGAGATAATGTGGAGTGCGGAAGCTGTATGGCTTATGAGTGAAGCGAATAGGCTATACAGATTGAGAGCACGGACGAAGGTGACTGACTGAAGCCAAAAACCATGACAGCATGTAACCGGAAAGGGATCAGTCTTGCGAAGCAAGGTGAAGCCCTTTTCGGCAATACATTGACTGCACCTTAATCAATTTTCCTTTCCTCAGTCAGTGCAGTGATTGTATTGTGCTGGCGTGTGTTTTTGATGGCAAAGGAAGGAAACCGAGACCTTTTTACCTGTTCTATTATGTCAAAATTACGGAACTCCATGGTACCAAGAACGGCCACAGAACATGATTGGGCTGAATGGATCTTTCTGCCACCATTGTAATATCATTAATGTTGGTGTCAACTGGTATATCTTCTGTGGTACAGTCTGGAAAAAAATCCAATTATCGCCAGAAAGTAATGAGTAGTAGGAGTAACCGGTGCCAATTGGTCCACCATAAACCGAGTCTATACCATTCGTATAGAAACGGAAACTTACTGAACTCATTACGGATGTACCCCAAACTGCGTTTGGGGCGGGTTCAATCAATGAATCAGAAACAATTGTAAAGCGGGTAGAATCCGGAACCCATTTAACGAGCCCCTGTCCATTACCAACGAGGTTGGTTTTGTTTTGGGTATATAATGGAATTGTTTTACTACTTGTAACCATTGCACCGGCTGAATTTTTTGCCCAAGCAGTAAAGGTCTTAGGGTTGGTCATCAGACCAGTAGTGGTTGAGGTACCAGTTACTCCATCAATACCACCACTGGTAGCATTTAAGAGAACAATTGAGACGTTTCTGTTCTCCAGATAAAAAGAGGTGTCTTTTCTCTTTGTGTCTGTTGGGTCAACGGTCCAGCTTATACTTGCTGAAGCTGGAGGAGGGTCTGGCGGTGGATTTATCGAATTTCCTCCTTTGCTACATCCTGTTATTACCATTGCACTCCAGGAAACTATAAAGCAAATGGGAAATATCTTTTTCATACTCCGACTTTGTTATCCAAAACTAAGTAAAAAAGTATGTAAACGGATGCGTTTACTATAAATTTTTAAGATTACCCAACCTTGTGCCTCAGAATGTTAGGGCATGACCAAGGACGTATTTCTAAAGAAATTAGGGAAAAATATAGCCCGTTTAAGGGAAAAAGCCGGTTTAAGCCAAACAGACTTAGCACTCAGATGTGATAAGGATAAGCAAAGCTTGAACAGGCTGGAAAAAGGTAGGATTAATCCATCAGCTTTCTATTTGTCTGAAATTGCAGCAGAATTAAGAATCCCACTAAAGGAGCTTTTTGATTTTGAATAAATTTATTACTCCGGAACTTGATCTTAATCGAATAAGCCCGGCTCTTTATTTTCCTCAGCCGGTTTTGGGTGTCTATCAAATATGCTTTTCTCCACAACTTCTCTTTCTCTGCCGTATTTCTTTCGGGAAAGTTGAATAATCTTTTCTTTTAATGAATCTATTTTTGTTTGAGGCGGTAAAGTAGTTGCGCTGAAAGGTTGTGATGTCGCTCCGTCAATCATCAGCTTTAAATACATTGAATATCGGGGGAGGCTTATCAAATCATCTTGTTTAAAAACCGGGTAAAATTCTTTTGCTAATTGTTCTGCATCTACAGCACCAACCCGAAAGGAGACCAAAGTCCCAACATTGCCAAATATAGCAGCTCTGATTTTTTCATGCAGTTGATCAATGTATTGATGGGTCAGGAAAAGTGATAATTTATATTTTCTCGCCTCTGCTAATACATCCACAAAAGATAAGGATACAAAGGAATGCATCTCGTCAACATAGAGATAGAAGGGAGTGCGTTCATGCTCCTTTTGTATTGAGCGGTATAGGGCGGCTAATTGGATAGAGGTCACTAAAATACTTCCCAATAAACAGGAGGCATCTTCACCAATTTCTCCTTTGGATAAATTGGCAATTAATATTTTTCTTTTATCCATAACCTGGTTCATCCTGAAACCTCTTGTTTTCTGTCCAACAATATTCCTAAGCGGAATGCTTGTCAGAAATACTCCAGTCTTATTAAGTATTGGTGTAATGGCTTCCGATCTAAGTGCCGGCGAATACTTATCATACTCATTCTTCCAGAATGATAGGGTGTGCTGGTTGGTTACATAGCTGAGTACTCTGTTCCTAAAGAACATATCGGTTAATAAAGGTTGAATGTCCAATAAAGTGGCATCGGGATATTCAAGTAGGGTCAGTAAGGCAAAGCGGAGAATGTATTCCAGCCTCGGCCCCCAGGAATCTGCCCAAATCTTCTTAAACGTTGATATGAGGCCTGAAGCAACCAAATGATGATAATTAGGATGAACTCCTTTAAGAGGGTTAAAGGCAATCGGATATTCAATGTCTTTTGGGTTGAAGTATATAACATCCTCTAATCTCTCTTTTGGTACATAATCCAAAATAGCTTCGGCAATATCGCCGTGAGGATCTATGATACACAACCCCTTTCCTTTTTGAATATCCGAAATAGCCATGTTTAATAACAGTGTTGATTTACCTACTCCTGTTTTCCCAATTACATAGATATGTCCTAACCGGTCAGCATCTTTAATTCCGAAAATTTGATTTGTATTGCGAAAGTTAGTTTTTCCAATTTTGGTCATGTCGCTCATGTCCCAATACTACGCCTGAATATAAATACCGGTAAGAGGGGGCATTTTACCTATAAGCTGAATATATCCTTAGAGTAAATCAAACAATTTATATATTTTAGCTATATGCTATAATTCCCTTGTATTCACAACAAATCACCAAGTATGGTAATTCAAAAAATACTCATACAGAACTATAAGTCATTTGAAACATTTGACCTAGAATTTACCAATGCTTGTAATATTATAGTTGGTGATAATGAAGCTGGAAAATCTACTTTGTTGGAAGCTATTAATTTGGCGCTTACGGGCCAGCTAAATGGAAGAAATATTTCTTACGAACTGACCCCTTTCCTTTTTAATAAGAAAGTAGTTGCTGAATATGTTTCGAAGTTAAAAGCTAAGGAAGCTGTTGCAACGCCTAAAATTATTATTGAACTCTATTTAGAGGATTCTACAGAACTAGCGTCTTTAAAAGGAACTAATAACACTAAAAGGGAGAATGCCGTTGGAATTTCTCTTACAATACAATTTAATGAAGAATATTTAGATGAATATAAGGCTTATATTAATGATCCTGAAAAAATTAAAACCGTTCCAACTGAATACTTTGAAATAAAGTGGTATTCTTTTGATCATAACCAAATTACCTCAAGAAGTTTACCAATTAAAACAACTCTTATTGACACGACTTCAGTGCGGCTTCACAATGGAACAGATTACTATATTCAAAAAACCATTGATGATATTTTAGAAAAGAAGGAGAGAGCTGAGCTTTCATTACTTTATAGAAAGCTAAAAGAGACATTTGCCGAGGAGGAATCAATAAAAGCATTAAATAAGAGATTAAAGGCTAATAAAAATATTATTTCCCACAGAGATTTGACTGTATCTATAGATATTTCTCACAAGAGTAACTGGGATGCGAACCTTACTTCATATCTTGATGACATTCCATTTCAATATATCGGAAGAGGTGACCAAAACGTTCTTAAAATGGTTCTTGCCCTTGAAAGAAAGAGGGCTAAGGAATCTGATGTTATTTTAATTGAAGAGCCAGAAAATCATTTGTCATTTTCAACTATGCATATGCTAATTGAAATGATCAACGAAAAGTGTATTGATAAGCAATTAATCATGTCAACACATAGCGCCTTTGTTCTCAACAAAGTCGGTATTGAAAAATTAATTTTAGTTGGAGACAATAAACAAATACTAACTCTAAAGGATTTACCGGAAGACACACAGAAGTATTTTAAGAAATTGCCAGGATATGACACCTTAAGATTAGTTTTAGCCAAGAAATCAATACTTGTAGAAGGCCCTTCCGATGAATTATTTGTACAAATGGCATATAAGAAAAAGCATGGCAAACTACCAATCGAAAATGGAGTTGATGTAATCTGCGTAAAGGGGCTTTCATTTAAGCGTTTCCTTGATATTGCAAAGATTTTAGAAAAGAATGTAATAGTCGTGACTGATAATGATAAAGACCTTGCAAGAGTGGCCGCAAAATATAAAGATTACGTTTGCGATACAATCAAAGTTTATTACGGTGATGATATAAACTACCCAACTTTAGAACCACAAATTGTCAACTGTAATGACTTGGCTGTTCTAAATCGAGTTTTTAATACTACATATGTTGATAAAACCCAATTATCCACATATATGGGAAACAAGAACAATAAAACTGAATGTGCTCTTCAATTATTTGAGACCGCTGAAGAAATTATTATTCCTGACTATATCCAAAATGCCATTGAATAATATTGTGGTCATATCTGCTGCAGGGTCTAGAAAAACAACATATATAGTTGAACAAGCTCTTGTCCATCAAGATAAGAAAATACTCATTTTAACTTATACGATTGATAATCTAGAGCAAATCAAGAAATACTTTATTGAAAGAAATGGTCTTACACCAAGTAATGTATGTGTTAAAAGTTGGTACACATTTCTATTACATGAATGTGCGAGACCATACCAAAATGCTCTATATGACAAGAAGAGAATTGAGACAATTTGTTTTGTTCAAGGAAAATCGGCGAAGTATATAAGGAAAGAAGATACGGATCATTATTATTTTGCCGATGCTAATAGGATTTATACTGACAAGATATCTGACTTTGCCTGTGAATGTGATAAGCAATCTGGGGGCTTAGTTATTAAACGACTTGAAAAGATTTATGACTATATTTTTATAGATGAAGTGCAAGACTTAGCTGGTTATGATTTTGATTTTTTAGAACTTCTATTTAATTCAACAATTGCTGTAACTGTTGTAGGAGACAATAGACAAGCTACTTATGTTACTAATTATTCTCCCAAAAATGCCCAATTTAAAGGTAAAAACATAATCGATTTATTTAAATTATGGGAGCAAAATGGCTTATGTACAATTCAAGAGCGAAATGAGTGTTATAGATGTAATCAAGCAATTTGTGATTTTGCTGATGCCCTATATCCCGATATGACAAAAACCGTTTCAAAACAGTCAATTGTAACAAATCATGAGGGTTTGCTTTTAGTAAGAAAAAAAGATGTTGAAGCATACATTGAAACCTATAAGCCTAGACTATTAAGATATATGGTTAGTAAGGAAACTGTACATCTAAACGCTCTTAACTTTGGACTATCAAAAGGGCAATCATTTGACAGAGTATTAATTTATCCGACCAAGCCTATCAAGGATTATTTAATGACTGGAGATTTAACAAAGATTGGAGATAAGTCAAAATTTTATGTTGCCGTAACTCGCGCAAGATATAGTGTGGCTTTCATTCATGATGAACAGTGCTTTAATGGGCAAGTTCAATTATTTGAGCCGGAAAACTGATTTCATTTATTACTATTACCCCTTTATTACCGTAAGATCTTCTTTTCATCTTGAACTATGCCTCCTGTAGAAGGCCATAGCTATATACCTCTAATTCTTTTATACTTTGCTTAATGCTTTCATACAGGGAGGGTAATTCGGAAAGCCACCTGTTGGGGCCACCCAAAGAAACATCGGCGAAATTAGAAATGCGGAGCGATTTTGCGGGAGCCA
>JBBTUE010000001.1:0-182904 GCA_038063915.1 Patescibacteria group bacterium | reverse complement strand
CTTTTCACTCCTTACCACAAGTCATCCGAGACTATTGCACGGGTCACCGGTTCGGACCTCCCCCCATCTTTCGACAAGGTTCATCCTGATCATGGCAAGCTCACCTGGCTTCGGGTCTTATCTATACTACATTAATTTTTCGCGCTATTAACACTCGGTTTCCCTGAGGCTCCACTGTTCTAACAGCTTAGCCTGCAGCATAGATAAACTCGTTGGCTCATTCTTCAATAGGCACGCCATGACGGAAATAAATTTCCGCTCTGACTCCTTGTAAGTATATGGTTTCAGGTCTATTTCACTCCCCTTATCGGGGTTCTTTTCACCTTTCCCTCACGGTACTAGTTCACTATCGATCTAAAAAAGTATTTAGCCTTACCAGTTAGTTCTGGTGGATTCGCTCAAGCTATTCGTGTCTTGAGCTACTCAAGAATGACAATCAAGAAGACATGTTATTTTCGATTACTGGGCTATCACCATCTATGGCACTCCTTTCCAGAAGTTTAATCTAACAACACATTTTGTAACTTCTCTAGATAAATCTACATTGTCACCTTACAACCCCGGCAAATCACACAACTTACGATTTGATTTAATCATACACTGTGTGATATGCCGGTTTGGGCTATTTCCTTTTCGCTCGCCGCTACTCAGAAAATAAATATTTTTCTCTTTTCCTCCAGGTACTGAAATGTTTTACTTCCCTGGGTATGCTCCTTCATGTCAAGCATGAAGGTACTTACGGTTTACGTAAGTGGGTTTCCCCATTCAGAAACTTCCGGATCACAGGTTGCTAGGCACCTCCCCGAAAAATATCGCTGCCATGCCACGTCTTTCATCGCCTTTTTTAGTCTAGGCATCCACCATATACTCTTAATTTCCTATTAGGAAATCTGAAAACCATCTTCATCCGCCAACTGGCGAAATCGGACGGCGCACACATTCTCGGGAACCGCTTCCTCTAATGTGTGTACACTTTTTTTGTTGTTGCGTTCTGTTTCCGATTCTAATGAAAAGACCCTGACAAAAATTGTTAGGATAACAGTGAATCGGAACAGCATTCAGTTTTCAAATATCATATCGATGTCTAGTATTAAAAAAACCGCCTTAAAGCGGTCAAAGGAAAACCAGTAGAGGTTTAACTTCTCCGCAGATTTTGATGATTTTTCTTTATTAACATCGTGGGTGTATTTTATACTAACGGTATATATAAGTCAAGGGTTTTAGCCGATTTGGCTAAATATGTAGAATACATACAAAAAACCCTCTAAATAGAGGGTTTTTTGTATGTTTGTAGCCTAGATAAACTAGCTTACATTGACATGTTATTTGTGAACTTATCAACTGCACGAGATGCAGCATCCTTTCCACCAAGACCAAACGCAAGACCTCCTGCGATAGCAAGTGCCCCTACGAGACCTGTGAATAGAATTTGCATAAATGAACTCGCAATACCAAGCTCTGAAAGAGCGATGATAAATGCAAAAATCCAGATCGCATAGCGAGCAACTGAACCTAGCATATTTGCTGAGCGCACATTAGCTGCTTGAGCCGAAGCTTTTACTAGCTTTCTCATTGTGTCAGATATAACTGTAGCAATGATCAAGACGAGTGCTGCGATGATGACCTTTGGTAAGTAGAATAGTACTGCTTCACGTAGGAAATCATTGACCTGTGTAAGACCCAGGATTTCAAGTGATGCCATCAAAAAGACTACGATGATGAACCACTTTACTACTCCACCGATAAAACCACCGACATTAAGCTTGAGTCCTGCACGATTCATAAGGTCGCTTGCCCCTGCACTCTCAAAAAGCTTGTCGAGCTTTAGAGCATTCAAAACCTGAGCGATTGCCTTACCGATTACAGAACCGACAACCCAACCAATTATAAATAGAATTATTGCACCCAATAGACTAGGTACGAAATTAATGAACCCTGCCCATAGGCCCATAAGAGATCCATTAAAGGCTTCTCCCCAACTTTGTATAAACATCATAATATGATACTTTCTAATAAATAATAATAGGGTACTTACAAAGCTTCGACCTTTAAAGTACTAGGTATATTATAGCAAATTTAACTACTTTTTAGAAATATATGTGGATAACTGGCCGTTATCTACTATCTTTAAATGTGGCAAATCTATGATGTCGCAAACGAGCTTGTCGTACATATCTAGGCGATATTTGAACTCTTCTGTGTCAAAAACTACATAATCAAGCTCTTTTCCTATCTCGGCTTCTAGGCCTTTCATTATCTGGCCTAGAGCATTCTTCTTCAATCTATCCCCCACTATGAGCAAATCCGCCCTACTTTTCTCATCACCGATAAATACCCCAGAAACTACCATGAATTTTATCTTCCCTATTTGTTTAAATCTATTGGCTAAATCTTCTTGAAGTAAAAGGCTAGGATCTACCAGTAGCTCCCTAACAGCTTTCAAGTATTGAAAGGAAGGGTTTATAGCCCAGACTGAGACTTTCTTTCGGGCCCCTCTGGTACCTTCCTTTACTACTGTCTTTGATTTAATGAAACCCATATTTGAAAGTGCATTTATTTCCTTGCGGGTGTTTGGGCGGGTTACCCGAGAGCGAGTAGCTATGCTTTCAACGTCAAAAGTATTGCTACTATTTAGTAAGAAAAGGCGCATTATTTTGACTCGGGCATGACCCCCCAATAGCTTGGCTAGTGTTTCCATAGCCCCCAGTATACGCCAACAGAAAACACCCTGCAAGCCCGATATACACCCTGGAACTATTCTAAATAAATGCCATTGGAGGTAAAAATAAAACGCTCCGGTTAGTTTTCACATAACACGGAGCGTAACAAAATAAACGATACTCTGGCTCTTAATTTAAATATTTATCAATTCCTATCTGTTTGGCCAATACATCTGCATTACCTCGGCCGATACCTTCAGTTACCTGATGGTTCATATCAAACTTAAAGCAAGCAGCCCCGAGAACTTCTTTCGAATATATAGCTACTTCCGGAAGCTGGGTATTGTATATGGTGCTGACACCACTATTGTATAGAGCATGGAGAATTTTCTTCCCCAGTTCAATACCGTCGTCGTTTTGAGCACCTGAACCAAGCTCATCGAGAAACACTACCGTAGCGTTAGATGATGTCTTGGAAATGCTTTCCAAAACATTCATACTTTTGGTCAAGAAGTTCTGTAGCTGTGAACCTTCTCCTCTGGTGTTGAAAACCAGTCCCAATTTTTTCTTTGTATTAAGGCGTACACCTTTACCAAAGACCGGTAAACCGGATTGAGCAAGGAATATAATGTAGAGAAGTTCATTGATCACTGCAGTTTTACCGCCGCCGTTTTGTCCGGTTAGGCCGATGATTTGACCATTGAGTGGTGGAAGAGAATTTATCGGGATTAGGTCTTCCGCTTTGACTATCTTATTGTTTGGGGATTTTCGGCCGATCAGGTGGATCGGATAGATAGTATCAAATCCAACCATGTTTTCGTTGTCAGGTAGAATCTCAGGAAATTCAACCGGGATGCTCCAGGTATTAGAGCAATCCAGTACCAGTTCAAGCATAGCAGCCATATGGCGGAGTTCTATTATTAGGCCACTGATATATTGCCGGTAGTTATTTACCTTTTCGTATTTTTCAATGATATGTGGTAAGCTCTTGGCCTCTTGCACTGAATAAAATTTGTACATATCATCTGTACGGTTTGATTTGATGCTAACCGACTTACTACATATGTCCGGGCATGTTTTGTAAATAAAACCGATGGCCGCATTAGTAAAATCATAAGCATACATTTGTGATAATGCATCTGCTGATAATTTTTCACTCTTGGCTTCAATTTTGCTCACATACTTCTTTGAATATCCGTGGAAATCCCAGGTGTAGGCTGGAATGTCGTACTTAAAGTACGTATGCCCGTCTGCGCTTGTATGAACTTTGAAAATCTGGATTTCCAAACCGGATTTACCATACTTATAGTAAACCTCGATTAAAATCTTCACATCAGCACTGTTGTTAGGTAAGACAAGGCGGTATTCACGGGGAATTTTTATAGCTTTTGCAGCTTTTATATCTACACCCCTAAGTTGTGTCTGTTGTGCTATTGCCTTTTTTCTGGCGTCGCTTGGTCCTGAGACCAGCAAACGATATAGGCCACTAGCGACATCGTCTTTAATTTGTTCAGGGACACCCTCTACAATCATTGGCTGTAGTGCTGCTTTGCGGAGCCTACGGTTGTGAATCAGTATAAATATACCCACCGGGAAAAATATTACCGACAATGTAACCAGAACTCCATACCAGAACTTTTCATCTTTCCATGTATATGACTTGGGATCAAGGATTAGCTTGAACCGGTTAGACCACTTAAAGCTAAAGTGTCTGTAACCAAATCCTTCTTCGGGCCCATCTTTAGCATGAGAAAAATTAACAACTTCACCGTTATTTGAAAACTTCATTTCCACGGTCATGCGTCCGTGAAGTTTACTTGCCTTTTCAACTTCCTGGCCCATTACATTACCGAATTCCCGTTCAGCTTTTATGAACTCTGCAGTTGAATTTTCCAGAAAGGAAAGTAGTTTGGCCATTTCTCCGTGGAGTGGGCTCGTGCTATTGGCTTCCTGTAGATAGGTTTTCAATTTAAGAACATCACCCATAAATGAAGACATTTCTTTTTCCGGGTTGAATTCATCCAGGAATCTCTGCCCATCGTCCGGGATTGATCCATCTACGCCCTTTCTCACAAAGTCTCTGAGATTTTTGTTTGCAGCGAGAAGCTGCATAACATTTTGCCGGTTAAGAATTTCATTTCGGTCTGAGGCACCCATGCTTTTTGAGAGCTGGTTATGCTCAAGGCCAAGTTTCGAGAGAAGTTCGTCCATCCAGAAATCACTTTCATTTACGAAGGTGATGCTGGGTGATTTTCTGTCCCATAAATTAATCGTGGGAAATTTTAAGTTGGTCATACAGCGCAAATTTATATTTATTTTCCAATATTGGCCCCTAGAAACTAATCTAGCGCCCAGAGGGCCAATATTGGAATGAGCGTAAGAGTATGTCAAAGATCTGAGGTTATTGACCAAAATATTAGAATAAAATAGACAGTTTGTCAAATAACGAAAATCACCCTTTGCAGGGTGATTTTCGGATAGAGAATTTATAATTTTATACTTATTTGAGGGTGACTTTACCACCAACTTCTTCAATCTTCTTCTTGAGTTCATCAGCTTCGGCTTTCTTCATACCCACCTTTAATACTGAAGGTGCACCATCTACTAGATCTTTTGCTTCTTTAAGACCAAGAGTTAGAACTTCTTTGACTATCTTCATAACTGCAATCTTCTGCTCGCCACCTGATGTAAGTTCAACAGTGAAAGAATCTTTCACTTCGGCTGCTTCAGCTGGACCTGCTGCAGGACCTGCAGATGCGGCCGCTTGCGCTGAAACACCAAACTTTTCTTCTAATACTTTGACTAATTCATGCAAATCAATAACTGACATCTCTTCAATCTTTGCAACGATATCTTTGAATTTTGCAGGGACTGCTACTTTTGCAGCAGGAGCATCTGCTTTTGTTGTTTCTTCCATAATAATTTATGCGTAGCAAATTATTTTATTAATAATTTGCGTAGCTTTTATAACTTTAATAATTACGCTTGCTTCCCTACCTACCGGTAGGCAGGTCGGCAATAGCGTTTACTACACTCGCGAACCGCTGTATTGGTGAGTTGATAAGGTTGACGAACATTGCACGTAGAGTCTGTAGTGGAGGTATAGTTGCGATGGACATCATTTCTGATGCATTCAAATACTTACCTTCAAATACTCCCCCGACTATCTCGACACTCTCTTTGTGGCTCTTTGCAAAGTTATGAACTTCACGAGCCGGCGCTAGCATATCTGTTCCGAATGCTATTGCGAGCTGTCCAGGCATTTCAGGCATTTCACCTGTAAATTTACCTACACCAAGAGCACGCTTGAGTAATGTCTTCTTCGCGACTCTGTAGCCTACTCCTTCTTTCTGTAAACCTCTTCGTAATGAGTTTACGCCGGCTACTGTCAACTTATCAAATTTCACAAAGACAATCGAATTCGCTCCTTTTAGTGACTCTTCTAGGCCAGCCACAAGCTCTTTCTTTTTGTCTAATGTAATTGCCATATTGTTTCTCTCTTAAATTAAAAATCGACCTGTTAAGGCCGTTAAAATCAACTCTTTTAGGAGTGACCTCGGCGGGGCTTATGGGTGCCCGCTTTCTACGGCTACTTGTCTAGATTAGCAAATAATATAAATTTGTCAATAAAAAAACCGCACCTGGAATCGATTGGTGCGGGATTCACGAAAGGGGTCTCCCTTGGGCAGACCTTATGGCTATGTTAGTAAGACAACTATTATCTTATCTAAAGTATATGGAATCTATCTATTAGTGTCAATAGTAGTTTTATTTAAATGAGTCAATAACAACAAGCGATATCAATCCAACCAATATCACTCCACAAAATCCCAATATTACCTTGAACAGATGCTTGTTGAACATATGCTCATTATAGCATATGTTTTATTTGGGTTTCTCTTTAACAAAACTTAGTAGGACTACAGTCAACAAACTACATTAAAGAAAAGATTGATTCAAAATAACTCTTGCTCAATAGGTATAATATAAATATAAAAATACATATAAGAATTATTAGCATGAAAAAAAGGGGGTTCTTGTTCTTAAAATAAAAACGATCTACTAAAATAATTACGAAAACTAATGGGAAGTAGAAAACTACTCCATAACCTAATACTACAAAACCAGCAATCTTATCATATAGAAAAATAAAGGAATTAATCACCAGAAGAAGTATAGTTAGATAGAACATCTTTTTTGTTATTTTTATATTTTTCATATTAGCCTATATTATCTAATAATTTGTTCAGTATATCAAGCAATAGTTGCGCATCAGTCTTTGAGAGCTTCTGAGGTCTTGGATGCTTGGGATCTGGTCTAGATAATCTCTTTTCTAACACAGATTTAAACTTATCGGCCTTTAATTTTGCTTTATCTACCTTTCCCTTCTGTACTGACTTGATTATATTTTCAATTCGTTTACTAAAAGCAGTCTTTTTAGCTTGAGGTATATCCAAGGAGTCTACAGTGGCTTTCATTATTTGTAGATATGAAATAGGGTCAAATGTATCACTAGGAGAAATAGCAAAGTCACTAATACCATCCCCTGTCACGTCTAATTTGAGTTCTGGTACTCCAGTGTTTTGATTTATATTTACTTCAGCTTGGGTTTGTGTAGTCACAGGTATGTCTATAAAAGACGAGGTGGTTGTCTGTCCGTCAGGAGCCACTATTCGAGAATCAAAAGTAAAGGTTCCGACATCTGTACCTTGTAATACTGCTTTTTGAAAGTTACCTTGGCTAAGATTTACATACTTACCCTCTCCAAATTCAAAGTAGGTACTTCCTGGAATATCTTCTTTAAGATTACACTCACCTGTTGAATCGTCACAGACATTGCCTGTGAAATTCCCCTGATTGTCATATATACCAATAGAGACTGGGGAGTGGACACTTAGATGCAAACGATTGCCTACTTGTAGTGGTTCTATATCTTTTATATTGGAAGATGTTGGTTGATTTTGCTCAATTATATTTTTGATAAAGTCCAATAACTGCGGATGTTCTAAGATATTTTTATGGTCTAATTTTGAGTTACTTAAGTCAAGCCAATACTTTGTACCTTGACCATATAGAGCGCTTTGTATAACTACTGTTTTATCACCTTGGGTGAAAATTGGTTGGACATCATTATTGAAATATGCCATACCTGCTATCGTATCCTTGCCCCAACCAGCAATATTTATAACATTCATGGATAATGGGAAAGTCATATTGTCTATGGAATCATGCAGACTTTCAGCTTGAGATAATAAGAGATTATTTCCTTTTGTTGGTGAAATTAAATCTGTTTCACTAGGTTGAATCCTGCCTTCTTGGCCTAAAATAAAATCATGTTCTTTTTGGTAACTATTAATGCTTGATCCATAAGAATTTCTAAATAATTGTGGAGATGTAGGGCCAAATATGCCTGTAGGTAAAGAATTTACTTGTTCAAAATACTTTCTTGAAGGTAGGAGCCCATAAGCAGAAGGCATGTTACTTGCAAGTTTACGAGCTTGAATTTCTGTCATTAGTTTAAGAGGTAATGTTTGTTTATAACCATGCAGGATTGCAGACATACCATCGGGAGTACCGAGCTGTGGTGAGGCCACCATGATGAGCTTGTCTATATGATCTACCAAATCCCCTTGTCCTGCTAGCTTCATGTCTTCGAGTTTTTTTATCAGTGCTTTTGCTAATAATCCACCGTTACTATGGGTAACTACCGTGACATTACCTGTCTTTGACGTACTAATTAGATACTGCAAATCACTAATTAGAGTAATAGTTTGATTGTTATTATATTTAGTACCATTTTGTACTAAATCATCGATTCCTTGTCGCCAGTCGTATGCGTATGATTTCCAATTAGTAATCTTATTAGTAGAAATAAGATCATCTAATTTATTAATTAAACTTTTATATATATCTTGTTGAAATAATACAGGAATGACATTAGTTGTTCCTATTATTTCCTTTGTATAAATACTTGGATTTATACTTGTTCCAGTTGAATCTAAATATAATTCCGAAATTTCAGTCTTTGTATTTGGCTCCCAAAGCTGATCCTCTGTGGTAACACCGGCAACAGTTTTTTCTTTATACAACCTGCTCGCTTCAAGTCCAGGTAAAAAAAGAACATTCGAGCAACACTCTGCGGTGGCATCACTAAACTTAAACGCTGGGGTGCCGTGTTGAATATAGTTACCCGTCCAATAATCAAAGGTACCTACCAAAGAAGAGCTATCCCCATATAAAGTAAAGGCTGTTGCAGGGGAAGGCCCGCCAGCAACAGTGACTCCATCATAAATTATAAACATAGTGACAGATTTGTTGGCAAATGCAACAACTTCAAAGTTACAGTTAGTACCATCGTCTACCCCCATTCCAAGTGAAGAAGCAATAGAAGAACCCATATGATACACACCTAGAGAAAGAGAAGTGCAAGAGATACCAGATGGATCAGGAATTTGAAAAGAGTAATGATTGCCAATAGTTAAATCCCCAGTAAACCAGTCAGGAACGACACCAGAATTAATATATGGAGCTATTGAACTTGTAACTGGGGAGTTAATAAGAAGTAGCCCAGAATAAGAGTTATTCGAACCACCAGGTATTGAAGTAAATGGAGTACTAGTATCAGTGCGAGAAATCAAAGTACTCGCAGAAGCAGAGTGAGATAGGAGTAGTAGAAATAAGACAAGAAGTGAGAAATAAAATTTAAAACATGCTTTTTTACTCATCTTCGTAAAGTATACGCCCACAATATATAAAAATAAATAACACTTATCACAAAACTGTGGATAACTACTTAAATTCTGATACTAGTCAGTGCTCGTAATTCTAGCATATGCTAGAATTACGAGCACTGACTTTTGAGAAAATTTTACACTAGTTTGAAATGCTGTTTCAACTTATTATCATTCAATAAATCCTCTACCACTAATATATCAACATAATTTTTCACTTTATAATAATCAGAAATAAAAAGTAACTCGTCTGTGCATGGGTATGGATGTATCCAGACGCTTTTTTGAAGTTGAACAAAACCAATTTGCTTTAACTTAAACCTTAAAGACTCCCTAGCTTTTCTATATCGTATTGGTAAATCAAACATAACAACTCTCCACTTACCATCCCATTTTGACGGTTTCTTTATAGACAAAATATCAATAGAAAATGATTTGAGCCTAGTCTCCCCTTTTGTTGTAATGAGTAATGTTGTAACACCATTCCTATCTGATACATATTCCACTATTTTTTGCCTTTTTAGATTACTTATCGCATTATCTATTTGTCTTTTTTTATATCTTCTATTTTTGTTTATCTTCCCAAAAAGTTGAACTGCATTACCCATAGCAACTCCACCCATAGCTATAAAAGGAAGAGCCCCTAGAGCAACAGCAATTAATACTACCTGGGTAATAGTTGCTTTTGTAGATCCAGATTCTAAAAATTCTTTAAAGATTGCCAAGTCTTTCTTATTTATCATATGCTCGTAATTCTAGCATATGCTAGAATTACGAGCAATTCATTAGTGCACATGTTTGAGCCCCAATCTTTCCTCTAAATCATAAAATCCCCTTTCGGGGATTTTATGTTACTCAACAGTAAGAGTGCTGACGTTCTGGGCGACTTTGCAGTCGACGGTGAACGTAGTTGGAATTTTAGGAATATTCAGAGTGATAACTTGAAAATTATATGGGGCCAACGTGTACTTATTCTCCCCTATTGTTATAACTTCAGAGTTGTTTGAACGATTGTCGAGTAGTAGCCGTGAACCATTCGCTATCATAAGTGATGTCGGATGTGATTGGCAATTGCTATCGAACTGCAAGATATTGCCATCATAATATTTCATAAATGTCTCTGTATATGATGCATCTACTACAGTGTCGGACATCATCGTAGGGCGACTTACTCGGCGAGGTTGCCCCTCTATTGTTGATATTGATTGAGTAGGGACTTCTAGTGGAGCTTCTGCTTTCTTGTTTTTGACGGCGAAAACAAAGGCAATGATAAGGGCCAGGGCTAGAATGCCTGCGCCAATTAGGGTATTTTTGTTCTTTTTCATAATGAGCCCATATTAGCACTTTTCGGAACTTTGGCAAGAGATGAGGGAGTGAATACAAACTGCTCGTAATTCCAGCATATGCTGGAATTACGAGCAGTTTAAAGTTAGGCTGGCAAGTATTGCGAGCCTATTTCTGGAGGGTAACTGTCGCTACATTTTGCTGTTTATCACAGTCTAGGAGCCATGTAGCTGGCAACTTGTCGCTAGAGAGATTGATAAGTCTAAATCCATATGCTTTGATAGAATACGTAGTCCCGAGTTTGAATGTGCGAGCTATTGGTGCGCGATTGTCTATCATGATGGTCGTATTATTCTTGAAAGTCATAGCACGGGGATGAGCAGGGCAACCGCTGCCGACACCAAGCTGAATACGCTTGTCTTTGTACACTTGAAGTGCTTTTGTATAGCTTATCGAAACTGTGCCTGTCGGAGGTGTAGAACCGATATCTTCGGTAGAATCGATTTGTGTTTCTACTGTAGGAGAGTTCACATCGACGTCAACTTCAGCTTGCCTGTTGTATATCCATATACCGATAACTACGACTAAAATAGCGACTAGGATTATCAAAAGGGGGCTTTTCTTTGCAACATTATTTTCCATAAAAATTAATACATCATCTATTAACTTATAATTATATATTGTAGCACTATTAGATGTGATATTTACTACTACCATGATGACGACCTCGGGCGTATTTTATTGCAAAGTTTATAGTCAGACAACAAAAAATCCCCTTTCGGGGATTTTTTGTGACAGTTTAAAGTTCTGACAAACCACCTAGAACTCTACCTAGACTTACTAACCTAAGTAATCAAATGATTACTGACGGATTGAGTAAGAAGCAGTTGGGAAGTTGTAGACGTTGGTTGCTGCCTGAGCAGTACCACCACCTATTGGATCATCCCATGTAGTTGTTCCTGGAGTTACACTTGAAGATACTGAGATCAAAGTGTTTGCAGCTACAGTAGCAGCGATTGTCATGTAGAGACTGAAGGTCTTTGACCCACCAGCCGCTATTGAGAATCCACTTGGTGAAGTACCAAATGTCATGACACAAGCTCCGATACTTGCAGCAGCAGCTACGTTACAACCAGAAGATACAGATGAACCAGAGACAGTAGTATTACCATCTGCGATTCTTGTACCAGTTGTAGTTATAGCACTGAGACCTGTACTTGCAACGTTAAAGGCAAGGTTATTTACCTTTATCTGGCCTGCAGCATCAGCGTAAATTGTAACTTCGCCTACCTTGTTTTCAGCACCAATGATAAGACCTGTCTTTTGAACAGAATCTACAGCAAATGATGGAACAGAGGCATAAACGAAGTGACTTACTGTCGCAGCACCAGAACCTGATCCTGCGCCTCCAGCTGTTGGAGTAATACTCTGAACTGCTGAACCATCGTTATAAGTAACAGTAGAAGCAATAAGGTTTACAGTAACTGGAGAGTTAGCTGTACAACCATTTGCTGTACCAGTACATACGAGACCAACAGTAACAGGTACATTAACACCATCAGTTGTAGCAGGGACAGTAACTCCTACGTTGTAGACAGTTGCTGTTGTGCCGCTAATAGATCCTTGTGTCTTACCATTCATTGTTATAGTTGTAACTGTGTTTGCAGGGAATGTAAATGTAACATCCTTGATCACAGCGCCAGCTACACTGTTACTAACTTTGAAGTTGTAAGTAGCGATTGGGAAATTACTACTTGTAACAATATTTCGTGATGATAATGACAAACCTGTGTCTACTTTAACGCCACCCGCTGCAATAGTTGCAACGTTTGATGTTGTCTGTGAACCAGCAACAGTTGAAGATGTAGTTGTAAGGTTTGAAGTACCACCACGGTATGTAACTGCCATTGAAGGAGTTACTGTTAGAGTAGCAGCACCGGAACCGAAGTCCGCATACACCTCAAATACTGCAGCTGTACCCTGAGCAACCGCTAGGTTGGAAGAGTAACTGTTTGAAGTCGTGATAACTGGGTTACCAATTGGAGTACCAATAACATTACCAGCAACTTTAACCGTTAGGTTTGTGAGTTGACTTGCAGGTTGCATTGTGTTTCCAGCGCCCGCAGGAAGTGTTACAGAAACATTACTTACTGTAAGACCTTCAGCAGAACCAGCAGAAAGTGAGAATGAACCAATCTTTACACCAGCTGTGTTTGGAGCCTTTGTTGAAGTAGAGAATCCAGCTGTTGCACCGAATGTTACGTTGTTACCAATTGTAAGCGTCTGGCCTCCAGCAGCAGCAGTCGAAGTCAATTGACTTGAACTTAGACCTTGCGCATTGCTTGAGCCAACTGATAGATCAAACTTGGTTGTTCCTGAAGTAAGTGCTGTTCCCGCAGGAGAGTTACTTACTACATCACCACGAAGTTCAACGACAGCAGGTGTACCTACGTACACTGTAAGGTTTGAACCAAGGTTAGTGAATGGAAGAGATACTGCTGTTGTAGCAGTAGCGTTTGAACCAACTTGACCGCCATTTACATACAATCCTACATTTTGAAGAGTAGTACCAGCTGAAAGTGCTGTGAATGTAGGCATAAATGCTAGACTGTTTACCTTTACATCTTCACCGTACGCTGTAAATTTCCAAGCCGCAAGCTTTGTAGTAGTAGCACCACCTACAAGAGTAGTTGTGTTACTAAATGCTGGGTCTTGAGTGATAGTAAGAGTACCGTTGTTGATAGTAACCAAACCACCATTTACATTGTTAAGTGTACCTGCTAAGTATGTTGGAGCAATAGAAACTACACCACCACCTTGAACCTGACCGTCTTTGATTGAAAGATCAGCAGCTTTTTCAAGTGATATGTAGAAGTTTCTGAATGCACCACCTATTACATCACCACGGACCTCAAAGAAATGAGCGCCAGTAGTTAGTGACAATGGTGTAGCTAGATCAAATACAAACTGCATGTTTGCATTAATCATAGCTGTTCCTGTATTTACTCCGTCAACATACAATGCAACGTTTGCAAGTGCATTTGCAGGAGCAGAACCAATTTGTTTAACAGTCATACCGTGTAACTTTGAAGCATGTAAACCAATGTTGATACTGTTTGACCAGAGAGTCTGGTTCATTGAGCCAGCATTGATTGATGTTGCTACAGGTGATGGTGTTGCTGTTGCTAGATTTGCTGTTCCAAGAAGACCTGTGCCACTAGCGATGAACATTTCATTACCCTTTATACTTACAACAGTGGCTACGCCACCAGTTGTGAATGATGTAAGAGTAACAGAAACACTGTAATCAGCGACAGCAACATCAGCCTTTATAGAAATAGTTTTTGAACCATTCACCATAAGGTTAACATTGTTCATTGTAAGTGAACCTGTATTGTTGAATGAGTATCCGTCTGTAACGCGAGTTGCGCCATCATATAGATAAACATTTGAAAGTGTACTTGAGTTAGATACACCACCACGAGTAAGTGTTATAGATGAAACTGTACCACTTCCTGAGAATGTGATGTGTGCTAAATCAGCACCAGCTTGACCTACAATTATTGTACCTGCTGCAGGATTGTCCATTGAGAGCATAGCTGTCACTGGACCAGTCTGAGTAGGACCTGGATTTCCATTAGGAGCAACTGTACAGTTGCTTGCTAATGTCATTCCATTTGGACAAAGGCTTCCTGCTGGAGCGCCGTTTGCACCTGCTGCATTAAGAGCAGCCATTGTCTTCTTGCCAGCGATTCCATCAGCAGCTCCTGATGCAGGATGTGCTACTTGGAAAGCTTTGATTGCAGCTGTTGTCTTCTTGCCGTAAAGGCCGTCTTCAACGAGCGCTGGTACTGTACCAGTTGCATTCAAAGTTTGCTGTAACCACATAACGTCCGCTTTAGGCGAACCTTTCATGATTTTAGTTGCTGTAGAAGGCATCCATGCTGCAGATGCAGAAACTGCACCGACAAACAAGAGAACTGCTACGAACAAACCAGCGATTATTTTTGAATTAATTTTTAACATAATTTTTAAATCATATGCACGATTAGATCAGTTTCGACTCACCCGTCTGTAAATAAATACAAAGGGTGAAACCAATATTGGGTGCATATCTTTTTATTTATTAATGACCTCTATCGTTTGCCTCTATCAGCAAACATGCCATGAATAAATTTGCTTTCGAATAATTAGCCTCGCCTCTATCAGCGTGAATAACTATTTGAAAAATAACTAACTAAGTGAATACTTGCTCACCTCTTGCGAAGTGGACAAGCTATCTGCCTTGTCGACAGGGCCGATGCACACTTCTAATATTCTCCTCTATCAAAAGAAAAACTAAAAGTGGATGCGACCGATTGAAATCCAATTACTAATTTATGAATTACTAGTTACGAATGAAAATACATAGATAAAAAGCAAAACATAATATAGGGCTATTACTTTCTTGGTATTAGACTGTAATAGTATTAAATTTTCAATGATCGCTCCCGAAAATGTATTGATAAATCAACACATAAGGGATAATGCAATACTAGCACATTTGGTGTATATACACCAGTACTAGCACGCAATAACATTATATACTAAAGGTATATAAATAGGCAACAAATAAGGCCTAAAATGTGGATAAGTGGGGCTTCAGGGGCGGAGTGAGATTTGAAAGAAAAAATGTCTGGCCTGCCAGGCGTGAGCCGGACAGGAGATCCGAGGACTTTTTTCTTTCAAATCTCATGTAGCCTTTAATTACAGAGCCTGATAGCGACTCCAACGCTTTGCGCCAGTTTTCTTGATTTGACCTTTGGAAACAAGTAGGTTGAGTTCGCGTTGAATTGTCTTTTCAGAACAGTCAGTAAAAGCAGTTGAAATGTCTTTTATGGATAGACCTGCCTCGCCGGTAGGTAGGTCCTTCTTGTCTTTTATAAGCGCTAATATTTTGTCTTTTCTTTCTTGTTTATTAATAGGATTATATTTATTTACATTAACTCCTTTTGTTAAAGACAAAGATGAATTCACTTTATTAAAAGACATGCTATAACTTGTCCTTTTGTCCTTTATAAGGCTATTGGACTGCAAACGGACATCCGTCTCGCCAGCGGGTAGATCAAACATTTTGTCATCTAGGGTGAAGGCAAAATGATTGTCTTTTGATTTGTTATCTTCGAGTTTTGTAATTAATAATCCGAGCTCACTTTTTAATATTTGAGTGTTCATCTCCGAGATAAAACCAATAGTGCAGGATATCTCTATGAGCGATAAAACCTCGTTGATGTGGGATAGGGTCAGAGATATGTGATTGTGCTTATCCACAGGCGAGAGATTGGGTAGTTTATACATATCGGACAGGAGCTCTACCCCTAACAAGCGGATCTTAATTTTAAGAGCCTCGTCGGTATCCATACAATCTGTAACCATATAGAGTGCCGTAACTAGCTTTTCTGTCTTTTTATTGACATACCCATAAAGAGGCTTATTTACCAAAGAATTAACCTGTGGACCATTTGTCTGTCCATATGAATCTTGATCCTTTTTTGATGTGTCTTTTTGATAATTCATGTGTCTTTTCCGTCAGGGACGGATTAGTTTTATATTTGAATTTGTCCATTATACACCCATATAAATGTTATGCAAATGTTTATGATATAATGTAGGAATATTATGGCAAAAAAAGATATTGACGATGAAGAGGAAGACGAACCCATAGCCAGAAGGAGTAAGGGGAAGAAAAATAAACGAACTAAAGTTGAGCTAAAGGATGAGACTAGACATAGTGTCTGGGGTATTGCCCTACTCGTGCTAGGACTCTTTATATTGTTATCCACATTTAAACTTGCCGGAGTGGCAGGTAATTTTTTCTTTAGCGTATTTAGCGCATTCTTTGGATTTGGATATTATCTTATACCAATACTTCTCGTCATACTTGGAATATCATTTATGCGAAGAGGCAAACCTCAAGTAGCAAAACTTCACGCCATTACATCTATTTGTGTATTACTCTCAACGCTCGCAATCATGGACATAGCAAGCAATGGTGCCGGTACATCGACGAGTATAGTTTTGGGTGGATATTTAGGAAGTATAGTCGCGTGGCCATTTGTAAAACTTTTTGGAATTTATGCTGGCATACTATTACTCGGAACACTTTTAATAATATCTCTGATCATACTGCTCGATGAGAGACCAAATCTTATGACAATCTGGAAGAGAATTCTTCGTTTCTTTGGGCAAGATATAAAAATGCCAAAATTCAATTCGGAAAATCTAGACTCCGATCTAGATCTGAACGAACCTCTACCACTACCAGAATCTGCAGAGGATGTGAATGAAAGTGAAGAATCTCTAGCTTATGATGAGAACCCGATCGAAGAGGAAGAGGAAATATTTAAAACCAAGAAGAAATTCCACACGGCCTATGTCCCTCCCCCACTTGTACTTCTGGAGAAAGATAAGGGTAAACCAAATGTCGGAGATTTGAAAGGTAATATGAATATTATTCAGCGGACACTTTTAAATTTCGGAATATCAGTCGAGATGGATGAAGTAACTATCGGTCCGACTGTCACTCGTTATGCACTGAAACCTGCCCAAGGAGTAAAGCTATCGCGTATAGTTGGACTTCAAAATGATTTGTCGCTAGCACTCGCTGCCCACCCAATACGCATAGAAGCACCTATCCCAGGTAAATCCCTAGTCGGAATAGAGATACCAAATAAAGTAAAATCGACAGTCGGACTGGCAACACTCCTCTCGGATGATAAATTCCAAAATTCTCCAAAGCCTCTGACTATCGCGCTCGGAAGAGGACTCTCTGGTAAAGCAATATTTGGTAACTTGGCAAAGATGCCCCACGTACTCGTAGCTGGTACGACAGGTTCTGGTAAATCTGTAACAATACACTCGATCATAACATCACTTCTATATCGAAACGGGCCGGAAGATTTGAGACTCATAATGGTGGACCCGAAGCGCGTAGAACTTACTCTTTATAATAAAATCCCCCACTTACTGACTCCGGTCATCACTGATCCAAAGAAAACTATCCTCTCGCTAAAATGGGCGGCAAAAGAAATGGACCGTAGATATGATATACTTGAAACAGAATCGGTTCGTGACATAGAGTCTTATCATGCGAACGTTTATAATAAGACCAAAAAAGATGGGGAGGCAGAGCGTATGCCTTATATAGTCATTATTATTGATGAATTGGCAGATATTATGCACGCTTATCCAAGAGAACTTGAGAGCGCAATCGTGCGTCTAGCCCAGATGTCTCGTGCTGTCGGTATACATCTTATCCTCTCAACTCAGCGACCTTCTGTAAATGTCATCACTGGACTCATTAAAGCAAATGTTCCGACTCGAATCGCCCTTCAAGTTTCTTCACAGATAGATTCAAGAACAATACTGGACGCTGGTGGAGCCGAGAAGCTCCTAGGCGCGGGAGACATGCTCTACGCCTCAGGCGAGATGTCCCAGCCCGAGAGACTCCAGAGTGCCTTTATCTCTGAGGACGAAGTCAAAAAGGTGGTAGAATATCTGAAGAAGGCTTATATAGATGAACTGCCTGATACTATCGAACTCTCGGGCTCAATTGAAAAGAATGGTGGTGGATTATTCTCTGATAGTTTGGAAGGTAGTGAGGATGACGATCTTTATGAGGATGCAAGGCTCACTGTCATTGAAGCTGGTAAGGCTTCAACATCTTACTTGCAAAGAAAACTCGGAGTCGGATATGCAAGAGCGGCTAAGCTCATAGACATGCTAGAGGAGCGAGGAGTTATCGGTGCGGGTAATGGGGCAAAGCCTCGTGATGTATTGGAAGCTCGACCAACTGGGATGTCAGGAGGTATGGATAATTCAAAAGATTTAAATAATTTATAAAATGCGATTCAATAAGAATAAAAATATAAAATGGTGGGTTAGGGTGATATCTTGTGGTGTCCTGTTTGTTTTTATTGGAACTTTTGCTTATATGAAAATGGGATTCCTCATCAAGGGGGTACAGATTAGTGCTAGCATCAATAAAAATAGTAATTCCCCACTTGTAAAAGTTACTGGTAACGCCAAAAATGCTATTTACCTGTCTTTAAATGGTAGAGAAATATTTATCGATAAGGATGGAACATATAGCGAACACGTAGCTCTTCTTCCTGGACTCTCTGTGCTGACTTTGGATGCAAAGGATAAATTTGGAAATACGAGAGAGAAAACCCTCGAAGTAATATATGAAGAATCTACTGGGGCAGTCGCAGTTGGGGGTAAAATTATCAATACTAATTAGTTATCAACAGGTATTTCTTGACTGTGAACGAGCGTTCACTTATAATTATAGGATATGCAAAAAAAAGCAAAAAAAGAACCAAAGGAAATAGGTGGAGCTATAGAAGATACAATCAAATCAATTCAGACTAAGTTCGGCGAAGGCTCGATAATGAAATTGGGCGACTCTCCGAAAGTCGACATAGATGTCATCCCTACTGGATCTATCGGCCTTGATATGGCGCTCGGTATTGGTGGTGTGCCACGTGGACGTATGATAGAAATATTTGGACCAGAATCATCTGGTAAGACTACGCTTGCTCTACATATCGTAGCTGAAGCTCAGAAGAAAGGTGGAGTATGCGCATATATAGATGCCGAGCATGCTATGGACCCAGAGTATACAAAGAAGCTCGGGGTAAATATCAAAGACCTCCTAATATCCCAGCCAGATAATGGTGAGCAGGCACTCGAAATTACTGAGAGTCTTATTCGCTCTGGAAAAATTGATGTGATAGTCATAGATTCAGTGGCCGCACTTACTCCCCGCGATGAGATAGAGGGAGACATGGGTCAATCACATGTGGGCAAGCAAGCTCGCCTGATGTCACAAGCACTCCGCAAACTAACTGCCATAGTCGCTCGATCAAAGACTGTAGTCATATTCATAAATCAGATTCGTATGCAAATCGGTATTATGTTCGGCAATCCAGAGACGACTCCAGGGGGAAAGGCGCTGAAATTCTATACATCTATCCGTTTAGATATCCGCCGTATCGCTCAGATTAAAAAGGGTGAGGAAGTGGTGGGTTCACGCACTCGTGTGAAAGTCGTGAAGAACAAAGTCGCAGCGCCATTTAAACAAACAGAATTTGATATTCTCTACGGAGAAGGTATTTCGCGCGAAGGTGAAATCATGGCACTCGGTGAGAAGCTCGGAATTATATCAAAAACAAGTGGTGCAATATTCTCGTATCTGGGTAGCAAGAAGGCTCAAGAGAAGGGAGCAGTGGAAGAAATAAAGCTCGGCCGAGGATATGATGCGGCAAGGACATATCTCCGTGATAACAAAAAGCTCTCTGATGAAATTCTAAAAGAAGTGCGTGGGCGCTTTGATGAAATTCAAGTTACTAGTGCGGGGGAATAGAAAAAGGTGCATCGTAAGATGCACCTTTTTTATTTTCATCAAAAAATATTTAATTATCTCTACCTCGTCTTAAAGGCGGACCATATATTTCTATGGCGATTGCTATAACACCGGCGAGTGTACTTAGTATCCACCAACCCCAGCCTGGACTTATAAGGTTTATTAGCACTTTACATAGCAATATGTAGCTCAATAATTTAATTATAATGAGGGGCTCAACTAATTGTGGACTCATGTAATCGGCCATTGTTTCTTCAAATTTTTTACACATAAGCACCAGGAGCATGCTACAGGCAAGTAATCCCCATACTTCAGTGATAGTGAGACTCTTACTGAAATAGAGAATGTATATCCCTAATATTGGTAATGTACTAAGTGTAAAAAAAATGTTTGCAGCAGTTCTATGTGGATGGTTCATACAAATACTTTTAAGGTTTGAATGAAACTAGTTTTTTATAATTCTAACGTTTTTATATGATTTGTCAATGGGTTGAAAAGGTATAGAAAATGAGCTAGAATAGCGCATGCTTGAATACAGCGAAATAAGAGAAAGGAAAATAATAATATATGAGAATGAGCCGTGTGAAGTCATGGAGGCTCATGTTGCACGGACACAACAGAGAAAACCCCAAAATCAGGTCAAGCTCAAGAGCCTACTTTCCGGCCGTACTTGGAATACAGTTTTCCATGCATCCGATAAAGCTGATGAAGCGGAAATAAATAAAAAAGATGTGAAGTTTCTTTATACGAACAAAGGCGAGTTCTGGTTCGCAGATCCAGAGAATCCAAAAGATAGATTTCAGTTACCAGAGAAAATAATCGGTGAAACATCAAAATATTTAAAACCCGATGAGATAGTAACTGCCATGGTATGGGACAATGATGGAGAAGACCAGATAATAAATATAAAACTACCAGTAAAGATGGAGTTTATCGTCAAAGAAGCTCCCCCATCTATAAAGGGCAATACTGCCAACGGCGGAGGGAAAATTGTCATACTAGAGAATGGTATAAAAATCAGTGCCCCATTCTTCATAGAAGCTGGAGATAAAATCCGAGTCAATACTGAGACTGGTGAATATGTCGAGAGGGTTTCGTAAATAACCTTGAACTTAAAAAGGCTCCAGTAGAGACTGGGGCCTTTTTATTTGTTTTGAAATTCTGTTTGTTTTGTGAGTAATTCAATACCATTTGGGAAAGTACTCAGAGTAACATTTTTCCACATTTCATAATATGGAATATAGCTGTTGCGCTTTATCGTCTCCTCGGTATGAGGAACAGTTTTCAGCTTGCCATTCTTAAAAAAGTTCATGAGATCAAGTACTGGAAACTGTAGAAATGGATTCTGTTTTTCTATATCAGAATCAAACATTTCTTCAATCAGGAAGAACTTGCTTTTGCGCTTAGTGAATATCTCTGAGCTGTAGTTTAAAACCGGCTCAAGGAATACTGTATTTCCAGCAAGAACTTCATGGAGAGCTTCACAATTGCCGTCATGTTTATCCGCAAATGAATGTAATTGTGCCTCACGACAGTCTTTGTTTAGAGCATGCAATAAGATTTCTCTGTAGCAATATTCATCTACCATTTTAGGGTAGTAGTTTGATATTTTATCGATTGCTCTTATTTCTTCTTTTTTCAATACTTCTTTTTCATAGTCTCCCATTTTAAGTTTAAGCTGTAGAGATACATCCCCCCGCTTTGCTATAAGTTCAGGATCATCGTGATACCGACTTATAAGCCGTGCCAAATGAGGGTCAAATCCTTCGTAGCACTTTTGCGCTAACGGTATAAGAGTCTCTATTATGGCTTCAACTCGCCTTGTATGGACCAAAAGGTTGGTCCGGTAATACATGACTTTGAACCTATGGTTCAGGTCATAGTAGCGGATGAGACCCTTGAGGTCAGCATCCCTATCTTTCCAGAGAAGCTTTTTAGGTCTCATAAAATGAAGTTTTTCTTTTATACTACCCTAAATTATGATTGAGTCAAGAACTACTTATCCATACTTTTTAGAACCTCAAGATAAAGATCCTCGACAATTTTTTGTTGAGCCTTACCTGTAGTTACGTAGTGGTCTAGTCCTGGGGCAGCGTTTACCTCTAGAACCCAATATTTATTAGGTTTTTCCTTTATGTTTCCTACTATCATCAAGTCTACCCCGCAAAGCCGAAGACCCATATCACTAGTCAGTTTTACTGCGAGCTTTTTAAATAGTGGGTGTATCGCGTTTGTTACATCTACCGAATCTCCCCCTGTAGAAAGATTTGCATTATCGAGGAGGTAGACAAGCTTTCCTTTTGGTAATACAGATTTCAAGCTCAGCTTTTGCCTTTTTAACTTTTCTTTAATTCTTGAGTCTTTTGTATCAATTTTTATATCGCGATTTATATTATTAAAATATTTTTTCTTTTTGTTTAGTAACTTCTCTATGGAAAGTTTCCCGTCGCCCATGACAGAGAGCGGTATACGCTCGTAGGCAGAAATTATTTTCTTATCTAGAACAACAATTCTATAATCTTTACCCACAAGGTATTTCTGCACAAGAGCAACTTTATCACCTTTAAATACGAACCGCATTGCTCTATAGAATTCTTGCTTATTTGAAACGAGGGCAACGCCCACGCCTTGGCTACCGCTATTGGGCTTGACCACTATTGGAAATCCCAATTTTTTCGCATATTTATAACCTGTATCAATATTTCTTTTAGACCCTATAGCGCGAGCCCAAGTCTTAGAGAAAAACGTTTTTCCTTCTACTACCGGATACCCCATGCGCTTCATAAAAAAGTTGGCATAGTCTTTGTCGCGAGCGACATCTGACGAGCCGATACTATTCATATCTACAGTGTTATATCTGGTGTAGCTCTTCTTGCCACTCTTGAATGTAATCTGCCCGACAACTCCCCACTCGGGTTCCATAAGCACAGTTGCGCCTATCTTCGGTGCGACTTTCTGTAAAATATTACCAAGTAATGATGTCTGGCTTTTCTTTTTCATATGAACTAAAATCTCCCCATAAAGGGAGATTTTAAAAAACTATTCAACTGTAATTCCTGCAGAACGAGCTGAACCCTCGATGATTTTCATAGCGCCTTCGATATCTTTTGCGTTTAAGTCTGGCATTTTCTTTATAGCTATCTCTTTTACCTGAGCCTTTGTGATCTTGCCTGCCTTTGCGGTATTTGGCTTGCCTGAACCCTTTTCTATGCCTGCAGCTTTGAATATAAGGCCAGCAACTGGAGGAGTCTTGACTTTGATATCGTAAGTGCGATCCTCATAAACTGAGATTACACATCCGACTATCTCACCTGCCATAGACTGCGTCATGGCATTGAACTTCTGACAGAACTCTGCAATGTTGACTCCAGCTTGACCGAGCGCAGGACCGAGTGGTGGCGCAGGGGTTGCTTTTGCAGCTGGGATTTGTAATTTTACTTTTTTTGTTATTTTTTTAGTTGCCATATATTTTTATTAATTATAATTTTTTAATTTGCAAGAAGTCTAATTCTACTGGTGTTTCACGACCGAACATCGAGACCAGAACTTTGACTTTACCACGCTCAACATCTACGTCACTAACTTTGCCTTCTAGATCTTTGAATGGACCGTCGGCTATGCGGACTATCTCACCTGCCTCGACATCAATCTGATGCTTACCAGCAGCGCCACTTGCTTTATCCATTCTTCCAAACAAATCATCCACTTCTTGTTTGTTTAGTGGGACAGGATTAACTCCTGCTCCAACGAATCCAGTCACACGAGGAGTATTGCGAACTACATACCAAGAATTGTCATCAACTATCATATCTACAAGTACGTAGCCAGGGTAAACTTTCTCTTCTACTTCAACGCGTTTACCACCTTTGATTTTTATTTTATTTTCAGT
This sequence comes from Patescibacteria group bacterium, assembly GCA_038063915.1. Lineage (GTDB taxonomy): Bacteria > Patescibacteriota > Minisyncoccia > Phycocordibacterales > UBA9973 > UBA8515. The sequence continues at coordinate 158,934 of JBBTUE010000001.1, read as the reverse complement.
TGGTACCACGACGCTAAAAATTTTATCATTCATGCCGAGCGAATCAATGCGCTGTTTTAAATTGCGCATAACAGCATTCTCATACCCTGCGTATGTATGTATCGCGTACCAATTTCTCTCACCTTTTAATTCTTGTTTTGCCATATTTTATAAATATATTGCTTGCCTACCGGCAGGCAGGTTATTTTGTAAGTACCCATTCAAGACCTTTTGAGAATACCTTGTCTAATGCACCTAGATAATAGGCCACAAATAAAGAAACTATTAAGACGGCCAATGTGAAAAACATGGTTTGTTTGCGGGTTGGCCAAGTTACATTCTTCATCTCAGCTCTTACCTCTTTAAAATATTCAATAGTTTTGTTCATATATAATCTGATTTATCTCCTCTTATTAAAAACCACCCCGAAGGGCTTATGCAAATATAGTACGCTTTTAGAGCCATAAAGTCAAATATCAAAAACGCCCCTAAAACAGGGGCATTTTTGATATAAACTAGTTATCTTATCTCGTATGTAATAGTGACGTTTGAGATTATCTTGTTCTCGCCTTTGGGTAGTGTCGGCGCTGGAGCAGAGCCAGCGGAAGAATCCATCATCTCTGCCTTGGCATACATCATCGGATACCCACCACCATTTTCTGAGAAGCTAGTAATTTTTCCTAAACGAACATGGAGATCACGGGCGAGAACTTTGGCTTTCTCTCGAGCATCATTGATGGCTATACTTCTGGCCTGATCATTGAGAACATCTTGATTATCTATTGAAAAGGTTGGGCCACTAATATCGGTATTTCCAAGATTTGCTAATCCTGTACGAACTTCATTTGAGTTATCAACTTCACGAACTTTTATTGTAATGGACTGGGTAGCAGTGTAACCAGTGATCTTTGTATTTTGTGGGCAAGGATAGGTAAAGCAATTCATTGGATTGTATGAATATTTTGGATTTATGCCTCCATATTCTGATTTTATATCTTTGTCCTCAATTTTTTGAGTTTTTAAATATTCGAGAGTTTTGGTAATTTGCGCATTCAAAAGATTCTGTGCTTCTTTTGCTGTTGCTCCTTCTCTATTTAGATTAACTGATATTATCGCTATGTCTGATATTGCTATGACTTCCCCTTTACCACTTACTGTAATAACATTCTGCTGACTTCCGTTTCGGCTAATGTGATCACCTTTTTTAACCTCATTAATAAATTTGGCAAGTACTAGTAATGACAGTAGCGCCATAAAAATAACTGTTATTTTTATAAACCTCTTATTGTTTAATATTGTTTCCATATCTAGATTATATCATTTTTATTACTCTTTATTAAGAGCCTCAATCGGGTTGAGGCGGGCTGCATTACGAGCTGGAAAAACCCCAAAAACCACACCTATAATCATAGATATAGAAACTGATAAAATTATCCCCCAGAGAGGTATGATAAGTTTCCAGGCGAAGCCTAAACTCTGGGCAATTTTCGACACTATAAAAGAAAAGAATGCTCCGCCTATTATACCCAAAACTCCACCCAAGACAGTAAGCATTACAGCTTCAATTAGGAACTCATAGAGTATATCGCGATTTCGTGCACCTAGTGCTTTCTTTAAGCCTACCTCGGCTATGCGCTCAGTCACTACCACATACATAATATTCATCACTCCGACTCCCCCTACAACCAGTGATATACAAGCAATAGCGATGAGCAAGAGCGTAACAGCTTGAAGTATTGAATCAAACGTACTCAAACTTTCCGCTTGAGTTTGAACTTTGAAGTCATCACGGACTGGATCTGTTATAGAGTGATTGTGTCTTAGAAGGTCACCAATATCTAATGATGTCGCATCAGCCTTCTTATTGTCCTCAAGCTCTACTACGGAATATAGTAGGTAGTCGATACCAAGTATTTTCTTCTGTAAGGTAGATAGAGGTATGAATACTTGTTCATCATCATTTGAGAACCCAAAGCTACCTCGACGATCATAAACTCCAATAACTTCAAAATTATAATTACCAACTCTTACAATTTTACCAATTGGGTCATTTTCTCCGAATAAATCGACTGATATATCGTGACCTAGTATTGCTACTTGCGAAAGGGATTTGTCTTCTTCATTGGAGTACCCTCTCCCATTTGAGATAACACCTTTATCAATATCAAACCTCGAGCTATCTGCACCAAATATAAATACATTTTTTGATACACTCTCATAAGTCACAACCTGCTGGCCCAGTGTAGCTCCATAAGCATTCTTGACATTTGAAAGAGTTTTAATATCTTTTATATCTTTTTCTTTTAATGTTGTTATGGGGACAGCATTTACCGCAGAGTTATTGGGATCTTTTGATTCACCCCCCGCACGAGCTTTTGTAGAGGAAGGTACGGATGTTTGAACAATGACAGTATTGGAACCAAAAGCATCAATCTGGGAATTAATATAACTTTTAAAACCTTCTCCAGTCGATAAGACGAGTATGACTGTGCCTATACCTATCATGATACCAAGTGTGGTTAATAGCGTCCGAGATGGACTTGCCATAATACCTTTTAATGCTTGTTTAAAATATTTACTCATATCGTAGGGCTACAATCGGGTCAAGTTTGGCAGCTTTAAGTGCCGGATATAAGCCAAAAACTATCCCGGTGATTATAGAGACTAAAGTGGCGAGTACTACTGCAGTTGGAGAAATAATGAATGCCCAATCGTATCCTGCAAATCTTACGCCTATAGTTATAAGATACGAAAGTAATATACCAAACAATATTCCTATAATGCCACCTGTAAAAGTAAGTAGGATGGCCTCAAATAAAAACTGATTGCGTATCTGCTTCCTAGTTGCTCCTATTGATTTACGTAAGCCAATCTCGCGAGTACGCTCTGATACTGTAACTAGCATAATATTCATAATACCAATCCCTCCGACAATAAGTGATATAGAGGCCATTAGACCCAAGAACATCCGGAGGGCATCGGTGATACTAGTGAGAACCTTTATTGCGTCTACTAAATCGCGCACAGAAAAATCATCATTTTCTGAATTAGTTATCCGATGTTCTTCGCGCAGAACTCTTCTAACATCTTCCATGGCAATTTTTATGTTTTGTGAGTCGTCAACTTTCATACGCACAAACTGGATATAGTTAATCCCTAGTAATTGCCTCTGGCCAATAGAGAAAGGTATGAAAACTTGATCATCTTGATTTTGAAATGCCACGGTGCCGAGCTTTTTTTGTACACCAATAACTCGAAAAGGTATACTGCCTATATCATTATTAGGGGATTTTATTTTCACTATTGAGCCCATATCGCCACCGTTAGGAAAAAGCGCCAAAGCCACATCATAGCCGAGGACTATGACATTGGCTGATGCTCGGCCTTCTTCATCAGAGAAGAAAGAACCGTGGTCCATCTCTACATTTTGAACTCTTGGATAACTACTATCTGTTGCAGTAAAACTAGTGTCAACACTCTCCTTGCCAGATGTAATTGTTACATTTCCGCGCACAAAAGAAGCTATTTCAACTACATTGGGAACTTTCTTTTTATCTTTTATAGCCTCAAGATCAGACTCGACTAGGGTTTTTACTTGGACACCAAAAACCGCTGCCGGTGGACCGTTGTCATTGCTTTTGCCTGGTAGAACACCTATTATATTAGTTCCTAATTTTGTGATCTGACCAAGAACAAGAGTTTGAGCCCCAGCCCCGAGTGAAATTATTATTATCACACCCGATACTCCTATGACTATACCTAAAACTGTCAAAAAAGATCTACCTTTCCTAGTAAGTAAATCTTTAACTGTAGACCGTAGGCTTGCGAATAGTTTACTCATATATATTAATCTATTGATGCCTTGGAGTGTATTCGCTCTCCACTTGGGACTTTTTTATCAGAAACTATCTCACCATCTTTTATGGTGACAATACGCTCTGCATGAAGAGCCACATTCATATCATGCGTCACTAGTATCACAGTGCGACCTTCTTTATTTAATGTCTCCAGAATATTCATAACCGTTGCCCCGCTTTTGGAATCAAGGTTACCAGTAGGCTCATCTGCAAATATAACTTTTGGATTACACACTAGTGCGCGAGCTATAGCGACACGTTGTTTTTGTCCACCAGATATTTGATTACTCATAAAATCCATACGGTCAGTAAGTCCTACGGATTCTAGAGCAACCTTTGCCCGATGAACACTATTTTTCTGTGAACTGCTGTAGAGTAAAGGCAACATAACATTATCAAGGACGGTAGTACGTGGAAGTAGATTAAAAGACTGGAAGACAAATCCAATTTTTTCGTTACGAATATGGGCTAACTCATCGTCAGTAAAATCTTTAGTATCTTCGTCGTTAAAATTATACGAACCCTCTGTTGGTCTGTCCAAGAAGCCTATGATATGCATGAGAGTAGATTTACCAGAACCAGACGGACCCATAATCGCAAGAAATTCCCCTTCGTCTATAGAGAGGTCAACTCCACGCAAAACTTTTGTAACTACGTCACCATTCACGTAATTTTTAATAATATTTTTGAGTTCGATCAACATTATGATGTCTTTATTAGAACTACAAATTCGTCTCCGATTTTTAGTCCTTTTGTAACTTCAATCATACCGCCGTCACCTTCTAACCCAGTTGAAATTTCTACCTCCTTAAATGTCTTGGTTTTTGAATTTGTTATAACTCGAATAGTCTTTTTACCTGCCTTGTCGGTAATTATTGAGCGGGCTGGAACTGCAATTATATGCGGTTTATCTTTCACATTTATAGTCATATTTGCGGTCATGCCCGGTCTTATATCCTTGAATTGTTCAATACTTGAGGTTACTTTATAACTAACTACCCCAGATACAAGAGTCGAAGAGGGATTAATTTTAGTTATAGAACCTTTAAAGGTTTTATCAATTCCAAATGCGTCGAAATTAATATCGACTGGCATCCCAATGCTAACATTTGCTACATTGGCTTCGTTAATATTTGCTTCAAGATAAACATTTGATATATCTTGTAGGATTATAACCTCCTTTAAAGCCGAGGCCAACTCTCCTATTTTGACATCAATACTAGTGACTGTACCATCTGCCGGTGCACGTATTATTGTATCTTCATATTTGGACTGTGCAGCTTGAACCTGACCTTCTGCTGTCGTAATATCTGCACGGGCAAGATCTACATCTGCAGGGCGCGCTTGGGCTTTTTTGATAGCGAGTTCGGCTTCACGTGCTTTGATGGCAAGGTCAGCTTGAGAAAGTGCTGCTTGGTAGGCGTTGTAATTGATTAAATAATCTGGTGCTTTTTTATTTGGAATTTTTATAACCCAGTTAGTAACACTATTAGATATAGAGGGAAACTTGATATATAAACCAGAGTTGCCTATCGGCTGAGATGTAGTTGTGGTCACAACTCCAACCCCAGATGTCAGACCTGATACCAAGAAACTAGAGCCACTTCCTGTATAATATATTGTGATTTTTATATCTCCTTCAACATCCCCATTATAACTACCACTAATAGTCGGTGCTATATAATCACTAACACCACCTTCAGGTAGAGCCTCTGGAGTAGAATTTAAAAGATTATGGTAAGCATTTTTAACTAGTGTTGCTTGGGTTAATCTTGTTTGATCTAAATTTACTTGCGCAAGAGATATATCTTCACTTGATGCCCCTTCTAAAGTCTTTTTAAGACGGGCCTGGGCTGCTGCCAAGGCACCACGTGCCTGAGTTAGGCTTGCGAGCTGTGCTCCTTGATCAATATTCGCCAGTATTTGTCCAGTGGAAACTTTGTCTCCCACTGATACTCTAAGGGACCGCACAGTGCCACTTGAATTAAAGGACAAATTCAAATCGGTTTTTGAGGTTGCTTGACCTGTGGCAAGGATAGTTTGTTTTAAATCTGTGTACTTTGCAGTATCACTAACAACATTTTTTGAATTATCATTTGTCCTAAAGATGAAATAAGAAGAAACGGCAAGGATTAGCACAAGGAGAACCCAAGTACGTTTTTTTCTTATAATTCTCTTAAAAAATGATAAATTCTTTTTCTCCATAAAACAATTATTTTACGTTCACTAACTCTACATCAAATACTAGATCCGCATTTGCTGGAATACCGGAACCGCCTGGAGGGTTGGCCCCGTAAGCTTGAGCGCTTGGTATTATAAGTCTTCGAGTACCGCCGACTTTCATACCTGGTATGCCGTCCGTCCAGCCTTTTATTACACCAGAGAGTGGAAATGTTATAGGCTCTGATCCAAAATCTTTTGAACTCTGAAAAACTGCCCCAGTCGATGCTACTGCGCCAGTATAATGCACACTGACCGTGGCACCTGCTTTGACTTCTGTGCCCGTACCAGTAACCAGATCAATTTTTTGTAGTGTAGCCACATTTGCGACTGGAGTGAAATCGGATAATAATCTTTTGTTTTGTTCCATGGGTTTTTGAGAAGTATCTTTTTTAACTTCTTGGTTGTTATTTGTATTTTCGTTTACTTCTGTACTTTTATATGAATCTTCTTCTATATTAGTACTAGCTGTCTTTCTCATGAGAGAATAGACCACTAACCCGATAATACCTGCGACAATAATAAAAGAAACTATAACGCTTGTGTTCCCTTTTTGATTTTTCATATTTAGGAAAAATTAACTGATATGAGTACAGTATAACATTTACTGATAATATTTTGAAATCTGAGATTTTATTTGCGTGATTCTATGATAGTTGTTGCTACATTTTGTGGCACGATATCATAGCGTAGGAACTCCATAGTAAATCCTGCACGGCCTTCAGTCATAGAGCGAAGGGTGGTCATGTAGCCGAACATTTCAGAGAGAGGGACGATCGCTTTGACCGCTTGGTTCATACCGCGAGCTTCCATTCCTTCAATAAGTCCGCGCTTAGATGATAGACTACCAGTGACATCACCCATGAATTTATCAGGAGTTACTACTTCAACACTCATCATCGGTTCAAGAATTACCGGCTTGGCCATCTTACATGCATCTTGCACTGCCATAGAAGCAGCAATTTTGAAGGCCATTTCGTTTGAGTCTACATCGTGATATGAACCATCCCAAAGCTCAACCGAGACATTGACCAATTTAAATCCAGCCAGCACTCCACGATCGAGTCCTTCTTTAAATCCTTTCTCACACGCTGGAATATACTCTTGGGGAATAGCACCACCTTTGATAGTATTGACGAACTCAAAATCTTTTTCGCGTTTAGTATTCTTTGGTACATCTTCTGGGTCAACAGACATGTCCATTGGTTTAATTTTGATTTTGACGTGACCGTAGTTACCTCTGCCTCCAGACTGCTTGATGTATTTACCTTCTACAGAAGCCACGCCTGTAATAGTCTCGCGGTAAGCAACTTGTGGTTTACCAACATTTGTCTCGACAGTGAATTCACGTTTCATTCGATCAACAATAATTTCAAGATGGAGTTCTCCCATACCAGCGATAATAGTCTCGTTTGTTTCTGCATCTGTTGATACTTTAAAAGTCGGATCTTCTTGGGCTAGACGAGAAAGAGCCATGCCCATTTTTTCTTGGTCAGCTTTAGTTTTGGGTTCTACGCGAAGTGAAATAACTGGTTCTGGGAATACGATACGGTAGAGCTCTATCGGCTTTTCTTCGTCGCAAAGTGTATCTGAAGTTATAGTATCTTTGAGTCCAACTGCGGCAGCGATCTCTCCTGCATAAACTTTCTTTACCTCTTCGCGATCGTTGGCATGCATACGAAGGATACGTCCAATACGCTCTTTATTACGAGTGCGAGGATTGTAAACATAGGATCCAGCAGTAAGTGTCCCAGAGTAGACTCGGAAGAAAATAATTTGTCCAACAAATGGATCTGTAGCTACTTTAAAAGCAAGCGCAGAGAATGGCGCATCGTCAGATGCGGGTCTTGTCATAACCTCTTCAGTTTCAGGATTGATACCACCAATTGCTGGAATATCAAGAGGACTTGGTAAATAATCTACGACTGCATCGAGCACGAGCTGAACACCTTTATTCTTGAGTGCTGATCCTGCAAAAACTGGAAAGATTTCATTAGCAATTACTCCTTTTCGCATGAGTGACTTTAGAGTATCTAAATCAGGAATTTTACCTTCGAGGTAATCGTTCATGACTACATCATCTTGCTCGACAACTTTCTCAACAAGCTCAGCGTGGTATTTCTCAGCGTCAGCTTTTAGATTATCAGGAATTTCTTTCTCGATAACTTTGTTCCCCATTTCTCCTTCAAAGTAATATGCCTTCATCTTTAGCAAATCAATAACTCCTTCGTGATTTTCTTCAAGACCAATTGGTATCTGCATGCGAATTGCCTTTTTTGTAAGACGTTCGTGTATCGTTTTATAAGAATGCTCAAAAGAAGCACCTATGCGATCAAGTTTGTTTATGAAGCAAATGCGAGGAACCTTGGCTTCATCGGCATAGCGCCAGTTCGTTTCTGATTGAGGCTCCACCCCAGCTACTCCATCAAATACAACGACTGCGCCATCAAGTACGCGAAGTGAACGCTTCACTTCAACAGTGAAGTCGATGTGACCAGGAGTATCAATAATGTTGAAGCGATGCTTTTTAGTCTTGTCAGTTAAGGCATATGTTGGAGTCCAAAAACAAGTCACGGCAGCAGATGTAATAGTAATCCCGCGCTCACGCTCTTGCTCCATCCAGTCTGTCGTCGTCTCCCCATCATGAACCTCGCCTATCTTGTGTGATACACCGGTATAGAAAAGCACACGCTCGGTAGTCGTAGTCTTACCTGCGTCGATGTGTGCAATAATTCCAATATTCCTAACTTTCTCTAGAGGATAATCTCGTTCCATATATTTAAATTACCAAGCGAAGTGGGCAAAGGCTTTGTTTGCTTCGGCCATCTTGTGAGTATCATCGCGCTTCTTGACTGCAGAGCCTTCGTTTTTTGAAGCGAGGATTAATTCTTCAGCTAATTTTTCGTGAATAGGTGCACCTTTCTTGCCACGAGCAGCCAGTATTATCCATCTCATAGCAAGTGCTGTGCGTCGCTCTGGTCTGACTTCACGAGGAACTTGATAGTTGGCACCACCGATACGACGTGAGCGGACTTCTACTTGTGGACCAGCATTTTTGATGGCTGTGTCGAATACTTCCAGAGGATTTGGGTTCCCTGTTTTTTCTTTAATAATATCAAATGCTTTATACACACTCTTGCGAGCAGTCTCTTTTTTACCATGAAGCATGATATTGTTTATAAATTTCGCTAGCTTTTGAGAATTATATATAATATCTGCCTCAACTATATTTCTATTTTTTATTTTTCTTCGCATAAATTATTTATTTCTTAACTTCTTTAGGAGTTTTAGCACCATAGAGACTTCTAGATTGGCGACGCTTGTCTACACCTGTAGCATCTAGGCGTCCACGAACAATGTGATAGCGAACTCCAATCAAGTCTTTGACGCGACCACCGCGAATCATGACAACTGAGTGTTCTTGGAGATTGTGTCCTTCACCTGGGATATAAGCTGTGACTTCCATTCCATTCGTGAGACGAACACGAGCAATTTTACGTAGAGCAGAGTTCGGCTTCTTTGGAGTAGTGGTCGAAACTTTTGTACAAACTCCGCGCTTAAATGGAGCAGGATAAAACACTGGTTTATTCTTGATTGAATTAAAACCACGTGCAAGGGCTACAGCCTTTGACTTTCTTTTTGTAATTTTACGGCTCTTACGAACCAATTGATTGATTGTGGGCATAATTTAAAACATCCGCCAGAGGCGGACCAGCCTTTGGCTGGAAAGTCATATTGACTAGTCAGAATACTTTACTATATAAGGGTTAAAAATGCAAGAGTCTAATTATAAGCCAGTAATCAGAGAAAAAGCCATATAAATAATAGGTGAAACTAGACCCCATAGGAAAATAATGAATATGAGTAAGAAGAATATACCCCATCTTTCTAAGAAATTTTCAATAAAACGTAGACTGTTCGGCAAGAATGAGAATAGTATCTTTGACCCATCAAGTGGAGGAATTGGAATAAGATTGAACAGAGCAAGTATTAGATTAGTAACCACGATAATAGTCGTAATTTTATAGAAAGGATGGAGGAGCTCTGTACCTAGAATATATGGTGGTAGTCCAAAGTTAGGAGCAAATCTTATAAGCAAACCAAAAATAACAGCAATCACTATATTTGCAAAAATCCCAGCAAAAGCCACAATGAATGTCCCCTTCTTTACATTACGTAAATTAGCAGGATTATATGGTACAGGTCTAGCCCAGCCTATAACAAAGCCAGCCTGAGATAATATTAAGAGAAGTGGTAATATCACAGAGCCAAATGGGTCTAGATGTTTTAGAGGATTAAGAGTTAGACGTCCAGAAAGACGAGCAGTGTTGTCCCCGAGTAAATAAGCACTATAGCCGTGAGCAAACTCATGAATTACAACAGACATTATAAGTATGGCCACATAAAATATTCCATCGATAGCTTGCATATGTATGTCCTATATGATAGCATAGGGGTCACATATGGCAAAAGTTTGCGCTATAACTAAAAAGGGTTCATTGGTTGCGGGTGGTTACTCGAACGTAGTTCGTGCTACCAAATTTAACCCTACAGGCATGGTACGCAAATACGCCAATCTTCAAAAGAAACGTGTCTATGTCCCTGAACTCAAGAAATACTATCCTCTAACTCTATCGACAAGCGCTATAAAGACCATAAATAAACACGGCGCATATGCAGTCCTCAAAAAAGCTGGAATCATAAAATAAAACCCCGATTGAATCGGGGTTTTATTTTAGTAAGAAAGTTTTGTTCCATCTGTCTTAAATATAATCGTCCCTTTCTCATATGTACCTAAATATGGAATATGAAATGACTGAAGTCTACCTAGTATATCTTGGTGGGGGTGACCATAACTATTATTTTTACCCGCAGAGATAATGGCTACATCTGGATCTACAGCTTCTAGCCAAAATTCACTCGAGGATGTATGGGACCCGTGATGGCCAAGTTTTAGAACTTGGGAATGGAGAGTTTCTGGATTTTCATTTTGGGTGATTAGGAGTTCAGTATATTTCGTGGCATCGCCCATCAGCATAAAAGATTCACTGCCATATACTAGCTTCCCTACTATAGATCCATCGTTCGGTGACCAAGTACTAACATCTCGATCAGGGAATAAAACTTCAAAATAAATATTATGCTCTTTGTCTAGCAATATTTTCATTCCGCGTAAAGCTATCCCTTTCTCGATCTTTTGATTTGCGACTTCATCCTCAAAACTTTTATATATTAACGTATTTTTCTTTGTGCCTGCCTCAAGGACTCGCAGAACTTTAAAATTCTCGAGCACATCGATAAATCCACCTATGTGATCTTTATCTGGGTTAGTAACCACAATCATATCGATAGATCTATCTCCAAATGGCATAACTTGTGCAAGCTTCTGTAATATTATTGACCCGGAGCCGGCATCTATGAGCATTTGTTTGCCATTTGGTGCCTCTATGTATATAGCATCACCTTGGCCAATATCGAGAAATGCAACTTTTAATACATTACCCCTGTGATCTTGACTGTATAGGAGATAACATATACCGAAAGCTGAAATTACTATAATAGTAAATAGAATGTGTGGTAAATATCTACGGAGATTTTTCATGGTATAATATATATATTAACACTTACTAGAATAAAATCGTATGGAAAAATTTACAGAAAAAGCTTTCAATATTGGGGAGTTAAAAGGGATATCCTCTAAAAATATTGAGGAGCATTTAAAGCTGTATAAGGGCTACGTAACAAATACAAATTTGATTCTAGAAAAAATAGAAGGGTATAATAAAGACCTTGAAGCCAATACTTATGTTATCGCCGAACTTCAGCGACGATTTAGTTTTGAATTCAATGGTATGCGTAACCATGAGTACTATTTTGCACAATTTGAAGGTGGCTATGTCCCCTCTAGTGATAGTCCACTAAAAGAAAAAATTACACAAACATGGGGTACCCTAGATGCGTGGTTTGCCCAATTCAAATCTCTCGCTATGACGCGCGGTGTTGGTTGGGCTATACTTTTCTATGATCCACTCTCTGATAAACTTCTTCACGCTTGGGTGGAAGAGCAGCAATTAGGACACTTAATAGGTCTTACCCCAGTACTATGCCTTGATATGTGGGAGCATGCGTATGTCTATGATTATCCTACAAGTGAAAAGAAAAAATATGTTGAAGCATTTTTTGAGAATTTGAATTGGGGGGTAGTAGAAGAGAATTTTAGAAAAGTGCAATAAAAAAGCCAGCCCGAGAGACCGTCACGGACTGGCTACAAAACTAATTGATTTTACAGCATCCCTACTAGTAGGGAGAGTTAGAACTCTTTAAAACGTGGTTTTGGGTTTTATTTTATAACCCTTTTTAACCTCCTTCAGCTAAAACGATACTCTAAATAAAATATATGTCAAGACCTCTTTTTAGACACCCACCAAATTATGAGTGCATACAACGCAAGAGTCAGAACTAATGGAAATGACTTTATGTTAATACTTGCAAACGGAAGTGAGGCGAAAAAGTGGATGACGGATAGGATATATGAAAGTAGGAGGTCTGAAATATAAGCAAACGGGAGTGAAATGATTGGGTTAATAAAACCAAGGACTCCTGCAAGGAAACTCATAAACATAGTAAGTGGAATGAGCGGCAAAATGAGAATATTTGCCGGAAGAGAAACTAGTGAAAACACTCCTGTGCTATAAAGAAGAAGGGGTAGGACAGATACCGTTGCTGCAATTGTAGTCGCCACAAGCTCGCGCAGTTTAAATCCCATCGGCAAGAACCAGACCCACTTTATAACTTTAGGTGTAACGAGTAGCACCCCACTTGTAGCTATGAATGAAAGTTGGAACGAAATATCAGAGAGCAATCGCGGATCGTAGGCTATCATCAATAGCCCAGCGATGACAAGCGCGCGTATAGCATCATATTTCCTACCTGTTAGTCTAGCAAAGAGTAAGATAACTGCCATGATTCCAGCCCGAATTGCTGTAGCAGATGCTCCAGCCATAATTACAAATAAAATAACAACAACGATTCCTGCAAGAATCGACAATACTTGGGCAAATATGACTCCTAGTAATTTCATTACCCCTTCGGCAACTATAGTTACATTGTATCCAGAGAGGGCAATAATATGAATTGTCCCGGTAGAGATAAACTCATCGCGAGTCTTACTGTCAAACCCTCCACGGGCTCCAAGAATCAATCCGTCAGCCAAGTCACTCTCTGGTGGAGCTATTACACGATCGATGTTTTTCATAAACGACTCTCGGAACTTGAAAAGTAGCGACTTTATGGAGTTGCCATTACCGTGGGACACGACTTCAATATCAGCATCCTGGATAATAAAATATATATCTTGATTGGCCAGATATCTTATATAATTAAATTCTTTACCCGACGATGTTTCAAAATTCTCTGGCGTAGAAAGAACCCCGTGAGCCTTTACCATATCACCATAAGAAACGTCACTAGTCCTCGGAACTACAGCTAAAATATTTGCTTCTTGGTTTTTAGGTCTGATAGTAAGCCTTATATTATTTAAACGTATATCTGGTGGATTCACCACGACCCCCTGTACACTTACTTCTCTACCTATCGCACTATCATAGGCTGGTGGCAAAGGCCGCGAAAAAGAAAACCGCACCAGTGCAATACATATAAGAATAATTATTATAAAAATTTCTCTCTTAGTAATTTTCATAAAGTGAAAGAAAAATTATGTTTTAGAAAGACTTGCTCAGGCGGGTAACCGAGCAGAGAAAATTTTCACCAGAAAATTATTCGTGCTTTATAAAATATAATTTTTCTGTAACGAAGAACATTCTGTAGCAATAGTATCTGCGCGTTCGTTATGAACATGGCCATCGTGACCTTTGACTTTCTGCCAAGAAAGTTTGCCATCAAACGTCCGCACGAGCGCGATTAACTCTTGCCATAAATCTTTATTCAAAACTTGCTTCTTATTGGCAGTCCGCCAGCCATTTTTCTCCCAATTGTGTATCCAAGTCGTCACACCTCCGAGGACATATGTAGAATCAGCGTGAATTATAACGTCGCCATTTTTATGGTTTTCGATTATATATTTGATTGCAGAAATTACCGACATGAGCTCCATACGGTTGTTGGTCGTATTTTTCTCATATCCCCCAAGCTCTTTTATGGTCTTGGTACCAGAGGTAACTACCATCCCCCACCCCCCTCGGCCAGGGTTCCCAAGTGACGACCCATCTGTATATATTTCTATTATCTTAGACATGGTTATATTTTAGCAACAAATGAAGAGCATGAACAAGTTTTACTTGTTCGATGTCTTAGAGCAGTTGGTACATTATGGTTTATCATAATATATCAACAATTCGAAGTCTAAGCTCGGTGCGTCCACCGAAGGTGCTTTTATCGAATGTGGCAGTTAAGTTTATCCTCTCACCAGCAGAAAGTGAGCGACCAAAGCTTGTCCTGTCTTTGAAAAATGTAATAGCTTTGACTGGTCGGCCTTTACTATTTGTAAACATAAGTTCAAGATGATTTTTCTCTTTGCCAAATTCTTTGATTGTTGTTACCGCAACGTCTTCGAACATAAATGTTGGTTTCGGGTTCCCTGTACCATATGGTGCTAACTTTTCTATGATATTATAATTCTCCATAGTCACATCATCAAGAGTAATAGACGCATCAATGTTTATTTCTTGATTGCTTTCTTTTTTGTCGACAATTCCATCAAAAACGCTAAGTAATCTCTCTTCTAAAAAGTGAACTTCTGTATGAGAAACTGAAAATCCTCCAGCGCTTATATGCCCACCCCATTCAATTAAGCTATTTTCAGGCATATTACTCATAAGACTAACTAAATTTACTTCACCCCAACCTCTGCAGGACCCTCGAATAACATCACTACCCTCCGATCCCCAGACGAATGCTGGTCTTTTATATTCTTCAGCAATTTTCGAAGCTACAAGTCCAAGTACGCCAACTCTCCAAGCTGGATTGCCAATAACTATTAGAGATTTTTCTTCCCTTTTGCTTAAAGTTTTTTTCACATCTTTCATAATATGCGCTACCACGAGCTTCCTCTCGTCATTTATCTTTGCCAAATGATCAGCAAGTGTCCGTGCTTCAGTTACGTCAGTTGTCGCAAGTACTTCAAATGCTCGCATAGGGTCGCCCATACGAGATGCAGCATTGAGCCTTGGTGCTAGGGTGAAAGTAATATCCTCTTCTGTAAGTCGAGATGTATCTACTCCAGCTTTTTTGAAAAGTTCAGCGAGTCCAGGGCGTTTACCTTTTTGCAAAACTTTGAGTCCATAGTAAGCAAGTACTCGGTTCTCACCTGTGAGTGGTACTTGGTCAGCAAGTGTAGCTAAGCCTGCCATATCGAGTAACCATTTCTCCCATCCCTCATTTATCTTCCAGTATTCTCCATACTTTTTTACAAGTGCTTGTATTAGTTTAAACGCGAGTCCGGCCCCACAGAGATTTTTATCCGGGTATTCGCATCCATCTTGCTTTGGATTGATAATTGCAAAGGCTCGAGGTGTGTCTTCTTGGGGTAAGTGGTGATCAGTAATGATAACATCTATACCTGAGGCCTGTGCCTGCGCTACTTCGTCCACAGCCGTAATACCTAAATCAAAAGTGATTAGAAGTTTTACCTCGTCCTTTATAAATTGTAGAATTGCATCTGCGTGAAGTCCATAACCCTCATCGTGACGATGTGGAATATATACTAGAAAGTTCTCATATTCAATTCTCTTTAAAAAATCGTGCATTATAACCGCGGCTGGAATACCATCGCAGTCATAATCACTATATATTACAATTTTTTCTTTTGCTTCTATCGCTTCAAAAATCCGCACAACTGCACGTTCCATATCTTTCAATAAATATGGGTCATGAAGATGTTCATATAGAGGATTCAAAAATCTCTCCTGGTTTTCAGCTAAAATCCCTCTGTTTTTTAGTAATAGTTCAAGCAATTCAGTATGATTTGGCATTTTATGATTGTAACACGAATACTACTCGTCTTACAGTTTTGTAATTTCTGATTGTTTTACTCTCACTTTTTCGGTCATTGCTTTTGTACTCACATAGGCAAGAGTATCGATATCGGGATCTGATAACTCGATCATATCTAAATCGGGGCGGTCAAAAACTTTAGCCCCATTTATTTTTGAATCTTCTAACAAGGTTTTTTTAAGTATCGTGTATTCCTCATCATTAATAACAAAATCAACATCCCCTACTTGAGCCCTATACTGATCTGGTCTGCGAATATAAAGATAAGTATATATTGTTTCAGGTATATCATCTTTAGTAGGAATAATTATTGGATTATGTAAACGAAAGTATTTTTGGTTTAAATTGTCAGTTGATTCCGTTAGTTCCTCACGAAGTTTTATGAGAAATTTATATTCATCATCGTAATGACAGAATACTCCCATATTTCCTGCTACTGGAAGATAATTACCAAAAGCCTTTTTACATAGCTCAAAACATGCAAAATGAGTATGTTTTACAGCCTCAATCAGTTGCTCTTTTGTTTCTATTGGACTAAATCTATATAGTTTCATTTTGTTGCTATTTAGTATATATAGATCCAAATCTGCCTTCGGATAATATTTTTACCACTTCTTCAGGACTAAAGATTCTTCCGTTCATACAAACATATATTCCCTCTTTTAGGTCTTGAGACTTTGCCACAGCATACCCGAGATTAAATCCAGCGTCGGTTGGAACGAAACCCTCAAGCGGAATCATAGAGCAAGCAAATATAATAACCTTGTTGTGGTCCTTGATGTTGGCCTGAAGATACCTTGCACTATCAGGTAAGGTATAAGTTCCGTGTGTAATTATTATCCGTTTTGCTTTACTGTTACTTACGGTTTTACAAATATTTTCTCTATCTTCATTGGTCAAATTTCTACTATCCTTCATGCATATTTCTGAAAATTCGCATTCTTCATAGAGTTTTAGAATTTTAATAAATTTAGGAATTCCTGAGTGTTCATTCGGGACAGCTGTATCTATTGTACCATCATAATATGAGTCGATAGTGCCTCCTGTTAATATAAAATGTAACTTGTTTTCTTCGTTCATACTTATCATTATATCATTCTATTTTAATACTTTAATTCCTGGTAGTGTGCCTTTCACGAGAAAATCGAGGGTTGCGCCGCCGCCGGTCGAAACAAAGCCTAGCTTGTCCTCTAGTTTTAGTTTGGATATTAGTACCACTGTATCTCCCCCACCGATAATACTTTGACTTTTTGATTTAGAAATAATTTTTAAAACTTTCTCGGTTGCACCACCAAAACCATTCTCGTATTTACCGAGTGGCCCATTCCAGAGTATGAATTTGGATTTTGTTATTAAATCTCTGAGCAATTCTACTGTTTGTGGTCCTACATCGACGATATTTTCATCCGGAAGAACGCCGTCAGGTTTAGTAAAACGAACTTTCGAACCTTTTGCTACTTCAAGATCCAGTGGCAAAAGCAAATTTTTATGTTTAAGTAGTGACGGAATTTCATAGTTTTTATCTTCAACTAGCGAGGTGCCAACTTCATACCCCTTGGCTTTAAAGAAATCGTTGGAGAGCGCACCGGAGATAAGGACTTTGTCTGCATCTCGCAGGAATTTCTTGATAAGTGGCATTTTGGTGTCAAACTTGGCTCCACCTAGTATGAAAAGAAATGGATGTGATGGATTAAATGCTACCGAAAGACTCTTAATTTCCTCCTCTAGTTGAAATCCGGCATAACCATCCAGATACTTAGTAATACCAATAATAGAAGCGTGAGGCCTGTGTGATACGGAGAAAGCGTCGTTGACATATACATCACCATAGCGTGATAGCGCTCGAGCAAAGGAAGGAGAATTATTCTTCTCTCCTGTTTCGCGACGAAGGTTCTCGAGCAATATTATATCTTTCTTCTTGGCTTTTTTGAGTATATTTTCTGTCTCATCTGAAAATATAGGGGTTGTAACAAAGTTGATTTTTGGAAGGTATTTTTTGAGTCTGGCGGCTACCAACTTTAGACTCTCCTTCCCATCTTCGCCTATGTGAGTAATCAATATCACTATGGCACCTTTTTTATTTAAATACTCTATTGTTGGAAGTGCTTTTCTAATACGGAAGTCTTCTAGGAGCTTTCCGTCTTTAGTCGGCAAATTAAAATCTACACGTACGAGCACACGCTTACCTGACAAATTCTCAATGTCTTTTATTGATTTCATTTTATTTTACTCGCGATTTTGACAATAGCTCCAAAATTCTGCGGATCAAGGCTGGCTTTCCCTGGAAGTAGACCATCCGCGCCAGCCTTTAGAAACGACTCTGCGTTGTCTTTATTTGCAGATCCACCATAAAGAATCCGCACAGAAAGGGCTGTACTTGAACCAAACATATCGGTGAGAGTTTTACGAATGTATATCTTCATCTCTTCAAAATCATGAGGAGTAGCATCATAACGATTGGCTGTGGACGATAGAGCCCAGACTGGCTCATATGCAATCACAATATTTTTAATTTGGTTTTTAGGAACTCCACCAAGGCATGAAAGGAGTTGTTCTTTTACAACTTGCAAGTAGGAGCCATCGTGACTACGAGCCCATTCCCCGACACATAGTATAGGAGTGAGTTTCGCTTTCAGTATTGCAAGTAATTTTTTATTTGCAATACTATCCGTCTCACCAAGAGATCTGCGCTCTGAGTGCCCGACAATAACATATCTCACTCCGAGGTCACGTAGCATAGACGTCGATATCTCACCTGTATATGCCCCACTTTGTTCATAGAACACATCTTGGGCCCCTAGTGCAATTTTTTTATTCTTGAATTTACGAGCTATAGATAAGAATAGGGACGGTGGACATATAACGATGTCAGTACCTTTTACATCTTTTACGGCTTGGCTGACGCCCTTAAAAAGAACTTCCGCATCTTTAAACGATTGCGGATTCATTTTCCAGTTACCAACAATGAGCTTCCTCGACATAAGCCTATTATACCATAGACCTTGTATTATTGGGTTTCTTTCCAACTTGAGATATTATAAGACCCAGACGGACCACTTGAGAAATTTGCATTCGCAAGCCCACTATCATAGGTAATTGTGACATTATTACCTAATTTTATTAGATAGCCATTGAGTGACTTGGCAGCACCATTATTATTTATATCAATGGTTCCATTCGCAGCATATAAGATAACAGCACCGACGTTATTACCTACCTTTATAGCACTTGCTGACGTAGATGTAGAGAGTACCATCATATAACTGCCTGATGTACCAGAACCTTGGAAATTAGCGTTATTACTAGCATCGACAGTACCATCAACAATTATGACCCCCTCAGAGCTTCCATAGCCTGATACAAGTTTGACAAGTCCGTTATTATTCACATCAAGATTGCCTTGCACCCAAAGAGTTCCACTGACAATGAGGGTACCATTATTATCAACAACCAAATCACCAGTAATCTTTTTGGGGCCTAGGGTAGCAGTAGAGCCAGAAACAGTATAGGTACCTGTATACGTCCCTCCAGCAACAGCAGCGTCTTTCCAGTCTTGAATATTTTGATCAGATATAGGCATAGTAACTTCAACTGGATCAGCAAGGGTAGTATTGCAAGCCTTATTGTTGCCAGTACCTGTCTGGCAGTAATTTGTACCTCTGATGGTAGAATTATTTGTTGTATGAGAATAGGCATTACCGACAGAGCCTGTACCTATGGTGATACCACTTATAAGTCCAGTGATCCCTCCAATGTACAGACTAAAGAAACCATCGAGAGTGGAAGGGCTATTGTTATTCCATGTGCCACTATACTGACCTATCTTGCTTGCACCATTTGCATAGCCATTATCATTTGCACCAATCTTATAATAATTTGAAGTAGAAGTAGCTGCATCTAATACTATCCAGTAGGTAGTACCAGCGTCGAGTTGTGGGTTTGTAGAAAATACTACATCTACCCAGCCATAGTTTGTAGATACGAGTGAGGCAGAAAGTGTACCAGAAGTTTTAACTGTTGTAGATGGACTTCCGCTTGAGTTATTCACTACTCTCACAGTTAAGTTTGACGGACTACCAACTTTTTTTATATAAAGCTGAACTTTGTTTGCAACTTCATCTGTACTCACTTGAAAACTCTGAGCGAAATCTTGTGTGCCATTTGCATTACCAAAAGATACATCATAAGCCGGTGTTCCGGACCCATTGGATTGATCTGGTGTAAGAGTTCCGGAATTCGCCGAAGTCGCGCTACCAGTGATTGAACCAGAGCCTGTTATTGGCCCGTTCGAGTAGACACTTCCAATAACACTTGAATTATTACCCATACTATACCCACCCTTGCCAGCTTGGACTCCGTAACTAAATGATACACCCACACCGGTCGTCACAGTGACATCTACTTTCCTTTCATTAGAACTTTTATCACCGAGTGAGACAATTTGTTTTTGGCTACTTGAAATATCGGTGATAGTGGTGGTGGTACTTGAAGTCCCTAATACTATTATCTCACTGGCGCTGATTTGCTTATTGTTTCTTATTCTATATAATGCATCTTCTACTCCAGATTCCGCTAGAAAATATGCGTTTTTAGAGTTAAATGTTGTGCCTGCTATTTTAAACTCGCGAACAGATGGTGCGATAATGCCAACGAGAATAGTCAGACTAATAAATACAAAGAATAAGACGACAATCATCATTGCCGCACCGCTATTTGTTCTTGGAAAATTAGTATTTATTTTCATATATTAATATGCTCCTCGGAGGATTATGGTATCGTAAAAATTTGCAGACAGACTTGTCTTACTTCTTGTGTCTTGTAATGTCAATTCAATTTTAACAGCTTCTCCGTTGGTTGTGACGATACGTCTAAAGATTAACGCTGTCGCAGAGACATTTTGGCCTAGAAGATTACCAATCAAAGTTCCATCTTGATATAAATTAAGTGCTCCACTAGTAACACTAAACTTTATAACCATAGCAGTTCCACCTGAAGTAGTACTATTTAATTGCAGGACTCCGGGACTCGATGCAAGTGTGCTATTAACTACATCAATATTTTTGGCCTGACGGATTTCTCTTGAAACTCGCTCTATTACTGCTGATCCAGACTCTAATAGATCACGATTAGTGCGTGTGTTATTATAAGACCCTAAGACAACAATAAATGAATTAATAACTGTGATTGATAAAAGAGTGAATACAGCCAAATAGACTATTATCTCGGCAATACTATATCCACTTTTGTATTTTTTATTCATTTAATTAAAAATGTCGCTTATATAAAAACTTAAATCCCTAGTAGACGTCGTTTGATCTGAGCGTGGCCATGTGACAGTAATAGTGACTTTTTTGGTACGCACATCTGTCGTGCCCGAAGAAGCTATATCATCATTGCCATCGCGACTGACTGCTCCAAATTGGATTGTACGAGTAAAGAGTGAATCTATGGATCCTGGATTGGTAGCGGTAAGACCCCATGTATTTGTGCCAGTATTATAAGCTATATAATAGTCACTGCCGAGCGTGAGACCTGAGATGTTGGTCCAAGCAGCATCGCGAATAGATTTTACTGCTTCAGCACCTTCCTCTAAAATAAAGCTGGCTTGAGTTTGTTGTAATGCCTCTCTTGAGAGTTGAATACCTTGGGTTGAAGCAGATACCAAGGCGAAAATTGACGCAGAAATAATTAAGCTTGCAATTAAAACTTCTACTAGACTAAATCCAGCCTGTTTATTTATTGGAAGTCCTATGTTTTTTTGTTTAGAAAAGATTTGCATCTAATTTGAACTTATAACACCAGTTTGACTAATAGTGACGGTTTTTTGACGAGTAGCATCAGATGTCAGGCGTATTATAATTGTACCATATTTTGTTGTATCCCCTGTGAGTCTTGTAAATGTCACATCACTACCTCCGCCATTTAAATTTATCCCACCGCTTACAGGGATAGTGACACTCGAATCAAGATTTGTAACAATATTACCAGCATCAGATGAATTATAAGTAGTTCCAACAAAGTATACAACTTTATCTGTCTGGAAATGGACTCCGTATGAATTAGAATTTAACGACGAAATAGTATCACTTTTTGCTTTATTTAGCACTGAAATAACGTCTTGAGTCATATTATCTAGTGTTCGCTCATCTCTAAATTTTGATAGATTTAGTATTACGACTACGGATATTAGAGCAATAATACTAATTGCTATAACTATTTCTATTAAACTTACTCCTCCATTTTTTTGTATATACATAACTTTATTTAATATTACTCATAACCGAATACATAGGTGTGATCATCGATACAGCAAAGAACCCGACTGCGCCACCAATAAAGACCATGAGTATAGGCTCAACAATAACGGAGAGATCTTTGGTTTTATTATCAACCTCTGATTCATAAAAATTGGCAATATCTAGCAACATCTTGGATAAATTCCCAGTCTCTTCGCCGACTTCTATCATCTCACCCATCATCATAGGATAGAGATGCGTCGCTCCTTTGAATGAGGCAGATAGCACTCCGCCTTTCTCTATAGATATAATTGATTCGTGAACTAATCTCTTGTAATACATATTCTGTAAGACATCCTCAGTTATGGAAAGTGCCCTAGACATATCAACCCCTGAGGTAAGTAGCGATGAGAGCGTACGAGCTGTTCTGGCAGTATTTACTTCTCGGGTAAGGTTACCTATAACTGGAATTCTTAAAATAATGTAATCAAAATATTTTTTCGTCACTTTTGATTTTGCAAAAAGTACAAATGACCCAACAATTAGAAAAGTCACTGTTAAAAACAGTAGTGTATGCTGACTAATAGTGTCAGAGAGCCAAATTATAAATTTAGTAGAGCTTGGTAAATCACCACCTAGATCTTTAAAAGTTTTAGTGAGAGTCGGAACAACATAAATCATCATGAGCACACCAATGAGGAAAATAGCGCACAATATTATACTCGGATACATTAGTGCACCTTTGATTTTTTTCTTTAAATCATAAGATTTCTTTAGATTTATACCAACTTCTGAAAGTGCCTTTGGTAGGCCACCTGACTCTTCTCCAGAGCGAACCATTGAAACAAAAAGTGGTGAAAAAATCTTTGGGAATTTCTTCATAGCGTCTGAGAGAGTATTACCACTATTTACGTCTTCAACTAAGCTCGTTAGAGTTTTTTTAAAGGTGACATTTTTGGTTTGCTTTTCGAAAATTGAAAGTGCTCGAGTTAGTGATAGACCTGCAGATAACATCCCGCTTAAATTATTTGTAAAAGTTATCTTTGTTGATAGTGAAACCCCACTGAACAAATTAAACTGTAGAAATTTTCCAATGGATTTTTCTTTGGACTCCTCAATTGAAAGAGGTACATTACCCTCTTCCCTTATTTCACGTGCAAGTGCAAATTTATCAGGTGCTTCTTTTACTCCTTCGATAACACCACCTGCTTTATTTTGTGCTTTGTATTTAAATTTCATCTTATTACTCTGAGACTACACGGAGAACTTCTTCTGTTGAAGTTCGCCCTTGGACCGCAAGGAAAATACCGTCTTCGAGCATTGTCATCATTCCTTCTACTTTAGCCCTTTTTTCAATTTCATCAGCGGAGGCACCTTTTAAAATGAGCTCTTTGATAGTCTGGGTGATTTTCATAACTTCATGTATTCCCAAGCGACCCTTGTATCCACTTTCGGACTCTTCGCTTGGTTTAGGTTTATAGAGAGGAATAGTCTCCCACGTCGCATCTGTAGGTACAACTTTCTCTTTTTTAAGAATTTCAAGCATACGATTCATATCTATAACTTTCTCTAGAGATTTTTTCTCGGCGTCACTTAGGAAATACTTCTCTTTACTAGTATCAAGAACTCGAACTAAGCGCTGGGCAATAACATTACGAACCGTGGAAACTATAAGGAAAGGTTCGACTCCCATGTCGATCATACGAGGGATAGCACCTGCAGCCGAATTCGTATGGATAGTCGATAGAACCAAGTGACCTGTTAGGGAGGCATTGACCGCAAGTGAAGCAGTTTCACCATCACGGATTTCCCCCACCATGATAATATCTGGGTCTTGACGAAGAAGTGTACGCAGACCATTGGCAAAAGTGAGGCCTATTTCCGCTTTAGTTTGAGTCTGATTTATGCGTGCCATTTGATACTCGATTGGATCCTCAACTGTCGAAATATTAACTTCTGGAGTATTAAGTAAATCGAGCATTGTATAGAGAGTTGTAGTTTTACCTGAACCTGTAGGACCAGCACAAAGAAGCATTCCATTGCGCTGTTTCATTCCTTCGTGAATACGCTCAAGCGCTTCACCGTGGAAACCAAGAGTCTCTAGTGAAAATCCTTTTGAGTTCTCACGCAGTATACGTATAACTGTCTTCTCTCCAAAATATGTCGGTAGCGTCGATACACGAAAAGATACATTGCCGTCGTCACTCACAATTTTAAATCGCCCGTCTTGGGGAAGACGTTTCTCATCAAGTTTCAGATTAGATAATACTTTAATACGAGCGACGATTCCTGGAGCTGTGTCTTTGGGTAAGACCATAGCGTCATGTAATATACCGTCGATACGATAGCGCACGACAAGAGAAGCTTCGCCAGGCTCGATATGTATATCAGATGATCCTTGGAGAATAGCGTGGGAAATAAGAGTATCCACAATTTTAACTATTGGTAAATCTTCAGCTAATTCCTTTAATTCTTTCTCGGATTTTTCTTCGCCAGGTTTTCCATCTTCAGATACAGCTTTAATAGAAGCACTTTCTTTTTTGATAATATCTTCAAAGTCAGCTTGCAGACTTTTCTTGTATTGAGTGAGGGCTTCTTTGATAGAATCTGAACTCGTCATGCGGGGAAGAATTTTGAGCCCTACTTTTTTCTTAATAAAGTCGATAACAGAAAGATTGTCCACATCTAGCATCGCCACTTCTAGCCCAGCTTTAGTTTTCTTATATGCAATAATATTATTATTGCGAGCAATTGGCTCTGGAATCATAGAGAGAACACTTGGCTCTATTTTCTCCCCTTTTAAGCTCACAAAAGGAATGCCAAGCGATACTGCTTGCATGCTATTCCAATCTTTCTCAGTCAACTTACCGTCGCTCACAAGTACCCCACCAATAGATTGGTTGGTCTCTTTGGCTTTCTTTTGAGCCATAGCCACATCAGTCTTCGAAACAAGGCCGGAGTTATTTAGGAGATCTATAATTGTTTTCTCATCAACGTGCATACTATATAGTATATCATATCACCCACTCTTAGAGCCTAGATTACTTCTTGTTGATAGCACTTTTCGCAGTATATAATCTCTGGTCGCTCCGGAGAATAGCTAGTCTCAAATTCTACTGTGCATTTTGCCTCATGGATATGCCCTTTCTTTTCACACATACACGACCTATGCCAGAGTTTCATTGGATTTCTTTGGCTTATTCTCTCGTAATGTCTACAATTTGGACATAAGTGTGGCAATGGTAACTTCAAATTTCTATAGAACTCGAGTTCAGCTTTTGTAATTTTGAATGCAGTTGCACACTCATGTGCACAGCTGCCTTTATGTGCACAACTTATCACGTCATCTAGTATTGAGTCCTCAACTTTTTCAATTGTGTCAGTAAGGTCTTCCATATTCTTTGTAATCTTGTAATTCCTATCTACACTTTCCATTAATCTAATGCCACTTGCATTTGCTTCATCTCTAGATATTGGCTTGAGTTCTTGAGCTACTGTTTCATTATAAAGAAATGGCGATATCTCTATCGGGAAAAATTCTCCATAGCCATATACCCTTCCGCCTTGGTCAATATATTTATTATCATTCATATGAGCTTTTATTTTTTGAATTAGGACCTCATAATCCTCTTTAGAATATTGTTTGTTTAAGATACAGTATTGCTTGTTACGTAATCCAATACAACCAAATAAATTTGAACAGTTATGGCAATTATAGCTGTATTCAATATTAAAACCTTCAAAGATAAAACGTGAAAAAAGGACTTTGTTTCCAGGATATGCGCTTGATACTTCGTAGCAATCAGTTGAAGAGAGTCCTGAGTGATCTATGTTATAGCAATTCTTTACTGACGAGTAAACAAGCCATAGATTTTTTGAATCTTCGGCTCCTCCAAAAATCGAGAAGGAGTTTTTGCAATTCTTTGATTCTTCTATATCGTCCCCTGTTACATCAACCGACTTGATAATCTTGGCAAAGCGCCTTGGAAACTTTCTACTAAATTCAGTAAATGTCGCTTTAATTTTTTGTAGTTCTTTCCATGATGATATATTGAACTCTTTTAATTTATTATGATATTCTTCCTTAGAGTATTGTTCGTTAAAAATGCAATACGATCTATTTGATAAATTAACGCACCCAAAGCAGTCATGACAATTGCGGCAGTTAAACATAAAAGTACTTCCATAGCATCCTTCGCAATAGCGACTAAATAACAATCGTGAACATGAAATACAATCAATGGTCTCATAATTCCATTCGCTTTTTGAAACCCAGTAACAATCAACTAAAAATTTAGAATTAAATATAAACGCGGAATAGAGTGAATCTTCATTAAAATCTCCCCCAATAACTAAATAACAATTCTTGTTTCCCTCTGTAATACTACAATAATCACTATTCACTGGATTTATATTAAATAGCCCTATGTCTGGAACTTCTCTCCAGAGATGATTTATTTGTTCGAAAAAATTCCTAGAGAAATCGTAGTCGCGTCCGTAGCTCAATCCATCCCAAGAATCACCCCACCACGCGGAGTGACAATATATCGTTGCTTCTTTGTCTGGTGAAAAGACACTGAGCATATCTTCACCATGTCCTGGAGCTTGGCATTTGCGTCGATATAGAGTTCTTTCGTTACGAAACGCCATACGTCGTATCAAACTACACTCAGAGCAAAATGTCGGTGGAGGAACTTTTATCTTTTCGTAGAAAGAAAAATCCTCTGGTTCGATGACGAAGGAATTTTTGCAATTCTGGCATATTTTATTTTGAGCTTCCATACTATTTCAACTTACCATAACGGTATCCGTCTTCATCGTCATTTCTTTCTTTTATTTTACTATCATGCTCAGATATATAGTCGTCCTTGCTTCGCAGTGTATTATCAACCCAAAATGTATAGTTGGGGTTAATTAAAGAAGTGTTTAGCCTTGCAATCATCGGCGCACTGTACGAGTGCATACTACCTATATGCTTCGTAAGTCTTTCACTGAGCTCTTTTTCTGTGGTGAGCATAAGCATATATTGGCCAACATCTTGGATAACATTGTGCCATGGGTAAATAGATCCGATAACCCAGTAGTCAGCGGATATAGCGAGCTTCTCCTTTATGACAGAGAGCCCTATAGAACGAGCCTCGTCGAGAGTTGGGCAAGTTGTATATATGAATACTATATCTTTGGATTCTTTGTTTATTTTTTCTACTAACATATTTTATTTAGCCTTAGACATGTACTTATAATTAACTAAAATTAAGATGGTAAATACTGCAGCAGTGAGCGCCATCAAAGGAATAGTAATATAACCAAATTCATAGACATATAGGGTCGCACATGAGATTGTAGCCGGTCCCCCTGTCGCACATGCAAGTGACGACGCTCCTCCATTCTCGACATACACATGTAGTATTGATGTCAGAGCACTAAACACTGCGAGGACTAGACTCTGATCAATTATAGCTTTGTCTCGCTTGTACAACTCCATACCAAAAAGTATGACTTGCGGATAAATAAATATTCGATTTATCCAGCAAAGTTCACACGGTGGGAAGCCAACAACATTTGAATAGAATAGACTAAAAAGGGTCGAGCAGAGAGCAACCATGAATCCAAATGTAAAAGTATTTTTCTTAAAGAAAATTAATATTTGATTTGTATGTGATCTAAAAAAAACAAGATTTAAAAGCAAGGCCACAATTATAACTTGCAAACCGATTATGCCAAGTGATAAAAACTGATTCAATGTTTCTATGTATGCTGGCATATTATTGTGGAAGTGTATATCCTATCTGTTGTGCCAAGAATTCAAGAGGTATCTCCCCCGTTGCTTTGGAACCAACTTCGAATTTCCAAACACCATCTTTGACAATAGGGTCAGTCGGACTTTTTATAGATAACCGATGCTCTGGGAATATCCAGGTACGATAATATTTCGAAGCTACTTGCTCACATATAGGTTCTTCTCCATCTTTGCCAGGACTAATTTCACAGATTGTAGGAGTACTCTCTGAAAGTAAAGTTATACCGTCTCTAAATGTCCAAGTTGGATAATTCTCTATTTTATTATCTATACATATTTGAACTTGAGTTTTGTCAGGATTAGAGCACTCAACATATGGTAAATATCGCTTTGAACTTCCAAACAGGGCCTTCTCGGCCAAGCAGTGTGGGCACCAAAAGGCACCATAAAATTTGGCTCCCTGTGTAGTCAAGCTTTTGGCAAAATCATCATATTTACCAATGCTTGTATTCTTATTCATAAAAACCCCTAGCCCAACGACGAACAATATTACCACAACTACCAGTGCTATAAATTTTGATTTCATGTTTATTATTATATCAAAATCCGAGCTTGTCCCAAAGCCATATAAACGGGACTTTGATTGTCCCCACTATCCTACTGAAAAATGACCTAGATGGCGTTTCAGCTTCTAAAGAAGAGGATGCGTTTGCGACTAAGACATTTGAGGTGTTCGGTACAGGGTTAGCTTTAGCAACAACTTTGGGCTTAGTTACCTTCTGGGTATTTTTTAGTTTTGGTTTTATTAAGGAGTCTTTATTTATTACTTCTAACTCCTCTATCTTTTTTTCATCTATCTTCTCTTCTTCTTTGACTAATTTTTGAGTTAAAGATTCCACTTCTGGTATTAATATAGTCGAAGTTCCACCTCCACCAGTTGATATGATGGGTTTTGGAAATGATTGTAGAATATTTGACCAAGTCTTGTGGAGTGCAGCTGGTATAGCATATGCAGTAGCCCAGATACGATTCTCGATTATGCTTGTCGACAACTCCACTCCCCCATCAGCTTGTTGTAACTTAGCAAGGTAATCATCAGCTCGAGCAACCCCTGATGAGAAAGATGGATTACTAGATAGAGCTTGGAGTGCCCAACTCGTTGAAGAAGAATTATAGAATCCCCCGTCAACTTGCTGCGTACTTATTAAATAGTTCTCCCCTTTTAATATTGAAGATTGCACGCCAGCAATATCGGTAAAGTTACTGAGTGCTTGCAACGCAGCACCAGTCATATCAATACTTCCCCACGATCCATCAGGAGATTGATATGATAATATATATTCAATATCTTTCACTATCATTGTATCTGTGGAGATGTAACCTGCCTTTTGAAGTACTATTAAAGCAAAGATGTCGTCATTAAATAGTGTATTGTCTCCAAATTGAGTTCCGTCATACGAAGATACGATTTTATTTATATAATCTACACTTGTCCCAGAGTACGGATTGATACCTAGCGACATTAGAGCCATAGCACGGCGTTCATTATCTGTAATAACAGAGGACATAAGTGGATTCATCTTCATATACTCAGATATCTTCGCTTTCATAATATCTCCTGAAGACCCAAGTGAACCTACCGCTATGGCTACCCAGTCGGTATATAGAGAGTCTATGAAAGATCCATTTATATCCTGGTTGTTTGCAAGAAAGAGTGTCGCTTGGGGTATAGATAAAGTAGAAAGAGTTGGTCCACCACCTCCACCCCCAGAATTTATAACATTTACTGTACGAGTTACTGTGTTTGCTTTATTCCCTAACAAATCACTCACATCAAATAAAATATCATAGCTACCTACTTTAGAAGTATCAACATTACCAGTAATTACTATTTTACTAGTTATATCTCCATCTATATCGTCTGTAGCAGTTGCACCTTTTTCTATATAATCACTGCCTACGTTTATAGATTCTGTCGTATCACCAATCAAGGTAATTATAGGCGCTGTGACATCTAAAGAAACAGTTGGGGTTATAACTAATTCTTTAGTTTCTAGAAATCCGATAGCTTGTCCTTTTACTATCAGTGGGGTTGTATCTATAACTATAAATGAATACGTGCCATCTAAATCAAGATCTAGAGTATCTGGCCCTATAACAATTTTCCCCCCAACAACAGGAGACCAAGCTGGGTTCCAACTAGAGTCAAAACCAAACGACATAACAGTAAACTTAATACTACTGCCGACAGATGGATTAGTATTATCAACTGCAATTTTTAATGGGTTAATGTCGTAATTTATAAGGATGGAATCACCTTCCATGAGTACGTATTTATTGAGAGCTGTTTGACCGAGTTCAAGATTAGCAAACCAACCCCAATAAATACCATTATTATTATCATTATTAACTTTTGTATCAATGGAATTTAAAAACGCATCAGATCCAAACCACGACCAATCGTTAGCCAAGCCTGATTGCAAGACTGCACAGTATGCAGTGACGGCCATAGTGCCTGCATTGTCACTATCACAAGGGGCGACTGTGATATCTTGGTTGTAGAGTGAGCCAGTAGATGTCACTACATCCAAGTGGATTGTTGTATCAGCAGAAGCAACACTGAAAAAAGAAATACTTGCGAAACTTATTAATAGTATGATTAGTTTTTTCATGAATTAAATTCCTTCTTGTTTCCAAGAAATTATATCCCCAGATTTGAGGACATACTTAGAAACACCAAGTGTTGCCTTCTTGTTATTAATATAATAAATCCAATAACGACCAGGGGTGCCTTTTATCCCATTTATCTCATAAATAAAGTTTCCTAGACTTGAATAATTTTTGGAACGAAAGGAAAAATTATTATTTTTATTGTTCTGAAGACCAACCATTGCATCGTATGCAGTATCCTTGTCTTTAATGCTTACTTTATACGTACTACCTAGCACATCTAATGTGACAAGATTTTCTATTTTTATGGCCTTCACCTTGGCAATAGGTTTCTTTACAACGTATTTAGTATTTTTTGCCAACGCAAAATGTGCACAACCAAATGTAAGTGATAGCGCGAGTACTGTTATAAATATGTAGTATTTCTTGTTTTTCATAATAAAATAAAAAAACTCCTGTGTGAGCAGAAGATTTGGGTAGATGTATAAATACATCTATCTCCTGCTCGGGATACGCTAGTGTGTTAAGATCGGACTCGTCTCTTTATAGAGCTTTACCGTTGCGGCACAGTGGAGGAATCTCACCTCACTTCCAAACACAATAGGTTGAATTTTAAAAATACACTAACTACTCAATGCGACTTTTCTAGTAACAGGCACGACAACTTTTGACTCTTTTCTAATCCACGTTTCTATCACCGGTGAAAGCACTATAGCAAATACTACGTTGCCAAGCAAGTGCAGTAGGGTAAAAGGAATCTGACCTACCAAGGCGTTGGAAAGTGTTTGATCGAAAAAGAGTGGCCCGAGGGTAAGCCCAGTCACGACGTCATAAAGTATAGTCGTAAAGATAGCAAAGAGAGCATAATTTCTCCATCCTGTCCTATTTTTGAAGTAATACCCCGCGCCAAGTCCAACAAGTCCATAAGCAACGGCTGTAATAGCGCTCCAGACGCCTAATCCTGAGGTTAAACTATCGTATATGACAATACTCATAGCTCCAAATAAGAAAGCAGATAGTTTGCCATAGACTCGGCCAAAGGGCATAATCGCTGACATTACAGGCTCCACATTTGGAGCTCTAAATGGTATCAGCCGTAAGCCTAGGACTGCTATAAATGCAATTGTATATTTAATCCAATTCCTTTTCATATAATTTAGACTATATCACAGACTCCTGCTACACAAGCAAGCTCTCTTTTGACTTCTGTTTCATCTCTTACTTCATAAGTAACAATCTTAGAGAAATCAAAATCTGGCATTTTTTTAGCAAGTTCTCTGTAAGTCTTCTCGCTTATTGCTTCGTACGGAGCAAGCTGATAGACATGGTTACTTCTAGGTAAAAATGATAGCCCTCCGACAATCTCCCAGTTCTGGTAAAGCCAATGAGCTACTTTTATCCATTCATTTTCTCCGACTGATACAGTCACCGAAGGATTGTGTTCTGTGAAATTAACTTTTACTACTTTCCAGTGTTCAAGCTGATCTATCGCAGATATATCATCTTTACATATTGCATCGTGAGGCGCTTTCATTGGAAATTCCAAAACAAAAGTATTTGCACTGTCATGTGCCTGACCTATTTCTGGATAGTAAGGTACCCCTTGATCTTTCATCATTTTAAATAATGAATCCGTGGCAGAAATACGGACGCGGCGAATATAGTAAGGGGCATGACGTGGATGCATGCCTGATGCACAATCAACTGTCTGAGATACCGTACCAGATGGTTTTACGCAAGTAATACAGGTAGATTCATTTACTCCAAATCTTTTTGCATATATTTTATTCACACGAATTGCTTCATTCTTGAGTTTCTTTAGTACCTCCGGATCACGTGCAAACTTTGAATCCCACTGTCCGGTGACAGATACACCGAGTAATCTTTCTGCTTCACAATTCTCTTGCCATTCTTTTGAAAGATATCCAAACTTTGTAAGAGTCGACTGATAAGTACCGAGAATTGTCGCGATACGGATCTTCTTCATTAGCGTCTCTTCTGTATCTTCGGCTCGCGCAACGACTTCTGAAAGATTACAAAATTGTCTTGACCTGAGCACTATCTCACCGCAAGGATTTGTCCCCATCTCTCCTATATAATCTTTTGAAACTTCTAATCTGCGTTTTGGTAAAGATGTAGTAAGTGCACCACGATTAAATATGCCTCGCTCCCCTGAGCCTGACTCCATAAGGGCAATCCATTCCCTTAGAAATTCAGTCTCTGTAGGCTTTGTATTATAAACTGCCGAGTTGTTGGCAAGCATGCGCTGGCCTTCAGAGTTCCAAAACTGGCCATTCTTTGCATCGCGCATATCTTGATCATCCAAGTCAGATAGTGAGATAAGAGCACTGCGGCGCACTCCTCCTGAGACTACACACTCTCCAATCTTACAGATTATGTCATGTGCATCTATATTGCGTAGGTGTCTACCCTGACGCTTTAGTATACGTTCACGGGTGAATCCTAGTAAGTCCATAAGTGGCTTCGGACCTGAACTTTTACCTCCCATTATTTTTAGTCTCGCACCTGCTGGACGAAGTTGAGAGAAATCAAAATTAATATCATTACCATCAAACCAAGTTTTCATTCCAATAACAAACGCATCCGCCCAACCTTCCTTTGTATCAGGCACGACATACGCCGCTAGCTTTTTACCAGATTGATTTTTAATCTGAGGGAGGGCTTGAATATTTTTACTTTCAACAGAGAACCCTACTCCTGTACCACACATAGAGATATAAATAATCTCTCCGAAATCTTCGAAGCGAGACGGTGCAATGAACGAACAGTTGTATGCGCAAACATTTGTCTTCTCTGCAGCAGGTCCTGCGAACTGGAGTAACCTCATCGATGGCATGGATTCTTGTTTGAGTATTGCTTCGCGGATTTCTTTATACTCAGCTTCCTTCAACTTGTTACCAAGATTCTTTTTCATGAAGTCTATGTATCTATCAATAGTCTCGATCCATGTCTCACGTCTTCCTTCTTCTTCAATCCATTTTGCGTAACTTCTATAGTAAACAAATTCAGAAAGTGGATTCCTAAAATACTTTTTACTCTCATCTGTAAGTTTTTTTACACGATCGGGTACAGTGATACTATGAGAACGCAACCTCGCACGCTCTTCACGATATAAAATATAATGTTTGGAAGTTTTAGTATAGTCAGAAAGCATTAATTCTTGCTCAACTGCATCTTGAATACCTTCAACTGTTGGGATAAAACTCTTATGTCGCTTGGCAATTTTCACTAGCTCCATGAATACCCTATTGGAAACCATCTCTGCTTCCTTAATTGAGCCTTCATTACACGCAAGCATAGCTTTATTAATAGCATTCACGATCTTTTCAATATCAAACGGAGCAATTGCACCATCTCTTTTTTGAACGCTTTTAATAAAATCATTCTTGATAGCGAGTTTCGTCGCTTGGGGTGAAACTTTTTTTACACTAACTTTTTTCTTACTTACGACTCTTTTTTTGGAAGGCATGTTTGTAAATTTTAGTTAATAATGTGGCTCCATTTTGCTCGGGTACACATTATACTCTCATAAGAAGATTTGCCACAAGTGCATAACAGACAAATCCACAACTATGTCTTAAGCTCGCAACTTCGTCAACACCCAAAGCAAAAAATTCTAAAAGGTCGTTCTACTAGAGGGTATTTTGGGACAAAAATTGACAAAAAATTCGATATTAAAAATCACACAAAAATTCGTAAATTTTTGTGTGATTTTTGCCTTATTCTTAATTAGTAATTCGTAACTTTTAATTATTATAGTACTTCTGCTTGGTAGCATCGCTCGCAGTAGACCTTTTCAGGCCGCTCGGGCGCATAACTCGTCTCAAATTCCACCTCACAATGCCCATCCCCATGAAAATGCCCCTTCAGGTCGCACATACAGGACCTATGCCAGAGCTTTGCAGGAGTTCTAAAATCTAATCGCTCGCAGTGTCTACAATTTGGACATAATCGTGGTATTGGTAGATTCCATTTTTTTAAGTAAACTAATTCGTCAGAATTTAACCTAAATGCTTTTGTACACTGATGATCACAAGCAACACTATTATGCATACATTCTATGGCTTCCTTTATAAAGTCGTCAGGAATATCCTCTATAGAGTCAGGTATTCCTTGTACCGCAATAGTTGATTGATTATTCTTTATCTCAGGATCTCTCCATAAGTACCCTCTACTAATAACTTCCTCTTTAGACAATGGAAAATATTCTTGAGCTAAACTTTCATTGTATGCGTGTGCAACACATATTTGAGGGAAGAATTCACCATAACTATATATTCTCTCTTTTTGATCTATATAGGGCATAGTTTTCATATGTTCGATGATTTTCGGTATAAGTATCTCATACTCCTCTTTTGTATATTGTTTATTTAAAATTACATACTGAACATTTCTTAAACTTACAGATCCAAAAATATTTGAGACATTGAGACAGTAATCACAATAACTTGAATCAATTGTCGCATTTCCTACGATAAAGAATGATGAATTTCTTGAACCCCAGGCGGCTCCAACTGCTTCGTATAATAACTCACTTTTACCTGAACCAGCTACGTCATACATATCAGTAGGTCCATCTGTTAACCTCCAACCATACTTAGCGTTCTCAGCTTCAAAAACTTCAAATGATTTTTTAACACTTTTTGAATTTTCAATATAATCACCAGTTGAATCTACTGATTTAAAAATTCTGGCAAAGCGATGTATTGTTTTGTTTTCAATAAGTTCTTTAAACTCAGCCATCAATTGAGTCTTTACTTTAAAAGAACCAATGTTATATTTTTTTATTGCTTCTTGATATACTTCTTTTGTTAGTTGCTCGCCTTTATAGACATACTGTTTATTTCTGAGGTTAGACGACATAAAGCAACTAGAACAATTCGCGCAGTCATATAAATATTGAGAATCAATGCAGTCTCTAGAATCAACCAAGAATTTTGAACCATAATTTCTTGTTCCCTGAACTATCTGATAACAAGATTCACACTCTTTAATATTAGTACAATCAATACATTGTTTTGATATATCTACTCCTCGACTATGATAAATTCCTTCCGATCTCACTACTGAATACGCAAGAAACACATCGGTAGAATTGAAAATATAGTTCGAATATTCTGTATTTCTACCAGGGTTAATCCCATGAACAGCCCTCTTGGGTACTATTTGCAATAAATCCCTATATTGTTCAAAAAAAGGTCTAGAGAAATCATATTCTTTACCATAAGATAAGGGATCCCATGCATCACTCTGGTAACACGATGAGCAATATACAATATACCCAGCAACTGGATTATACATAGTTATTGTACTTTTATTACATAGGCCACATATAGTCTTAAAAAGTGAGCGTTCATTTCTTGAGTTAAGACGTCGAACAAATCGACATTCTGGACAAAAAGTAGGCGCTGGGACCTTCATTTTTTCATAGAATGAAAAATCGTCCGGCTCGATAGTAAAATCTTGTTTACAATTTTGACATATTCTTTTTTCGTTTTTGTCTTCCATTTTTACTTTTTCTACCCCACTTTACTTAACTAAAGTAGCTAAATTACCTCTTGTTGATAACACTGTTCACAATATATAATCTCTGGTCGCTCTGGTGCGTAACTTGTTTCAAACTCACTCGGACATTTACCTTGGTGTCCGTGATTTGATTTATCACACATACATGACCTACTCCAGAGTTTATATGGTAATCGCAAAGATATCCTGCTGATGTAGCGACAGTCGGGGCATTGATCGGGAACTGGAATTTTCATTCTTTGGTAAAGTTCTAGTTCTGCTTGGATTATATTATAATTTTTACTACAGTTTGAACATTTTAAAACTTCTTTTACCATAGACTCGTCGACATCACTAATAAGGTCGGGTATTTCTTTTATAGTTTCTTTTCCATATATACCTTCTAAATCATCTTGCCAAGTGAATCCTTGAGAGAGTGCTTCGTCTTTTGAAAGTGGCATGTGTATCTGCGCAAGAGTTTCATTGTAACAGACTGGGGAGATACTGATCGGAAAGAATGAGCCCCACTCTCCAGTACTTTTCATATGTTCTTTTATTTTAGGCACTAACTCTTCATATTCTTCTTTCGAGTACTGCTTATTCAAAATACAATACGAACCCTTCTTAATCGAAACACATCCAAATAAATTATTACTATTCTGACAACTATCACAATATGAAATATATGTATTGTCGTAACTAAGATGACAGCAAGTAATGTTTGTCGAACGAATAACTCCGTGGCTACTATAAACATATTGGGTGACTGGCAAGCCGACGTGATAGTTATCTATAGAGTCTTTCATATTAGGGCATTGAACTGAATATCTACAATCTTCCACGTCTTCGGCATCAAAGTAATATTTTGTATTCTTAGAATTATAGAGCATATTGCCAGTGCAATTACTAGATTTTTCTATAATATACGCCTTATGAACTGCAAAATTAGTCATCATATCAATAAAGGCCTCCCATAGGAGCTTCCTAGATGATCTAGATGCGAGATCGTATTTCTTGATCTCTTCTTGATATTGCTCTCGAGTATATTGTTTATTGAGAATGCAGAAACTTTTATTCCTTAGGTTGTAGCATAAGAAGCAGTCGTTGCAATTCTTCAGGTCATAAGAATAGGAACAATTGTTTGATTCTTTGACTAACAAGCAGAACTGGCAACTGTTTATCTTCTCACAGTCAACACATTCATAACAAAGTGTCGCCGAATCGGTAATCATAGCGCAGTCCATAATATCTTGTCCCCTATTCCAAATATCAGACGAATGAAGAACATTCTCTGAGGCAAATGTAGCAAAAGATAGATAGCAGTTTTTATTCTCTCCTGAGTGGTTAGTATATTCTGAATTAACACTATTTTTAGTAAGAAGAGCCATGCGAGGAGCCTTTAGTTGTAATTCTCTAAATTGTTCAAAGAATGGTTTACTGAAATCAAACTCTTGTGCGTAATCCTTGGCATCCCAATTATCACTCCAAAAACAAGGTGGGCAATAGACTTTGAAGGGTTTGTCTTTAGAATATATAGTGACTGTACTTTTACTACATAGATCACAATTGCGTCTGTACAACTTTCTTTCATTTCGGAATGCATAGAGATGTTGCTTCCGACACTCAAAGCATTTATTCGTAATCGGTACACCAAGCCGAGAATATAAGTCCTTATCTTCTGGTTCAATAATGAAACTATTTTTGCATTTGACACAAGTCTTTGTTTCCATAAACTAATCCACTTCTTGTTGATAACAAGATTCACAGTAAACTACATCGCCTCTGCCTGGCTTAAATCCAGTTTTAAAATTATTATGGCATTGTGCATCGCTATGTGGGTGTGTAACTTGATTTTTATAAATTCCATCTTTAGATTCTACCCCACCGCACATACATGTACCATCATATAATTCAACTCCGAGTCTTAATTTTAGTCTTTCCATAGTACGACAGGCAGGGCAAAGTATCGGCAGAGGTACTCCTATCTTTTTATAGAAAGCGAATTCGTCAGCAATTATACGAAAGGCTTTTGTACAACCCTGATTGCATTCCCCTCTGTGGGCACATTCAATTATTTCTTTCGTGATAGAATCATCTGCATTGGTAATATCAGTAGGAACGTTTTCTATAAGTAAAGTAGGTTTATAGTCTTTTACATCCGGGTCACGCCATCTATAACCTTTTGCAATGGCTTCTTCTTTTGTTAAAGGAAAATACTCTTGAGCAATTGTTTCATTGTAAGCCCATGGACTCATTTCTGCAGGCAAGAACTCCCCGTACCTGTAAATATTTCCATTCTTATCAGTATAAGGCAGATCATTCATGTGTTTCTTTATTTTTTCAATAAGATCCAGATACTCATCTTTTGTGTATTGCTTGTTTAGTATGCAGTATTCTTTCTTGCGAATCCCAACGCAACCAAATAAGTAGCTTGATCCAAAGCATGCAATAGTATACTCGGCATCATGGGTACTCTCTTGAGTCAGCCATGTAAATTTTAGGTTCTGAACTCCATTGCCACAAGAAATAGACTCATACACGAGTTCTGCCCCGCAGCCCCAGTTAGAATAGTCATAACAGTCCTTTGATCCAGGGGTCTCTTGTATATATTGACAGTAGCGCATATTTTCACTCTCACGAACAAGGAATGAATCTTTTACGTTTTTTGAATTACTAACGTACGATCCAGTGCAGTCAAGATTCTTGATGCCTTGGTGATTCTTGTTGGGAAACTTTTTCCAAAACTTACGTGTCTCTTCTAGGGCTTTTTCTATACCATTTTTAGTATGTAGTTTATACTCTTTTACTTTTTCCTCATAATCTTCTTTTGAAAGTGGCTCATTGAAGAAATGGTAATTTTTATTTCTAAGGTTCACTGATCCGAAACAGTTCATACAACCCTGACAATCCTTACAAAACCACAAATCACTAGAATCTACACACTGCGAACAATAATGTGATCGATAACATGACCCTAACCAGAAGCTCTGATAGCAGCTTTCGCATTTTGATACATGAGAAACATCCACGCATTCCCTAGAATAATTAAGTCCATTTGAATACATGCAGTCTTCAGGAACAGTTGTGTTGAAAACAAGATAACAGTTCTTTGGATCAGTCGCATTGTTAGAGTAATCACTATTAACGCCACGTATAACATTATTTGACTTAAATGGTACTTCGAGCATAAGTTCGTAAAGCTGAGATAAAAATGGTTTTGACCAATCAATATCGCGACCGTAGTCAATTGGATCCCATGCATCTGATATCCAAATATCTCTATCATAAACTTTCACAGGAGAATCGGGTGAGTACATTGAAAATATATCTTTGCCGCTGAAATCACACTTTCTTTTATAGAGCCCACGTTCATTCCGAAAAGCCCAACGCCTCTGCGTACGGCACATTGGGCAAAAAGTCGGTGGTGGAACCTTCATTTTCTCGTAGAACGAAAAGTCATCCGGCTCAATATTAAAGGAGTTTTTGCAGTTCTGACACTGGCGGGCTTCTGTATTCATATATACATATAGTATACTAACCCTATGGAAATTGGAACAATGATAGTTACAGTCCTGGGGCTATGCCTTTTTGAGATTGTTTCTAGCATCGATAATGCAGTAATAAATGCAGAAGTCCTAGGAACGATGGGTAAAAAAGCTCGTCGATGGTTCTTACTATGGGGCTTCTTCATCGCTGTATTTCTCGTACGCGGATTACTACCTTGGGCCATTATATGGGGAGCAACTCCAGGAATAGGCCCTATTGGAGCTCTTACAGCTACATTCTCCAATGACCCTGCGGTTTATAAAGCCATAGAATCTGCTGCTCCAGTTCTACTTATGGGTGGTGGAATTTTCTTAATATTCTTATTCTTCCATTGGTTATTTCTTGAAAAAAAGAACTTTGGGCTCTTTGGAGAAAAATTCTTTCAGAAACACGGGGTGTGGTTCTTTGCTACAGTATCTGTAATACTTGCAGCAATAGTATGGCATGCGATGAAAATAAGCCCTATGCTTGCTTTTGGTGCTGTTATAGGATCTACTGCATTTTTCATTACTCATGGATTTAAAGAGAACGCCGAGAAGGTAGAACGAGAACTTGTTGAAGGTAAAAGTAATATGAGTGATATGTCCAAGATCTTATATCTTGAAATAATAGATGCAACATTCTCTATCGATGGAGTGCTTGGAGCATTTGCATTCACACTTTCTATCCCCCTTATACTTATTGGTAATGGTATAGGTGCATTCGTACTTCGTAAACTTACAATTGGAAATATTGAGAGAATTAAAAAATATATGTACTTGAAAAATGGTGCAATGTATTCAATATTTGCACTTGGTATCATTATGGTCGCCGACGGATTTGGAGTTCATATACCTGCTCTTGTCTCTCCTGTAGTTACATTCCTAATCATTAGTTACTTCTTTTTCAAATCAAAAATGGCAACACCTATGGCCCTTGCGTAATTTTATTTATAGTTGAATTTTACTCCGTGAACTAGCGCATCGATGATAATAGATAGCTTCATAGTAGCTACTCCGACAACCTTATCTGCACCACCATAGTATATATATATTGTGTCATCTTTTATAACCATACCACAAGGGAAAACGACGTTGCTCACAACGCCTATTTTTTCATATAATTCTTCTGGTTCAAATATAGCATCTGTAGCGCGAGCAAGAACTATGCCAGGATCTTTTAGGTCAAGTAACACCACCCCCACACGATAGGTCCCATGGCTTTTCGATACACCATGATAGAGCATTAACCATCCATACTTTGTTTTAATTGGTGGAGCAGTTACTCCAACTTTAGCACTATCCCATAAATTTGAGCGTGGACTCAATATTCGTATGCACTTACTTACAGTATCTTTCTTGAAATCAAGCGACTTTAGATAATCACCACATATGTCGTTGCCGACACGATGAATGATGAAGTAACCTTCTTTAAACTTCTTTGGGAACAGACAAGCATCTTTATCGTCGAAGCCGGCTGGTGTTATTAGAATTGGTTTATCCCAATTCCACCTGTGAGCCATAAAATCTTTCTCAGATATCGAAGATATGGCTACGTGCGGTGGCCCAATACTATCATAAGATGTATAACAAATATAAATATTCTTACCTATCTTGGTCAGTCGTGGATCTTCACACCCAGAGTTACCACCGCCAATTTTTTTTAATTCGAAATCTTCACGAGGCACATAAACTGGGGCATCTAAACGATCAACTACATTAATACCGTCCTTTGTTGTTGCATAGCCGATAGACGAAGTATTATCGTCTGACAGCGCTCGATACAAAATGTGTGTTTGACCGCCGAGATAAATTGCCGCTGGATTAAAAGTTGCCTTGGATTCCCATTTAAACTCTTCTCTAGGAGATATTATAGGGTTAGTAGGTGCACGCTTGAACTTCCAATCATTTGAAGTTAGATCTGCCATGGTGGAAATCAGGTCGGTTAAATTCAAATGTGCAGAGCAAGTGGTAGTATCGGCAGCACCGTAGTAAATAGTTAGTGTATCTTTCTCTATAAGTGCACCAGTTGGAAAGACAACATTCCCTACATAGCCTGACATCTCGTACGACTCTTCTGGTGCTAATATCGGTCCTTTTGTCCTGCCTAAAATTTTTGTTGGATCGCTGATATCAAGCAAGAGTGCTTCTATGCCAAAAATGCGATCGAGCCTCTCTGGGGATTGAAAGTAATTTTGAATATGTGAATATATTAGAAGCCAACCGTATTTCGTAAGTAATGGAGGTGCACCAATTTCTAAGTGGTCGTATGGGTTACGACGGAAATCTACAGCATATTTGTCGATATCTTTAACCCATTCTTCCCAGAAATCCAGATCCCAAAGTTGCTCGATATTATCAAATTGCGCAATGCATACTTTTGCTGGAGGACTATCTGTATGGGCAGAAAATATAACAGTGATCTTACCATTGATACGTTCTTGGAAGAGCGTCATGGCTTTTGCATTAAATGGTGTGACGAAGTGACGTTCGTCGACATTCTTTAAATCTTTTGACACAGCTACGGCAACTTTGATCCCCTCCGGCCCAAATGGATACCTCGATAACGCTGTATAAAATATATAATACTTTCCTTCGAAGTACGTTACTCTAGGATCTTCGCAACCATGTGCCTCCCATTCTTCGGTCGGTGTTATAAATGGTTTACGTTCTTCGAAATGAACGCCGTCCTTACTTTTGCCTATACCAATAGTAGATACTTGCTGTTGGATAGCCATGTGGTCTACTGCCGAAATAGCCCGATATAATCCATAAGTTGTTTTACCTTTCTTTATCGGGCACATATTAAAAGTCGCGAACGCCTCCCAATAGTGATCTCGATTAGGAATGAGTATAGGGTTATGAGTTGATCTTTTAGTAACGTACATATCTATAGAACTCTCTGTAGTTTATTATTTCTAAGTTTTACAAATTTATCTTTCTTTAAACTTTCTAATAATTCATCAAGTTCTATAGAGGCAACGCATGTGACCATATCAGCCCCACCATAATAAACAAAAAATGTACCGTCTTTAATGACTGCTCCGCACGAGTAGATCACACCACTTTTGTATCCTTCATTTTCGTAATAGGCATCTGGCTCTAGGATTGGCTTTTTTGATCGATAAAGTATTTTTGTCGGGTCATTCTTGTCGAGAATCATAGCAAAGAGTTTATAGCGGTTGGGATCATTATCTTCTATAGCATGGTATAGGACTAGCCAGCCCAATTTTGTCTTAATTGGCGATGGGCCTACCCCTCTTATGCCTTTTTCGCGCAACTGCCAGCGAGGGTCTGATTGATTAATACTATATATAAAATTCTTTCCATTGAAATAATTTAAGTTATCTACGAACTCAATCATGACTTCTGGGGATATACTATGTAGGATTGCAAACTTACCATTTATTTTTTCAGGAAAAAGAACCCAGTTTTTATTGATTTCACCTGGAGGTGAAATAGTTACTGGTTTTTCCCAATTCCACTTTTTTTTCTTGAAATCTTCAAGTTTTATCGAGGTCATAGCAATACGTACAGAACCCCAACCATCAAATGCAGTGTAGAGCATGTAGACCGTATCTTCTAGAAGTGTCAGCCTAGGATCTTCGCAACCACCACCCCAGCCACCACCAGAGATATAGTCTATTGGTTCGCCTATTTTTACTACTTGATGAAATCTTTGATATATGGAATGTGTTGGTCGCTCTTCAATATTTAAACCATCATAACTTGAAGCATAACCGATCACAGATGAATCGTCTTCACCTATAGCGCGATATACAATATGAATCTTGCCGTTGGATTCAAACGCACTTGGATTAAATGTCGCTTTAGATTCCCATGGATAGAAACTTGGTTTGATTATCGGATTGTTAATATTGCGCTCGAGCTTTACTGGTAAATTTTTTGAAATTCTTTTTTTAAGAACTACCTTTTTGGGCTTAGATTTTATTTTAACTTTTGATTTTTTAATTACAGTTTTAGTGACACGCTTTTTTAGTGGACTTTTTTTGGGTGTTTTTTTAGTTTTTATTTTTTTAATTATCTTTGCCATAATTTATACCCGTCCATATTTATCCTCATAACGCACAATATCTTCTTCGTCAAATTCACCTACTGATATCTCAAGGATAGAAATACCATCTTT
Source organism: Patescibacteria group bacterium (assembly GCA_038063915.1). Taxonomy (GTDB): domain Bacteria; phylum Patescibacteriota; class Minisyncoccia; order Phycocordibacterales; family UBA9973; genus UBA8515. Next base: position 115,024 of record JBBTUE010000001.1, on the reverse strand, counting down.
GCCAGCAATGATTCTATGCTTTGCAGAAGTTGGAAGTAGTTTTTCGTCACCAATATTAAAATCGTGCTTGACTCCGTCAATCTCCCAAACTCCACTACCAGATATTACACGCCAGAATTCTGACCTTTTCTCATGGCTCTGTAGACTCAATTCTTCGTTGGGTTTAATAGTTATTATTTTCACCGTCGAAGGAGTATTATCTGTAAATTTGCGAAAATTCCCCCAAGGTCTTTCTTCTTGATAAATGTCAATTTTACCTGCCATATTGAGATTATATCACACCTAGATTGTATATGGGTCAGATATTATTGGGTTTAAAAAGCTTTCCAGGTTGCCAATATGTGCCAAGTGCAGGCAATAAGTAACGATCGACTCCAAATTCCCCTGCTATCTTCCAAGCTAATACTAACCCTATACTTAGTGTAAATAAAATTGGGTTTGTACTTAATGCTCCTGCAAGCATAAAGTTCAGATTCATGAAGAGTCCAAAAAATGCAGCGATACCTGTAAATATCCCAAGTATGAGAGCAGCGCCAACAAGAATCTCACCATATACAACTAAGTGTGACCAAAATGAAGCATGGGGTAAAACTACATTTTCAAGAAATGTTGCATACCAACCTTGCACATCTGGGTGAGCTCCTGTAGTTTTTGCCAGAGCGCCTTTTACAAACCCTGAGATAGAATTACCGGCTCCGTCACCAACCCAGCCTGTGCCAGCAAACTTAGTCCAACCTGCATGAAACCATTCCCACCCTACATATACTCGAGCCAGTAACCAGAACCAAGACATTTTTGTATTGCCAAAGATAAACTTTGCAAAGGGAGCCTCTTCATATTGAATATGATTCATATATAAATAATATTAGGTGTTATTAATATCTTTATTATAACATAAAAAATACTAAACTAGATATTACTCTTTGGCTCTATTTGTGTATACTTCCAAGCTCTATAAGATACAAAGATGAAAAGAAAAGTGAGACCCGTAAAAAGATAAGCATCTATATATTCATTTGGGTTAGAGACAACACTCCATAGATTCTTAAATAAAAATGACGTGTCAGATATAACATCCCAACTATTGAAACGCAAAAATCTACCGAGATACACCCCAAAGGAAGTTAATAAGATAATAAACCCGACAAGTATAGATGTTACTTTACTTGAATATTTAGACTTAATTATCTTCTCGATGTGTGATATAGAGTATATGCCTAAAAGAAGCCCTGCCCAAGCAGAACTAAATAAGAGGAATGTATCGTATAGAAGTATGGCACTCCTTCCACGTCCAAGGTGAATCATATCGGTTACTATATATGGTGCATTCGGTAATAGTAACAGCCATGCTACAAAACCTATTGTGAATGTGATTTTAGTAAGTCTCTTGTTGTTAAAATAGTTTAGTAATAGTGAACTTGCGATGAAAGGCAATATGGCCAAGAATATATTCCATAACAAATAGATAAAATATAAAGAATCGAAGATAGCAACTCGAGCCAGATTTAATATCACAGCCAAAAGTAATAATATTAAAATCTGTTTCGGAATATATAGTGGTCCAAGTTTCATTTTTTATTATTTAGATATTTTGAATACTCTCTGAGCAAATCTGAGGAACTTCTAACTTTGCCTCCTTTACCAATATTAAAAACCATCTTGATTCCTAAATCTCTGCAAATTTTAAATTCAGGTACGTTATTAGCAAATCTATCACCACCGTTAGCAAAAATATTTGGTCTGATTTTTTTAATATCTTCGCAAACACTTATATCTTTCGTACCTTTTTTGTGGCTAGATATTACTACACTGTCGACATCACGAAGCCCACGTATTACTTCTGCGCGATCTTTAGCACTCATAAATCCTTTACCCTTTTTAAGTTTGATCCAATGATCGTTGTTTATAACAACCACTAACCTATCCCCCAATTTCTTTGCTTCATGGAAATATCGCACATGCCCATGATGTATTGGATCGAAACCACCACTAACCATTACAAGCTTGGGCTTTTTTAATTTAGTTTTTTCTTTATTTTTCTTGAGTGAGCTTTTCATGGGGCGCGCCTGCTATATGGCATTATAGCAACTTCTAGACTATTTCAAAATACAGTATGGAGTAAAACTTGACCTTAAAATCCAATCAATAACTTTACCCCTAAAATCGTGCCAACAAATACGAACATGAGTTTGATGAATTTATTACCCTTATACTTCGCATACTTAGAACCAGCATACCCACCTATCAGCGATCCTATAACCGTAGGAATTATCACCTCAGAACTAAAATAGCCTTTGTGTATGAATAGAGCTGCAGTAAATATTTGCCATGGAAATGCCACGGAGTAATAATAACCAAGCGAATCTACAAAATCAAAACCTCTTGTTTTTAGAGTGACAATAGCAAACATAATACCATTCCCTGAGCCAAAAATAGATTCATAGAATCCTAATATTGGCGCAAATAGATATGAAAGTGTCTTTTTAAATTTTGAATATATTTTTTCTTCTCTCAATCCAACATTTTTCCTTAGGAACGTATATACAACTAGAGCAAGGATAAGGGTACCTATAAATAATTCCATGGCTCTTTGGTCCACTTTCAATACCCAAGTGACTCCAATATAAACCCCAAGTAATCCTAGAAGGCTGAAAAGTAAGATAAATTTCCAGTCAATTTTGCGGTCCTTTAAATAATTACGCGAAGCCGGCAACATCCAAAATATAGAAGAAAATTTTTGGGCAGATAATGCAAGTGGAAACGATATCCCCATCCACATCATAACTGGTATAGTGATCACTGAAGCGCCACCACCAGACATGGAGGAGAGTAGGGTTGCTATGAGTGAAGTGATGAAAATTATAATAATGTCAGACATCTCTTATATATCAAGTTGGATTCAAAATGATCAGCTTTTTTATTATATAGTATAGTGCTAACTTGTCTTTTTACTTATAACGTTAATCCAGTTTGTTCTTCCTGAATTAACAATATTTTCTGATACTATTTCTAGTTTAATACTTCGAAAGTAACTCCGCAACTCATCCAGATTATAATAACTAAAAAATCTTTCATAGAAAAAAATGATTGGGGTGCCTACCGGGATTTGAACCCGAACTGAGAGTTCCACAAACTCTAGTGCTAACCATTACACTATAGGCACCATAATATCCGAGCTTCGTCGGATTACCCTGTTATACCAGAAAATGACTTATAAATCTAGGATCTATTAATTTAATACGTATATAAATGTAGGTAGGAGAGGATAAAGATAACGAGTGAATTGAGAGCTGAGAATAAACACCAAGTACACCAATGTCTAATAATAAACGCTTGTAAAGACACGAGATATGCTGAGAATAGTAGAGCGCACATACTGACTCCAAGTAATACCAGAGCAATCGGCGTGGTCCAAATATTGAGAGCAAACAATATGCTATAGGAACTACCAACCAGGGCATAGTAGATCATACCAAGAACTTCTACTGGTATACCAAGAATTTTAGAATAATCGGAGTGTATAACTGTATCGCAGTTTGATTTCATTGGACATATCAATTTCTTTTTTTTCTTTTTTTTAGAAAATAAGTAGAATGATAAACAAAATCCAAACAAACCTAGCAAACTGATAAAATTCACGAGAAAAATATGCATATTATTTACAGGCTGTACTAGTAAGTGAAGTATTTAATATTTCAGTTGTCCCTGTGCTATCTAAACAAAAGAATGAATTTGGGTTACTTACAAGTGGTAGAGAAAGTGCCCAAGCATTTGGGGTTGAATAACAAGAAAGCACTCCACTATTCTTATCTAAGATTCCAGTTATAACACTTGATATATTACTGACTGCATTATTTGCACCTTTAGGGTGTCCGACTGGAGAAAACAGCGAACCAGAAGTGGGGGTTGTACAGCTTCCATTTATATTACTACGTTTTCCAAAACTACCGATGGCATTATGTAGAGTGTCCGCAGCTGGTTTGAAGTCATATATAAGATTTTTTATTTCCATATCCTTGATGGATTTTATGAAATCTGACGTTGTTATTGCTGTCTGAGGAATTTCAATATTGTTTGTAATATCAAAGTCATAGTATGTTGTCTTCCAGTTAAGGCTTACGGTATTACCAGCTATCCCCTTGTCTTCTAAACCAATTACCTTCGAGAGCGGAGCTGAGAGAGTGAATTCGTATTGGTGAATATTACTATCATCTTTCCCTATCCACACTCCTAGATTGTCTATTGTTATAGATCCTGCGAGATCACTCAGGTAGCTACTATCATTGGACGATAAATTTTTAGCAAAAATAACAGCAAAACTATTGAGGAGTTTTTTTAGAGAAGGTCTACTAGAATTTAGCACATAATAGTACGCCTCTACGCCATGAATTTTTTCTGGATCTTTCTCAAGAACACTTGATTCTAAAACAAAATCCTTAAATATTGACGCTGTTTCATCGGTTATATATGACGGTAATATTGTTGATAAAAACTTATTAATATCTACTTTCTCTGCTTTTGATTGAATATTCACCGGTAACAATCCGACCATGGAGTCAGTTTGGGTTTGATCAGTGACGACGACGCTTTCTTTTGGTGCGTTGCTACCTAAGAAGGCTACTAAGTTAGGCATCGTAATGAATACTTTATTATCTATATATTTAATACCGTAAGAAATATCATTTTTAAGAAGTGAACTTCTTATGTTTGCTAGATAATCAAACGTAGGCGTTGATTGGTTATTATTATTTACACTACCTTTTGCACTTAGAGATATAGAATCTCTTTGATGGGACGGGACTGCCTCTCCACTAACTAAACCGTTGGTAATGTCAGCAAATGGTGGAGTAGATAAAGTGACTACTGTCTCTATTTTGTATGATTTCAAACTACTTAATATAGTCGGGGCATTAGCAAGGAGGACTTTGGGGTCTTTTTTTATAAATGGAAAGTTGAAAGATGGTAGCTTTATATAATTATTTGCAAATACAAATATAGCGCCACTAATGAAGCTTATTATTAATACTATTATTAATATCTTTAGTAGTGATTTTTTCTTTCTAGTAAAAAATGACTCCTGAGCATCCACCGACGAAGACAGTATTTGTGGATAAGAATGAAGAATGGCATTTTGAGGTATCACAGAAGGAGTAGATGCTTTATCTTCATTCAGTTTGAAATCTTTTAATTCTATGGCACTGGACACAGTTTTAGGCTTTAACGATGGTAGAAATTCTCCATCAGAATTTTGTGGCTTTGGTTGGCTAAACGAAGGGCTTGGTGGAAGAGTAGGAGGATTCGGTATTTGAGATGGAGGTACTTGTACTAATTTCGGCCTCATAACTCCGAAATTTATATTGGTTTCATTTTTTTCGTCCTTCTTCTTATCGCTTGGTGTGACATTATCTGGTATATAGTAAGATGGGGTTGGATTTTTAGGATTTGCTTCGCTGAAACTTGTACTAAATATCGGTTTTATTGGTCCTGGCTCGTTTTGTAGAGCAGAACCTCCAAGGACCTCGGCTAAATTCATGGCCCCAGGTTCGTCACGCCCTGGTAGTTCTCTGTATAAGTCAGGGCCATCTGATATGACAGGTGCTTTATTTACTGTTGGAGTAGTAGGATTTTCTACTATTTTAGGTGGTGTGAGTTTGCGAAAAGCTTCATCAATATCATCTGCATGCCATCCAGTATTTGTCAGTTTGGATACAATTGTATCTTTTGAAATATTTTTTCGAGTTTGAGTCTGAATATAGGCAATAAGTTCATCATTGATCATTATTATAGTATATCATTTCAAGCTAAAATTCATAGACATACATCTTTTGTGCTAGTTGATATTTGCCTCTTTTCAAGTCTATCTCAGAGGATGGTTGTTTAGCTGTAAATTTAAAAGTAACCGATACTAATCTAGTTCCCTTTTTTAGTTCCTTATCCAACTTTGGTAAAAGATCGTCCATAACGTTTGGATATAGATAGGTGAATATATGCGTAGCGTCAGAAAGGTCGTGATTAAAAAAATCACTATTTATTATATTTATTTTTTTACCTGTTACTTTTCTGTGCCACCACGCCCGCACTCGAGCAAGAATGAGCGGAAATGTGCTATTCTCTATGCCGATGTATTTAGCTTTTGGAACTAGTCGTGATATATAAAAAAGTACACGTCCTTCACCACAACCAAGATCATATAGTATACTATCATCCTTTATATTAAGAGCTTTGAAAATATCTTTGAGTATTGAATTCGGAACTGGCACAAATGGAACTTTGGCACGATACCCAGAAATCATCATTATTATAAAAAGGATAAGAGATACTAAGAATATTATTATAAGTATCCAAACTAAGATATAGAGTAGGAATGTAATCATGCCTAGATATTATACTAGAAATATAACCTTTGTGCCCAGGAGAGGACTCGAACCTCCACGCCATTGCTGGCTTATCCACCTCAAGGATAAATGTCTACCAGTTTCAACACCTGGGCATTATTATTATTCTACTTTAGTTGATGCTTCAGCCGACTCTTCTTTTGAAAGAGTGACACTCTTTAATCTTTTCTTCACTTCCTTCACAGCCTTTGTACGTATATAGTAGAGTTTGCTTCGGCGAGTTTTTGAGTGACGGAGAACTTCTATTTTGTCTATATTGGGAGAATAAAGTGGAAAAATACGTTCAACTCCAACTCCTGATGTGACTTTGCGTACAGTCAAAGTAGCTCCGCTTTCGGTGCCATGTTTACGAGCAAGAACTAGGCCCTCAAAAGCTTGGAGGCGAGTTTTACCTTTTTCTTGAATCTTATTCCATACACGGATAGTATCACCTGCCTTAAAATCGAGAGATTTCCGGCTCGCTTGATCTACTGAAGTAAATTGTTTTTTAGTTAATTCCGCTGTTACCATAGGGCCCACTTTATCATATATAGCTATTTTAAGCAAGAAACCTAAGGTTTTAGGTAGCTTTTTACTGCCTTCTTGAAGTCGTTTGGGAGTGGCGCCTCTATTGTTACTTCTTTACCATCTAATGTGCGAAAAGTTATAGAGTAAGCGTGGAGAGCAAGGCGCTTCATTCCTAAGGCTTTTTCTTTGGCTCCGCCATATAGTGGGTCAGACACTACTGGATGATTTATATAGCGCATATGGACGCGAATCTGATGAGTGCGACCAGTCTTTGGATAAACTTCTACATAAGAGAATTGGTGTTCGACCTCATTCTTTCCCTGCCTACCGGCAGGCAGGTTTTTCTGGTTATCTGTAAATCGTCCAAGTATTACGTACTCAGTTGTAGCTTCACGCAGTGGTGGGCGAGCTCCGCGACCTGCTGTCCACATACGTATATCTCGAGGAGAGCGACCGATAGGTACATTTATAATTCCTTTTTTACCAGTCGCAAGTGAAGCCTTTGGGTCAGGAACATACCCATACACAAAAGCACGATAGATCTTTTTTATTTTATGGCTTTTGAATTGCTCTTTTAGAGAATCAAAAGATTTTTGATTTTTAGCAATGATTAGCACACCAGAAGTTTCTTTATCTAGACGATGTACTATTCCAGGGCGAAGTATTTTTATCTTTTTACCTTCATACTCTACTTCCATAGGCTCACCGACTTTGGCTATGGACTTGTCGTGTTCAATAATAAAATCTGTAACGGTTTTCTCTTTAGTTGTTTTGGCATCAGGGTGCACAGATACTCCAGCCGGCTTGTCTATCACCATTACGTTCTTGTCTTCGTATAATATTGTAATCTTCATGTGCGCGATGCAAGACTCGAACTTGCGACCTTCCCGGTGTAAACGGGTTGCTCTACCAACTGAGCTAATCGCGCGAATATGATCATCCTATCATATTTTCTGTATATTTCAATCCTATATCAGAACCCATAAAAAAATCCGGCCAGTATGAGTGGTCGGATTCAATATATGAATTTCTTCTCTTTTTAGTTTTTTTTCAAAGGCGGAAGATTGCCTTTATTGTTAGGTTTTGCGGGTGCTGTAGGTGTCACTGACGATCCGCCAGTGTTTCCTTGTGCTACTTTTTTATCAGAAACAGGTTGTGTTTTCTTTTTATAATAAATGAGTAGCTTGCATTCCCCGACAACATTCATGCTGTAGCCTTGATTTTTTTGGTCTTCGTCTGGAAATGGCGAGTAACTGCCATCTCCGTTCCGGGAAAACCATACTTCAAAAATTTCATCGTCTATGTCAAACGAAATTTTCAAATAGTCAACCAGGTCTGGATTTTTTTCATCCCTTTGGACATCTACAAAGGTGCCAACCTGGTATGCCGGTATGGTCCTTACTATATTTCTTGATCTTTCAGTGATCACCAATGCTCCACCCCCAATTGATTTTGATTTCTCTAAAGTGGTTTTCTGAATGTTAACCTGTCCGCTAAGGAAGTAGGTCATTGAGTCGAGGTCGATATCGGTCAGTTGACCATCATCAACATGACTCTGGTTTAATACGGTGTAGTCACTGTTTACTGTGCTTGTTGAATCAACCGCAATGCCGGGCTTAGACTTTTGGCCTTTTTTAACAGAAAAGCAACTGGTGGTTGCAGTAATTGTTACTACTGCAAGCAGAAAGTGAATTATTTGTTTCATGGTGCAACGTGTTTAATTTGAGTTTATTTTGCCTCACTATACATTAATGTAGACAAAAGTCAAGAGTCTGGTATACTCTAATCCGGCTTTCTAAAATAAGCTCAAAATGCTATCTTAGATGTGTAAGATGCATGCCCTTGTAGTTCAATGGATAGAACTGCGGACTTCTAAGCCGTCGATGTAGGTTCGATTCCTACCAGGGGCACAATCAAAAAAATGGGTATACTTACCCGTTTTTTGATTGTTGAAACTGAGCAAGTAAACTACTTTGCTTGCGTGTAGGAATCGAAAGATTGGTGATGTTTTGCTTTCAAAACCACCAATCACGCGCCGTTGGCGAGATTACCTTACCAGTGACACAGAATTATACGTGACCACCAAAACTCTTATATACTCGGATCCTTAAACGAAGGAGGATTGGCTTTGAGTTCAGCTTCCTTTTTATTTTTTTGGTTAAAAGATTCAGTTACTTCATTTAGTAGCGTCTCTTTTAATTTGATTGAATTATCTTCAATAGTTGGGGTAACCTGGAAAATTTGTTCGTTCTTTACCTCATAGAGGAGATAAAAACTAAATACAATCAATAGAGTAACGAGAGCGAGGAATATCCATAGAAGCATTGTCCAGTGTTTATGTGGGTCGACAACACTAGACGTTAGTCTTTTCTTACTAGTAAATATATTTTTTATTTTATCTAGGATATTTTTCATTTGAGATATTTAATAAGACGTCAAGATATTAAATGATACTTCTAATTGCCAGATTGGTGCAGATATAATCTGTTTTTTAGTTGGGTCTTTTGTGTCCGAAATTGTTTGTCCTAATTGCTGATCTAAATAAGTCCTAGTAATATCGATTTTATAGGGGGCATTTTCGAGTAGTAGGAGTGTTCTCATAATACTCGAGAATGTTCCTTTGGCTGTTATTCTTACGATTAGTATATTTTTTGTTGTAGAGGTATCAAACTTATCAACCTTAACTTCTGCCCCTGCGCTTGTACCTAAATTTTCTAGATAACTTATAAAAGAATCTATTTCTTTAGAATCGACAAAGTAACTATTAATAGTTGAACGAGTCTCTTCGATATCAGCCATCTTTTTTGTCAGAGCTTGAGCATTTTGCTTTTGGTACATTTTGTTTGCAAGTGTAGTTAGTAATGCCGATGTGTGTTGATTTTTATTCTTCACCATTCTAAAGAAAAATATCAGTGTCCCAAGAGCAAGGAGAGTCGTGACAATGGATAGTATGAGTATTAGGATTGTGCGATTTTTAAACATATTATTTAAGTATTATAGATATAGAGAAATTTATATTAGACTTTTCTAGAAAGTCAGAAATAGGAAGATTGGAAGAAGCTATATTAGGATTACCGTCAAGCGCTGATTTAAAGTTTCGTAGTGTTACACGGTCGGATGCTTGCCCACGGATATTAATACTGCGAGCACCCCCTGTGTCCTCATTATAAAATATTTGCGAAAGAGTTATCCCTTTTGGTAAATTTAGGATTAGATCTTTTAGTATTACTTCACTTGGAGTTACCCCAGATCCTTTAGAAGACAGGAGAGCTAGTTTTGTATTTATATCCTTGATAGATTTATCTAGGTTTTCTGTCGCAATCTCTGGATTAGCAAGATTGAAAGCTTCAAGCCTGTCTGTTGCTATTTTTGACTTCGAAATGGAAAAGAAATATGAGGGTAAGATTAATAATACAGATACTATAAAAGAAAAAGTTAGGAACGACAATATAGCAGTTGAAAACCTCATCCAATAATTGTGACGCAATAATTTTTTCTCTGCCTTAGGAAGCACGTTAATTATAGATTGTGGCTTTTGTATATAGTCAGCCAAAGCAAGTCCGAGCACCGTCGCATAACCAAATGATTCTTCAAGAGATATAGAAGGTACGGACGTCCTCATCTCAGTAATATTCACCCAAGCGTTGGCATTCTCAACTTTTATCATCATGCTTGCTTGAAGATAATTTGACAGGCCAGTAAGATTTGCATCCCCTCCGCAAAGTATGATCCGGTCGAGTTTTTCATGTTTATACCCATCGTCCTCATGAGTCTTCCAATATATATAGTGGCGGTTGAGTTCGTCGCGCAGGACTGAGATACCATTTAAAATGCTTGGAAATATATCATCAGCATTTAGTGTACTCGTCAGTCCGTACGACAATTTCATTTTCTCAGCTTCCTCAAAAGAAATATTGAAATTTTTGGCTATCATATTAGTAATAGCTACACCTCCAATATCAAGAGTTGTCGTAAAGAACACCTTCCCATTATGGGCAATCGATGCTCCAGTACGGGCAGATCCAAAGTCGACAATCATAACTGGACTTGGATCATTAAAAGGTATCACGGCTCTTGCAATAGCTTGGGCTTCAAGCTCAAACGATAGCGGGACGAGTCCAGACTGTTTAAAGACAGAAAGATAGCTTTCCATTGTAGTTGTAGCAATAGCAAGAACTTGGACAAAGACATTCTGATCATTTTCAGTAACTATTTCATAGTCAAAAATTGTATCAATAGCTTTCAGAGGTATGTGCTCTTCGAGTTGTAGTAGTATTGCTTCGTATAAATTACTTGAAGTGGATTTGGGTAGAGCGAGAGTAAATAAATACATTTGTTCTTCTGGGAGTGATATGCGAACAAAGCGCAGGGATTCCTTTTTAACCAAGTCTTTTAGTATGCGAACAAGTTCGGCTTCATTCTCAATTTTTCCTGAAGTTATCACTCCAGGAGGAATTTTTGTATGACCAAATCGGCCCAGACGAAGACCATGAGGCTTTGCTACAAGTTCCCCATATTTAATAGACTGATCAGAAATATCAAGTGCGCATGAATTCATTGCCAAAAATGATGGCGTAGGAAAGTAGCGACTATAAGGTTGCTTCATACGTTTATATTATACGCTAGTTGTACTGGTTATAAAAGCAGATAGTAGAAATTACGAGTCCCTTCGGAATAGCCAACGTATATACTTATAAACCAGTGGAAGAAAGGACATGAAAACAATACCAATTATGATAGGTAAAATATAAGAATCTGGGTTTGGAATTACTTTACCCAAGAAATAGCCTGATAAAGTAAGAAGTAGAACCCAGAGAATACCTCCTATTATATTATAAAAAACGAACGTTCGATAATGCATCTTGCCTACTCCAGCGATGACAGGGGCGAGAGTTCGAATAATTGGGATAAATCTACCAATTATTATTGTAACGACTCCATACCTTTGGTAGAAAGCTTCAGCTTTCTCAACATATTTTTTTCTCAAGAATGGTATATTATCTCGATAGAGAATTTTTCTTCCTACTTTTACTCCCATCCAATAACCTGCGCTATCACCCAAAATAGCAGCAATCATACAAACAATTATTAAGGTATTTATATTGAAGAACCCACCTGATGCTATCAATCCCGCACTAAAAAGCAGAGAATCTCCGGGAAAGAAAACTCCAAAAAGTAACCCTGACTCAGAAAAAATTACCAAAAATATACCAATCAGCCCAAGTGCTTTGATAGTAGGTATGAGTTCAATCATATTATCGTACGTGTGCTCCGGCATTAACTTCAATTTCTGGTACTAGGAATACGGGCTTCCCATCTATACCGTCCACTGCCATCAGCATTCCTTGGCTTTCATATCCTTTTATCATCCTAGGTTCTAAGTTCACTATATATAGTACCTGCTTGCCAATAAGTTTTTCGTACTCGGGATAAAATTCGTGAATACCAGAAATAATCTGTCGTAATTGTGTCTCGCCGAAGTCAACCATACATTTAAGTAGTTTATCTGTCTCGGGTACAGGCTCAATGGCACGGATAGTTCCGATTCGAATATCAAGCTTTTTAAATTCTTCGTAAGTTATGTAATCCATGTATACAATATACGTTAAAAAGTTACTGATTGAAAGTGTCGACTTTTTTCTTATAAAGAAGAGGGATAATTGCGCATAAAGTACAGAGTCCGAGAACGAAAAGTGCAACACGATAGCCAAGCGCTCCTGGTATCTGTGATATCACGAAGAGCCAGATAAGAGGGCCGATAATTGAAGCCGCCTTTTCTGAAAAAGTGTATAGACCAAAAATAGTTCCTTGTTTTTCAACTGAAATCAGTGAAGTAAGATAACTTTTTGATGCCACAAAAACACTTCCTATTGTTGCTCCTAGTATAAGGTATAGGAGGTAAGCGAGATTCACATTGGTGACAAATGCCACTGTAAATATACAAACCGCGTTTGGAATTAAGCAAAATATTAATACTTTTTTTCGATTATATTTATCTGAAAGCCAACCTGCAAGTAGCGCTCCGATAGAAAATCCAAGTGTAACCATCAAGTACATATAGGACTTTGTAGTGTCGTTAACATGTAAAACTTTCTCTAAGAAAATACCAAAGTAAAGTATCGCCGTCATAATAGCATCTGAAAATAAATAAAATGAAAGTAGTAGTGGTAATACTCCAGGGAATTTCTTTGCTTCATTGTATCCATTTTTAAGTGATTGTTTAAAGCTCTGATGTAAAAGTTGTGGTTGAGGTTTTGGATTTTTATCTTTAAGTAATATAAGTGCAGGAATTACACAAAGAGTAAAAAGTAGGAGCATAATAGCAAATGCGTCTAGCCTAGGACTTCCAGAAAATCCTCCCATAGCAAGTACTGGAATCACAATAAGGACTCCAACAACAGAACCTAGTTGTCCCGAAGCTAGACCAAACCCTGAGAGTTTACCGTATAGTTTTTCTCCTACAAGTGACTTGATAAATGACGAGTAAGGGACAAGATTGAGCTGGTAAAAATATGAGTAGAAACAGAGAAAGAATAGGGCAAACCATGGCCCAGATACACCAAGGAAGTAGCCAGATAATATGACGAGAAGTAACGAGGTAATAGTACCGAACACAATCCATTTGAAATTTCTAAAGTGGATACCGAACTTATCCCCTATCCACCCAACATGCGTCGAAGTTAAAAGTAACACTACCGTCGCAATAATAGTCGGTGCGGTATACCAGACTTCCTTAATCCCATGATCAATTACAATCCACTGAGAAAAATAGAGCATGCCAATTACACCAGTAAATGATGTCCCTACATCAACAAGGTACCAACTAATCGTATATTTATTCCAAAGTGCTTTGTTTATAGTCATTTACTAATTATCGCTTCTATTTTTTATTTATTTTTATTTCTAAAATAATCAACTGAAACTACTACAATATAGACTGATTGCAGTATCGTGAAAATAATATCTTTCAAATAGATACTGTATACAAGTAGCCCGACTCCGCCGAAAAAGCTAAAGGTATCGCGAGTCTTTCTATTTTTTACAATCATTCCTAGACAAATTAGTACGAGCCCTATTATTCCAATAATTTTAAAAGTATTCATATATTGTTTATTATATCACCTCTGCCTGATAACACTTTTCGCAATAGACTTTCTCGGGTCGATTGGGAGCATATAATGTCTCGAACTCAACTTCACATTTGCCTTGATGAGTATGGTTTGGTAAGTCACACATACATTGTCGTTTATAAAAATGAAATAGGTTTTTCCATATTAAACGGTCGTGGTATCTACAGTTTGGGCAGTACCTAGGAATAGGAAGATTCAGCTGTTTATAAAATAAGAACTCATCAGGTAGTATTTTATAAGCTGATGTACACTGTGTCTCTACACTCCCTTGATTAGGGCATTCTATAATCTCATTACATATACTATTAGTAATGTCGTGAATACTATCAGCGATTTCATCCCCTTTTATTGTTGCATTATAAGACTTCAGTTCAATATCTTTCCATTTATAACCTAGAGAAATAATTTCGCTTTTTGATAGTGGATGTTCTTCAAATGCCATGGTCTCGTTATAAGCAAATGGCGAAATTTCTGTTGGGAAACATTCACCATATGGATACGGCAATCCTTTCTGGTCTACATAGGGCATAGTATTCATGTGAATTTTTATTTTTTCTATAAGATCGAAATATTCCTCTTTAGTATATTGCTTATTAAAAATGCAATATTGCTTCTTGCTTAGATTTATACATCCAAAACAATCTGAGCAACCCATGCAGTAGTTGCAGTAAAAGATATTTTTACATCCACCCCCACAGCTAAGAGAGAATAAGAGCCGACTGCCTCCTCTACCGCCAAGAGTAAATTCGTAGCATTCTTCTATACGACCTGTAAAAATAAGATCTTGGGAATCTTTAGACGAACCTCCTCCTAGGAATGCATATTTTACATTCTCAGAATCTGCAGCTTGGCCATAGCAATGATAAAGATTCTTTGAATTTTCTAGAAAATCTCCTACTGTGTTTATGCAGTTTTTAATATTGGCATATTTATGAATTGCTTCCTTTGCTATTTGTTTAAATTCATCTTTAGCACGAACTTGTCCGGAATATTTATCTAGATCAAGGCTCTGTATTGCAACTTTATATTCTTCTTTTGTTAACTGTTGACTCCTAAAAACAAAACTTTTATTTCGGATATTGGAAGACATACAGCAATTAACACAATTTGTACAGTCGTACAGGAAATGTGAGTCAATACACTGACTACTTTCAACTAAGAAAGATGAGTTGTAATTTTCACTCGCTTGTACAAGTTCGTAGCCTCGATCATTGGCCTTGATAATCATGCAATCCATACAGTTTTTGTTACGTTTAAGAACATGGTGAGAATACTTTATACGTTCACAACCAATTACATCAAAAGATAAATAAATATCATCACTTGAGTAGCATAAATTCGAATACTCACAACCTGCACCATTTCTCTCATTTTGATCAAGTGTCCTATGTGGCACGGTAAGTTTTAATTCCTTAAATTGCTCAAAGAATGTCCTAGTAAAATCATAATCTTTTCCACAGTCGGTAGCGTCCCAAGTATCGCTCAAGTGGCATTTGATGCACCAGACTGGAAAAGCAACATCGGGGTGATACATTGACACCATTGATTCGTTACAGTTTCCACAGACTCTTTTGTAAAGTGACCGTACATTAATAAAAGTCATTTTACGTACAGATCTACATTCTGGGCACCATGTCGGTGGAGGTACATTTAACTTTTTATAAAAATCAAAATCTTCGGATTCAATCGAAAACTGACTCTTACAATTTTGACATATTCTATTTTCACTTTTATCTTTCATTTTTATCTTTTCTATTCCACTTTAGTTTAGTAAAGTAGCTAATATACCTCTTGTTGGTAACATTTTTCGCAATATAGGAGATACCCTTCCTTAGGGTTAAAAATCGATTGGGTGGATTCCTTGCATTTATTACATAAAGCCAGATAGCTTTTGCCTATGGGTGACATTTTAAGAAAATTTTGAAGTCTTACTGATGGGTGTATCGTCGGAACAGGGAATTCAAACCTTCGTAAGAGGGCAAGCTCTGATTCTACAATCCGAAATGGTCGGCCTGTTGTTTCGCACTTAATGGCAAAACTCATTATGTCGTCTTTGGTTTCTTCTATACTCTCGGGAATTTCATTTAATGTGAGCACCTTTACATCTCCTGCATTCGTCTCAGGATCTTCCAATGCATAGCCACCAAGCTCTGTAATCTCTTCACTACTAAGTGGAAAAGACATCTGGGCTAGAGAAAAATTATATGCTTGAGCAGAGAATTCTAAACCAACTCCGTCACCATATTCCCCTTCCTTCATCATTTCAGATTTGATACTATCCACTATTTGGAAATACTCTTCTGGCTCATATTGCTTATTTAAAATACAGTACGACTTACTTTGTAAACCAAAACACATAAAGCAGTTGTTTAAATTTTTAGAATTAAAAACGAGTTCGCAATCAGTACAAAATTTTGAAGATACTGAAAACTTTACATTGCTTGATTGCGAACCTATATTAGTTGTCCCATAAAGTAAATTGGAGTGCCCTCCAGAATAGAGCATATCCATGGAGTCTTTATGATAGTGAGCTCCATCTGCGTGGCGTATATGCAGAGAATTAGTTGCGGAGGTTACATCATATGCATCATGAGTGTTACTTATTTGTACTCCTTGTACATTCTCAGAATTTGTATTTCGAGAAGCATTAATTGGTAGTGATTTCACGAGTTTCCAAAACTGCTGTTTATATTCTAATAGCTTTTCTTGAGATATTGGATGTAGCGAGTCCATAAATACTTTATACTCTTCTTTGGTAAGTTGTTGGTTCCAGACGCAATATTTAGCATTTCGTTTATTTACACACCCAAAACAATCAACACAATTACGACAATCAAATAAGAATATACTATCGACGCAGTCTTTCGAAAAATAAATAAAAGAAGAGTTATATATATTTTCTACATGGAGTCCGTTGTAAATATATTCTGATTTATGAACATAACTGGAATCCATAATATTTTTACTTGATCCGGCCATGTTTGAGTAAAGTATATCTTCTGAGCCGTAGCAGCCGAATGCATAGTATGCATTCTTTGTATTTCTACCGCCGTTTGAATACTCACTATTTATGCTAGAAGGATCTCGGTTTAAAAACGATGGCATTGGAAATTCTTTCCGTAATTCAAATAGAGTTTGGAGTGGACTTTGTTCTTTACTGTACTCTCTACCGAAAATAAAAGGGTCGAATTCGTCTGATATAAAGTATTTATAATCGTAGACCGGAAATGGGCACTTCTCTGAGAGTATGGAAATCATGGATTCACCGTGTTTGGGTGCATCACAGGTGCGCTTGAAGAATTGATAAATACCCATATGGACTAGACGCCTCATTCGTCTGCATACTGGACAATAGTTTGGCGGAGGTACACGAAGCATCTTTAAGAATTCAATATCCTCTTTTGTAATTGCAAACTCACTTTGACAGTGTGGGTGTTTTCCTTTCCAGATGCATACTCTTGTATGGGGAATGAGCAATTCCAATATAGGGTCGAGTAATGCGTCAAATTGTGGAGTTTTAGAAACTGACATATTTATTTCTGATTCTTTCTATCTAAAAATCTCTGCAGTATTAGCGCGGCGGCGGACGCATCAGCAGGACTAGTTTCATTTCGCGCAACTTTTCTCGCACTATTTTGCTCCTTCCCTTCTCGCCCGCGTGCTTCTACTGTCGTCATAAACTCTTTTTGGAAATAAATCGGTAGATCAAGCTCTGCTTCTAAATTGCGTTTGAACTCCTCTATACTCCCCATGATTTTATTTGGTTTTCCAGATAAATCATAAGACTCACCTAGGACTATCGCGACGACTTCCTCTTTCCCGCATATATTGTGAATTGTATCTACTAGAGCCATATCGTTCTTTATTATCTGGTACGGGAAAGCGAGACTCCCATCTTCATCAGATAGTGCTGTCCCAACTCTTTTAGACCCATAATCTATCCCTAGATACCGCATATCTATAGACTATCATAATTAGTCGCAAAAACTTAAATTAATTACGAGCTTGAAAAAAAGCTTAAAATACAGTAGTGTAGTACACGGAGGCGTGCCTGAGTGGTTGAAAGGAACAGTCTTGAAAACTGTCATCGGGGAAACTCGATCGTGAGTTCGAATCTCACCGCCTCCGCTACGACAAAAATCAGTACCTGCTCGGTATTGATTTTTGGTGTATTAAGGCGAGCAAAGTATTTGAATACTTTGCGTGTGAGGTTCGAAAACCTTTTCCATATGAGTAAAACGAATGGAAAAGGTGTACTGAAACTGTAAGTTTCGAAATTCTCACCGCCTCCGCAATTTTTCGAAATCCAAAGAAACGGACAAATCGGGGTCGGCGCGAAGCGTACTCGCGGTCTCACTCTTCCTTTTAATAAATTTGGTATAATTAAAAAACATGTCAGAAGCTTGGTTGAATTTTATAATAGTCGTTTTTTTGCAACTCCTCTTTTTCATTATCCACGCATGGTATGCGAAAAAACTTTATGATGTGCCACGTATTCTCGGATGGAGTATTCCCGTTGGGATAGTAGTTGGCATACTCTTTGATCTTATCATTGGTAAATTTCTTGGCTTACATTCTTACGCACTTGGTTTCGGTGCACTCTCTCTAATTCTGAATGGAGCACTTTTATATAGCTTCTTTGTAGCTAATGTCCTTCTTATGCAAGGAGCACGATTAGTACACTTTTGTATCTGGGTAATTGTCATAGCAGCATTCTATGAAATCCCGCATCATTTCTTTCGTGTATGGACATGGGAACTTCCGTTTCCGCCAAATATTGAATTCTTGATTGTGCTTTTAGCTGGCTATGTTGGAGGTGCGATTCTTGTAGCCGTAATTTCGCATGTATTTCTCGGACGCCAGTTTTCTTTTATAGATAACTTATTCAAGAAATAGCCTTATTCCCCAACAATCCAATTCCAACTGCGTACCACATTGCCCGCATTAAAAAACCCGCTTTGCACAAGCGGGTTTTCTTTATATAAATTTATTACATTGTTAGGAGGTATTCTCCGCTGGTTATCATCTGCAGAGCTTTTACATAAGCTGGGCCATCGCATTCAATTTTCATCTTTTCCTGATGGTCACTCGGAGAACACTCGGGTACAACATTGATAGGATCAGACACGCATATGATCCGCCCGCAATCCAATTCATTTGTAACTACATGTATTGTTGACACAGTTGTCTTCTCGCCATTGTGGAGGGCTGTAGTCACGGCATTATCTCCTCTGTATTTTGGTTTTCCAGTTTCCTCGTCCAAAATACGAAGGTCAGCAGGATGAACATTAATAATAGGGCAAAAAAGGAGCAATGGATTAGTGATCTCAAGCATGAAGCCAGAGAGTAATATCAAGTCGGGGGAGTAATTCTTGCGTAGAAATTTGTACATATGTGTGAAGTAGTCTTGCCTTATATTGGCTGGCATTTTATTTATGGGACCAGTGTAACCTTTGCCAATACAGAACATTTTTGTATTGATTTCATGGACTGGGATACCATACTTCAAACAAAATCTTTCCCCGTTTGTGTCTTTCTTATTTGTGATAGCACATACCACTTCATATGTCTTATGATAATTGGAGTCATTATCAAAGAGGTACTTTAGTGCGCTAGCACCCCCGGAGAACATAACGGCAACTTTGAGTATTTCCATAAATAACAGTTTTTATTTTTGATTGGTTTTTTATAACTTAACCATATTTAACACTCTAAAGCAAGTTAGATTTATTGTCGAAATTTATAACCTCACTTTATTTGTTAACTATTATACGCCCCCTCTAATGCTTTAATATCAAACTTTTTCATTTTGAGAAACGCTTGAGTGACTTTCGCAATTTGTTCTTTAGTGCCCTTTGCCATCATTTCATTCATGGCACTTGGAACAATTTGCCAAGACAGACCGTATTTATCTTTGAGCCAGCCACATTGTTCATTTTCAGGAAATGCTGATAACTTTCCCCAGTAATAATCTATCTCCTCTTGACTATCACAAGTCACCATAAACGATACAGCTTCATTGAACTTAAATATTGGTCCCGCAGTCATGAGGCGAAGTTCTTGTCCGAATATCTCGAGCGTTGCCATTTCTACTTCCCCTGATGGAGTATCACTAAGAGTTCCATTGCTTCGTACTTTCGCATCGGGGAAAACTGATACATAAAAATCAGTAATCTCTTTTAGATTTTTATCGAACCAAAGGAAAGGTGTTATTTTTTTCATAATTTTTATTGTTAATAATTAATGAGTCGATTATATCACTCCGAGCCAGTTTTTGCCTTGCATCACAAAATCGTATATCATACGTTATATATGAAAGAGGCGGATGCTAACCAAGAACATTTAAAAAGCCTTATATTGTCGGCTAAATCTGGTGACAATCAGGCTTTTGAGGAAGTTTATACCTCTTATTACACCCCAGTATATAGATATATTCTCGGTCGTATAAAAAATAGAGACGAAGCGGAAGATATGACACAGACAGTTTTTATAAAGATATGGACATATATTCCAAATTGGAACACTAGTCATACTTCACCACTATCTTTCTTCTTTACAGTTGCTCGCAATACACTGATAGATCACTACCGAAAAAATTCACATCGAGAAATAGTGTCGGACGAAATAGTATATGGGTCAATGGGTAGCGATACGTCTGCAGATAAGTTGAGCGACTATGGTGAACTAAAGACTACGATGGTAGAAGCTGTGTCCAAGCTCTCAGAAGAACAGCAAGAAATTGTCAGGTTATACTACACGAACGACCTAACATACAAAGAGATATCTGAAATCCTAGGTAAACGAGAAGATGCCATAAGACAGATGCACTCAAGGGCTATTAAAAGATTGCGGGAGATATATAAATATTAATTTATGAGCATGAACGATAAAGATTTCGAAAATATAATAAAAGATTCACTCAAAATATCAGACACTCCTGATCGTACAACTTTGACTACCCTACTCAGTAAGTTAGACACTGAAACAGTTGGAGACTCGGAAATACATCACAACCAAAAAGCGAACCTATTAGACATTATTTCTATTTGGAGATCAAAGCGAATTGTCCTTATTCCTAGCCTTATGCTTCTTATGCTCGTCGGCGTATTTTCATTATCACCAAGGGCAGCGAAATACGACAACGGGATAGCGGAGTTATTGGTCCAAGATGAAGTTATCGAGAGAGAAGCAATAAACTACGATAGCCAATTTGCTCTTCCCACCCTCGACAACAAATCTCTTGAGAGTTTAAATGCAATACAAAATGAAATTTGATATAAAAAAAACAATAATAGTTATTTTAGTAGTAATTAACTTTACTCCTATTTTGGTATTTGCAAAGGAGCCAAATAAAAAGTTGAACGAAAAAGCCAGCAGTCAATCTGGAGCTGACGGTAATTTTTGTGGAAAAATAGAAGACCTCCGAGCTAAGTACGCAGAACAGATAGCAAAGTTGCAAGAAAACTCATCTAGGAGTGACTTTGGTCGAGAAGATGAATTAATAAAAAAGGAAAGTGATCTCAACGCTAAACTCTCATCAAGTCGGGCAGATATAGACAATAAACGCATAAAAAACTGGGATAAAATTTTAAAGAAAGCAAAAAGTGTAAGCGAGCGAGCTGCCGTCGAGAAGTACCAAGGTGTAGTCAGCAACGCTGTATTAGAGCGCAGAGAGAGCATAGATAAAGCAGTAGAAACATATCGCAATGGATTAGTTAGTACCATGAATACCCACTCTAAGACCATAAATGACTCAATACTTGGATTTAAATCAAGTGTAAATGAGGCGCTTTCTAAATCAAAAGCAAGCTGTTTAACCAAAGTAGGTAGTAAGAATGCAAAAGATGACTTTAATAGAATGATAAATGATGCAAAGAGAAAACTGGAGAATACTAGTAAAGGGGTAGAAGCTACTGGCTTAGATAAACTAAAACAAGCACGAGACGAAGCCATTAGACTCGCAGAATCTATTTACAAGCTGAGGATAGAGAAAGCACGAGCGGATCTACTTCTGGTAATAAAGTAATAAACTACTACTATATCAATAGTCTTTTCTATCTGTGATTGGTATAATATAAACTATGGAAGAAGTAACAATAAAGACTATCGAGTGGCAGGGAAAAGAATATAACCATAAAAAAAGGGGTGCGGATTTCCTATGGACTATAGGACTTATCGCATTTGTGGGTGCTGTCATTGCAATATTTATGGGTAACTATGTATTTGCTATATTTATACTCATTTCTGGAGCATGCTTGATAATGTTTACAATTAGAGAACCTGGAGATATAAATTTCTCTATAAAAACAGAAGGGCTCTCTATTGGTAAAGACAATTATCCTTGGAAAAGTCTAAAGAGTTTTGATATAAAAAGTGGCCTGCCTGCGCAGTCAGGTGAATCCTACAGCAAGCTTCTAGTACATACTTCGAGGCATTTCTTGCCTATTTATACTATACCCCTACCTTCTGGTATCAAAAGCGAAGTAAGGGAATCATTGCTTAAATTTATCCCTCAATCTGAAATTGAAGAATCTCGCTCCATGCAATTTGCAGAGAAGCTAGGACTCTAGTATTCTCATTTATTTTTTGTACTCTAGTAGCTTGCCAGCCTCTATCTCTACGGGATCGGCTTTTCTGAAACCTTTCGATATTTTTTTTGTAACAATTTTTATATGTGGCGAGTCGTCGAGCTCGGCTCCGATATCCCAGAGGTCATCTTCTTCTATAATCCATGATGCGCCAAATTTTTTAAGATTAAAGGGTTTGGAGAAACTCTCGAGTGTCTTCTTGCCATCGTGATTTGTAAAATATTCATGGAAGTAAGACATCGCGAGCTCACGAACACTCTCATACACTGGCTCCCGATAACGGAGTACGGCGTGGTTCGTCTTTGATATCGCTCCCCATTTGCCACCTACTTTAAAAAGTGTGACTACGTGGTCAAAATCTTTCTTCGAACTTTTCAGATCAAGGAGGAGCGGCTCTTTCTTGTGAAGCCAAAGTATCGCTGCTGCTAGATATGCACCCTCAAGGCAGTGAGCAGTGCCACGCTCAAGTGTCACCCGAGGAGAAGAACACGTCTCCCCTTTTTTCTCGAAGTTAGGCGGAAGCGCATTAATAAAATCCTGAATCTTGGCTGGGGTATCAAGACGCTTGAAAAGCTTTATTTCTTTTTTGTTTAATCCAAGCATAGGTAAATTATAACACTATACTGGGATCTATTATATAATATGTGATATGGCAAGTATCGTAACACACGCTCTATCTGGTACAGTAGTGGCGCTTTCAATTCCTTCAGCCAGTGTTGAAGATAAGGCATTTCTCATTGCAGGAGCGATTTTGCCTGATTTAATTTTTACTCCGTATATAATAAGTGTTTCTAGAATAGCGAATAAAAAAATAAAAGACCTGACAGAAAAAGATTTTATGTTGTACGGATACTCAACACCGAAGATACGTTTGTTGAAAAAATTATATTTTATTTCTCACGGACTACCTCTTGCACTATTACTATTGGTTATAGGGAATTGGCAACAATCCTTCTTATTTCTTAGCGCAGGATTTGCTTTACATATCTTATATGACCTATTTACACACCAATACGAAGACAATAATTTTGTACCGCGTCCCCTATACCCAATCTCTTCTTTTCTTTTTAGAAGTGGATTTACTAATGGATGGCGGACGACTTGGAAAGAAAGGACGCTATCGTGGGGTATTCATCTTATTATCATTATGTGGCTAGTTTAGATTAAATTCGTGATTTCGGTAAGAGTATTTAATCTTTCAGAAATTTTTTTAAACCCGAATATATATAAGTTATATTATCTTGCTTGCGAATAAGTGGTAAATGATGTAGATTTACAGAGTATTATATGGTCCCGTCGTTCAATGGATAGGACGTAACTTTGCGGAAGTTATGATGCAGGTTCGATTCCTGCCGGGATCACAAGAAGAAGATAAGCCCACTGCTGGGCTTTTTTTCTTCTTGTGATGACCGTAGCGATGTTTTGCAAGTATGCAAAACCGCGAGGGGCGGGCTGCGAAATTTCCGGCTGACGAGACGGAAATATTTGTAGTCACAAGTTATTAGAAAAGGTCTACTGTCCTTGTAAAGGAAGATTACCCTGCCGGGATCACAACACTTTTTAACCTTAATCCAGAAGGCTTTTTATTTTGTACCCAATCAGTGGTCCGAACTGGTATAATAGATTTATGGAAAACCAATCCAAGAGCAGTAATAAAGTAATTGTTTTTATAAAAGAGATTCTTTGGAGTTTTATTTTGAGCTTAATCCTCTCTATGTTGCTTGGAGTATGGGTATTGTTTGATTATGTTAAAAGTATTAATACAACAACTGTTTTTATTACATTAGGCGTATCTCTTTTTTCTTGCATGACGGTTATCTTTTTTATTAGAAGTATTTTAAAGAAAAAAACTAATTTATTAAGTTACGATATTGTTTCTACGAAAGATAATTTGACATTAAACGAGAATCCACAATTCTACCCTAGAATACCCTATGATGAGAAAATATATATAAATTTAACATTGAAATGTATTAAACAAACAGTCCTAGTACAAATTCTAGGCCTTATTTTCTTAATAGTTAATTTTATATTTATAAAAATACTTGTATTATATTGCTTAATAATGATTATTGTCTATATTACATCTTCTATTATCTTAATAAATCAATTCAGAGATACTGTCGATAATAGGTATGGGTCTCTAGCATTTTTTGGTATAAAGCAGTGGGATTTTTATAGCTCAACACTAAAAGGTTTTTCTATTTCATTTATTGTACTTATGTTTATAAGTAATTTTTTCACAGAAAAGATCGATAAATCAACTTTATTTTTAGCACTAATACCATTTTTTATGCTTACTCTTGTTTCAATGCTAACATTAGGATACAAGGGGGTAAGAGTTGCCTTTGTTAGGCAAAAACATCTGATACTAATAAATTCTGGAATTGTATTGTTCTGGATAGTTACAGTTGTTATTCTAAATTTTATAAGGATTTAACTCTCCTATACTTAACTTAAACAAAGAATGCCCCTTTATTAGTTCTGAAGGCCAGAAACTAGGTTCACAATGAAAAAAGTTGAGCTTTGGCTCGGCTTTTTTCATTGCTAAACCAAGAGCGAGTAAACTGTTTTACTCGCGAGCAGGAATCGAAAGATTGGTGTTGTTTTATAAAAACCACCAATCACGCGCCGTAGGCGAGATTACCCTGCCGGGATCACAAATTTTTATTCCCCATCAGCCCATTTTTTGAGTTCGTCGTATTTCACTTCCCCGCAGACTGTTTTTTTAGTTTTCTGATTCAAGAAAAATGGCACACCCCCACAAGGCTCGGGTTCGCAGTCGAGTTTCTCCATCATTTTATTATTCTCTTCATTGTGCCATATTTCTATTTTCCTTATCTTATGCCCTTCTTTGGCTAGTTTATCCACGAGCTTCTCCATACGAATACAGTGTGGGCATTCGGTACCATAAAAGAAAAGTAATTCTTGATCTTGCATGGACTCATTATACTCGTACTTGGTCTAAATAACAAAACCGCCTGAACGGCGGTTTTGTTATTTTCACTTCTATTTTGTAATTTTAGACAAGCGGGCTTTTTTGCGGGATGCATTATTCTTTTTAAATGTTCCCCTCTTGGTCGCTTTATCGATGACACTATAAGCCACAGGAAGTAGCTTCTTGGCCTCATCTTTCTTCTTTTCTTTGACAAGCTTTTCTATATTCTTGATGGCTTCTTTGACGGCCTTCTTATTGCGGTCATTGGCAGACTTCTTTACAAGTGAGCCTCTTAGAGCCTTTTTTGCTGATTTGGTGATTGGCATAAGGGAAATACTACCAGAAATAGCGAGATATTGCAATATTTGTTATCATTTAGCTATGATTGCTCATATTGAAGGGACAATACTACATAAAAATGAGAAATTCGTGGTTGTTGATACTGGTGGTGTCGGATACAAGGTATTCACTACCATTGATACCTCAAATTCAGTCAATGTAGGCGAAAAAGCAACATTTTGGATTTATACCGCAGTTCGCGAGAATTCTATCGACCTGTACGGTTTTGCAAATATGGAAGAAATGTCGTTCTACGAACTTTTGCTAGATGTCTCTGGTATTGGACCGAAGTCAGCGCTGTCTATTATCTCTCTTGCCTCGATTGATACCCTAAAGAAAGCTATCGCCACTGGCGACACTGGCTATTTGAATAAAGTTTCCGGCATCGGAAAGAAAACAGCTGAGAAAATAATAATTGAACTGCGTGATAAATTGCATTCTCATAAGGGCGAGGGCGAAGTATCGGGCTCATTGCGAGGTGAGAGCGATATAGTAGAGGCACTCAAATCCCTCGGCTACTCACAAAGTGAAGCGCGCGATGTACTCAAGCAAATACCATCTTCAATCGAGGGGACCAACGCTCGCATAAAAGAAGCACTCAAAATCCTCGGTGGGAAATAATTATTTTTTAAAGAAATATTTTTTTATTCCTTGGGCAGTAAGGTTGGCCATGATCCCGTAGGCTTTATGGCGCATGATTCTATCTTTAAATCTATAAATATATCCGTATTCTATTAATACAGAGCGAACAGCTTGGGCAAGAGTATTATTTGATCCGAGCGCGATTAGCGATTGATCTGGGACAAGCCCACTTATTTCCTTTTCGTATGTGCTAGGAATATATTTTGTTTTGAGTTGCTTGAAAATACTTCCAGCTAAAGCCACACTCTCTTTTGAATTCGCCAACTGCTCGTCTGGTATATAAATAGCAAACCCTTTGTATTTACCTATCGTCCACTTTTGCTCTCGTGGGTAGTCGTTGAAGTGAATATGAATTACCGCGTCCATTTTATTTTCATTTGCCCATCTGTTTATACCATATAGTATTATGGACATATATTCATTCACAGTAACATGAGGGACTGACTCTTTTTCAATAAAACTCCCATTTTCAACACTATCCACTATCATCTTCTTTGCATTTTCTCTAAATGAAATTATTTCTTGCTGATTAGTTGAAAAATAATCAGCAAAATCTTTTGTGTAGCCAGAACTATCTCGGGTTATATAGACCTTGAATCTTTTATCTTTTTTTAGAATATTATAGAGCTCTGTCCCTAGACGTAGATTCATGTCGGACTCCTTTATGTTGCCATATTGGGCTCCCCAGACACTATCGTCATGCCCGGGAACAAGCAGGATCCTGATAGGCTCACTTGCATGAGTAAAAGACACTGGCACCCAAAGGGTAACGAAAATCAGGATTTTTAATAAGGTTCTGCTCATAGTATGATGATACCATGCCAGAGTTACCAGAAGTAGAAAACTTGCGCCGAGGGTTAGAGAAGTCAATCCTTGGGCAAAAAATTCTAAAAGTGATAGTAAATAAGCCAAAGCTCGTATCGGGCAAGGGTACTATTCGTACTGCCTCTAAAAAGAAACGAGAAGAGTTTATTCGGGGACTTAAGGGTGAGCATTTTGTCTCTGTGGAGCGTAGGGCAAAAAATTTAATTTTTAAGTTGAGCCACAACAAAATAATACTGGCTCACCTAAAAATGACGGGGCAATTTGTATACAAATCCTCAAGTGGGAAAAATAAAATAATCGGAGGCCACCCGATAGAGATATCTGAAAAAACTTTGCCCAACAAACATACTCATATTATTTTCAAATTAGCTAATGGGACACTATATTATAATGACACTCGTATGTTTGGCTACCTCCTCTACTACCCTACTACCAGTGCGTTTGAAAAAGAAAATCACTTCGAGTTGCTCGGCAAGGAACCACTGGATAAAAGTTTTACCGTGAAATATTTTCAAGGCTCACTAAAAAATAGAAGGAGTAGAATAAAAACAGTCCTAATGGGGCAAGAAGTTGTAACCGGTGTAGGTAATATTTATACAGACGAAAGTTTGTTTGAATCAGGTATTGACCCTCGCCGAAATGCATCGACCTTGAAACAGAGTGAAGTTAAAAAGCTCCATGGAAAAATTGTTAGTATTATGAAAAGAGCGATAAAAACTGGAGGGTCGTCGGTGGCCACCTATCGCCTGCTCGACGAATCTATGGGTAACTATGCTAGAGAGCACAAAGTCTACGGCAAGGCTGGCAAAGCGTGCGTCCGATGCAAAAAACCATTAGAAAAAATTCTCATCAACAATCGCGCAACAGTATTCTGCCCTCATTGCCAGAAATAACTACTTACCTAAAATTCTAAATAGGGCGATCCCTGCAGCAACAGATACATTGAGCGACTCTTTCTTCCCGTGCATTGGAATATAGGCAGTGGCGTCGCATTTATCTAATATCTTTTTATCTAGGCCTTCTACTTCAGGGCCAAGTATGATAGCAACTTTATGCATGCTTTTGGTGGATACTTTTCTGTAATCTACTGCTCTCTTGTCTTGCTCAATAGCGATAATTTTAAAACCGTCTTTTTTTAATTTAGAAATAAGAGTGGGTAAACTTTTTTTATATTCCCATGAGACCCAAGTTTCCGCCCCAAGTGCGCTTTTAGCAATATCCTTCTGTACCCTACCAAACCTATCACTAGGGCTCGGCGTCGTCCCCGTCAAATAAATCTTGCTTATCCCCACTGCATCTGCTGTCCTAAACATCGCCCCGACGTTGAGAGCGGATCGGATAGAGGGGAGAATGAGAATAGACTCTATTTTATTATTAATTATTTCTTTCACCGAGAGTTTTCCACCACGATACGAGTTGTTGGATTTTGTTTTTCTTTTCACTTCTTTCTTGCTGTAGTGCATTAATTCGTTCGTTAAAATTAATTAGATTTTTAGCTTTCTTTTCGTTTGTATCGAGTTTTCCGTTCTCTATCATAGACATTACATTGCGTGCCCTACCCTCTGGAGTACCAAGTTTTTGGTCTTCTACTTTTTCGTTTATTAAAACTTCTACTGGAGAAGCTACTGGCGCCTCTTCAGTAGGGAAACGTTTCTCGACACCAGACTGCTTGAGGACCTCTTCCGCTTTTGCTGACCATGGCTGATCTAGGGTTTCTTTTGGTATAGTTCCTCTAATCATATTTATTCTATTTTGAGCTCGTTCATTTATTTTCTCTTTTGAATGCATATTTAACTCGAGCCCTATTGTGTTTCTAGCCTGTTCAGAAGTTGCACCCAAGGATTGTCTTATTTCTTCAATTTGATCATTTTCCTTTTCTTTTCGTTCCTTCAAAGCTTGGGCTTTCTTGGTATTTTCCTCTATAAATTTTACCTCTGCGTATTTATCAAGAGCGGGTTTAACGGCTTGGTATTTCTGCTCGAAATCAGGGTCTAGCCTGTTATTAATCTCTTGTTGTGCTCTTTTTGTGATTTCCTCAGGGGATTCAAATTTCATAATAGCATTATGTCACACGAGTATCAGCGAAGCAAATACTACTAGGTTTTGCATAACAAGGGCCATATTTGAGCACCGAGCGAATAAATGGAAGAATAAGAATTGATTCGGTTTTCATTGTTGTTCGGTTGCTTTTCTACTATTCTCCTCAAGCTGAGCTTTTACATCTTTAGCTTGATCTAGGGCACTTGTCTTCTGCTCTATCATATTTTTGCCGTCTTTATTACCGGTAAACAAATCCGTCCGAACAATGAAAAATATTATAATTGCCACTCCAATCAAAAGCATCAAAAGTCCAATAAATCCACTATTTAAATTTCTTTTGTTTATTCTCATTTTTTATTACCTTATACATATACCACATCATAATTACGACAACTGTAATACCAACAGCTCCAAACCATCTACCTAAGTTTGTAGCAGAATTCAGTGATGATTGTACAAATTGTAAAATTGTAATAATTACCTGAATTGTTGCAAACACAAGTATTACATTGAGATAATTTCGTTCAGATTTTTTATCATTATCTTTTTGACTATTTTCCATAACTTTTATTATACCAGAATGTTATTAAAAGAATTAACAATTAAAAACCACTATCGACGAGTGGTTTTTAATGAGCTAGGTAAAACTTTTCTACCGCTATCATGGATTATAGTACTGAGCTAACGAGTACAGATTTTCTCTATCTATCAAGCGCGTTATAAACCAGTTTTTTTGCTCAAGTTAACCTATCCTTCCGATTCTTTAGGGTCAGCACTTTTTGGGTATGTTCGTTCTTCCTGAAACTTTCCATCTTCTTTCTGGATTTTAACTGACCCGCCATCTTCACCAAGGATTTTTCTGAGAACGCCACCCGTAGTGGCATCTTCCTTTGTTTCAAAAGACTTAACTACCTTATGAGTTTTATCCTGTTCTAGGTCCCAGCGGTCTTTTTTCTCGTTGTACTCGAGAGTAAATTTTGGTAACTTTGCCATAAATTTTAGACTTGTAGTTCTTTAATGAGTTCGACTTTCTCTTCTACTTATTAATTATATCACCTTGACATTTAACGAAAAGTATACTTTGGTGATAAATGTGTGTAGAAACTGTGTATAACTGCCTTAGTTTTCGGTTTTTATTCGTATATAATGTAAATGTAGCAAAATATGATAAATATGAAGACAATAACAAGAAAACAAAAAAATGTATTAGATTTTATAGATAATTATACTCAGGAAAACGGTATATCCCCTACCATCGAAGAAATACGAAAAAGGTTAAAACTAAAAGCAGTTTCTACGATACATGAACATATAAATTCTCTAAAATCAAAAGGGTATCTTTCGAAGTCTAATAATTCGGCTAGGAGCTTAATTTTAAAAAAAGAAATTAGACCAGTAATTGAAATTCCAATACTTGGAAGCATTAAAGCTGGATACCCACTCCCAGCAATAGAAGAAAGAGATGGCTCAGTTTCTGTCATAAATCCACAAATTAGATCGTCAGAAGGATATTACGCACTACGTGTCGTTGGAGATTCTATGATAGATGACGGTATTTTTGATGGTGATATTGTGATAATAAAAAACCAATCTGTTGCTGAAAATGGTCAGACTGTTGTGGCTATTATTGACGATAACGAAGCGACATTAAAAAAACTTTATAGAAAAGGAAAAGGTTTTAACCTTGAACCAAGAAACCCAAATATGCCTACACTATTTAGAACAGATGTTGAGGTGCGAGGTATTGTTGTTCAAGTTATAAGTAATATCACTAATAAGCCAGAAAAGTCAGTTGCGAAAAAGACTAAACATGGGTTTAAAACAATTGATCTGTTTGCAGGTGTAGGTGGAATACGCTTAGGATTTGAGAACGCTGGGTTTAAAACAGTTTTTGCAAATGATTTCGATGAACCTTGCAGGCAAACATATGATTTAAATTTTAAGGACTCAAAACTTGTAGTAGAAGACTTAAATGTACTTGGCATAGATGATTTACCTAAATTTGATTTCCTTTTGGCAGGATTCCCTTGCCAACCGTTTTCAATAGCTGGATATAGAAAAGGTTTTGATGATGAAAAAGGTAGAGGAAATTTATTTAATAAACTGGCAGAGATTTTAGAAGAAAGAAAACCTGAAGGATTTCTTTTAGAAAATGTTAAGAATTTGAAAAGTCATGACGGAGGCAATACTTTTAAAGTTATTGAGGAAAGATTAAAGGAAATGGGGTATTTTGTAAAATCAAAAATTCTAAATAGCATGGAATATGGGAATATCCCACAGAATAGAGAGCGCATTTATATAGTGGGTTTTAAAAATAAGGATTATTCTGAAAAATTTGAATTCCCTCACCCAATCAAACTAACTAAAAAAATCACCGATATATTAGAGAAAAACGTGCCTGAAAAATATTATTACAATGGTAAACCTCTTTTTGAAAAACTTAAGAAAGATATAAAAGAGGAAGGTAAAGTATATCAATGGCGTAGACAATATGTAAGAGAAAACAAAAGTGGGGTTTGCCCAACATTAACAGCAAATATGGGAATGGGTGGGCACAACGTGCCTATTATAAAAGACAAAATAGGCATACGAAAACTTACTCCTTTAGAATGCTTTAGAATTCAAGGATTCCCAAAAGATTATATTTTGCCAAAAATCTCTGACTCAGCTCTATATAAACAAGCAGGAAACTCTGTGAGTGTTCCTGTGGTTGAGGCTGTAGCGAAACAAATGATGAAAGCGATGGAATAATTACCAAACCTTCACATTCTTAGCTTTAGGTTTAATTTTATATTTATCAATAATATCTTTCTTTATACTGAAACGAGGTCTGCGTTTTTCCCCTTGTTGATCTTTCATGGTTTGACCTTTATTCACAGCATTTGAATATATCAATTTATTTGGAATTAAGTAAACGTTAAAAGTTCCATCTAATTTCCCATTATTGAAAAAATCCAGAAAATACAAATCGTCCCATTCAGTTCTTGGTCCAAAAGAAGTTAAATCTTCTTCTATACTAGACGCTTTTATTTGCTCTCTTCTTTGATTTTTTATATTAATTGTATCGAAAGAAACTGTCCCCTCCCCTTTTAATTTTTTTTGGTAACGAACAGAGCTAGAAAAAACACAGAACATTCCTTCAGATATAACCTCAGGAATATTTACTTTTCTTCCATACTTTTCAAGTCCTATATTTAACTTTCTCCAAATATCAAAAAGTTTTTTAAAAATCTTCCCGTCTTTCTTGTCTAAATAAGCAACCTCGATTTCTAATTTTTTCCCACCTAATGATATTTTATGTTTTGCTAGTCTCATAACTCCTTCATTCTACTCTAGTACGAACTCAAACTCAATCCACCGCTAAAAGCTTACTTGGGCTATGATGCCCCCGCCCCACAAGTGGTTGGCGGGCGGGCGTTGATTATTCCTTAATAGATATAAGTTTACTTGGAGATTTGTGTCCATTAATAATTTTAACCTTAGCAACTGGGAGTTTGAAGTGGAGGGCAAGGATCTCTATTACCCTAGTATTGGCGAGGTTGCGTTCGGCGGGCTCACGGACGGAAATGAGGAAGTGGTCCTCGTTTTCTTGTTTGATTGATTCCTTTTTAGCTTTGGCGATAATTTTTACATGGATGTACATACTCATTTATAATAACATTTCATATTGATTTAAAGGCTTAAATATGGTATTTTTGGGTAATCGTCAATATGCCCTCGTAGCTCAGTTGGTAGAGCAGCTCCCTTTTAAGGAGATGGTCGTAGGTTCGATTCCTACCGAGGGCACCAGAATAGAACTAATCGGCTTTTTCAAAGCCTGACCACCTTCTAAATAGTTTATCCACAAGAGATTTTGCTATTTCCGATATCTGGTGTATAATGTACCTAAGTCGTATCGTTTATAGCTTTCCAATCTACACCCAAAGATTATGGGATAAATAAATCGGGAAGAGGTTATACACACAAGTACATTTTATTGCACTGACCAATTATATATTATATAAGTGCATATGTTCTTTCGTTCTAAAGGCTAAAGGCCTAGGAGCCAGTTCTCATCAAGTCAGCAGACTTATTGAGGTTTGACTCCTAGGCCTTTTTATTTGCTTAGTGATGTTAGAATGAATTGCTCGAGCCCAAGAGATAGGTCGGACTCCCCTCTGTGTGATTGGTGGTAGAGCGATACAAGGGCACTCGATTGCTTCTTTAGAGTATCAGTCGAGAAATTCTTTGTCCCTGTTAGTGCCATATTCTTTATCTTCCAAAACAACATTCCAGATATAGCCTCAGGCGCTGAGCCAGACTCTATGGCCTCTCTGTATAAAATCCAAGTAGATACCTTGTCGTGGCGACCATATGCATCGGCAATAGCAAAAGTATTGGTCTTCGGAGTATCTGCAACCTTTTTATCTAGAAAGCGCTTGATGGTAGCGTACTTATCGTATTTCTTCTCCTCACTTGCAAGTAGCTTGTCTTCCAAGAAAACGAATGTATTTGGAGAATTTTGTAATTCGACTAAATTCTCCTTTGAGAAAGAAAAATCGTCTGAAGAAAGAATACCGTCTGCGACGAGAACTTGATTTTCGTTAAACAGATTCTGGCTGAGAGCTAAATCTATTATTCCTTCCTTTGTTATCGTGTTTTGGTCTAGTCTCGTAGACTCACCTACAAGCGAAAGTGAGTGGATATACTCATTCCTTTTTTTAATATCATTGCCGACTATTATATATATCATATCCAAGTACGAACTTTCTTTTTATAATCACAATAGATATCTCCGTATTTTTCCTCAAGGAGACACTCCTCTTTTTTAACAAAAACTAATTTTGTAATCAAAAACGCTACGACTACCAAAATAATAGAGAACAGTGAATTGAGAATAAAAGCAAGACCGAGGGTCATAATAAAAAGTCCAATATGGGTTGGGTTGCGACTGTATTTGTAAGGACCACGAGCAAACTCACGAATAGGGCATATTCCCTTCTCTACTTCTCGGAGTGTACAGTTCGTAGTCGATTGGGCCCAGTAGATAATAATAGATCCGAGTATTATCATTCCTGCTCCGACGTACTGATACATTTGTCCATAGAAAATACCAATTGGAACATAAATATCCAATATTAATCCAAGGACAACTGCCATCCAAAATACAGTATACGAATGCGAAAGAATGAGGTGTACCAATCCATCACGATACGACTTGTCTTTTAGTTCGTCTGTTGTTGATTTTACGTCTTCTGCCATATAATTATCCTACCACCATGTATCCATTTCTGCTACTACTTCAAATCCCCCCAAGTTGGACCAGAGCTCGATGAGACTTCAAGCGGAACTGACTCTAAATTGGCCAAGAATTCACTGGGTATTACGTGCTTCATGGCCGTTTCCACTATCTTCATAGCCTGCTTTACCTTATCCTCCTTTATCTCATATACTAGTTCATCGTGGACTTGGAGGACAAGTCGCACATCGTCTAGTATCCCTGCTTTCTTTAGATCGTCCTCAACTCTTCTCATGCTAATCTTGATGATATCAGCCGTAGCTGTGCCTTGAATAGGTGCGTTGATAGCCATTCGCTCGGCCATAGCCTTGATAAACGGTATAGGTGAGCGAATGCCTGAGAAGTAGCGTTTGCGCCCAAAGAGCGTCTCTGTATAGCCATGGTCCTTGGCGAATTTTTTAATACTATCTAAATAAGCCACGATGCTCGGAAATTGGGCAAAATAATTATCATAGAAAATCTGCGCTTCTTTTCGGTCAGTGCCAATATTCTGGCGCAAGGCGTTGACCCCCATACCGTAGAGCATTCCGAAGTTAATAATCTTGGCGCGACGACGCATGTCATACGTTACATCACTCTCTTTGACGCCGAAAACTTTCATCGCCACCGCAGAGTGAATATCCTTCCCCTCTTTGAATACTTCTATGAAGTATGGATCTTGCGACATCAGCGCTGCAACTCGAAGTTCTATTTGCGAATAATCAAAAGACGCGAGGACATAACCACTCTCTGCGACAAAGCTCTTTCGAATATTTTTACCAAGTTCTGTCTTGATGGGAATATTTTGTAAATTAGGATTCTGAGACGAGAATCGTCCAGTTGAAGAACCTGTTTGGATAAACTTTGCGTGAAGACGGCCATCACTTGATACTTGCTCTGGGATAGTATCGATATACGTCGATAGTAATTTTTGAAGTTCACGGTACTTTAATATCTCATCTATAATTGGATGCTCTCCTTTTAGTTTCTCGAGTTCACTTTCGCGAGTCGAGCGGGCGCCACCAGCAGTCTTTTTCATTTTTGTGCGTGCTCCCTTGTCCCCCATCTCTTGAATTTTTAATTCATCAAAAAGTACTTCTCCTAATTGCTTTGGTGAGTTTATATTGAATTCTCGCCCCGCCATCTTCCAAATACTTTTTTCTATTTTGGTAAGCTCTGTATGATAATCTTTTGACAACTTTTTTAAATACTCTAGGTCCACTTTGATACCCCGCTCTTCCATACCCGCGATGATATGAATGATAGGTAGCTCAATATCCTTGTAGACGTAGGTTAAATTCTCCTTCTCAATGTCCCTCTCTAGTTTGGTGAATGCCTCGTCAAAAGAAGAGCTTCCTTTATAGTGAGTAATATCATCCATATTTGGATCTGTTTTCTCGGAATTGAGAAGCCAGAGAGCAATTTTAGCTTTGGTTAATTTGTCTCTACTTATATTTGGGTCTATAATTTCCTCCCTGACCTCTATCGGGGCCCCGACTTTGGTCGAGGCTTTTTTATTTTCATTACCATCTAAAATATTTACAAATCTTGTCTGAAGACTCTTGAACTCCATATAACGGAAAAATTCTGCTACATCATCTTTGATCACAGTATCGCGCCAAGACATTTTAGGTAACTCGAACTTAATCGGCGCATCACGACGAATAGTAGCGAGAGTTTTTGAGAATAGTGCTTCTTCCTCGCCATCTTTTAATAAATTAAAAATCCGCTCAGTAATACCGAGTTTGCGTACCACTGTGTCGCTTTTCTTCATCGCTTCGTACATTTTTTCTATCGTGCCATATTCTACTATTAGGGTCGTAGCCGTTTTCTCACCTATGCCTTTGATGCCAATAATATTATCTGACGGATCACCGCGAAGCCCTTTATAATCTGGTAAGTATTTCGGTAGAAATCCAAATCGCTCTTTGACTTTATCTTCATCATATAAAATAGTATCGTTGATTCCTTTCTTGAGAGTGTAGACTCGGACTTTTTCGTCATCTACAAGTTGGAGTGTATCCATATCGCCTGATGCGATGATGACGTCGACATCTTTGTGATTGTTTTTCAAATGTTCAGCGATTGTCCCTAGTAAATCATCCGCTTCAAAACCTTCACACTCATACATTGGTATAGAAAAAGCTTTAAAGAAATCTCGCGAGCGAATAATCTGCGCCACTAATGCATCATCAGTCTTTGCTCTACCTGCTTTATAGTTATCATAAGCTTCATGACGAAAAGTTTTCTTGGGTAAGTCAAAGCAGGCTACAATATAGTCTGGT
Source organism: Patescibacteria group bacterium (assembly GCA_038063915.1). GTDB lineage: Bacteria > Patescibacteriota > Minisyncoccia > Phycocordibacterales > UBA9973 > UBA8515. The sequence continues at coordinate 78,078 of JBBTUE010000001.1, read as the reverse complement.
TTGAGCTCGGTGATGATTTTAAAAAGCATTGTTGCTAGGCCATATATCGCCCCAGTCGGTTCCCCTTTGGAACTAGAAAATTCGGGTAAGGCATGATAGGCGCGGTGAATAATCGCGTGAACATCAAGCAAAACAAGTCTTTTTTGAGCATTTTTCCCTTTTGACATAAGTCGATTATAGCATTTTTGGGTATTAAAAAATCGAGACCGTATTAGGTATCTCGATAATCAAACATTTCTTTTTATTATATGGCCTACGAGTACTTCTCATATAACGTGGACATTTTAGACCATACTTCTTGCTGTAAATCCTTGGGTTCTTTCCCGCTTGACTCTATAGGGTCAAGGTAATGAACCTTGATAATCGTAGGATTAATCCCTTCCTTAAATATATATACCAGGAAAGCGGTGACCTTTTTAGGTAAACTTCGTAAGGAAAATTTTCTTTTTTTCTTTTTAAACGAAGTAGGGTCTTGAGGACTTGGCCTTCTCCAGTATTGCATACCGATTATTACTATTGGGATGATTGGTACTTTCATATCGCAGGCCAATTTGAACGCACCAGGTTTAAATGGAAGCATCGGAATATTATCATCACGGTTTCTTGTCCCCTCCGAAAAAATAATAACTTTTGCATTTTTCCCCTCATTTATAAATGTTTGTGCTTCACGAACAGCTGCTGCTCTTTCTTCTGCTTTGTCTTGTTCTCTTGGAATCTTTAAACCAATCCTGTCAAAAAACCAGCGTAGCCACCAAATTTTCCATAAATTCGCGCCTATCATGACGCGCCATTGAGCTGATCCAGCGATTGTAGATGCTAATGAATAGTCGCCCGAACTCCTATGGTTCAAAACTAAAATGGCTTTGCCTTTGTTTAAGGATTTTAAGTTGCCCTTTTTTACAATAAACATACCAGTCATAAACTGCGTGAGGATATTTATAAAGTAAGTGATAGGACAACTTAGTTTTGGGAAGATAGTAATAACTAGTCCCCCAATTAAAAATAACAGAAAGGTCGGTATAAACAAGATCCCAAAAATCAAAGTAAGTATAAATCTCAAGATAAAAGGTTTTTTTATCTCTAATATTACATAAACCGTTCCTATAATAATACTGAGAACCACAAATCCGACAAATACCAGATAGACACCAAATATATCATCTGACCTATGCCCAAGGTTAGCTAAATAAAGGATACCTTTAGTTAGATACCAAGTAAATGTTAAAGGGATGGCGTATACAAAATAGTTAAGCCAAATCCTACTTTTAAATATATTCACTTATTTAGATTTAGGGTGAAAAGATTTTTCTTTTGGGCTAATACTACCACAAAACCACGAAAAATCAAGCTTTGAATTTTATCGTGCGAGTGTGCTCTTTATCGTGAGCAAGTTCGAGGTGGCAAGCGTTACTTGGAATACATTCTGGTACATTGCCCGGCCACTCGATTATTATCAGATTGTTTTTATCTTCAAGCAGTTCCTGCCAGCCAAGATGTAGTAACTCTGAACTTTTATTTAGTCGGTAGGCATCTATATGAATTAACTGTTTGAATTTTTTGTCACTAACTTTGTATTTTTTCATAATCACGAAAGTTGGCGAGATGACTCCCTCTTTGACTCCGAGAATTTTAGCAATTTCTTGAGTTAGAGTCGTCTTGCCACTACCGAGCTCACCTTCAAGGGCAACAACAATAGCCGTACCACTTTTGAGGCTGTAAATTTTTTTTATTAGCTTGTGCGCGACGGCTTGGAGCTCGCCCTTGGTAACAATGATTTCCATAGACATATACTAACACAAAACCCTCCCAGCCTAAGCCGAGAGGGTTTTGCTAAGATATTAATTAATAACTTGTAGTCGTAGTTGTATGATTACCAGTTGGAGAAGTTGTACGCACTACTGACTTACTACCATATTTACGAGTAGCAAGAATGATAGCTAAAATCAGTGCGATGAGTAGCAACCATCCAAGTAAAGTAGTTGGGAATATGCCTGCAAAGAATGCGGCAGCACCCAATCCATTTGTATCTGCTTTTACAACAGGTACAATTTCTCTAGGACTATTTAACACATAGGCAATTGCATTTTCTTGAGCACTATTTGGAGCTGTATATACTAATATCGCAGTTGTGACAATCTGAGCAACGTTTGAGGAGATCGAGTCTACTCGCCCTTGGACATATATCACTCCTTCATCACCTGGCTTTAGATTCTCAAGTGGTACAGTTAGGGTATTTGTGTCTGTGGAGTACGTACCTGCTGAAGAATTAATAACTGTAATTCCACGAGGGACTACGACTTGGACAACTGGATCAGAGAGTAGTAACTTGCTTATATTTTTATAAGTAACAGTATAATCTACAATATCCCCTACTCCGATTGATTGGTAACGATCTTCTATTTTTAGCATTATAGGTGAGCGTGTACCGACAACTGTAGTACCTTGGATAATAACAGGTCTTATTACTTTTTCAGCTAGAGTGCTGAAAATTTCTATTTTTCCACGACTAGTACCTCCACTGCAGTCAGCTACTGATCTGAAATAGTAGATAGTGTCTTCTGTAAGACCGCTTATGATTTCATTAAATGAACCATTAGTAGAACGTGCGTTTGTACGTGACCCAAGGCCAACGGTGGTACCGTACTCAAAGTAAGCATTTGAATTTTGATTATTATTTGTTACCAGACCGTTTAATTGAGCGGAATTCTTTGTTACATTTGTTGCAACTGTAGTGACTGCACATGTATTACTATAGATTGGTGGATATATAACATTGTTTACATTTGCACTTACTGATCGGCTAGCGTTTCCACCATAAGTACCATAAGCATTCATGACATAAGTAGTTGTGTACGTCGGATAGACAATTTGACTATAAGACGCTGGTAGATTACTACCGACACCTGCAATACTTACTGACGTACAATTATTTGTATTCCAAGCAAGTGTGACTGCTTGGCCTGAATTAATATTAACGGAATTTGAGCCATTAGCTGTAAAACTATTTATATAACAATTGTTGTATTGATTGTAGTAATTACATGGAAGTGCTCCACCGTAATTAGTAGCATTTGGGTCTTGGCATGTCTGGTAATTATTATTACCGACGTTTATATAAATAGTCTGTGTTGGATTTCCGTTACTCCCGTATGCATTTAGATTAACATTGCCTGAATATGATGGGTAAATCGTCTGACTACCTGAGAGTTGGTTGCTATAGAGCCCTAGGCCTGAAGCTGTGGCTGATGTACAACCAGTGGTACTCCAAACTATATAGACAGGGCTATTCATCTGTATATAGACATTATTTGAAGAACCGTTTGCGGTGAAACTATTTATGTAGCAATTACTCTGAGTATTTGTAATATTTACAGAGACAGTCTGAGTCGGTACAGCTCCATTTGGACCAAAAGCACTTATTGTGTAAGTTCCTGAAGTTGTCGGATAAATTGTTTGATTGCCAGTTAGAGCGTTGTTGTTGTAATTTGAACCTGTAACTGTGACTGAAGTACAGCCGGTTGTATTCCAAACCAAATTTACAGACTGACCAGTAGAGATATTTGCTGTTTGTGAACCATTGGCAGTGAAGTTTGAAATTGTACAGATGCTTTGCTGAGTTGAACTAACATTGAATGAGAATACTATCGCCCCCCAATCATTGTTTGGTATTGTCCCTAGAGATAATCCTCCACTAAAAGCTTCAGAGCCAGTTTGACCACTAGGAAATGATACAGGACTAGAAGATCCGTTTTGATACCATTTTGCTTGGTTGAACGTCAAAGTCTCAGAAGTTGCAATATTTGCTGTAACTTGGCTAAATGGCAAGTTACCAGCACTTGAAGTTAGATTTCCTGAGAAGGAAAAATTTGTACTCGCACCTGAAGGAGATTTTGTAAGACTAATATTTGTATTATTCGCTGCAACACCGTTTGTATTGTCGTAAAAAATCTTGACATTTATAATTTGCCCACCAGTTGCCGAGACACTGGTCAGGTTCCAACAAGAGCCAGGGTTTATACCTTGGCCAGTACTGTAGTTACCTATATTAATTGCAGGGCAGTCGCCAGGATATTGATTCCATCCTGCTGCTTGCGCCATGTTAACACCCACGAGCATCAATGCTAGTGAGAATACTCCGACTATTATTTTTTTCATAAAATTTTTCATATTAATATTAATTTAATCTTACAATTTTAAACCTTCAACGGTTTCGAAGCGTTCAAGACTTAAAGAAGTAAGGAAGCTGCTGTATTTCAAACAGCTTCTTTACGTTTGTTAACCCACTTAAATCATTTTATCCACCAGGTGGATCCCAGCGGTTACCACCTCCACCAAGGCCCTGAGGGTCAAAGCGGCGGTCAGGCTGATAATTACTCTGCCTGTTATTACTGCCATTAATCCAAAATGACACTTGCGGACGGGGTCTGTAGGGATCGTAATAATTTCCTACTGGTCTACTCCAGTCATTACCGCCTTCATGAATTATTGTTTTTGTCTCTTTTACAAAATAAAAAACAGTATCACGAACCGGTTTCTTTTCCTCTTTTGTTACTAATTCTGGCAATCTTTTTTTTACCGGAGGAGTAGGAAGATACACCGTATCTTTTTTGGGAACAACAGGTGGTGGAAAAACTACCACAGGTGGTGGTGTTACTATAGTAGGCGGTGGAGTATAGGATTTATACTCTTTTGGATCTTCGGCATTACCGCATGCCAATTTGGCATACATACCCTCAACATCTTTATAAGAAAGTACAACCCAGGAACTGGGTAACCCTTTCGAATTTGTATAGATGAGTTGATCCTTTTCTCTACCAGCATTCCTGTAATCACTCCAGTCATAAAACGATTCGGCGTAGTCCTTTGAGTGGTCCATTAACCATTGCATACTCTTTTGATCAGCTGACAGAACTTTTGTTCTAACAGATGAATCTTTGGAGGTTTGCAGGATCATGTTACCTAACCTCGCATACTCTGGCCACAATTGGCGCCAGATGAACGGGTCCTTCCCGTAAAGTATGAGGTTTTTAAATTGAGCCATGGTCCTTTTTTGATCATAGGTCACACACGGACTAATTTGTCCTTTTATTGGTTGAAAACCCAAAAGGGTCATCGCAACCAAAAAGATTTTAATGTTCATGCTTTTGAGTTTAGTCGTTTAGAAAATTGATGTTTCTGTATATATTCCTCAAATTCAGAGAAAAACATGCAAAAACATCAATTAACTTGAGAAAACCCGTTTGCTGGTATGATAGCATATATACGAGCAATTGTCAAGTATCTATTTAGTGATTTTGTACGATATAATAAGGCTATAATGACGATTCAATTTGATGAGGAAAAGGAGGAGAAGGAGCTAGGAGACTTGAGGAAGCAGGAGGAGGAGGATCTAGTGCAGGCACTGGCTGAATCTAAATATGGGGTCCCCCCTATAAACTTGGCGGGACTGCCTATTGATAACGACGCTCTTCGATCAATATCTGAAAAGGAGGCAATTGAAGAAGAAATCGCGCCTTTTAAGGTCCTTGGTAAAGATATTCACGTGGCAGTCAGATCCCCACAAGAAGATAAGCTCGCCAACTTAACTGATTATTTTACTAAACACGGGTTTATTCCTCATTTTTATATGGCGTCGCTTGCTAGTTTGAATAAGGCTTGGGAAAGATATAAAGAAATATCTTATGCATCAGAATCAAAAGCTGGAAGTATAGCAATATCTGAAGAATCTCTTAAGAAAATAATGGTGGGTATCAATAATATAGAAGATATTAAGAAAGCTATAACGGAAACAGAAAAAGATAAAGCTCATACCACATCTCACATACTAGAAATTGCACTAGCTGGTGCGATAGCCATCAACGCATCCGATTTACACTTTGAACCTGAAGAAAAAACTGTAAGATTGCGTTTTCGTCTTGATGGAGTACTTCATACAGTTATGGAGATCGACCCTGCAATACACAAATTTATAAATTCTCGTATTAAACTTTTGGCTGGACTGAAAATAACTAACTCATCTATAGCTCAAGACGGTCGCTTTAGTATATATCTCGATCAAGATGAAATCAGTCTGCGTGTTTCTCTGATTCCAGGTGCTTATGGTGAATCAATAGTTATGCGTATTCTCAACCCTAAATCTATCCGAGTTAAACTCGAAGACATGGGAATAGAGCCAAAATTATTTGAAGTATTTATGCGTGAGATTAAAAAACCGAACGGGATGATACTTCTGACTGGTCCAACTGGGTCAGGTAAGACGACTACCCTCTATTCATTTCTCCAGAAAATTTATTCAACAGAAATAAAGATAATAACTATCGAAGACCCTATTGAATATCACTTGCCAGGTATAACTCAGACTCAGACTGATAGCGAAAAAGGTTACACATTCCTCGACGGCCTACGTTCTGCACTTCGTCAAGACCCAGATGTGATAATGGTTGGAGAAATACGAGATGGCGAAACAGCAAAAATTGCCGTTGAATCAGCTTTGACTGGACACTTGGTCTTCTCTACTTTACATACCAATAATGCTGCGGGAGTGATCCCACGTCTGATAGATCTAGATGTAAATCCTAAAATATTAGTATCAGCCCTCTCATTATCTATTGCTCAGCGTTTAGTAAGAAAACTATGTGTAAGTTGTAAAAAAGAGAAAGTCATAGGAGAAGAAGAGATGAGAATTATAAAAAAAGTAAGTGATAACGCAAAAGCCCACGACAAAGACTTTAGTGGTTATGGGGTAGATATGAATTCTCCATTTAAAATATATGAGCCAGTCGGATGTCTAGAGTGCAACAATACTGGATACAAAGGGCGTATGGGAGTATTTGAAGCTATTCATAATAATAAGGAGATAGAAGCAATAATACCAAAAAATCCTAGCGAAAGAGAGATAAAAGAAGTCGCAAGCCATCAAGGAACTCTTGATATGGCGGAAGATGGAGTAGTTAAAATTTTAAAAGGTATTACTTCTTACGACGAAGTCGCAAGTGTTGTAGATTTCTACGCTGAGTAGAAATAAAAAAACATAAATCTCTAAACAATCCTTTATAAACATGCGTAAATAAAGTAACGTAAGGTTGCAGGATAGACCCAGTAAATATAAATAGAAACCAGGGCGTCCTACGCGCATACATAGAGCACGGGGCCGATTGCTTAGAGATTTATGCCTTTTTCATTAAAATCACACTAAGATGATATAATTAACTTGTATTAAATTTCTGGAGAAAGTATAGCATGATTACAAATTAATGTCAAGCACTAAACAGACAACAAAAGACGAAGGATTTTTAGACCAAACTCTTAGACCTAACCTCTGGAGTGAGTATATTGGGCAGGAAAACATCAAAGCTAACCTTAAAATCCTATTAACAGCAGCCGAAGAGAGATCCCACCCGGCAGAACATATACTCTTCTACGGCCCCCCAGGTCTAGGCAAGACCACCCTCGCTCATCTAATCGCTAAAGAGACAGGTAGGCAGATAAAAATCACTTCTGGCCCTGCTATAGAGAAGGTTGGGGACCTTGCTTCTATTCTGACTAATCTTGCTCCGGGGGATATAATTTTTATAGATGAAATTCATCGACTAAATAAAATGGTTGAGGAAGTTTTATACCCAGCCATGGAGTCCGGAGTGCTCGATATCATCATCGGCAAGGGTCCGTCAGCTCGAACTATCCAACTTGAGCTCCCACCATTTACATTAATCGCAGCAACTACACGCATTGCACTACTATCCTCCCCTCTTCGTTCTAGGTTCTCTGGGGGAGTATTCCGACTCGAATTTTACAATCACGACCAAATTAAAAAAATCTTAAAAAGATCTTCTCAAATACTTGGAGTAGAGTTATCAGATGACGCCATGGACGAGATAGCAATGAGAGCGCGCTTCACTCCTCGTACAGCAAATTACTTCTTGAAAAGATGTAGAGACTACGCACAAGTTCATAAAGTCCCGCTATCAAAAGAAGCTGTAAAAAAAGCATTAGCGCTTCTTGAAATAGACGAACTCGGTCTTTCCTCTTCTGATAGGCAAATACTTAAAATCATTATTGAAAAATTTGGTGGTGGCCCAGTGGGGCTAAAGACAATTGCTGCTGCGACATCTGAAGAAGAAGCTACAATAGAAGAAGTGATGGAACCATACCTCATACAACTTGGTTTACTTGAACGTACTAACCGCGGAAGAGCTGTAACCAAAATGGGGTACGAACATCTTGGATTTGATTATAAAGATAAATAATTATGAGAGTACTAGCTATTGATCCAGGATATGAGAGGCTTGGTATCGCCATAATAGAAAGAGCAATCAACCGAAAAGATACTCTAGTGTATTCTGATTGTTTTAAAACAAAATCCTCATCATCTTTTTATGCGCGTCTAAGTGGTATAGGTCTCGAACTTGAAAATTTAATAAAGAAGTATAAGCCAGAAGTTTTGGCAATAGAAAAGTTGTACCTGACTACTAACCAGAAGACCGTTATGAATGTAGCTGAAGTACGTGGTGCTATTATATACATAGCTACAACCAATAACTTAAAAATATTCGAATACACTCCTCCACAAGTAAAAGTTGCTGTCACTGGCTATGGCAAAGCATCAAAGGATATGGTTATAAAAATGGTTTCTAAGCTTATAAAAATAGATAAAAAGACAAATTCTGACGACGAATTAGATGCTATAGCTATAGGGCTTACATGTCTGGCATGTGAGAAATTTAAGGTATAAAGTTTTCCACAGGTTGGGTATTGTTAATGAAATAATATTTTGTTACAAATAATGCATTACAATATCTTGTTAAAATAACTATGAGTTACAACGACGATGAAGAGTTCAAAATGGGTGACTTTGAAGAGGAAGACGACGGTCTAGATGTGGACCATCCACTCGACGCACCACTCGACGGTGCAGAAGCCCATGACGACGAACCCCTAGATGAAGGATTGGCTGACTTGGATGGTTCATCTTATTAAATAAAAACTCCCGTGCGGGAGTTTTTATTTTACTTAACTTTTATAAATTTATGTTTACCGATCTTATACACATGCCCAGGTTTTGAGTCATCTTTTGAGGTAGCTTTTTTATCTTCTGTCATATCAGTGACAGCTCCTGCATCAGCTAACCGGCTAGCTTCAGAGATCGACGCTGCAGCACCACTTATAAATATCGTCTTTATTAATTTGCCTTGATTTTCAACTTCCTTAATCACATCAGGGATTCCACCTTTTTGGAATGTTTTATTAAAACCCTCTTCGGCCAACAATGCTTTTTTCTCGCCGTGAAAAATAGAAACGATTTTTTTAGCAAGTTTCATTTTTAAATCTTTTGGGTTCCTTCCTTCAGCCATCTCTTTTGCAATATTTTCAAGCTCTAACATTGGTACATAAGTACAGAGCTCGAACGCAGGGATGATGAGCCCATCACTCCAACTCATAATTTTCCCATACATTTCTTCTGAACTGTCCGAGAGAGCAACTATATTGCCTTCTGTCTTTCCCATTTTCTTACCATTACTATCTTCTAGGAGTTTAACCGCTACTACAAACTTTTCTTTATTCTTGAGCGTCTTCATTAAGTCACGCCCACAGAGCATATTGAAAGTCTGGTCATTTCCTCCTATTTCCCCATCTACGTTCATAGCAACAGAATCGTAACCTTGCATTAGTGGATATAAAAATTCGTGAATGAAGATTGGCTTCCCTTCTTCCATTCTTTTTTGAAACATATCACGCTCAAGCATTTGGCTTACCGTCATATTAGATGCAATGGAAAGCCCCTCAGTAAAACTTAGTTTCCCTAGCCATTTAGAATTGAATTTAAACTCGGCAGGATTTTTACCGGTAAACGATATTAGGTGAGATGCTTGTTTTTTGTAAGTTTTTAGATTTGAGAGTACCTCTTTACGAGTTAGTTGCTTGCGAGTAGCAGATTTATCAGTTGGATCCCCAATTGTAGCCGTGAAATCTCCCATTAAAAGTATGATTTTGTGTCCCTGTTTCTGGAACTGGGCAAGTTTAAGGAGGGGAATAGCATGCCCTAAATGTAGTGTGGGGCCCGTTGGGTCAATTCCTAAATATATTGTAAGTTTCTCTCCAGAATTTAGTTTTGAGGCTAAAAACTCCTTTGATGGATATATTGATGAGATACCCCTCGTGAGTAGTTCTTCTTGTAGATTATCTGCCATTTATATATTTTATCACATAAATGGCTCCTTGTCCGTATCCTTTTATAACTATGATATGATAGTGGTGTATGGATAATATAAGAAAATACTCAAACAAATACAGAAAACATTTAAAAAAATACTCAATAAAAAGCATATTTTTATTTATCTTAGGTATAGGTGTAATACTAGCTGGTATTGTTTTGATCTGGGTCAGCACACTCAAGCTACCAGATTTTAAATCTTTTAACGACCGAAAAGTTCAAAGCTCGACAAAAATATACGATCGCACTGGCAAAATACTTCTTTACGACGTCCACCAAGATATAAAACGCACAATCATACCCTACGAAAGCATGGGCGTAGATTTAAAGAACGCCACAGTAGCCATAGAAGATTCTGAATTTTACCAACATAATGGTATTCGTATTAGTTCTATAATAAGGGGTACGATTTGGGCAAAGTTAACTGGAAAGAAAGTCCAGGGCGGTTCAACAATAACCCAACAGCTTATAAAAAATACTTTATTAAACCCGGATAGGACTTTGACCAGAAAAATAAAGGAGTGGATCCTAGCAATGAAGCTCGAAAAAATCATGAGTAAGGAAGATATACTAGCTCTTTATCTAAATGAAGCTCCTTATGGAGGGAATATCTACGGGGTTGAGGAGGCCTCTAAAGCTTTTTTTGGTAAAGAACCAAAAGAGGTTACTCTTGCCGAGTCAGCATATTTAGCAGCCATTCCTAACGCACCGACAAGGTATTCGCCGTATGGTAAGAACAAGCAATCTTTAGATAGTAGGAAAAATTTAGTTTTGAAAAGGATGCTTGACCTTGGATTTATAACTGACAAAAATTACAATGAAGCGTTAAAAGAAAATGTGCAATTCCTACCGTCACAACCAATGCATATAGCTGCACCTCACTTTGTGTTTTTTATAAAGGATTATTTAGAAAATAAATACGGACAAGATGCACTAGATTCTGGCGGTTTGAAGGTCATAACTACTTTGGATTTTGATTTGGAGTTGAAAGCAGAAGCTATTGCTCTGGCCCATTCAAAAGAAAATGAGAGTAAGTGGAACGGTAAAAATGCTGCAGTTGTAGTAATTGACCCTAGGAACGGCCAAATATTATCGATGGTTGGATCAAGAGATTATTTTGATAAGACTATCGATGGGAATTTTAATGTTGCGACGGCATCTCGCCAGCCAGGATCTTCTTTCAAGCCAATAGTATATGCCGAAGCATTTAAAAAAGGATACACAGAAAACACTACCCTTTTTGATGCGAAAACCGAATTCAATTCATCTTGTAGCCCGACAGGTAAACCACTTCCTGGACACAAAAATGCAACATGTTATATGCCAGACAATTATGATAATAGCTTTCGTGGCCCTATGACACTCAAAAACGCACTTGCTCAATCTATAAACGTGGTAGCCGTTAAACTCCTTTACTTAGTTGGTGTACCAGAGGCACTTAAAATGGCTCACGACTTAGGTATTACAACATTAAATGATCCCACTCGTTACGGGCTATCTCTTGTTATTGGAGGTGGAGAGACAACACTCCTTGATATGACTTCAGTTTATAGTGTATTTGCAAGTGACGGGGTAAGACATCCATACCAAGCTATATTATCTATAGAAGACGGGAGTGGGAACGTGCTTGAAAAATATGAGGATAAATCTTATCAGGTTTTGGATTCAAACATTACTCGAATATTATCAGATATACTTTCCGATAATTCGGCCCGCTCTCCAACTTTTGGAGAAAATTCTAGTTTAGTTATCCCAGGTAGAGAGACTGCAGTTAAAACGGGTACTACAAATAACAATAGAGACGCCTGGACTATAGGGTACACTCCATCAGCTACTGTGGGTGTATGGGTTGGTAATAACGATAATACTCCAATGAAAAAAGGAGGTGTTGCTCTTGCTGGACCAATCTGGAATGAAGTTATGAGAGAAGCACTAAAGAACCTTCCTATTGAATCTTTTGGTGTACCAGACCCAATAAGTCCTTCTTTATCGCCTATTATAAGAGGGTTCTGGCAAGGTGGGGACACGTTTATAATAGATACTGTATCAGGTGGGCTTGCCACAGATTACACACCAACAAGCACCAAAAAGGAGCAGTCAATCACAAACATACACTCTATACTATATTGGATAGATAAAGATAACCCACTTCAACCAAAATCAGATAGCTCAGGGAAAGATTTGCAATACATAAACTGGGAGTATGGAGTAGAGAGATGGTGGCAAAATAATAAATCTAATTACAAGATAGTAACCGCGAGCGATAAACCTACTTATTATGATAATGTACACACTACAATTACTAAACTAGATTTAGAAATATCTGGTATAAGTGAAAACCCTTATAGGAAAGATCAGCCGGTATTAATATTAATCAACCCAAAAAACGGCGCCCTAATAAAGAAGGCTGATATATTTATAAATAATAATTACATCACATCTCTAAAATCAAGTCCCTTTACAACATCAGTTATTCCAAACGAAGTTAATGGTTTAAAAAAAATTAATACTATCCGTATTATAGGATATGATTTCGATGGAAATAGTTCCCAAGTAGAGGCAATTTTTGAAGTTAATTAAATACCAACTATCGTATATCACTAAATCTATGACGAGGTAGGAATTCCTTGAGATCGTTTAATATACCTTCTTTGTGAATTAATACTTCGTTACGAAGAATTGGTGACTCATTTATATATACAATAGGGCCTTTAATCTTAATTGATTGGGGTTTTATAGGTGATTCAATGTGTTTAGTTATGACCCCTGTGATAACTTCAAGTGTCGCCTCCTCTTTAAATAAAATCTTTTTAAATCTCTCTAGAAAACTATCGATGTGGTTGTAATCCATATCATTTATTCATTGGCATTATTAAATACCTAAAAGATGTGTCACCTACTGGCTCTATGATCATCGGCTTGTTATTCCCATTTAATTTTAAATTTAAACTATCAGATGTTACTGACTGAAAACAGTCTAATATATACTTATAATTAAAATTAACTGAGACATCTTCCCCTGAAAGAGCCCCCCCGACAGAGGTTGTGTTTTCACCTACATCTACGTTTCTAGCCTCAATCTCGAAAGATTTTTCTTGTGGTTTTATTATGACCGTTATTTGGTTAAATTTATCAGAAAACACATTTGAAATCTTTAGAGAGGATATTAAGTCTTGTTTTAGAATAACGGCTTCAGTACTAGACTCTTTTGGTATTATCTGTTTGTAGTCGGGGAACGACCCATCTACCACTCTAGATGTTAAGTATATGCTAGATGTTGTAAAAGATATTTGGTTTTTTTGGAGTGTAATTTTTACATCTTCGGTAGTATTTTCAAAAACTCTGATTATTTCTGTAGTATTTTTGAAGGGTATTAATATGCCTGGAAAGGATAGTTTTTGTTTTATTTTTATTTTCTTTTCGGCTAAACGAAAAGAATCTGTGGCAACAAAAATTAATAAATCATTCTCTGGATATATATAAACACTCCCTATTTCTGGTTTTATCTCAGAAGTCGAAGAACTGTAGTAGACTGATTTTATTCCCTCTATTAATTTTTGAGTTGGTATTGTTATACTATCGCCAGTTATCACTGGTATTGTTGGAAAATCCTCATAAGGAACACTTTTTATTAAAATAGTATTTTGTTTCGTTTTAACAGATAAATTATTATTTATAGTCTCAAAATATACTGTGCCTTCTCCAGATAGTTGAGAGAAAAGAGACGATAATACATCCCCTTTTATAGCAATAACACCTTCTTTGTCTATTTTAGAAGGTACACTAATCTCTATACCGATGTTTAAGTTTGTGGCACGTAGTTTAAGAATTTTATTATTCGCAACCCACAGAATTGAACTAAGAACTGGTAATGTAAGATTTTTTCCTGTTAATCTTTCAACTGTGATCAGGGCGTTTTTTATTTTATCTATTGAGCATTCTATTTTCATTGTATTGTTTATATTTATCTATTAATATTTATTATTACTATTATGGGTGTGATTATGTGGATTACTTTTTTATATATGTTTTATATATGTTTTTTACAGCGGTTATGTTTTTATAAAAATGATTTATTGGGGACTATTTAGATTTAAGTAGGATTTTGTGAAGTTGTCCACTCTCTATTTTTTTATAAACACATCTTATACACAGGCTACTTAAACATAATTCTTATCTTCTCTATCTCTTGTAATAACGACGGGTCTGTTTTTAGGTCACTCCTTATTTTTAAGTGAGAGTGAATAACAGTTGTGTGGTCACGGCCACCTAACTTTTGACCTATTAATGGGTAAGAGATGTTAAAGTCCTCGCGCAGGATGTACATTGCAACTTGTCGAGCTCTAACTATTTCTTTTCTACGAGTTTTCTCGTAAATTATTTCCTCTGAAATGCCATAGTGTGTGGCGATAATACGCACAATATCCTTTATTGCTACTGTTTTTTTGGGTTTAATGTTGTTTTTTATTAGGGTTTTTACCTCAGCTAAGGTTAGAGATTTGTTCTTTAATTGAGATTGGCATATAACTGTGTTTAAACTACCCTCAAGCTCACGAATATTACCCTCTAGGGATTCAGCCAGGTATGAAATAACATCATCTGTAACGACACAGTTTGTTGATTCAAATTTGGCCTTTATAATTGCAACCCGTGACTCATAATCAGGCTCAATGATTTGAACAGTCATACCAGAAGCGAATCTGGATTGTAGTCTATCCTCTAGCCCTTGTATGAAATTAGGGTGTTTGTCTGAAGAGAAGATTATTTGTTTATTGCTCTCATATAAAGTATTAAATAAGTGGAATAACTCCTCTTGAGTTTTATCCTTACCAGAGATAAATTGGATATCATCCATAATAATCACGTCGTATTTTCTATACTTTTCTTTAAATGAATTTGGATTTTTGTTTTGTATTGAGTTAATATAATCAATAGCAAATCTCTCTAGACTAACGTAGTATATCTTTTTTGATGGGTGCTTTGTTTTTATAATATTACCAATTGCTTGGATAATATGAGTCTTACCAAGTCCAGTACCACCATAAATGAAAAATGGATTATAATTCTGCCCCGGGTTAGTAATAATGGCTTGGGCAACAGCGTAAGCTAGCTCGTTGAACGGCCCCACTACAAAAGAGTTAAAGTTGTATTTAGGATTTAAGTTGTCGTCCTTGTTTATATATAGATCATTGAGGGGTAGCTCTTTATTTGTGTTGGTAGTTTGTCTTATAAAATCTTGCTCACTGGATTTAGATACTTGCTCGTGTTTCGCTATTATATACTCAATATTTCTAACACCTTCTTCATGTGTTATAAGTGTTTTTAATATTAGTTTGTGAAATTTATTATATAACCAATCTTTAACAAATTCGTTTGGCACACCAATAAAAAGCGTCCCCTCATCCTCTTTTACTATTGATGTGTTTTTAAACCACGTAGTAAAATTTGCTTTTGAAATATTAAGTTCAATCTCAGAAAGACAGTTATTCCAAAGCTCTTTTGTATTCATAGTGCGTATTATACTCTGTTTTATAAATCGACAGTAATTGGTTATCTGGATTAACCTGTTAATAATGTGTGGATATGTTTTTACCCACGAGGACATTGCATTATAGCGCATTATAGTATATATTTTCTCTATGTCTCAAACATACCAACCAAACAGAAGGAAAAGAGCTAAAACCCATGGATTCCTTGCTCGTTCAAAAAAGGCTTCTGGCCGTAAAGTCACACAAGCTCGTCGCCGAAAGGGTCGTGCCAAAGTGTCTATTAAAAAGTAGTAAAAAGAAGCCATGCTTCCTAAGAATAGGCGAATAGACAAAGAACTCTTCCAAAGCATCATGAAAACTGGGAAGACAGCGTCTAATTCGCTTTTTCTCTTTCGCTATATATCCCAAAAACAACCCAAATACGCTTTTGTGGCGCCTAAAACCATTGCCAAAGAGGCCAGTTCTAGAAATAAGCTTAGAAGACAAGGCTATAATAGTCTAAGAGTATTACCCCTGCCTCAATGTGCTGGTATATTTTTCTTTAAAAAACAGGCTAAATTAGCCCAATTAAGGGAAATTAAAGAGGGCGTTACGGATATTATAGATAAAATCCACCCTAAATAATGACTAAAATTATAATTTGGCTCGTAAATACCTATCAAAAAACACCTCTTCGGTCGCATTCTTCCTGTGTTTTTCTTCCAACCTGCTCGGAGTACACAAAAGATGCCGTCTTAAAATACGGTACGATAAAGGGAATTTATCTAGGTTTTATAAGGATTTGCCGTTGCCATCCGTTCCAAAAAAATCACTACGATCCGCTCAAGTAAGTAATATTTTGGGTTTAGACCCTTTTGATATACAATAGACCAATGCAAGCAATTTGGAATACTGTCTTCTACCAACCAATCTATAACGGGCTAGTTTTTATAATAAATAACATAACCTTTGGCGATGTTGGGTTTGCTATAATACTGCTCACTATTTTAGTCAAACTTGTCCTTTTCCCTCTCACAAAGAAATCTATAAAAAGTCAGATATTGATGAAGCGCATTGAACCTGATCTAAAGCGTATTAAAAAAGAGTTTCCAAATAAAGAAGAGCAAGCTAAGCAAACGTTTCAATTATATAAAAAGTATGGAGTCAATCCCTTCTCAGGATGTCTAGTGGTGCTTCTTCAGCTACCATTTATTTTTGCACTGTACTATGTTTTTTATAAAGGTTTAGATATATCAACTGGTCCACTATATTCGTTTATGCAAATTCCTGTAGCCCCCCACACAAATTTCCTCGGGCTCATAGATGTTCATAGTAAAAGTATAGCCCTCGCTATACTAGCCGGAGTATCTCAATTTATCCAAGGGTATTTAGCATCTCCTTTAAAACCAAAAACTGAAATAGTTAAAGAGGTAGATAAAAATGAACCAAAGACATTCCAAGAACAAATGTCTGAAAGTATGCAGATGAATATAAAATACATATTGCCAATATTCATAGCTTTCATAGCCTACACAATCTCTGCTGGGGTTGCGTTGTATTGGATTACAAGTAATATATTCACTATCGTACAAGAGTGGTACATCAGGAGGAAATTATCTAAAGATTCAATATAACCCTTATTATGCAAGATAAAATAAAGAAAATTATAGAAGATATATTCAAACACACAAACTGCACTATTTCGAGTTGCGAATTTAAGGAGGAAGGTGGGATGCTATGGTTTGCGGTAGAGACTCCAGATTCAAGGGCTATGATAGGTCGTGACGGAGAGACATTGAAATCACTCAATCATCTAATTCAAAAGATAGCGGAGAAAGATTCTTTGCCAGAAGAAGTAACTAAGGTTTTTATCGACGTGAATGGCTATCAAAGAAAACGTTTTGATAGTCTGAAAACTATTGCTCATATGATGGCGGAACGTGCGAGGTATTTTAAAAGTAATATTGAAGTTGATCCTATGCCAGCGTACGAGCGTCGAATTATTCATATGTTTCTAGAAGGAGCTACGGATATAAAGACAGAATCCGAAGGGTACGGCCCAACTCGTCGGGTAGTTATAAAATACATCAATCAGTAATTTATTTTAAGTCTAGGCTCCAGAGGGTGGAGTCTTTTTTATTTATGAAAAATAGTGTGTCCTCTTTTTTACTTAGAAATAGATTTGTGGCATCAACAGCAGTTTCATTTACCGAGTCTAATATCTCTGTCGTACTTTGTGTCTCTGTATTTATTTTTACAAAATGATCGTCGAAAGATATCCTTCCTTGGTACCAAGTATCCGGGTAATCTTTACCACTAATTTCATTTGGTACTGCGCAATAAATATTAATTTTATCCAGACTCCATATGCATTTCTCTGGTAACCCATAAGTGAAAATATCTAGGGTTGTATGCTTGTCTATATTCATTACTTGGAGCATTGGGCCCGATGAAGTAGAAGAATTGTATAGAACGGCTGATCCATCAGGGTTAGCTAGAGTTGTAAGGCCTAATACTCCCCCAAGTACTTTTGACATTGAACCTGTACCTATATTTAACATGAAAAGGCTACCCCCTACAGAAGAGGAAGGTTTTGTTGTTAGAAATATTTTCTGTGGGGATGCCCACTGCGATAGCCACTCAGAAAATGGAGAATTGAAAACTTTTGATATTTTATCCTCACCAAATGCTCTAGTGTACCCAATCACACTTCCCGGGACCTTAGTTAAATAAAAGAATTTAGTTCCATCTGGTGACAAGCTTACACTAGTAATATTTGTTGGCAAAAATTCTCCCTTTGCCCCACCAAGAGTAGCCATAAAACTATTAATAGTTTTATTATCTTCCGCTAAGTACCTGTAAATAACAGAAGTAGCTTTACTGTCCCAAGTAGCTTCGTAGATACTTGGAATAGTTGAGTTCGAAATTTTACTCTCAACTTTGTTGTCCAAATACATCTGGTATATGTGACCAGTCACTCGCTCTACATAACGTAGAGATGGAACTATTTCAAATTTTGGCGCCACAGGCTTCTTCACTACTATTTTAGCCTTAGTTTTTGGTGAAGGTTCTACTACTTGTTCAGGTTCCGCCACTACCGTTTCTGGTATTAGCCTTTCTTCCTCAAAGTATGTTGCCCCCGCTACTGCGAAGTCTGTTATTTTATGGAGTTTTAAAACCTGCGGTAACCCTCCATCTTCGACTACTTCCCCATTACCCCCTATGGTATCGCTGGTGTTTTGATCACCGTTTGTATTTGAAGAAGAGTCAGCCCCTTGGTTGTTACCAAAAGGATTAAATTGATTATATCCAGTACTATCTGTACTACCATTATTAGTTCCTGATTTACTTGTGTAGTAATAATAGCCAAGAACCCCTCCACCGATAAGGATAAATACAGTTATGAAAATGATTATTGTTTTTCTTGGCATATTATTGTTATAAGTTAAACTTCGAGGGTAGTATCTATCTCATATTTAGGTGCAGGGCAACTAGGGTACTTGCATGTTTTTGAGCTACTATTTGTTTGGAAGTGCCATGATTCCCCGATAAGTCTTTGAAGACCAGCTTTGTCCATAATTTTTTCTATACTCCCCTCGCTTCTTGTAGCTCCATAGTTGAATACTTCTGTATTATCAAAGTAGAATTTGAAGTCAACAGCAGTACCAGTGCCATGGTTACTTGTTGCTGGGTAGGCGTATAGGTTTCCTAAATCAGCTTGTGTGACAGTGTTTGTCCCACCTGTCTTTGGGTTAATACACATAACTCGTATTTGGTCTTTGGCTGATCGATATGCAGAATATACCCTAAAATTATATTTTCGGTTCGGTATCTCATTTTTACTAATTAATTCCTTAACTGCTGGTTCGATTTTCTTTAGAGCTGCAATGACTTGAGGCGATCCTCTCGGTATTACATTGTTACAGTCTTTACACCGAGCTTCAACAAGGGGAATACCAGTTAATGCAGTTGTGCTATTTGGGTCTAGAACTCCTGGGGGATTACCGGTGTATGAGTTTCCATTGTTAGTTGAAGTGCACAACTTTTGACAACTAGCCACATCGGTACATAATTTCTGGGAACTAGCGCCGATGTTTGTATTCGTATTTGTACTAGGATTTGTGTAAGTACTCCCAGGGTATGTATCTGTAGTGGTAGTCACAACCTTAATACTACCATTTGTTTTTATGTAAGGATAAAGTGCAAACAAGTCGTCGTTATACATTAATATACAACCCGCTGAAGTTCCCTGACTATTTTTCCTGTTCGAGTGTATTGCGATTCCTCTATAATTAAGGTTGAACTTTGCTCCACCCATACTGTAACCAAGGCCATCTTTACCTTTACGAGTACTTCTTATTACAGTATTTTGGTTTTTCGCTCTATCTTTATTAATAATTGTCCACGTTCTTATAGGGGTTTTCATGTCACCACTGTATTCTTTTCCTTGTTCAGAAAATTTCCAGTCCATGGTTGATTTTTGGTTGCCTGGACCATGCCCTATACCCATAGTAGCGTATTTAGAACCATCACTCAAAGTGAAAACAAACTTTTCGACTTTATTTTTGTGTATTATATCTATTTGGGTTATTCTCTGATTTGGATTTTTTTTCAAAAAATCAACCAATGCTGGTATTTCTCCAGTCGGTTTTGGATTATCTATCGTGCCAAACATACAAAAACCATTTGAAGGTGATCCAGAGGCACACTTAATACCAGGTAGTTTTCCACTTTTAACTTGCTCGTCAGTAATTACTTCATCTATATCACCTCCTTCGGGTACGTCAACAGTGTCCATAATTGATACGTTTACCGTGGCCAATGTCAGCCCCCCTTTCCCCGTCAGAGCAGGGCTAATGGTATTCAACAGTGCATATGCGCCTAGTGCTATCAAAAGCCCTAAAATTGCCTTCACTATCTGTCCTTTGGCTTCTGTCTTACCAAATACTGATTCAGTCCCCATATACTGCACTCCGCCGATAACTATCATTACCACTGCTAACGCGCCACATATGCCGATAGCTATTTGGAAGATGATGTTAAAATAACTACCAATATCGTTTATTGGAACTTTATCTACCCCACCTATTGGAGCGAGTAGTGTGTATGAATTGTTATCAACCGGAGTATCTTTTTTAGGATCAAAAGTAGTAGCTTGGTCCTGATTGTTTGTATCCTTTATCGGTGGATTAGTATTTTGGTTCCCAGTCTGGTCCCCGTTATTAGTAACCGGTGGGCTTGTCACCACAGTTGCTTTCTTTGTCGTAAAGTTAGCAGTCTTTGTATATTTTGTTACAGTCCCTGCTTTTGCTGTTACAGTAACTGTATACTTTATGTTTGGAGTTAAATTAGCTATTTCTGCAAATCCAAATGTTTTTTTACCAGTTGCGCCCACTCTCCCATCTTTGGGGTTAAAAGTTGGGTCAAGTACTTGGGTATAAGCTCCACCTCCCATACCAACCACGTTACCAGTGATAACTCCTGAGATGCCATCAACTGAGGTATCAATCTTCGTATCGTAACTAACTGAAACTTGGATTGTTTTATCAGTAGTTACTGCAGTGACTGAAAGGATTGGATTTATGGCAGTATTTGCTGGTTCCGGCACGGTTATCTCACTAGACTGTACGTTCTTATTTATATCTACAGTATCGTTAGTACCATCATATTTTGTTTGGAACTTATTTACTACTTGAATAACCAAAAAATATTTACCATCAACAATATTATCAAACTGCCCCTCCGCCAATCTATTATTTGATTTATATCCTGAATTCGCTTCCTCAGAATTTGATATATAAAGGGGTTCGGACACAGACCCTTTCTGGGTTACAAACTCGTATGTCCCGTTTTTGACTGGGGATTTAGCGACTCGCACGATCAGCGAATACGTGACTGATTTGTATGTTCCATTTACTGCCTTGTTTGCTACTTTAAAACTTAAGATTTTATTATTGAGAGTATATTCACCACTTAGATCTGAAGTGATTTGAGAAAAATTAATACTTCCCTTAACTATCGCGCTAGTAGTGAGTGGTAGAATTGAAGTCAAGAGGAGTATTACTATTAAAATGTATCCGTATAATTTTTTCATACTATAAGTTTATCTTTATCTGTCCGCTCGCCTTTTGGAAAAAGGCGTTTAAATTTTCTAATACTAAGCTAATAGTTGCATACCCCCCTTTGGATGATGGGCGTACAGTAAGCTCGGTTTTTCTGGAAGGAGTTTCTATCCCTTCCCCGTTTATTTGCCACTTATAACTAAAGTCGTTCTCGTTTCCTTTTAGTGACAAAAAGTAAGGCACAGCTACTAAAGTAAATTCGTCTTCACTTATAAATGTCTCATTTATAAGTGCTTTGTTGTACAATACTCCTTCGGTTGGAGATTTCTTATAAAAAATAATTTTTGGATTTACTATCGGGATATTTAAATTTTTGGTTGCATTATAACTCCCGTTCACAGTTGAAGCAGTGACTGATATGTTCTCTCTGGTGTTTAATTCATCGTTTACAAAGATGTAAGAATCTTTATTGTACCCAGAAGCATTTAATACTGCGTTGTCGTTATTTTTCCAACTATACGTAGCATTGGTTCTACCACTTGTGCTTGTAGTTGGGAGAGCGACTACTTTGATCATTCCACCGCTAGATACGAATGATTTACCTTTGTAAAATGGTGGAGTATAAGAGTCAATCCCTTCCCATAGTATATCTATCTCGGAGGGGTTAATAGAGATTCTTTTTGTAACTTTATCAGTAGAGTTGGGTGGAGTTATGCTTACGTCCAAGGTTATAGTTATATTTGGTCCAAGCGCCTTAAATGAATAACTAGTACGGCCTATTCCAGATAGAACTGTACGTCCGCCACTTTGCCAGACGATAGTAGCCTTATTCAAGTCAGTTGCAAAGCTAGTTAAGTTGATAGTGACGTCTTGATATGGCTCTGGGTTCTCTGGTATTGTCTCTACTTCAATATCACCACTTTGTAGCCCTATTTCCGATGCTGCACTTCCTATTCCTGGTGTAAATAATACACTTAGCGAAAAAAGCAGACCGAATAAGATTTTTCCTCGAGATAGTATCACCTCTATATTATATGATAACTAGGGGAAGATTGCCAATTTTTACTAAGGTTTTACTGCTTCTGTTGCCGCCAAGTCGTCCTTTGCTTTCTTGATAGCAAGGATTTGTGATGGATCGGAGGTTATAATCTGGTCCTCAGTATATGATGCGATAGTCTTCACTGCTACGTGTTTGAGCCCAGCAAAGAATATCCCCTCTCCGACATTTGCTTCAAGAAGTAGGTATTTTTCTTCGTCTGTTAAATTAAAAGTTTTCTGTAGTACGTCGACAGTCGAAGGTGACTGTTTTAACAATAGTTGAATCGACGAGTTGGTGACAATTGGCACTCCATAAGGGCTTTTCATGAAGTCCCCTACGTCTTGGGTGATAGTGGCAAGCCCGAGGTAGTATTTACGTCCTCTCTTTGCAATAGAGTATAGGAATGAGGCAGTATCTTCTGATTTCATCATCCACCACGCCTCGTCTACTACGAGTAATCTTTTCTTTATATTTTTTCTAATCGCATTCCATATATAATGAGTCACGATATACATGGCTACAGGTTTGAGCTCGTCTTCCATGTCTCGCACTGAGAAGACGACGAATTTACGATTGATGTCTACATTTGATGCTTGGTTGAGGAATGAAGCCCAAGAGCCGTGAGTAAATTTCGCCAAACGTTGAATGAGAGATCCACTTCCTTCCATGCCAGCCAACACCATTTCAAAGTCTGTGAGAAGTGGCGGTTCAATATTTGCAAAGTTAGAATCAGCAGTGATGTCTTTAAGAGCATAGGTTTCAGTGATGGCGCGGTCGATAATAGAATCTTCTTCTGGAGTGAGACCTCCGAGCATTATCCGGAATAGCCCCACCAAGTTTATAGTGTTTGCCCGAAGCACGTCAGCTGGAGTCTCGTCAGAGCTCGGTATAGGCAGGTCAAAAGGATTGATATGGTGGTCAGAAGAAAGTGCGATATTAAAGTATCTACCACCAACAGCTTCAGATAAATATTCGTACTCGCGTTCTGGGTCGATGACTATTACTTCGGTATCAAACATGAGCGTGCGTATAATTTCGAGCTTGGTGGCATAAGATTTACCAGCGCCCGACGTTGCAAAAGTGATGGAGTTGTAGTTTGGTAGAGAGAATCTATCAAATATTATAAGGCTAGAATTGTGACGATTTACCCCGTATAAAATACCCTTATCAGAGGTCAGGTCAAAAGATACGAATGGAAATAAGCTAGAGAGTGGCTCAGTATTGAGCTTTTGATGTATCCCAAGCAAATCTGTGCCGAGAGGAATAATACTTTTAAACCCCTCGTCTTGCTGGAACAATGCAGGTTTTAAATATATAAGCTTTGATTCAAGTAATGACTTGATCTCACTTTCAGTTTTGAATAAATCGTTCTCGTTGTCTGCATAGATAGTGATGTATAAGCCGACATCAAACATTTTCTCTTGGGCTTGCATCAAGTTATCACGCAGGCTTTCCAAGTCACGATAGGCAGTATCAAGCATTGGGTCACGAACAAGGCCTTTTGATTCGCGGATAGATATCTGACTTTGAACCTCGGCTACTTTCTTTTGGAAAGATCGTAATATATCCGAAGTGTCGATAGGGTGAATAAATATAGAAACGTCAAAAACTTTATCAAGATTAATAATCGGCGAAAACCAGTTATCGGTCAGATATCTTGGGTATGAAATAACAAAAAATGTACGAGCAATTTTGTCTCCGAGATTGATACCCTTCGGGGTAATTTCAAGAGCCGAAGGCGCGATGATGTCTTGGAGTTCAAGAGTTGCCGCTCTATATATTTCAGAAGGGATAACAGGCATCACAAGAGTACTCTTTGCTCGAGATACATTACTACCACCAAAAATTTTAGAGAAAATCCCCATATTATAATTTCATACCCTGACTAATATCTCCAGGATTAAATGTCTTGTAGAAAAGCTCGACTATCTCTTCGGTTTTCAACTGAGTGCTACGTATACCAAGTCCGCCAAGTCCAGATATGATGACTCCGACTCTCTGGTCGAGTTGGCTACGCTTCTCTTCAAAACTTGCCATATCTAAAGCCTTTTTAGTATTTTCAATTTGTTTCTTTTGGCCACCGCCTATCAATCTGTCGACAATACCTTCACTTGACTTCATAATTGTCGGGCTATATGGTACCACGATGAAGAATGTCTTGGTCATTATATTTACTTGGTCAGTGAAAGCTCTTATAAAATCTATGTATTCCTTCGTCTGTATTTTCAAAAGTTTTTCAGTCTGCTCTTTCTCTCTAGCTTCTAGAGTCAGAAGATAAGGTCTTATGTCTAGCCTTCTTGATTGGACGACTATCTGGGTAGAAAAATCTAAACCATTCAAGAATGATTGAAATTGATTGATAATTGCACTCTGCTCGTCAGCAGATTTTAGAGATAGATTGATAGATGAAGCGATTAAGATTGCTCGAAACCCGCCATCTTTGAGTATTATGACGCCATTACGAATCTCTTTAATTGGTACGAAATCCTGAGCAGCACGAGCATTGATTGCCATAAAAGCATTATATCATATATTAATTTCTAACTATTAGTATCTTTTTCTTGTATATCTAAACTCCACGAAAGATCTTTTAGGGAGTTGGACGACAAGATAGGCACGACAGAGGTAGGCTGCAGAGCATTAGCAGACTCTTCTTGTTCAGAGCCTGGCTTTACTAATCGTTGTTTCCATATGTATAGCTTGCTCGATACTAGATAGTTTATCGCTGCTTGGAGATAGTATATAAAAGGCTTCGTATTGATTTTGTAGAAAGTTAATAGAAGAGTGAGCCCAGCAACAGGTAAAATTATAAAAATTCCAATCCAAAGAGGTAGTGTTCTGTAAATCACAAATATCATTCCTCCCCCACCAACCATATATACGAATTGTCGAAAAGTGAAAGGACCAAAAAGTTTGTCCTCAATATCGATAAATTGTGGAACTTTAAATTGCACATTTATATTGTATCACAAAATGCTATATGGCTTCGTGGTAAGGGTCGTGCTTTGGTGCTGGAGGAGCAACAGGAGCTGGGCTACTTGGTGCTGGAGCAGGAGCCGGAGGTTGCTGGGCTGGCTGAGCAGAGTTTACTTTTGGTAATGAATGATCGCTGAGGATAGGTTTACTAACGACAGAGTGACTCAGCTTACTACCAATAATACTCTTGGCCAAGTCTTCTTTGTCTGATTTTTCTTCACTTACCATCTCTATTCCTGCGTTCTGATATATATCTGATTCTCCTTTAGGAAGTTCGATTGGCACTTCTGCTATATTTATACTTGGGACAGATATTTCAACTCTTGGCGCTTCAGGAGTTTTCACTTGTGCGTATGGAGGTATAGGTACTTCATCTTCTGGTTTTACTTCTCCGATTTTACCGTCGTTCCAGTGTGATTTTAATATTTCTCGGATATTTTTCAGCACACCTTCATTCACGTCATTTACAAGCTCTGTGGTTTTATCTGCAGGCAGGCCTAGTTTTTCTTTTAACTCAGTTTCGTACTTGTCTGGGTGAATGATACCAAGCAACACCTTATTCGTAGCTTCTTCAAGACTTCCCATCTGCTCCATAGAAAGTTTTTGTTTACTTGCGATAGTGTATAGGGTCTGCTGGTAGTGAGATTCGCTAATAGCTTTTTGGACTTCTTTCGGCAGCTTAAGGAAACGCTCGTCTAATTTTTCCAATCCCTCGTATTTCTCTGCTACTAGAGATCCAACATGATTTTGATATGCTTGATCAAGGGATGGTAGTATTGGTTCTAATATAGAATCGTTTACCTCTGTTATTATTCTCTCTACCACATCACTCTCTATCCCGAGCTCGTTATATAGAGTTTCCGCGAATTCTTCTAAGTTTATGATACCAATCAGTAGTAAAGTAGTTTCTGTTCCCAGCGTCTGTATTTGAGCTTCGTTTAAAGTGTATTTAGTGTTGATAATCCTGAGACTGTCCATCCACTTCATACTAGAAAATACCGCCTGTAAATCTGGTGAAAGTTTTGAGTAATATAGAGCTATTTGTTGTTGTAATTGTGTTTGATCCATGAGATTAATTTTTTACCATTAATGTCCTCCCCCACCTACTTTTGCTTTTGCATCACTGTGACCCTTGCCGTCGGTTTTTACACTAATTTTAATACTACTTAATGCTGTGTCTAAAGTGTGACTCAAGTCTTTCAAGAAGTCCTTTTGCGAGAATCCATGATCTACTCCTGTGAACTTTTTCAAACCTGTCCTTAGGGCGCCAGATGTATGAGCTGACATAGCGAGCGCAAATACAGGAGCGATTCCTAGGAATGCTGAGGCAATGCCAAGTGCAGTAAGGCCACCACTCTTCATATTTCTTATGTCGTACGTTCCACCCGCTGCGAATGCAAGCGCGTTACCCACGTGATCTTTATCTGGTTTGTTGTATATCTTCTCATGATGATTGGCATCCTTTACTGCTCTTTTTGTTGGGTCAGCATTAGTAGGATCGTAGAATTTCGATATATCTTTACCCAAGGTAGTTGCTGCTGTAGACAGTGCTGCAGTATTGATTGCTCCGTTTGTATTTACAATACCTGAAAGCATAGAAATCTGTGAGTTATCTAATTTATCAGATTCCTTACCAAACAAAGCTTTTGATACCTCGTTGTTGTTAATAGTTGTCTTAGCTTTAGCTTGTTCTGGAGCAGAAAGATCTGAGTATTTTGCACCCTTCTGTATTTTATCCGCTTGTTCGTCGAGTAATTGTGATGCATGACCCTTGTCAGCTTTTCTATCTTTAATACCAAGTAGTCTATCTCTTAGTTTATTAGATCCCTCCCTTTTGATTTCTCTTCTGGTAGCTACATCATATACTCCTGTGCCAACTCCCTTACCGCCACCCTTAACACTAAAATTCGCCATACGTGCGCTCATAGCCTTGCCCCAAGTAGCTGGTTTAACCATACTGAAATTCTTTAGTGCAGCAGTTCTAGTAGCCTGGCTCGATTGCATCATTTTCATTGGGTTCGTTATCAGACCCCTACCAAGGGCTGCTCCACCCGCAGCTGCCAATCCACCACCAGCAACTGCAAGGCCTCCCGCTACAACGGCACCTTTTGTAATTGCTGCTCCAATTTTCCCAGACAAATCTTTTGCAATACCTTTTGCTCGGAGTAGGAGAATCATTATAAAAATGAAAGGCACAATGATTGCTATTATAAATGCTGCCCCGCTGTCTCCGTTGAGCTTCAAGAATTCTTTTCCACCCAAGAATTTAATGATTAGATACATAAAGAACATAAAGATTGGTGCTAGGAATGCCAATTTTAAAGTTTCCGGCCACCACTTCTTCCAACCAATCATTTCTATGTCTTGCATGGCAGGTACGGTATATGAGAAGAATGCGAATGGCACGAATATCATCGCAAACCAAAGGCCTATAACTCGGGCTAAGAATATAAGGCCAACAGAAAGAAAAACAATTATACCCACTACATTCACCGCGGATGCAAGTAAAGTCACTAATATAAATGTTCCAACACTTATACCTCGTGAAAACTGATTCGAATTATCCGTAGTTCCTCTATCTGTAGATCCGACCCTTGAAGCTTTTATTATAAGCTTCTGAGGATCAACCATATTAACAATTTGTGCCGAAAGCTGAATCTCCCCTTGTGCACCCCTCTCTTCTTTAAACTCCTTTGTACTTTCATCTACGCTGCCTGACGTTACAGAGTTATAGAAAACGCGCGCCAGAATATTCGATGTATCTATAATTACTTGCGTGGCGAAAAGACTGAAATTTATAAGAAGTCCAATAATGACAACGTTTATGATCATCTCTTTTGTTTTAAATCCATGAAGAGATAATATTGTCGAGAATGCAATATAGAGGAGGACAAATATGAAGAACATATTTACAAAGTCACGCACTACTCCCCACCCCTCTACTACGAATCCTGATCGGTACGAGCTATCACTTATGGAGTAAAAGAAGGTAAAGTCAAAGAACTGCCCAGCTAACCCAAAAATAAATGAAGTTGGCTTGAAAGTAATTGTGTATAGAATTTGGGCAAAACAACCCCCAATATTAACTTTAAAAACAGCTCTAGTACACCAAGGTAAGTACCCTGAGTCTGAGTTTGTTGTCCCAAGTTCCTCCATTATAGTATCATCTTCTTCGTTATCAGAAGTTGTGCGAATTTCTCTGTCGTATATTGGAAAGGCAAGACTTTTTTCAATATCTTTATCTCCAGCATAGCCGAAAAAACTTATATAATAAGGTGTATTTTTGACTAAATTTGGTACAGTTACGGTAGCCAAGCCCTCATTTCTATTATCTTTTAACCAGTTACTACCACAACCGTCTCTACCACCAGCAACTCTAGAATCTTTTGGTATTGTGAAAAGGGTATCATTAATTGCTCCACAGTCTTTACCAGCACCTAACCCAACTTGGAAGTTTATGAACTCCAAAGACTCTTTCGACATAGTAGTTCCCTTTTTATTTGTGACCACTGCTATTATGCCAAAGTTATCTGTCTTACTTAGTTGTGTAATATCAAAACCAAAAGAGATTGATGTTTTAGTTCTCTTCATTTTTACTAATGTTATAGACAAGTCAGCTTCCGCGACTGATTTTTTTATTTCTATATTATTCTTTTTATCAATCCCAAGCGTAAAAGGCGCGAATAGGTTCACGGCTATGAGAACTATTAAGATGGAAGGGATGAGTTTTCTTATCATGTAGTTACCAAATGTTGAGCTCGTCTTCTAAACTATTGAATTGTTTAGGAGCATAGAACTCAGGTTTGATATTTAAGTTTCCATAATATGGATTATTCTTTGTCGCACTAGGGCCTGCGTATTTTGGATTCACCTTTTGTGCAGTACATTGCAGAGTTAAAGTATCAGCATGATCTATTAGATCCTGATTTCTTCTTACATCGTCGTTAATCATCGCGACTTCACCTGCAGTTTTGAGCTCTGGAGCTATTAGATAATATTGACGAAGCAGTTCTGCAAGCTGGTCTTTTTCTGCGTTAGTGTATTCCAATTCTTCTTCAACAGGGCAGATTTTCGGCTCATCGATAGGAGCTCTAATTGGAGGCAGCGGTGATATATCGTTGTTAGTAATTGGCGCAGGAGTATATCCACCACTGGCAGTATCATTTCCAGGAGTCGGAAGAGGTGTTAGTGGTGGGGTTATAGGGTTTACACCGCCTGTTATCGGGTTGTTGCCTGTATTTACATCCACTACTTCATTTGTCCCGTTATTGACAGTTCCACTGGTGTCTTCGGTAGTACCCCCACCCTGTTCTGTATTTGTATTGTTAACAGTATCCACCGCTTTCTTTTTTGACGAGCCAAGCAATGGTGCAAATAGTCTACTAATGGCTGTATCTTTTGTGCCAAAAATTTTGTCACTATTTTTAAACAAGAAGTATAGAGCAGCTACAAGCACAACGATCGCGATTATCGTTATGATTAGAGCTTTACTTTTTTTAGGATTATTTTCCATAAATTTCTTATTATTGGGATACTTTTATTAATGAATTATCTACAGGGGCGTAGTCTTTGATTACTTCTTCCCTACTTTTAATAATTGGCAGTGGCCTGTCGCTAACTGAAGACATAATCTTGCCGTTGTAATCCGTGTAAGTTACCTTTTCTTTTAATAGACATGCTGAGCTAAGAGTGGGGCCACCTTGCTTTCTCACCTTCTCATTTCTTCTTTTCTGGGCGGCAGCTATTATCTCATTTACTTTGATTTGAATTGCTTTTAGCTTGTCGAGATTTGGAGTTGCTTCGGCTAACAAATCTCTCGAGTCGGATTTGGCCGCCTCAATCTCTTCTATATAGTCAGGTATATTCTTTGTCAGATTCAAGCCCTCTTGTGACATCTGCAAGTATTTACTGTTCCCGCTCCAGTAGTTTTGCATAGGACCAGATAGGCCGTAAGTTGCATCTATTGATGCCTCAAAGTCATCTAAGGTTGCCAAAAGTTTTACGGGGTCGAGCCCAGTATTCTCTGGAGAAATCATTCTCAAAATAGAATCTCGATCTTTTCCAATAGTGTTGGCTATAAATATTGGGTCGAGTGGTCTTTTACCCTTTAACATATCGTCTCTTATTTTTTCGTTCTTTAGTCTAATTCTCTCATTCTCTGCCTCTATGACAGCCCTCTCTTTTTCGTTTTGTCTTCTTTCCTTTATCTCTTTAAACTTCTTTCTCGTTTCGTTCATTCTCGCCGTAGGACTAATAATAATGGCCAATCTCTTAATGAATGATAGTTTCTTTTTAGCAGGAACTTCTGGTACCGGCTTAGGATATTCGTAAGCACCCTCTGGAGCATATTCAAATTGTTGTCCTCCCACATCTCCCACGTCTCCTATACCTGTTAGGGTCTCCAGATACGCGTCTATCGCTTCTTTGGAGTTCTCTCTCCAATTTGGATTCGGGCCCGGGATACAATAATCAAGCTCGCCAAGAGCAGGCAGTACGTCGGCAATGACTGATCTATAGATACCCATTGCATCTATGTAGTCGTATTGATTTTGAATAACACCTTTTTTGATTAGCACTCCGTCTTGGTCGTAAATATTACCAAGGTCTTTTGTGATATCAAAACCATCATCTTGTATATACGCATGGGAACTATTCGTTACTCCACCTCCACTAGTTGCTGTAGGTGTAGTGAAGCCATTACCAACATTTACTCCAGTTGTAGTATTTGAAGCTATTATTCCTTCTCCGTATGGAGTATCTTCTACCATTACATATCCATCCTCATCGAATCTTATGTTTCTCGTTATCTCTTCACCAACAGAAGTCCCAGAAGGGATATTTAATGCTGGATTTAGTCCAGCAAGTCCTCCTTTACTTGTAAATTTGCCAAGTATCATAGTGAAAAAAGCGTTTAGGGCATCGTTCATTGTCCGCACTAATGTGAGCTGATTCTCTGGTGTATTTATGTATGTATCAACTTTAGCTTTTATAGTACTACCAGGGGTAACCGTCTCATACACTAGGCATTTAGTTTTAGATAAAGAGGCATATTCTTCCGAAGCAAACCATTCTTCTGGGGTTGAATACATAGAAGCGTCATAATTATTGTCTGGTTTTGCCCACTCCTTGCAGACCTTTTGCGGTCTATACCCTTCCCCTTCTACTAACTCCGCCTTCGCCTGCTCCTTTGCGTCTGCTTGTTTGTCGATAATATTATTAGCATTATTTGCCGCAAAGCCGAACGGGTTATTATTATCATCTTGAGTTAGCGAATACCATGCATCCCACGGACGTTTTCCACCTGCGGAAAAATCATTCGCAAAATCATCAACGGTTTTTCCTGGTGCGAGGTAACTGGTAAGATTTTGTTTTGTTGATTCGGCAAAGTTTTTAGATGCTTGCTCTGTCGATATTGCACCTCGAGCAAAGTCCTGACCATATGGATAATTAATACTACTACCTGCACCTTTAAATAGTCTTGTTTCTTCTGCTAAGATTCCCCTTTCTATATCGTCCATATATTTACTTACATTTTTGACATAGAATGGATCTCCACTAAATCCAGTATTTATCCAACTCATGGTGTGCTTGGTCATTGCTGAGAGTTGATTTTTCGCAAGTTGAATTGCGATACCGTTTAAGCAGTTTTCTCTGTATTCTTTTTGCACTCTCTTTCTTTCGTCGTCTTTATCTTTTGCAAGTTTATCCTCCGCTGCTTTGTCCTGTCTTTTCTGCACACCTGCGTCATTTGCATCTCTTGCCGTTATAGTCTCTCTTCCAACGTCCTCTAATGCATCACCAGCTGCATTTCCAAATCCTGATCCAGGTGAAGTGACTGTTGCAGCTAAAGCTGTTTTGACGACATCTACTACTACAATAACTACGTTATCTTTCACCTTTTTTGCTAGTTGTTTTTTTACAAAGTCTTCTACGGCCTTTTTCGCCTTGCCTATTAATTTACCGGCAACCTTCTCCACAGCTGCAAGTACTTTGTCCGAAACCTTGTTTACAATACCAGTACACCCAACAACTTGGGATAGTAGCTGAGGGTTCAAGAAATCTTTAACTTTTGGTTTAAATGGGTTGTCACCCTTATTTGGATTGTCGTAGTTTAGAGGGGTAGATGCTTGGCCCGTAGGAGTCGTAAAACCGTTTGTCGAGATAGCGGCATATGTCTGTAATGGTAAAACAGCTTCCACTAGGAATAAAGCGATGATTAAAGTTGAAACGATTTTTCTTGTAATTCCTTTATTCATAATAGATTTATCCCTTATAGTATAACATATTATTGGTCGGCAGTAAGTTTATCTACATCATCTGTCAGAGCATCGCTGTATTTTTTATAATTTATAAATGATTTTATGCCATTTAATGGGTTGCCGAGTAAATCCGTCATATTGGCAACAATCTGCCCTACCTTTTCATAGTTATTTGCTAGACTTATATGAGTATTTACCAAGGTATTGGGTACTGGGACCTTTATAAATTCAGCCCCGAAAGCTTTGTATGCCTTTGATATTGAGTTTATTTCTTTTATGGCCTTTGGGTCATTGTTTTGTAGTCCTTGATTTATAAAGGTCAGCTCGTCGCCAATATTTTTATCACTATACTCTATTACAAGATTGATAAATGCTCCGTAATAGTCACTAATAGTATTTGGGTTAGATTCTACAACCTTTACCGTCTTCCTAGTGTATATATCGGCAATTGGTTCGGCTTCTATGTCCTTCCCTATTGCTTCTGAAACTGCTTGAATTGAAGTCTGGTCTAGAGCATTACCTTGCTGTAGTGACATAATAATAGAGAAGAAATCTCTTGATAGTGCTTCGTTTTCTGATACTGGCTTGGTATTATCTACTAATTCTGGATGAGCCTTTGCGATAGTAGCCCGCTTTGCCAGGATAAACTCCTTATTTTCGGAGCCACTTTTTGTGGGATCAAGTCCCCATAATGATTCCTCCCAGTCTGGGATACCGTTTTCGTTGGCATCTTTCTCTACCAAATCTTTTACAATGAGCGCAGTCGGCGACTTTCCTTTACCTACCTTATTCTTTATAAATATTACCAACTTATAGATACCAAAAATTAACGAGACACCTATCACAATAGTTGCTACGCTCACTATAAACTTCTTACTCGGTAGGTATTCCTTATCCATTTATACGAATATTATACAATCAAAATCTAGAATATCCTAGAGATATTTAGATAAATATACAGTTACGGTAAGCCATATTGCAAGTGGAAGGTCCTCTGCACGAGCGCTTTTGCCTATATTTAACTTTTCGAACACTTCATCTATTGCATCTATAGGTGCTAGTATTTCAAGATTCTTCCTCAAAACTTTGCGCTTGTGGGCAAACCCTGCTTTTATGACTTCAAAGAACTTTCTATCTAGAGAATTAGCATGAGTACTATCAATATCAGTGATAGCGATAATTGCGGAGTCAACTTTCGGACTCGGAGAAAAAAATCTTTTTCCAACCTTCATGATATATTTTGGTGTGCCGTATAGTTTCACACTAAGAGATAAAATACTCTCCTTTTTATCTCGAGCAACTATTCGCATAGCCACTTCTTTTTGCACTAATAGCACCATAACCCCCGGCTTCTCATTTCCAGATAAGAACTTTTTAAATATCGCACCAGTAATATTATATGGAATGTTTGCAATTATTTTGTATTCTCCAGATCCAAGTTTGTAGGACGCTGGTTCAAATTCCAGACAATCCCCCTCTATTAGTTCAAGTTTTTTATTTTCTATTTCGTTTTTAAATTTCTCTTTTAAAAATGTGACGAGCGCACGGTCTTTCTCGATGGCGATAACTTTCGACGCCTTTTCTAAAAGTTTTGCAGTCAATGCTCCTTTACCAGGACCAATTTCAAGAACTACATCGTTTGCATTTAAATTCCCCGCCTCGCACATAGCGCGCAAAGCCGGTTCTGATTTGAGAAAATTTTGGCCTAAAGATTTTTTCGCTTTATGAATCATAATATTATAAGTACACCACTCTCTCGCCACTTTTTGGTCCACCTTGGTCGAAGTCTGTCAGATGCTCTGGGATATCATAAATAAATTCACTCGGAGTATTTACTTGCTTACTTCCAAAAATAGTACGAAGCGACGCGTAAGAAAGGAATAATTTGTGTCTTGCACGCGTCAGAGCTACATAGAAAAGCCTCCTCTCTTCTTCAGAATCTTCTTTTGATTTTCCGTCGCTTCGTGCATGAGGGAAAAGATCTTGCTCCATTCCAGTGACGAAAACATATTTGAATTCAAGCCCTTTTGATGCATGTACTGTCATGAGCCTCACACCCTGCCTACCGGCAGGCAGGCTTTCTTTGTGCATAAGTGTATCTTGATCACTTGCTAAAGAAGCATCTTCAAGCAATTTCTCTATTCCCTCACCTTGGTGCATAGAATCATACTTGGTGGCTAGGGTCACCAATTCCTTCATATTTTCCAAGCGTTCTTGCTCGTCACTTGGTCCATGCGCTAGTTCATCTTCAAGCCCAGTTTCTTTTATTACATACTTTATAGATTCGGATGGAGTATGGGCGTCTGTGTATTCGCGGATTTTATCGAGAAGTAAATAGAATTTATTTATTTTCTCTTGCATCGCAACTGGCAAGTTTGTAGTATCACCAGCAAACAATTTCGCCAATGTTACTTTACCTATACCACGGGTTGGTGTGTTTATAATGCGTTTAATATCCGAGAGGCTTTCTCTGTTGTAAGATGCGCGAATATAAGAGAGTAAATCTTTCACTTCTCTTCTCTCAAAGAATTTAATACCCAAAACTTGATATGGTATGAGCCGGCTAAGCAATGCTTCCTCTAGGACTCTTGATTGAAAGTTTGCTCTATATAGTATTGCTATATCTTCTGGTGAGTTACTTTTCAATAACTCTTGAATTGATTCCGCTACAAATTCTGCCTCCACTGCCTCATCATAAGCTTCGTATATACTAATAGTATCTCCAACGTTATTTTCTGTGAATAGTGTTTTGTCTACTCGATATTGGTTCTTCTTTATGACACTATTTGCTGCCTCGATAATATTCTTGGTCGAGCGATAGTTCTGCTCGAGTATTATAACTTTTGCATTCGGGTAATCTTTCTCAAAGTGAAGCATGTTTTTAATATTTGCTCCGCGCCAGCTATAAATATTTTGATCAGTGTCGCCCACGACGCAAATATTCTCGTCCTTTCCAACTAATAACTTTGTCAGTTCATATTGGACTTCATTCGTATCTTGATACTCATCTATGTGAATATATTTCCATCTCTCTCGATAAGTTTGTTTTATTTCTGGATATTTTTTTAATATTAAAACTGTCTCAAGTAGTAAGTCGTCAAAGTCTAAAGCTTTTTCTTCTTTTAATCTTCGCTCATATTCACGCCAAATGCTGGCTACAATACTTCCCATAGCGCTACTAGCGTTCTCAGTATATGTATCACAAGAGATAAAGTCACCTTTGGCTTTCGATATAATACTTTTTATCTTTCTAGGTTCGTACTGCTTTGGATCAATATCGCGAGCCTTCATGGCATCTTTAATGATAACTAGGGCATCATGTTCATCAGCAATAGCGAAGTGCTTTGTTAGACCTATAAGATGGGCATTTTCTTTTATAATATGGACTCCGAGAGAGTGGAAAGTTGAAAGAAAAGGCCCACCTTCACTTGTGCCATGTTCTCTATCTTCGAGCAATGAATATACTCGATCGCGCATTTCCTTTGCAGCTTTGTTGGTAAAAGTTAGGGCAAGAATCGAACTTGGGTTAACTCCCTCGTGAATTAGGTGAATTATGCGATGAGTAATAGTCTTTGTCTTACCTGCCCCTGCCCCTGCTACAATCAAAAGAGGCCCCTCCGTATAGAGTACTGCCTCTTTTTGTTTATCATTTAAGGACTCTAGATAATTCATAAGAGCCTATTGTAACATTTTTCCAAATTATTCTTCTTTACCTATTTCACTCATTATTTCTGCACTCTCTGCCCGTAATTTCTCAGCTTCCTCGGACACAATTGCATCAATAGTCGGTACTTTCTCGGACAGATATGTGAACATTATCTCTGGATCAGGGTTTTTCTCTATTAATTTCTCGAAAGCATCTTTGTCTTCATCATTCATGATATCAAGTACGCGAAGCATAACTTCTTGGTAGACTATTGCCCCCAATTTCTCCATTGCTTCTTTTTGTTTTTCAACAGGTAGAGCATCTATCCCTAAAGTTTTTATTATATTGTCGTTTATTTCTGTAAACATAATTTTATTACTATTAATTAATAATATCTATCCTAATTTATCTGAATGGATTACGGACTACAGTTGTCATGTCATTATATCCTAAAACTCTCCTAAGTACATCACTGGTTATCTGCCTGTTGTATTCACTACTTGTCTGCCATAGGCCATATCCAGGGGCGATGCTAGTAGTCGGGGTATTACCACTATAATTGGATATATTTTGACTTGTGTTTATAGATCTTGCAATTTGATTGTCCCAGTTTACGTTGCCTTTGACTCCATAGAGTGTTCCATCATCTGCTTGGTAAACTTTCTTAGTAATACGTTCTATATAAGACTCCATTGTCTCGTTACCAATCGGTTTGTCATTCGCAAGAGCTTCTTCAATTTTAGGAACTAACTTTTCATAGGTTTTCGATAGACGTTCAAGCTCGTCGTGGTGAGTAAATTTATAATTATCATTTAAGACTCCTTTTTCTACTAGTTGGTCAAGGTTCTCCTTTGATATAGTAGTTCCGTCTACTAGTTTAGTAGTCTCGTTGATATTGTCTTCAAAGAAGTTTTTAGCTGGGATTTTACTTATAGTATTCCACTCAGGGTGAGCAACTGGGTCGCGGAAATATGTCGTTGTTATGACGTTCTCGTTTTTGCCGTCTGTATATTCTACTGCTTTATTGCTTTCGCCAAAGAGTCCTTGCAATTCACGTTCCTTGTTATAGTCTTCGTACGAAGTAAATTTCACATTATGATCTTCAAATGTGTCATTTACAGATTTATTCCATTCATCGTATTTTATTCCATCTATAGTGTTGTCGTCTGGCTTGTCTATAACTACATTTGAACGGCCAAATGTTTCCCTCACATCCTTCACAGTTTCCAAGTGTCTAACATCTTTTTCTATACGGTCAATATCTATATTCTTCGGACCGTGTTCAACGTTTATTATATTATCTATTTTCTGACTGGCTAGAATTTCATTTGAAGCGACGTTTGTCATTGGTACTTCTTTTGTGAATCCGTTATCGATCATCTCGCTAGTATTTGATGGACCGACTCCTACTGTGCCGAGCGTACTTGCTCCTCCAATGTTGAAGTCGCCTTGCAGAGGACGAATCACGCCTTCATTACCAGTGTTCCAGTTGCCCTTTAATGGTTCAATTGGTGGGTTAGTCTTTATCTCATCTATTTTTGGAGTTGTTGAAGCTTCAGTGGGTGTCTGAGTATTTTCATCTAAATATGGATGAGTTGATTTGTATTCATCTGGTAAGTCGGAAACCTTAACTCCTTCTGGTAGTGCGTCTGGATCTGTTTGTGGGTGAGCCAGTTTGTATTCTTCAGTAGTCATATCAGAAGTTTTTACTCCTTCTGGATTTGTCTGTGGGTGCATCTTCTCATATTCTGATTGAAGGTCTCGATCTACATCTACTCTTCCAGAGTGGTCGCCATCAATCATCCTACCTCCATATACTTGACTGACATCTGAGTCAGTTCCTTGTTCTAATAGAGTAGTAGTTCCTTCTTGGTGGAAGGATACATTTCCGTCTGTGTCTACTTCAAACTTCGAACCGAGTTTCATAATTGCACTTTCTGCATCATCTCCCGGCTTGAACATGCCGTACTCGATAGCAAGTCGATCAGCTTTCATGCTTAATATATGTTGTACGCTCGGCGGAGCTTGAGTTACATCTGGATATTCTGCTCTCAGTTTATCTTGAAGTTCAGATATTGTCTGGATTGCTCCATGACCTTTTAGGACATCAGCTTCTACTACATTATGAATATTTGTATTTACTTCCGGTCCATCTGGTGTAACTGTACCATTGTCAGGTTGTATCGCATCATGATGCCCTCCTCCATCCATAGCAAAGTGGGATAAGGCACCCGCTCCAGCACCAATAGCAATACCCACACTCATTTTAAGTATCATACGATTACGCAACCTCTTTCTACTTGCATCTTCGATACTTTCAGATCCACTCTCATATTTTTCCAACTGCTCCACCGTCATCTCACCTTTTGCGAATTCTCCTTGTAGTTGTGCTGTTTTTATCTCCTGTTGTCTTTTGAATTCTGCATCCTTACCTCGTTTCAACCAATCTATTCCTTTGACGAGTGTCGCGCTGATTCCACCTATGGCCATACTTCTACCAAATTTAATAGCTGCCAATCCTCCAAGTGAATAAAGTGCAGCTGCAGATCCTATCGCTCCAGCAGCAGCTGGTGCCAAGAATAGTGCGGTACTGAGTGCTACCCTTTTCCATTTTGGCTTTATACTCATATAGCCTCTCACGAGCTTTTTCCACAAAGCAGGTTTCTCTACTTTAGCGTCAATTATTTTTTGACGTTCTTCTGGCATAGTCTTGAGTATTATTTCTGTAGTTTTGTACTCAGTTAGAGCTTTTTCTAATTTCTTACCACTTAGTCCAGTCGCTTTTAGTTCTATCCGTTTTTTATTGAGCATGTCATTATACATCTCAGTCTTGGCTCTATCGTATGACTTTTTTGCCTCCTTGTGTTTTTCGGTAGGGTAAACTCCTTCAGGAGCGATCTTCTGTTTATTATCACTTCTGAATACATTTAGAATTGAGTTCTTTATTTTTGCTATTTTTGTCCGTTTACGAGTTTCCTCTCGAAGTTTTAAAGATTCTTTTATAAATTTATTACGCGCGTCGTTGACTTTTTGCTCTGGAGTTCTCAAATCTTCTTCCATACCCAGACTCTCACGCACAGCATTTGCCTGTTCTTTTGTAGCGCCTTCTGCAATGACTCTATCTATGGTCGCTTCTTTTTCTGTCTCCTGTGAGGCTTCTTTTTCGGTTCTGATTTTTTCGTTGGCTTCCCTAGTTGCTCCTCTTGCATCTCTTGCTTTTTCATTAGCCTCGTACGTCTTTGTATCAGCCTCGAGTTTGCTTTGGGTTTCAGCTATAAGTTTATCAACTTCGGCTAAGGTTGTAGGCATTGATTCTCTGTTCATATATTATTTCTTATTTAATTGGTTGAATCTTTCTTCGACCCTCATTTTATATTGTTCAGTTGCTTGATTATAAAGCCTCGTCGCCTCGGTGTACCCCTTTATGTCATTGGCGATAACCTTAAAATCTGGACTCAGTATTTTATATATAGCATCTTCTGAATCTATATTGACTCCCTTATCGTCGCGTATTTCTTTTACATTCTTTATAACTTTTACAAACCCAAATGGGTTGAATTCATAAAATCCTTCATTCTCTCTAGTCCCATGTAAATATTTGGTTTTACATTCGTATTCATTGGTGTTTTTTAGACGACGCAAATCAATAACTTCACCCAGGTCTTTATTTCGGAGTTCTTGTAGTACATAGTCGTTTGTAATTCTGCTGGCCGCATAGTAGAGTAGTGGTTTTTCTTTTTTATCGAGCTCAAGATCCATTTTTTCCATTCTCAATAATTCTACTCTCGCTCTTTTTATTGATTTATTGAGTCCGAGCACCTTTAAAAGTCTGAGCCCACTTGTGTTTGCCAGTTCGTCCTCGGCTCTCTTTTTATTTGCTTTTAGTAGCGCAATATTGTCGGCCAATCTCTCTCTTATATTAATATTTTCCTCCGGTTTCTCTTTTAATCCTTCTTCAGCGACGAGTTTTTCTCGGAGTTTCATGAGTTCTGCTAGCTTTTCTTCACCAGCTTTTATTTCATAAAGCTCTTTTTGCCTTTCTGCATCGTCTTGTTTTTCCTCCGCTTCCTCTTTTTGTCTTTCAATATCATCTTGTGCTTTTTCAGCTTTCCACTTTTCCATTACAGACTTTGTGTATCCAAGTATCTCTGTCATTTTCTCTTCACTTAGTCCTACGATCTTCTCTTTTTTCTCCGCCTTCTTTTTCTCTTCCTTTTTGTCAGTTTTTTCTTCGGTCGTAGCCGTTTTAGTTTCAGGAGTTTTCTCCACCTTACCTTTTCCTGGCTTCTTTTTTGTCTTATTATCTGTCGCCTCATTTGGCTTGCCTGCCATGTACTCTCTGTATAACTCCTCTGCCTTATTTCTATCAATCTTCAGTTCTCTCGTTAAGACTGCAGCATTAACATAACCAAGGTCATTATCTATTCTTTTTACATCATCTACACTTCCGATAACGACTGGTTTAGTCTCAGGGACAGTTTGCTTTGGTTTTGGGATAGTCTTATTTTCAACCACAGGATCTTTTGCTTTCTCGAAAACCTTTTTTTCTTCTACTAGGAATTCTGTACCACTACCAGAAAGGAAAGCCTGCATGCCTTCTATAGACATATTCATACTACCTCCGTGTTTTTTTGTCAGGTTCTTAAAGAAAACTTTACCGTCTTTAATATCTAAGATTTCGTAGGTAGTCACGGGGCCTTTTACTCCACCTGTTCTAACTTTAACTACAGACCCTTTTTTTATTTCTTCAAACTTACTTTGTTTTTCTTTTCCACCTTCATTTTTCCCTGGGAGATTTTCCCTTACTCCATCTGCCAAGTCCCAGAGATTTATCTCAACAGTTTCCCCTTTGTCATTTTTTAAAACTATAAAGTCGTCATTCCGACGTTGAACTACCCCTTCTATAGAGTATTTTGAGCTTTTTCCATCAACATAGTCATTTATTTCTTTTGTCCAATCACCCACTTTGAATATCGTGTCTTTACCTAGAGGCATTTCGTTTGGGGTGAATTTCCTGTCTAATTTCAGCGGTAAATTCTTTTCAAAAGCGTGATCAATATTATTTAAACTTTCTGTGTTTATCCTAATCTTTTCATCTATTCTTTGTCGTTCACGAGTATCAGTAGTACCAGATAGTAATGCTTTATTTTTATTAATAGCATTTGTGAGTGCTTCTTTCATCCAGCCATAAGGGCTACGTTCGAAAGTCTCCATCTCTCTCATATTCCTCTCATCCCTTTTCTTATCACCAGATTTTCTTTTCAATATGTCTCTCCAATAATCGGCTTCTCTATATATTTCATTCTGCAACTTCAAATCTTCAGCATTAGGTGCTTTTTTTTCTACAACAACATTACTTTTGAGTTCATTTTTTCCAGGCATGTTCCGTTTCTTTATTATATCATTATTACTTGTCCCTGTAGACTCATCAGGGTACCCACTGAATAACTTTTCTACTAATTCTTTAGTGAATGTCTTTTTTCCAAGATAGTCCAGAGTTTTCTCTGCCATTCTTGCATGGCCTGGATCCATAAAAACTTTCGATTTTAAGTGCTCCATATACTCCCCTGATCTAATATATTTTTTCTCCTTCTTTTCTTCAGGGCTAAACTTGCCTAAATGTTCAGACTTCTTTTTCTTCCCCGGATTAGCATCCAACAAAATCGAGTTGTAGTCTCCAACCTCCCTTAGCTCAATAAGAGGACTATCTACGTTTAGATCGCCTCCAGTTTCAATATTAACAACAGGATATCTTTTTTCTCTAGCTTTGTTTTGTAGGGCAGGAACAGACTTTTTTTCTGCCTTTTCCCTCGCTTTCCTTTCTTGTTTACTTATTTTGTTATCTTCATTAGAATTGCCACCACCCCCGTTTGAAGTGATTGCACGTAGAACTTCTTTCCATGGTTGTCCTGACATGTGTTCCATTATACAACACACCTACCCCACTTGTCAAATCCTAAATCTGTGTTGTACTATAAGGGTAGAAACAGTCTCCAAGTGGTCCTGTGTATTACTCCGTTGACTAACTGCCCCATCTGGGCTACCCTTGTAAATAAGGACTAATCCAGTCCCAAACTACCGAAAAGAATGTAAAAGCCATATTTTACGGCCACTCCGAGACGATCGTAGCAATCACACTAACATTACTTATACAATTACAGCCCTCGCTCACGCGGTCGTACTGTAATTCCCAAAGGGGGTGATATAGTGTGGTTAATTTATTTAGGCTTATTTTACTCAAAACAAAAGATTCTAATGGTGATTTTGGTTGCCCAAATAACCATAAGATGAAAATATCCTTATTTATCAAGCCTTTAATGCTAAAGGTCTGTTTGTTTGCATTTATATTTATATATATATTAATGAAGCCAAGTCATACAAATGCTGGCTTTTTCTCTAACTTAATTACCAAGATAGTTGGCCCAGAAACTCAAGCTTCAGAGATACCTAATGAGGAAGAAAGTATAATTCACAACTCTCAAAATGTACCCCTTCTAGAGTCTTCGATTAACCCCGATCTTAAAAATATTAAAGATGAACCCCCAGTTATAGCACTAAATGAAGCACTCCTATCCAACAATGGTGCACTCGGAGTTGATTCTGAGCTTGAAAAATATGACTCATCTGTTAAAATTACGACTTATATTGTTAAAAAAGGAGACACACTAGAAGGTATAAGTAATAGGCTTAAAGTCCCTAAAAGCACCATTATTGCCTCAAATGCTGACCTAAAGAAAAGCGACCTACTAAAAATCGGCCAGAAACTAACTATTCTTGCAATAAAGGCTACCGATAAACCGATAGACGACAAAACTAAAAAGGAAAATAAAACTAAACCAGTTGATACAGAGAAAGTAGTTATTGAAAAAGAAGAAAAACAAATAAACGACACAGCTCTCACTCCTACTACCCCAATAGTTGAACCACTTCCACCTGTTACACCTCCAAGTACTCCTGTTGTCATTCCTAACCCAATGAGTAATATTCCTGAAGAACCAAAACAAGAAAATACACCTACTGGTCAACCGACAGGTACTATAAGTGGAGACTATATATGGCCATTCCCTGTTGGCATAGGCCGAGTTTCCCAAGGATTGCATGCTGACCAGGCTTACGATTTTGCCGCACCGAAGGGCACTCCTATATATGCAGTTCAGGATGGTAATGTTTTGATTGCTGATAAAAGTGGTTACAACGGTGGGTATGGATTGTATGTTGTGATTGATTTTAATGACGGTCGCCAGGCGATATTTGGTCATATGAGTAAAGTA
Organism: Patescibacteria group bacterium; assembly: GCA_038063915.1. Taxonomy (GTDB): domain Bacteria; phylum Patescibacteriota; class Minisyncoccia; order Phycocordibacterales; family UBA9973; genus UBA8515. Next base: position 34,147 of record JBBTUE010000001.1, on the reverse strand, counting down.
GTTGCGGTTGCAGGGCAAGATGTAAAGAAGGGTGACATCATCGGCTATGTAGGATCAACTGGTAAATCGACTGGCCCACATCTTCACCTCGGTTTCCATGGAGAACTTCGCAACCCATATATTGGACTTAAAATTAATGATAAAGACTTAGAAATAAATGAATAAAAAATTTATACCAATTTTAATAATGTTTTCATTTTTCATTAGCAGTCCTTTTGTTGTTTCTGCTGAGCGATTAATTAGTACTCCGACTCTTATCACTCCAGAGACTGCTCCACACTCAGCTAAACCCAAGTCTAGAAAAGTAGTCAAAAGAAATCTTAAATTTGGAATGGCCGGTAGTGACGTCCTCGCATTGCAGAAATTTCTAATTAAAAAAGCTACAGGCCCTGCTGCTATCGCTCTTGCTCAGAATAAAGCTAATGGTCGTTTTGGGCCACTGACAAAGAAAGCTCTCGAGGAATTCCAGAGAGCCAAAGGGTTACCGATAGACGGTATTGCCGGAGCAAAAATTAGAGTACTCTACAATTCATAAAAAATCCCTCGACAGCGAGGGATTTTTTATGAGCTTCTCGGTCTGTATTGAAGTGCTTCGAGGATATGGCCGGAAGTTATAGCTTCGCTACCTTCGAGATCTGCGATAGTGCGGGCGAGTTTGATAGTGCGATGATATGCTCGAGCGGAGAGTTGAAGTCGCTCAGCAGATTCATTTAATAATTTTTTAATTTCAGGGGTAATCGGTGCATATATCGCGAGCTCTTTTACATTCATTTCGCTATTTGTATTTATTTTTCTTGGGGCAGACTTGAATCTCTTTATTTGTATGTCGCGAGCTCTCTTTACTCGACCTTTTATAGTAGATGTCTTCTCTCCCGATGGTTCTTCGCTTGAAAGTTTTTCGTAGTCTACTGCCCCAACTGTGACCCAAATATCAATACGATCCATAATAGGCCCCGAGAGTTTCCTAGTATATCTATCTAAGTCGCTAGGCTTACAAATACAAGCCTTTTGCTTGCTACCTTTATTTCCACATGGACAAGGGTTCATAGCAGCAACCAGAATGAAATTTGACGGGAATATTGCTGATCCTCGAGCGCGCGATATAGATACTATATTGTCTTCGAGTGGTTGGCGTAGAGATTCTAAAACACGTTTTTCAAATTCCGGAAATTCGTCCAAGAAAAGAACTCCCTTGTGAGCAAGAGTAACTTCACCTGGTTTCGGAGTAGCCCCACCCCCAATCATCGATACATAGCTCGCAGTATGATGCGGGGCGCGAAATGGAGCCACTGTTACTAACTCATTATCCAATAGTCCTACTACAGAGTGGATACCTGTAATCTCTAAAATATCATTTGTATTAAGATCAGGCAGTATGTGGGAGAATACTCGAGCAAGCATAGTCTTGCCAGTACCAGGTGGTCCTGACATAGCGATATTGTGTCCACCGGCAGCAGCAATCTCGATACCACGTTTAGCACCTTCTTGTCCGCGGATATCAGAAAAATCTATCGAATTTTCTTTATTTGAATATATTATCTCTGTTTTTGGAGTCGGCGATAGTTTAATCCTCTCTTTTTCTAGTGGATTACCCTTCTTATCTTTTTTGACTTTGTAAATATGATCTATAACTTCTTTTAGAGTGCGTGCGCCGTATATCAAGATACCATCGACTAGTGCTCCTTCTTTTACATTTTGCTCTGGTAAGAAAATTTCTTTATATCCAAGTCGTTTTGCTTCTTGGACTAGAGGCAGTGCACCTTTTATCGACTGCAACTCGCCATTTAATGATAGTTCGCCTAGAAATATTCTCCCCTCTGGATCAAAGTCAATCTCCTCAGCTGACAATAAGTATGCAAGGGCAATAGCCAAATCAAAATACGGCCCTTCTTTTTTTAGATCGGCTGGGGACAGGGATATTACTATTTTCTGATTCTGATTTTTAGGAGATGCGAAGCCCGAATTCTTGAGAGCTGAACTCATTCTATCTTTCGACTCATCTACTGCTTTATCTGGTAGGCCGACGAGTGTAAATGCATGCAGAGTGTTCTTTGTAATATCAACTTCTACCGTGACTATTTTGCCTTTCAGTAAGTGGGTTTGCGCAGAATATGTCCTTGCAAATGACATATATTGATTAAATCATTTTATCTATACAATTCTTACAAGTTCTTGCTGCAGGGTTTGCATTTAATCTATCCTCTTCAATTTGTTTACCACAAGACTCGCACATACCATATATACCACTCTCTATTTTAGTTAGTGCGTCATTTATATCATCAAACCTAGCATCTAGTGCGCTAGTAGTAGCTGAGCGCTCACCGAAATCCTCTGTTCTATCTGCCATATCACTTTCATCTGCCTCTGGAGATGTCTGCTCTTCTGGAACTGCTTCCCATTCACCAGTTTCTTTATCAAGTTTACCGATCGAACCTAGTTCGTCTTCTAGTAGTTTCTTCTCCTCTTGTAGTTTTAATTTATATGTATCTGTTTTCATCCTATAATACTAACAATATGGGGAGTAATTGGCAATCTTATAATGGCTTGGTCGTGCGAGCTATTAGTCTAGTAACTATCTCTCTAATTGCATCCTGATTATCAGTGATTATTAGTGTGTTTTTATCTGGGAATATATAGTACAAAATATCTTCACCTGTCTTATCGTATAGGATTCGCGCGTCCTTATTATTTATTACTATATCAGCCCATGGTTTTTCAAAAAGTTCACTCTTCTCACCACTTACGTTTATATCAAATAATGCAAACATATCAGAGAGTATTGTCTTCTCCCAAGTAAGCATCGACGCATATGCTTGGTTATAATCTCTGATTTTTAGTATTAGGAATAAATGATTCCTGTCCGAATTCTCAGGTAAAGGGGTATAAACTCCTATCATGTACGACTCGTCTAGATTCCTCGTCAGAGCTTGCGGAGCACTTACTTTCATTAATGAGAGAAATTCACTGAGAGTTGTTAGCTTGGGCACCCCACCTACTATCTCTTTTAAGAATATTGATTTTATCGATCTTACTTTGTTTGGGTTAGACACCTCCTTGTTAATAGCAGTCGCTAACTCTACTTGGCTAGATATTTCTGTGACATCTATAAATACTTTGTCGTCGTATGATATCGGAGCTACGATTTCTACCACAGCTTGTGGGACAATGTTACTCTCTTTATTTTTTTTGATAATAAGATAGGAAGTTATTACTGCAACCGCAGTAAATACTAACCCTCCCAAGAGAAGTAGGGTTTTAGATAGCGGAGTACCTTTTGCTACTTGATAGACCTCTTCCCTCTCCCTCTTATCTTTTTCGGCCAGGGCTATCTTTATGATAGATGTCTCATTGTCACGTACAGCTTCAGCCATATCCGTAGTGTAGGTATGGATTGTTTTTACTTCGTTATTTAAGTTTTCAGGTTTTTTATTTTCCTCCATTTGGTTTAAAGAAGTTAGGGTCAGCTTCTTTGATGGATAAATTCAAACGTCCCTTCTCATCTACTTTTATTATCTTCACTGGAACCTTGTCGCCTTCCTTAAGAATATCAGAAACTTTTTCTACACGGAATGGGGCAATTTCAGATACGTGCACTAGCCCTTCTGTGCCAGTCGCTATTTTAACGAATGCACCGAAGTCCATAAGCTTTACTACTTCACCTGAGGCAAGGTCACCAACTGTGTACTCGTGGGTCATATCTTCAATAATTTTCTTGGCCTTCTCTGCTCCGCCATTTTTTCCAGTGATAAATACGGTACCGTCTTCTTCAATTGTAATTTCGGCTCCTGTCTCTTCACGAATTGCGTTTACATTCTTACCTCCTGGGCCGATAATCATACCGATTTGATCTTTCTTGATTTTGACAGTGAGTATCATCGGAGCGTTTGGTGAGATATTTGGGCGTGGTGTAGCTATTTCTGTTTTAATAGTTTCTAAGATTTTTAGTCTTGCTACTTTAGCACGAGTTAGAGCTTCTTTTAAAATAGAAGCTGGGATTCCATCTACTTTTACATCAAGCTGTATGGCTGTGATACCATCTGAAGTTCCGGCTACTTTGAAATCCATATCGCCGTAGTGATCTTCTGGCCCTTGGATGTCAGTGAGGAGTACGTATTTATTTTTATCTTTTTCATCTATCATTGCACCTATTGATATACCAGCTACCGGCGCCTTGATAGGCACTCCTCCATCCATTAAGGTAATAGTTGTAGCGCAAATTGATGCTTGGGATGTCGATCCGTTTGAAGCTACAGATTCGGATACAACACGTACTGTATATGGGAATAAGATTTTGTCAGGCATGACGGGAGTCAGAGCTTTCTCAACGAGGAAGCCGTGGCCCATTTCTCTACGACTCGTAGCACCGACACGGCCAGTCTCACCACTTGAATATGGAGGGAAATTATAATGATGCATGAATCTTTTCTTTGCAGAAAATTCTATGCCATCAATCGTATGCATACTCTCTGGTCCTGCAAGGGTAAGTACAGATAGGACGTGAGTCTCACCACGATAAAATATTCCCGAACCATGAAGGGAGGGAGATATTCCTCCAGCTTTCGCATAGAGTCCACGCACTTCATCTAGAGCTCTACCATCTGCGCGCGCGTTATTTAGAATAGCTTCGTTGTGAAATGCATGATCTAGATAATGATGCATATAGTCATGGGCAACATATTTTGATTGGATATCGTCCTTCTCATATTTCTCATCAATAGTATTTTTCCAAACTACTTCTGCCTCAGCAGTAATTTTCTTGCTGTCTTTACTGAATAATCCTTTATCTAAGATAGGTTTCACCTTTTCGTTAAAAAGTTCTATTACCTCACTCGGTGTTTCTAATTTAGGAAATAGAAGTTTTTCTTTACCAAGTTCTTTCTTTAGTTTCTTTTGAAATTCTTCCCACTTTGTAATTTCAACCATTGCAGTGTCAAAACATTTACCCATTTCTTCTTCACCAAGTTCAAATGCCATAGACTCGATCATATTTATAGTTTGTTCTTTACCACATACTAGTAGATCAAGATCATATACTGCCTCATCAGAGTTTGGAATATAATTATTTACTTTTAATGTAGAGTCGCCACGGGCTTTGCTTATATGTACTGCTCCAATAGGACCTTTCCATGGGATATCTGATATATAAAGCACTATAGATGCGGCGTTGATTGCTAGAGTTTTTGGGTCAGCACCGCCGATTGCAATGACTGTGATAATGACTTGGACTGCATTTTTTATGTGGTGGTCGAAAAGTGGGCGGATAGTACGGTCTGTCATTCGAGCTGCGAGTATGGCTTGGTCCGATGGTCTACCCTCTCGGCGCATGAATTGACTGCCAAGAATCTTGCCGGAAGCGTAGAACTTCTCTAAGTATTCAACTGTTAAGTTAAAAAATCCCGGGTTATTCTCTCCGCTTTTCGATATTACAGCCGTAGCCATAATTACTGTACCCTCGCACTCGAGCATGACTGAGCCATTAGCTTGCTCTGCTAAATCACTGAAAATAGCAGTAATCTTCTTACCACCGATTTCTACCTCGTATTCTTTCCTATGCATATATATATGAGCTCCCCTCCAGACCCTAGTTTTGAAACTCTGTATTGGTTTCAACTCTATCCGTCTGGAGAATAACTATTATTATCTACTAATACCGATAGCATAGCAGAAAGACACTATTTTATAAAGGGTCTAATTAACACTTTGACTTACTTTAAATTAAGGTATAAAGTGAAGAAAAAACAAACCTTTTAAATCTTTTAGCATGAAAACTATAACCGCAAATAATGTATCATTTATTGGATTCGGGTCACTCCCTATAGAGCAGGTATGTGCGTTAAGATTCTGTGGTCCATACCTTAAAGTTCTTTTAAAGATGCAGCACTTGTTGAAAAAATGCGTCGGGAAAAAACATGCTGCGATACTTACATATTTTAGTGGTAAAGGTAAACCACTTACCTACATTGAGTGTGCAATTACTGAAGTGAACAAGACTACTTTCAGTTACAATCACTCAAGAACGCATAAGCCAGGCAGTAAAGGTCCTCACATCTATACCGAGCTTGGCCATGGTAAGCGCACTGATCACTATGTAAGAAGTGATGGCTATTTAGTAAAAGTCTCAATTGATTTCGGCGTAGAGCACAATGTAAGTCCTATAGATGATGGGAATGATGGTAGTGAGGATAAATTATTACACTAAATTATTCACCGCTGAATTTAAAAAAGAACATCTCCGGATGTTCTTTTTTCTTATTAATATATTAGGTATTTTCTTGGATTTTCGGAGAGGTCGAGGAAGTCGTCGGCGACTTCTTTTAATTTCATAGAGGAGGACTTACCAAAAGATACTACTTCGACTTGAATACCAGAAGTACTCTGTAAATATTCTACCAGTGGTACAAAGTCACCGTCGCCAGCGACGAGCACTACTGCGTCGAGCTTTGGAGCCATTTTCATTGCGTCAACTGCGATACCTACATCCCAGTCGCCCTTTTTAGCTCCGCCAGAGAATATTTGGAGTTCTTTTGTCTTTGTTTCAATGCCGAGTTTAGTCAGAGCTTCGAAAAAGTTTTTTTCTTCTCCACCTTCTGATGTGATTACGTATGCTGTTGCACGTACGAGTTTGCGTCCTGCGACAGCATCTTTTAGTACTGCCCCAAAGTTTACTTTTCGTTTGTATAAATTTTTAGCGCTATGGTAAAGGTTTGAAGTATCTATAAATACCCCGACCCTCTGTTCTTTGTGTTTAATTATGCTCATGTATATATTGTATCAAAACAAAGTGTCCTCCGACAGGGGTCGGAGGACACGATGCTTAGGCTTTTAATAGTTTAGTTTGAGTTGCAAATCGTGTCTTGTCTGTCTTCTCTAGATGTTTTAGATGTTTTCGGCGATCTGCGACCATCTTGATTAGACCTCTGCGGGAGTGGTTATCTTTTTTGTGTTCCTTTAGGTGGACGGCAAGCTCATCTATCTTTTTACTTAGAATTGCTATCTGCACTTCGGGTGAGCCAGTATCTTTATCGTGAATTTGGCTTTTCTTTATAATATTCTGCTTTTTCTTTGTTGTTAACATACCCTTATATACTAGCACATTTTACAAAAAATTGCAAGCCCAGCCCCATTTCCTATTTGATGTAGATTAGTTATCCACATACTTTAGTTGACTAAAGTACTTTAGTTCGATAAAGTGGATATATGGAAGCCAGTTGGAGTAAAAAAGAGAATAATCAGTTTTTAAATGCTATTTTAGCCTTGGAATCAAAAGATGAAGCCAAGCGTTTTCTCCGCGATCTTATGACTTCAGGCGAAATCGAAGAATTTGGCAAACGCCTTGAAGCTGCTCGCCTACTCTCCCGCGATACTCAATATGCTTCGATTATAGAGCTAACTGGCCTATCCTCTACTACCATTGCTCGCATCTCCAAATGGCTCAAAGGTTCGCTCGGTGGCTATCGCCTTATCCTCTCTCGTATATCAAATCATCATCACAATCCTACCAAACTTGGGAAAGGATTGTCTTTGACGCGTAATTAAACTCTACACTTCGAAACCAACCCCTTCTTAAGTTTTCTTAGGAAGGGAATTTTATTATTTAGTATCAAAGTTTATGAAAAGAAAAATACAAATTGGCGTTATGGGGTCGGCAGCTGACTTAAATTATTCAAAAAAATTAGAAAATCTAGCTGAACAGATCGGTTATCTAGTTGCTAAAAATGGTGCAACTCTTATTTTTGGTGCGGAAAAAGATTACGATTCACTTTCTACTGCAGCTTGCCGAGGAGCAAAAAAGGCAGGTGGTTTGACTGTGGGTCTAACATATAATCGTGGGCTTGATATATTTGAGAAAGAAAATGTGGATGTTGTTATTTCAACAGGACTCGAGAGGGGTGGTGGTAGAGAAACAGCTCTTATATTGAGTTGTGACGGAATTATTACAATTGGCGGAGGCTCTGGAACACTTACTGAGATTGCAATTGCTTATCAAGCTAATATTCCAATTATTGCTATGAAAAATACTGGTGGGTGGAGTGATAAATTGTCTGGTCAGTACTTAGACGAAAGGAAAAGAATAAAAATTGAAGGAGTTGATAATCCAGAGGAGGCAGTTGAAAAAATACTCATTTTAATTAAGAAGAATAATGAATAAAAGATATTACATTAAAAATACCGCTCACCACACCCATCTTTTCTTAGAAGAGACTGGTTGTTGAAAGTACTTAATTTTCTACACTCAACCTCTTCCCAGAAGAGGTTTTTCTTTTAGGAAGAGATTGTTCTTTGAAAATTTAATAACTAAAAACAAATAAAATGAAAAAACTACTATTCATTGTTGGCACACACGGAAATGAACATTATTCTATTTCTGTGATTAAGAAGTTAAGGAAAGAATTTAAATCCTTTGACTATATTATTGGTAATCCGAAAGCTATAAAGACTAACGTTCGATTTATTGAATCTGATCTAAATCGTGTATTCCCGGGCAAAAAATGTGGTACCTATGAAGAAAAACGGGCTCTAAAAATATTCAACTACATGCAAGCATATGATTATGTGGTTGATATTCATGGGGTACCAAAACAAAAACATGAGCCATTCATTATCTTATGTAATGAGATCAATCGAGTAAACTCATTCAAACTTGCTGAGTTATTACCTATTCCAAAAACAGTAATATGGGAATCACTCCAAAGTAAAACTGGACCTTCCGTAAAATTGTTCAAAGGTGCGGGATTTGAAATTGAATATGGACTAAATAATATACCAAAGGCCAAATACGAACTCGAAAGAACCTTGCGTATTTTTTTAGAAAATATCAATATGCAAAAAACAAAATCTTATAAGAAAATTATCTATAGAGTTATTGGTAAGGTAAGCGAACTCCCCCATATACTTAATAGAAATATCGATAGTTTTAAACCAATAAAGGCGGAAACAACAGAGTACATACCCATTCTTCCTTATGCTTATAAACGCACAAAAGATGGCTGTCTCTTTGTGAATGTTGAAAAACTCTCAAAACAAAAAATTAATTGTTATCTTTCATCTTAAAAATTATAAATATGAAATACGTTGTTTCAGCAGACATTTATCTATTGCTTAAGAAATGGGCAAAGCAAAAAAGCTTTATCTTACCCACAAAAGAATTCTTTGATGAGTTAAGAAAGGAATTCTCAAATTACATGTTTCAGATATTTCCTGACTTTGAATTTATTTCAGAAGAAGAAATTTTAGGTCATATGCAAATGGTTACAGAAAGTAGCAACTTACCTTGTGTGTCGCTTGATCCAGTATACTTCCCTTGTGATTTTTCAATTGAACTTACCAGAAAGATCGATTTGCAAGGCGTGAATAAAGGATTACAAAGTCGCTTTGGAAGTTATTCACTCTTAAAGCAGTTGAACCAATTAAAGTCACATGGAATTAAAGAGGTGTGTTTGGTGGACGATGTAATTTTCTCCGGTGTTTTTATGATGAGAGTGTTTAAACTACTTTCTCGTATTGGGATTCGTGTCCCGATTATTTGTGCTGGGATAGGGATACAAAATGGAATTAATCTCGTTCTCAATCCATATGTTAATCCTAAAATAGAAATTCACTGTTCAAAAGTCTATAATGAAGTTATTGACGAAGTTTGTGAAAGAGATTTCTATCTTGGAATTCCATTTTCTGGACGTTCTTTAACTGGTAGTAAAAATATAGGGTTGCCTTATATATTACCATTTGGTGAACCGGAGGAGTGGGCTTCTATTCCTAAGAGTTTCCGCAAAGCATTTTCAAGATTTTGTATAAATCAAACAATAATTTTGTTTAAAGAAATAGAAAAATCTTCAAGCAAGGCTATTAATTGTTCTGATATAGAACGAAAGGTTATAGGCCAACCTGAATCTGGAAGTTATATAGATTTCTTGAAAAGTATATCCATTTGAGGATTAATAGCTACTTTAGTTAACTAAAGTAGCTATTTTTATTACAAAATGTGGTAAAATTATTGTGCGACACTCCAAGGGTGTGTAGGCATAAATATGGCTACTAATAAATTAGAACAATTAAAGAGAGAATTTTTAGAACATATAGAAATTGAAAAAGGCCGAAGCTTGAAAACGGTGGAGAATTACGACCACTATATTACTCGATTTTTAGAGTTTTCAAAGGCTAAAAATCCGGAAGATATAGATAGCACGTCGGTGCGCGAGTTTCGGTTGTGGCTCAATCGCCAGTCTATGGGCAACAACAGAGCCACGGGCAAAACTGTTTCAAGAAAGACACAGAATTACTACATGATAGCTCTTCGTGTTTTCTTGAAGTATTTAACTCGCAAAAATATAAAATCAATGTCCGCGGAAGAAATAGATTTAGCCAAAGTGCCCGAGCGTCACCTTGATCTTATTTCTAGTAGTGAGCTTACTCGCCTTCTCAAAGCTTCTCCGGGTGATGACATAAAATCTCTGCGCGATAGATCCATTCTTGAACTTTTATTCTCTACGGGTCTTCGTGTGTCTGAGCTTTGTTCACTTACTAACGATATTGATTTTACTCAAGGTGAGTTCTCAATTCGTGGTAAAGGTGGCAAGATAAGAGTTGTATTTATTTCGGAAGAAGCGCGTGCGACTTTGAAAAAATATCTGGCTCTGCGGAAAGATATGTCTGATGCACTTTTTGTCCAACTTGGAAGTGAAATGAAAGATAATAATGATATCAAACCTCTAGCTCGGCGCTCGATAGAACGCATTGTTAAACAGTGTGCGATCAAAGCTGGAATTTCCAAAAAAGTTACTCCACACGTGATTCGCCATTGCTTTGCCACTGATCTACTCTCAAATGGTGCTGACATCCGCTCAGTGCAGATGATGCTCGGCCATGCGAATATCGCCACTACCCAGATCTATACTCACGTGACAGACTCTCAACTCCGTGATGTACATAAGAAGTTTCACGGTAAGTCTAAATAGTATGAAAATAATTTCTTGGAATGTAAATGGAATACGGGCAGTACACAAGAAAAACCTTTTTGTGCCATTTGTGAATAAGTACAAACCGGATATTATTTGTTTACAAGAAACAAAGGCCGAGCAACACCAGAGTGAAGTCGATCTACCAGATTACGAAGAGTACTGGAACTCAGCTACAAAGAAAGGTTATAGTGGTACAGCTATATTTACTAAGACAAAACCTATTTCAGTTACGTTAGATATTCCGAAAGAAATTGCAAAGAAATATAAAAATTTAAGTGATAAATATGGTAATGCAAATGCCGAGGGGCGAGTAATAACGGCGGAATTCAAAGATTTTTATGTTGTCACTGTCTATACTCCAAACGCGAAAGATGATCTTTCTCGAATTGTAATGCGTCACGACATGTGGGACAAAGCATTTCTTGAGTATATGAAAGTTCTTGAAAAGAAAAAACCAGTAGTATTTTGTGGAGATTTAAATGTAGCTCACACTCCAGATGATTTAGCTCGTCCGAAAGAAAATGAAGGTAATAAGGGGTTCACAAAAGAAGAGCGTGAAGGGTTACAGAATTTCGTCGATGCAGGATTCATTGATACGTTCCGACTTTTTACCAAAGGTAATGGCCACTATACTTGGTGGAGTCATTTTGCCAACGCTCGTGCTCGCAACGTCGGCTGGCGGATAGATTACTTTCTAGTATCATCAAAACTAAAACCCAAAGTAAAAAGCTCAAAAATCCTCGCCGATATTTACGGCTCCGACCACTGCCCTATCGTGCTTGAGATGAAATAATTTTAGTTAGTAGTATACTTAAATATATGAACAAAATTATATTAAATGACAAGGAATATAGTGTACAAGAGTCTGATTTACCATATCTAGTAATCTACGGAGAAAAGTCCGGTGGGTCACACTTTACTATTACATTAATAAAGGATCTCTTTTTATCCGGCTCTAAAATATTATTTCTCACAGCCTTTCCTATGGCCAAAGATAATTTCCTCGAACAAATCGGGACCGATCACTCCAAAATTACTTTTGTTAATTCAGTCGAAGATTTAAATGATAATAAAGATAGTAATGTAATTATTTTAGATAGTGGTAATGAGAACTTATTTCTTGAAGCGATGAAAGTACTTCCAGATATAAGTGAAAGAGTTGTCCTCGTTAAAAATATTGAAGCATTTAGTCCAAAAGTTTTTGATATTTGTTTAGATCTTCAAAAGGTTGTTCTATCAGGCCATATTGATGCATGTACCAGCAAAGATCAAATATTGGCAAAATCTTGGAAGAGTATAGTTGTGTTCACAAAACCAGAAGTATTGCTACCAATAGAAGTACCAGCTTTAGAAAAGTGGACTGGATATTTATCTAGCGAGAATAGTAAAGGAATTATAAGGGTTCAGATGAATTAAGATTCGTCCTTGACTTTATCTACATAAATAAGCTACTATAAAAATATGAGACGCAATATAAATCAGAATACTTTCTCTCCAGCTCCCAAACATACTTTGGTGGCTGATATTTGCGTTTAATTACTCCTAAAAAATTAAAAACAAAGATGGACCACCAAGGTGGTCCTTTTTGTTATTTATTTTTGAACTTTAAAAACTTAATATTATGCAAAAAGCACGCTACAAAATCGCTATCATCGGTAATGGTAAACTTGCCAAAGCTATTGTTTCAGGACTGCTTCTCTCGCCCAACATCTCCCCTTCTGACATCCTTGTCATAAAGAGAGTGATCAAGAAAGATGAGCATTGCTTTTTTAAGTCACTCGGAGTCAACGTGTCAACTAAGATGAAAGATGTTTCGACCGCTTCGTGCATCATACTTGCGGTCACTCCTTTAGGTTCTGACTACGTAGTACGAGGATTATCTAAGGTTAGTTTAATTAACCACAAGGTTATTTCTTTTGTATCAGGCTTACTGAGAAATCAAATACGAAAGGATCCTACGAAGTACAGGATTATCCAAGCCACCTGCAATACCAATATTGCATATAGAAAAGGTATTATCTGCGCAACTGGCCAATCTACCGTACTATCTGACCTAGGCCAAGTCTTCCTTGAATCTCCAAAACGCATCACTCGCTCTATTGTCACAATTGGATCTGGAAATGGGTTTGATTGCAGAGCACTTTATATTGGATATATATCTTCTGGCACTCAAAAGTCCTTACGGGAGTGGCTGACTAGACTTCTAGCAGTAGTAAAAGATCGTAATCAGATGGCTTTGCAGATAGAAGATGAATACGCAATTATACGTAAATACTTACGTAACAAATCGAAAGTATTCTGTAATAATCAATTTACCTACGGCAGGACTGCCGGTACGAGGTCTCGTATTACAATGCAAAGTACCATTGAAGCACTTCTCTCTATGGATGGAGATATTAATCTTGATTCTATAAGAACGCTTTTCGACACAGTAGTCACCAAAGGTGGGTGCACAGAAAAAGGTATCAATATGATAAGTAGCGTAGAAGATTTGCTTTCTTTCGAGAAACTAGAGGAAGCTTTTCTGTTGGTGTGGCAAAGAGCTATCTTGTTCAAAAAAGATGTCCGTACGTCGATCGCTAAAACTGCTCGGTTAACTGTATTCGAAAGAATAAGATTAAGGAAATAACTCGAAACCCTCATGAGCTAATCATGAGGGTTTTCCTATTTCCTGATTCCATGTTTCGCATGAACTTTAGAGATCTCTTCCTCTTCAAGTTCTTCTTTTTTTTCTTTGCCACGTTCACCCAGAACTTGGAGGGCGCCGTCTGGTAAGATGTCTAGAGTTTTTGCTAGTTCTAGGAGATGTTCTTTAGTATTTTTCTTTGGATCATCTAATACTTCTTCAAGAAGTGCATGCAAAATCCACCCCATCCGGCGTGATGGTTTCATATTTAATTCTTTGATCATCACTTCCCCATCGATAGCAAGTTGACCGACAGAAATCGGATCGCGGAGGACTTCATCTATCATGGCGTGGTATTTTCTTAAACGATATGGCGCTTCTTTCTTCTTCATTCCGACACGGTCAGCTTCGCGCACTTCCATAAGCTCCCAAATGTGATCTTTACCAACTTTCTGTACGATACGACGCACAGCCGAGAGCGTAATTTGCTCGGTATCAGAGAAGAACATATGATTGCGAACCATAGATACAACTTGGTCGGTAGTTTTCTTTGGAAACTTTAGTCGGTCCATTATTTTACGAACCATATTTGCCCCCACAACTTCATGGCCATAGAAAGTATAAGCTTTCTTCTCCCCAGCTCGGCGAGTGCGAGGTTTCCCAATGTCGTGGAACAATGCCGAAAGGCGGATTTCAGTAGAAAAGCCTTTATTTGCAGCGTGATCTAGCGCTTGGAGACAATGCTCGAACACGTCATATATATGAGCACCTCCCTGCTCGCAACCAATTCCCTCCTCAAGCTCTGGAATTATGTATTTTAGTAGTCCAAGTTTCGAAAGCATACCAATACCAGTTACTGGAGTTCCGGACTCTATAATTTTTACAAATTCGTCACGAATTCTTTCGCCTGAGATGTTTTCTAAAAGCTTTGAATTATCCACAATTGCTTGCATGGTATCGTACTCAATAGTAAAGCCAAGTTGGGTAGCAAAACGAACAGCTCGGAGCATGCGTAATGCGTCTTCAGAGAACCTATCAGAGGGCTCCCCTACTGCTCTGACTACTTTGTCCTTTATATCCTCTTGTCCTTTATATAGGTCAATTATGAGTCCTTTATAGGGGTTGTAGGCTAAAGCATTCATAGTAAAGTCGCGTCTTTTAAGATCATCTTCAATCTTATCGCTAAACTTTACTTTATCTGGGTGTCGATTATCGCTATATTTAGCTTCAATTCTGTATGGTGTCACCTCTATAATGTCGTATTGTGCCTGCCTGTTCGGTAGGCAGGTTTCATGTGTAACATCCCTATTTGTTTCACCTGAAACAGTAGGGATGCACACTCCCACTGTTCCATAAGTATTCTCATATACTGTCTTTTCAAATAAAGGGATTATCTGCTCTGGAGTAGCATTTGTGGTAATATCCCAGTCTTTCGGCTCTTTCTCCATTATAAGATCGCGGACACAGCCTCCCACAAGAAAAGCCTCAAAACCCCCTTTTTCGAGAGTTTCTGTTACATGTGTAACATATGATGGTATTTTTTTATTATCAATTACTATTTTTTGAGTCATTGATTTTTGTGCACCCAGAGGGATTCGAACCCCCAATAACGGTTCCGAAGACCGTCGTGATATCCATTTCACCATGAGTGCAGTGTAATGCTTATAATCGACCAGTTCATTGTATACTAAAAGGCTATTTTAGTAAATAACATTGTAAAATAAGCCTAGTTTTTAAATTGCAATTTTAATTAAAAATGGTTATAATTCATGAGTTATTTTGAATTTGCGGTGTTGGTTTAGTGGTAGAACACGTCCTTGCCAAGGATGAGACAGGAGTTCGATTCTCCTACGCCGCACAAAACAAGACAATTTTCTGACTAATTTTTGACCTTTAAACAGTCTTTTACAAAAATCCCTTTAATATCAACATTATGTGGATAAGAGTGTGTGCATTGTTGATAAAAGACACTGGTACGATAAAGCTACACAGTGGAAGCACTGCCGATTTTACATAATTAGCTTATGTTATAAGGGTATTTTTGAAGGACAATCAATTAGGTATGAAATTCTGTCTTATAAGTTTTAAAACGTTTCACGTGAAACAATATGAAGAAATTTACTTCAAATTCACAAAAAACAGGCGAGTTGGGCGAAGATGTAGCGTGTAAGTTTCTCATGAAACATGGTTTCAGTGTATTAGAAAGAAATTACACTAAAAAATGGGGAGAGATAGATATAATTGCTCAAAAAGACACTAAACTCTATTTTATAGAGGTTAAATCTGTTTCATGTGTAACTCTACCTGACTTTAAAGACGAGAATCCGTTTGTAAAACGACCAGAAGAAAATATGCACCCTTGGAAGCTGAAACGACTCTCACGTACAATTCAAACCTATCTAATCCATAAACGAATAGGGAACACACCTTGGCAGTTTGATCTATTACTTGTGTATTTAGATGTAAAAAATAGAACAGCCCGTGTGCGAACCATAGAAAATGTGATTTTATAAGAAAAAAATCCGTGTGCATGCTACACGGATTTTTGATTATTATAAACTTTCTTAGAACTTCAATCCTATTCCAATTGCTGGCTTTAATCCATTGTTGTAATAGAAGGGAACACTCAGGTTCCATTTCTTATATCCTAATGATGGGCCAAATCCAAGTGCTGGTATCGCTTTCCCTTTCTTTGGAATTTTTATCGATGGGAAAAATCCCAGCTCTATACTCAAATTTTTTCCGGCTTTAATACCCAGCTTTGGTCCACCAAAGCTGAAGAAGACCGCGCTGCCTTTCAGATCTATCGCTACGGCAATCGCACCGTAGGGCTTGATGGTAATTTGGGTTGTATGTTTCAGGGTATCTTGCCCGAAAGCATTTTGAGAAAGGAAAGAAATGGTTACGACTGTTAAAAGAACAATAAGCTTTTTCATTTTTATTAATTTTAGGTGATTTAATATTTAGCTTGTGTAGCTACGTAAACTACACAAACTAGAACCTAAAACAAATGAATCAAACTTGACTACACATAGTATACCTTGTCTAATAAATCACGTCAAATAAAACAAGTATTTTGTTTAAAATTTTAATAAATCGTTATAAAATATGCTTCTTTTTGTAATTCTATTGACAAAAAAAGTGTCGAAGTGTATTCTACATTTATATGAAGACAATAGATAAGCAGCACATCATTGCCCAACTTAGGCACTTTAACTGTAATGAACAAGAGGCACAGATTTACATACATTGCCTCTCCTCTGGCCCCAGTACAGTGCAAGAAATATCGAAAAAGCTCGGTCGGCATAGAACCACAATTCACAGCGAAATCGAACAACTGCTAAAGAAAGGTCTTCTATTTGAAACACGTAAAGAGAAGAAGCGCTATATTGGCTCGGAAAACCCAAATGTTCTATATAGTCTACTTCACCAAAAAGAAAATGAACTAAGCTCGATAAAAAATAATATAAGCTATGCAGTAGAGCTTTTAAACACTATTACCTCTGCAGATTCTAGTAAACCCACTGTTAAATTTTATGAAGGAATCGATGGATTTAAAAAGTTGCTCGAATCCATCCTTGTTACAAAAAATGAAGTGTTAATATTTATAGACATCAATGTGTTTCAGGGACTTCTTGGCCCAGACTATTTAGAAAAATATTATGAGCGTAGAGCAGCTAAAGGAATACACACAAGATTTATATTCCCTCCTTGCGAATTTGCCGATCGAGTAAACAAAAATGCAGATAAGTACAAAATACAAATAAGACTTATGCCTGAAGGACTAGAGTGGAAGTCGGGTATTTATTGCTGGGATGATACACTAGCTATAATTTCGTTTCCTGAGAACAAACTTACTTGTACTGTTATTGAAAATAAAGACATAGCCGATTTTTACCGCAAGCTAAATTTCGAATTTATTTGGCAACAAGCAAAACCAATTTAATCTACGAAGTTTAATTGTTTTTTATGATAAATATGCTACCATAGGAGGATTGTTATTGGTTAAAAAGTATTTCGGGGTGTGGTGTAACGGCTAACATTCCTGTTTTGGGAACAGGCGACTCCGGGTTCGAATCCCGGCACCCCGACAAGCAAGCAAAGTTTTTTGTTTGCGTCCGGGATTCGAAAACTTTGAGTATATTTTACGTAACAAAATACGAAAAGTATACTGACCCTGTAAGGGTCGAAATTCCCGGCACCCCGACATTTTATGTCATCATATGAGAAAACAATAGATGATGTTTTAAATCAATTAAATTCAAACGAAAGAGGACTTTCCTCCTCTGAGGCTAATATACGCCTTGAAAAGCATGGTAAAAATAAGCTCCCAGAGTCAAAACCTAGGAGCCACTTTTCTATTTTCTTAGATCAATTTAAAAGTCCGTTAATATTTACACTCTTTGGAGCTAGTATAGCAGTACTCTTACTAGGTGATGTCACAGATTTTTTTATTATCATTAGTGTACTGATATTTAATGCAATTATCGGCACAATCCAAGAAGGTCGGGCAGAAGATACTGTCCGGGCCCTAAGGAATTTTGTGGAAACAAACGCTACCGTTATTCGTGATGATACAGAAATGATTATTCCAGATTACGATGTGGTTATTGGCGACATCATTATCTTAAATGAAGGGGACAAGGTTCCATCTGATGCTCGGTTGATATATTCTCGAAATTTAAAATTAAACGAGTCTGGGATGACAGGTGAATCTGTCCCTGTGCATAAAACTCTAGACCCAATAAATTCGGCAGGGCTCAATCCAAGTGAGCAAAAAAATATGGTTTTTAAAGGGACGTATGTCGCTTTTGGATATGGTAAAGCCGTTGTTACTAGTATTGGTGTAGATACTGTGATAGGAAAGATAGCGAGTGAAATATCTACAATAGATACTGAAATACCACTCAAAACAGATATAAAAAACTTGTCTCGTTTTATAATAATCGCTGTTCTCGGTGTCAGTGTTCTTATTTTTACAGTTGGAGTTATTATTGGCGGGGATTCTAGGACCCTATTTGCAACTGTCGTTGCGATGACAGTGTCTCTGGTCCCTGAGGGCCTACCTATTGTTTTGACTTTAGTTCTTGCTTCTGGAATGTGGCGTATGAGCAAGAAGAATGTGCTTATTAAAAAACTTCAAGCGGTAGAAGCGCTCGGCCAAGCTCAAATAATAGCAGTAGATAAAACTGGCACAGTTACGAAAAATGAAATGATGGTCCGAGAAGTTTATGTAGACAACGATCTTTTTGAAGTTGGAGGTGTTGGTTATGAACCTAAAGGAGAGATAAAATTTTCTGGTAAAACTGTTGACCAGTTAAACCACCAAAGTCTTATTGAGATTGGTAGGATATCTGCATTTTGTGCTAATGCAGTACCAATTTTCTCTGAAGAAACAAAAAGCTGGAGAGTATCTGGTGATCCGACCGAGGCTGCAATGTTGGTGTTCTCACAGAAAATAGGTTTTCATAAAGATGAACTTGAAAGAGAGAATATAATTATTGACGAGCAGCCCTTTGACTACAATCTAAAATATAGCGCTGTAATTCACAAGACAGAGAAAAGTAATTTTAATACCTTGTCCTTGGCTGGTGCTCCAGAAATAATATTGTCACTCTCTGATACGATATGGCAAGACGGTGGCGCAAAAAAAATATCAGAGGGTGTACGCATAGAACTTGAAAAGATATTTACAACAATGATGGAGAAAGGTCTACGAGTTGTAGGTATAGCAAAGAAGAATGTAAAGATAAATGAGCTAAAAAAAGAAGATGCAGATAAATTAACATTTCTAGGATTTCTGGGGATTGAGGATACTCTTCGCCCAGAAGTACATGAAGCAATGGAACGTACACGCAATGCTGGTATAAAGGTAGTAATGATTACCGGCGATCATGTAAATACTGCTCGGGCTATAGCTCGCGAGGCGGGGATATATACCGAAGGGGATGCCGTTATTTCTGGTAGCGAAATAGACAGCATGAGTGAAAAGGAATTTATAAATATTTTGCCGAAAGTTTCAGTTTTTGCTCGGGTTACTCCAGAGCACAAAATGAAAATAATTAATGCTTATAAAAAGACAGGTAAAATAGTGGCAATGACTGGTGATGGTGTCAACGATGCTCCATCGCTTGCTGCTGCTGATTTGGGTGTTGCTATGGGGCGTATTGGCACAGAGGTTGCCAAAGAGGCCTCTGACCTCGTTCTCTTGGATGATAATTTTGGGAGTATAGTAGGAGCAGTCGAAGAAGGGCGTAACATGTACAAAACTATTAAGAAAGTTATACTCTATCTATTTTCAACTGGACTCGGAGAACTTCTAACGATTATTGGGGCAATGGTGATTGGCCTACCGATACCAATACTTCCGGGTCAAATTATCTGGCTAAATTTTGTAACCGATGGGTTCTTGGATGTTTCTCTTGCGATGGAACCCAAAGAAGATAATTTATTGTCTCGTAGTTTTAGAAAACCTGGAAAGTATCTTGTGGATAAAGCTATGCTCAAGAGAATGTTCATAATGGCAGTGCCTATGATGCTTGGAACGTTATTTTTGTTTAGTAAATACACCGATGGTAATATGACGAAAGCCTATACTATGTCTTTGTGCGTGTTGGCAGTATTCCAATGGTTCAATGCGTGGAATTGTAGATCAGATACGAGATCTATATTTAGGATGAATCCTTTTTCGAATAAATTCCTTTTGGGGGCGACAGCTATTGTTATAGCACTTCAGATGTTTATTATCTATAATCCTTTTATGCAAGACATCATGAAAACTACAGCCATTTCACTTAAAGAATGGGGACTTGTCGTGCTTGTTGCGAGCTCCATAATTATTGTAGAGGAGGTTCGTAAATTCATTTACCGTAAAAAGTAAAGTTTGCAAATAGTTGAAAATATTGCTTTAATATCAAGGTTATCGTTTTTTTGCGGGATTAGTTTAGTGGTAGAACTGCAGTTTTCCAAACTGCTGGCAAGAGTTCGATTCTCTTATCCCGCACACATGATCACTATATATTTGTATGCTTTAGGGAGTGTTTTATTAGTTAGCTTGATCTCATTCGTGGGAGTTTTTACACTTTCATTAAAAGAAGAAGTATTAAGAAAATACATTGGAATTTTTATTAGTTTAGCCATTGGAGCACTATTAGGGGACGCCTTCATTCATATTATTCCTGAAGCTTTTGAGCAGAGTTCAAATATAACAGCCACAAGTATTTTAGTTATTTTAGGGCTACTTATTTTTTTTATTTTAGAAAAGTTCTTACATTGGCATCATCACGGTGAAGATAAAGATGT
Organism: Patescibacteria group bacterium; assembly: GCA_038063915.1. Lineage (GTDB taxonomy): Bacteria > Patescibacteriota > Minisyncoccia > Phycocordibacterales > UBA9973 > UBA8515. The sequence continues at coordinate 13,264 of JBBTUE010000001.1, read as the reverse complement.
ACAAGAGATTCATCCAGTAGGGAAGTTGATTCTTTTTTCTGACGGAATTCACAACTTGATAGATGGAGTCATTATAGGAGCAAGCTTTTTAGTTAGTATTCCTATAGGTATTGCGACAACAATTGCAGTTATCCTACACGAGATTCCACAAGAGATTGGTGATTTTGCTGTCCTCATACACTCTGGATACAACAAGACAAAAGCTCTATGGCTTAACTTTATTTCAGCCCTTTTTGCTGTAGTAGGAGTAGTTCTTGCGCTAGTCTTAGGAAGTATTGCTGAAGCTACTATTATTTTATGGTTGTTACCAGTAGCGGCTGGTGGATTTATATACATAGCAGTTGCCGACTTGATACCTGAGCTACACAAACACCAAGGAGAAAAAAATTCTCTACTTCAGGTGATTGTTGTTATTGTTGGTGTCTTATTAATGTTTGCACTAACTTTTATTGAATAAAAAACCATCCAACCGTTTAACCGATTGGATGTGTATGAATTTCTTTTTGAAAACAATTATTAGTCGTTATTACCTAAAAATTTTAACCTGGCTATGTGCGATTTCACTGCACTCCATAGTCCTGGATACTCATGATCTGGCAGGCCGAGGTCTCGAGTAACAATTTTTACCTCTTTATTAATAACAGGATAATGTACATGCGAGTATTGATAGAACAAATGATGCTCCCGTTGAAAGTTTAAGCCCCCTACGTACCAAGACAATTTTTTGTTTTTAGTTGCAAAGTTCGCAGTAGTTTTAAGTTGGTGCACAGAGTCTTTTTTAATAATTCCATCCTCTGGTGCATCAAACATCTCAGTGAGTTCTACGACATGTGCAAGTTGGAATACAAAGCTTGTAATAGTCCCAGCAACTAACGATGCGATCATGTATCCTATGATGACAGGTACTAACCCATGGAATAAAGCAGGGAATCCGATGAATATGGCGACATGTATTGATTTACTAAAGACCATCGATACATACTGCCAGAATTTGAAGCCCATCTTTTTTGCCTTAATAAAATCAAAGTAGTATACCCACAAGAAATAAGAAATAGGATATCCAAACCATGGCAAATATATATGTTGATATTTATGCCAAGGATATCTTTTCTGACTGGGATGCATCCTACCAAACTTGCCAAGGTCAATATCTCCATCTTTACCGTCAACATTAGTATGCATATGGTGATCTATCTCATGCTGTTGTTTCCATATACGTATATCACCACCAAGCAAATTCAGAGTAAGACCCAAGAGGGAATTTACCCATTTTTTATCACTAAAGCTTCGATGTGATGCATCATGCATGACGCAAAAACCGATGCCTGAGATTACTACACCAAGGACAATGCACTCAATAACTACAAGCAGCCAGTGCTGTTTAGCCAGAGCTAAAAGTGAAATCAAGCCGAACAGTGAGCTGAGAAATATTGTAGCTTTAAGACGAAGTTTCCAGTTGCCCGTACGCTTAATATTTTTGAAGTACAACTTCAAAAATCCACGCATCCTTTCGTCGAATATTCGACTACGGGAATCAATCTGATATGTTAGCATAGTCAGTTTTTTAAAAGTGAATATAAAATTTTTGAAGTTATTTTATATCATTATACCACTATAAATCTATATTCACACATTAAAAAACCACTCATAGATAGAATAGAGTGGTCTTTCAACCTGCCTACGGCAGATAAATCTGTAATATAAAATTATTTTACAGCGTCTTTTAGAGCTTTTGCTGCTCGGAACTTAGGCACCTTTGTTGCAGCGACTTTGACTGCTTCACCTGTCTTTGGATTGCGAGCCATACGAGCTGCGCGTTGTTTGACAGAGAAGATTCCGATTCCTGCAATTGATACTTCTTCGCCTTTTTTCAAAGTAGCGACGATAGCATCGAACATGCCGTTCACAACATCCTCAGCCTGCACTTTCGTACCGCCAATTTTGCCATGAACCCATTCTACTAATGCTTGTTTATTCATTATTTTTACCTTCTCACATATTTCTTTCAAAAAATATGAGAATGCTATCTAAATAATATTCGACCGTTTGCAAACGCGTCCCTCTAAACAGGAGTAATACTATTATATACCAAGGTTATTTTAACACAAGCACTATCACCATTTGACAAATAGTCGCATTTATTCTGGAAGTGAGCGCCAGATTATCTCGAAAAGTTGTTTCTGTAGTTCAATAATGTTCTTGTTTTCTATAACTAAAGTCGTTAGTGGTGGTAGTAGGTCAACGATAATCAATTTATCAGGCACAAGGACCATATCTATGTTTAACGATACGTCGCTAGTGAATATTTTGAATTCTTCGTTATAATTCTTTTGAAATTTATGATGCTCTTGTGCAATATTTGAGTTTTGCGATATAAGCCTTGTTTTACAAGGTAATTTCGCTCTCTCTTCAATATACTCCTTCATCCAAAAGTCTGGATCGAGTTCAAACCACTTCTCTTCATTTGTAATTACTAGGTATTCACCACCCCTCTTTACGTCATCTAGGGTCCCCAAGTAGATTCTTTTCATTGCTTTAAGTCCGGTATAGTATTTTATACTACTCTCTCCACCTTCTAGCTTGTAAAGAGCCATGAAGTCCGGTAATTTTGCGCTAAACTCCCTCTTTCTTTTATCAAGTATAGTTTCTAAATTCTCTGGATTTTCAGCTACATACAGCTGTTTTAGTCCCTTTGGCTCAATCCTCATTAAACCTTTATTTTTCAATGATTCTATAACCCCATATACTGTCGTCCTCTTAATTTCACTTACACGGGCGATCCTAAGTACAGTAGTAGGACCTAAAGAAAGGGAAGCCAGATACACTTGCGCTTCAGTTTCGTCTAGTCCAATATCCTTTAATGTGTCTAATAATTTTTCGTTTTTCATATTTATGTCGTACTTCTCGACAACACTAATTATATATAAAATAAGGCCTATTGTCACTTTATTCGTAATTTGACGACATATATGACAGGATAGCAAATTAATGTCATAATATACCTAAGTAAGATTCATTGAAAAAATTTTGATTGGTTACCTGAGATCCTAATCGGGCATCAGGTAACCAATCAAAACAATCACATTATGAAAAAGATAATCGTTATTACCCTGCTTTCAATCATTGCAAACATTGCAACTGCCCAGAATAACAAACTCATCCAAGACGTAAATGTCGGAGCAATAGTCGCCACAGTGGCCAGCACTACATTCTCTGGTGGTTCTCAGCCGTTTGAAGTGGGATACGGCCTCTCAGCCTCAGTTGTTTTTGTCACAAAGAAGACCGCAACTAATTTCACGTACTCCTTCGGTGGAAATTCTGTTGGTATGTTGAACGCCTACTTCCTGCCAAAGAACTGGGACATCTACGTCGTAGGTTCAAAAAGTTTGAATAGCGATGGGAAATACGTTGGGATAGGCATTGAGAAAATGGAAAAAATCGGTAATGTGAAGTTCTTCGAGTTTATTGAATTGGGAACAGGATTTCAAGGCAAGCCAATACTTTCCTTTGGATTGCTCCTTAACCCGTCATGGTCATTGAAGAAGAAGTAGAGAAAAGATAATACAAATCCGTACAGGTTACACTGTACGGATTTTTTCTTTCCACTCCTCAAATCTTATTTATTCTCTTTTGCGATTTTAAAGTTGCGCATGGTGGCTAGTGCAGGACTCCCTTTGCTATACTCATAGAAGTCAGTATTATTGATCTTGTTTTCACGTTGGAATTTATCGCGGATACGTTGAACAGTATCATATATTTTTCGGTAATGTTTTCTTGAGAAATCAAGTTTCTCATTGTCTAGATGGTGATCAAAGTAGTTTCTGGCACTGACTAACTGCTCATACATTTGTTCTATAATCATGTATTGGAACTTGTGATCACTCAATTCATCTTCTCTACCTTCTATATAACACTTGGCCATATCTTCTACGTCTTGGCGTGATGCACCAATAATGAACTTCGGAGCTATAATGCTACGTTTTTCATGCGTATCTGGATCCTCGTAATATTTTATAGTCGGTATACTACCTGATTCTACGTTCTTTTCCCAAACATTTGAAAGTTTGTTATAAATATTTTTTTCCTGACTTGCTATCGTGAAGTCAAAAGATGCTGCGAGGTACTGACCAGTATTGTGTTTCAATACAGCATCTGCCCCCACCTTTAAATCATCGAAATCAGAAGTCATAACAGCCTTGAATTCTCCCAGCCAGCCGTTGTTTAAGCGATCTATCACTATCGATTGGAGCATCTCACCAAGTGCAAAGCCTCCTTCTTTACGTTCAAATTCAGATAACCCTTCTGATCTATTCTGCTCTTCAATTTTCTTTCTGGTTTCAAGAACATAGTTCTCATCCTTTTTTATAGCTTCGGCCGTATACTGATCTGCAAATTTTGTTCCTGCCATAGCCCCAACAAAACTTTTTGGATCTGGCCTTTTGTCGTAGACCTTCCTTAATTTTCTAGCAAGAGTTAGCTGATTCTCTATTTTATCGAGAATACTATCTTGTTTCAGTGTTCTTTTTTCGTATGGGTTAGCCATATTTTATCTCGCGTATTCTATAATTCTATTCTCGCGAATCATAGTGACCTTGATTTCACCAGGGTATTTGAGCTCTTGCTCAATCTTTTTGGCAATATCGCGGGCCATATTTTTGGCTTCGATGTCATTTACTTTCTCTGGGGTGACGAATATACGAATCTCACGTCCTGCAGCTAGAGCATAAGACTTCTCGACACCTTCAAATGTCTTTGTAAGCGCTTCCAGATCTTGTAGACGCTTGATGTAGTTCTCTACAGAGTCGCGACGGGCACCTGGCCTACCACCTGAGATCATATCAGCAGTCTGCACAATTACTGCCTCAATAGATTCGTGAGGGCAGTCATCATGGTGACTTTTCATAGCAGTGACTATACGAGGATCAGCACCAAACTTCTGAAGTATACGTATACCTATATCTATGTGAGTACCTTGCACTTCATGGTCGAGTGCTTTACCGATGTCATGCACAAGTGCACCCGCTTTGGTTACCTGTATATCTGCACCCAATTCTTCTGCGAGCATGCCAGCAATGTGGGCCATCTCTATAGAGTGCTGAAGAACGTTCTGACCATAACTCGTACGGAAGTATAAGCGTCCGACGATAGCGACAATGCGCGGGTCGAGATTAAATATTCCACATTCATACACTGCTTGGTCTCCTTTATCTTTAATTATTTTATTTATATCTTCTTGAGCCTTGGCTACAACTTCCTCAATCTTAGCAGGTTGAATACGGCCATCGAGAATCAAGTTCTCAAGGGCAAGGCGGGCGACTTGTCTGCGGACTGGGTCAAAAGAAGAGATGACGATAGCCCCTGGAGTCTCGTCAATGATAAGTTCTACTCCTGAAACTCTTTCAAATGCGCGTATATTGCGACCTTCTTTACCGATTATTTTTCCTTTAATTTCATCATTTGGGATATTTACTGACGTGGTCATCATTTCTGAGGCAGTAGATGAAGCGAGACGATTGATACTAGCAGCTAGGATATCTTTTGCGCGTCTGTCTAGTTTCTCGGTATTTGCAGTTTCCATCTTTTGCATTCGGACGAGCAAATCCTCCTCATACTTATCTTCAATACTTTTGAAAAGTACTCCTTTGGCGTCGTCGACAGATAGGCGGGTAATTTTTTCGAGCTCAGCCTCTTTTTCAGTCTGCATATTCTCTACTCGGTCCTTTACCTTTTTTACTTCCTCTACTTTTAATTTAATATTCTCAACTTCGCGATCAATTTCCACTTGCCTCGCATCTAGAAGTTCCTCCTTTTTGATAAGGCGATGCTCTGTCTCTTTCCATTCGACTTCTTTTTTCTTGGCTTCGACTTGGGACTCCTCGGTCTTCTCCTCTGCTTTCTTCTTGGCTTCATCTACTACTCTCTGGGCTTCTTCTTTTGCGCCGAGCATTACCTGCTTGATCTCGAGTTCCATTGAACCCTTCCTACCAAGCGAGATAATAAGACGCAAATAATAGCCAACCCCCACGCCTACTACTAGTGCGAGTGAAGAAATTATTATTGCTGTTAATGACATATAAGTGACTGTGTCACTCGAAAAATACGCCGTCTTACGGACGAGTTATATCTTTGATATTCTTATGCGAACTTTGGATTAAAGGAAAATTCTTTTTCACGGGATAAATAAGTAAGCGGTATCAGATAAAACCGTATTTTAAAAGCAGACACCAAATAACTGTTAAAATTCGATAACTTCATATTACCCCAAATGGGGGATTTTGTCGAGGCTTCAAAAAAGTTGATTCTATGGCCCTTTCCTCTAGCTTTTCGCAGGAAGAGAAATGTAAAAAGTAGTGCCTTTGTCTTTGCCTTCCGATACTGCCTTGATGCTGCCTTTGTGACGACGAATTATCTCTCTTGCTATATATAATCCGAGTCCCATACCGTCGGTGTTCATCTTCTTTGCTCGTTCACCTCGGTAGAATTTGTTGAATAAATTATTCTTATCTTTCCATGATAGTCCTATGCCGTTATCTTTTATTTTTAAAATAAGTTTATTTCTCTTGACGATTGATTCAATGACAATATTTCCGCCATCATTTGAGTAGAGAATTGCATTTTCTAATATGACGTGGATAACAAAAGAAATCTTCTTGGTATCTACACTGAGCATAGGCATGTCGTTGAAAGCAGGTACAGAGAGAGTGAGGTGCTTCTCATTTAGCGGGACGTGATATTTATGGATTGCTTCCTCTACGATTTCCCTTATTGAAACAGCCTTTAATTCATGGGTGGAAGTACTATATATATCCTTGATTCCGGCTAATATATCTACAATCTCAAGGAGTCTATCCGTAGAATTATCAAGATCATGCACTATTTCAAGTTGCTCTTTGCGTGGCATTTCCTTCTCTAGGGCTTGAGCCATCCACTTTATACGCGTTAGTGGTGTACGAAAAGTATGATTTACAATAGAGAGAAAAGACTTCTCTGTAAATTTCATCTCCATATTTCTTTTAAGTAAGTAAATTAAAAGAATACCTGATACTATCAAAAGTGCTGTTTGCATTTTTATTTTGACTTAGGTTTAGAAACTATGTCATCTATGATTCCGTACTTCTTGGCTTCCTCTGCAGTCATATAATAATCACGGTCGGAGTCTTTCTCTACTTGAGTAACAGTATTGCCAGTATTTTTTGCAAGAATTTTATTGAGTGTGTCTTTAGTACGAAGAATATGTTTGGCATTGATAGCTATATCGGATGCTTGGCCTTCCGCGCCACCCATAACTTGGTGAATCATGACTTCAGAGTTTGCTAGAGCAAATCTTTTCCCTTTTGTTCCCGCGGAGAGAAGCATTGCACCCATCGAAGCGGCGATACCGACACATATAGTAGAGACATCCGCTTTGACGAAGCTCATGGTGTCTAAAATCGCAAGGCCAGCTGTGACCGAGCCACCAGGGGAGTTTATATATAGATGGATATCTTTCTTTGAATCACTATGGTCAAGATATAGAAGCTGTGCGATGACGAGGTTTGCTACGTGGTCGTCTATTGGGCCACCGAGGAAAATAATACGCTCATTTAAAAGGCGAGAGTATATATCGTAAGCCCTCTCTCCAAACTGGCTTTTCTCGATAACTGTAGGGATTAACATGAGGATAGTATAGCAAAATAAGGGTACTACGCCAATCCTGCTTTACTTGACAATAAGGCATATTTTGTGCTATAATATAAGGAGGTAAGAGTTCTTTGATACCCAATTGATTTCATGAAGAGTTTAGATTGTTGCGTTGTGCGGGCTAACTTATAGTCCCTAGAACGCAACAATTTTGAACTCAAACATCTAAAATAAAAAAAATGAAATCAATTAAATTATTTTCAGTAGCAATTTTGGCAGCATTATTCTCTACCAGTTGTAATAAAAACAACACCATAGGTGGTGGCGTAGGTCTCCAACTTGGTCCGGTTTCCATCGTTCTTACATGGGGAAATACCGGTCAGAGTGGATATTATTACGGAGGACTTCCTTCGTATGGGACAGATTACTTCATAGGATATATTTCTGCGAGGCCATTGGATCCAAATAATATTCCTATCACTACAGCAAACGGGGTACCATTTTGCACAGCCAGCTGTACCCAAGCACAATGGCAAGATGCGAATCATTTTTTCAGTCTTGCGCAGAGTGCTACGTATCCTCCAAGGCGTCCAGTATTAATTAGGATACAGTGGAATACTATGACACTGGCCCCAAATGCTTATTATCTCGTTGCTTTCTAAATTATTTAGTATTATGGGTTAACACCAATACTAAATCAAAAGAGCCCTCAACTGAATTGATTTCAGGGGGCTCTTTTTTTGTTCCACTTTTTATTTTTTACTGACTTTCTAAGAATGTAAAAACTTTTTCATTCTCAAGCATGTTCTCGATGTAAGCTCGAGCGCGCATAGGGTCGGCATCTTTATACATAGTCATAATATTATTTACTTCTTTTTCTATTTCTTCTTCACTTGGCTTCAAATTTTCTTTTTCAGAAATCGTGTGAATTACTAGGGAGAGCTTTGCCCGCTTAGTAGCATCATCTTTCCATTCGTTTCTTAAATCTAGCTCTGTTTTTTTTATTTGCGCCAAATAATCTTCGAATTTTAATCCAGCATTTGTGATGTCAGCTTGCAAGCGATAGAGAATTTTCTCAGTCTCGCTCTCTATTAATATCTCGGGTATTTCACCACCAGTTTCTTTTAAGAGGTCTTCAACTATCAAAAGGCGAAGTTTGTCTTTCGCTTCGGTTTCCTTCTCCATTTTCATATTACCTCTGATCTTATCTTTGAATGCTTGGGCTGAAGGAAAATCACCAAAAGATTTTGCAAACTCATCGTCGAATGGGGGATAATCGCTCTCTTTGATTTCTGGATGCGCATTTTTATGTTCTTCTTCAGTCATATTCTCGTGACCCTCATGATTTGCTCCACGTGCCTGCTCAGCTCTCATTTTGCGAAGTTCAAGAATGGTTTTCTCGACTTCTTTCTCATCAACAGTGACCTCGGGGGATGGATTTTTCTTTTTTATGTCGTTCGCGAGTTTTTTGTAATCCGGAAGTTTCATTTCCGGAAGAACTGCGGTGATGATTTTGAATTCTAGGTCTGAGCCTTTGGCGATTTTTGTTATCGCAATTTGTGGTCGGCCGATGGCATCGAGCTTATTTTCTTCTATTATCTTTCCATATACTTCTTGTAATGCAAATTCTGCCATCTCTTCTAAGATCATCATATCGCTGACATTTTCACGAACCATATTTGTCGGCGCTTTACCTTTGCGGAATCCTGGAAGTTCAAGTCGTTCATTTATCTTGCTCAGCGCCTTATCTTCATATTTTGTAAATTCATCCCAAGGAAGCACGCCCAATATTTCTACCTCGCTCTTATCTAGCTTTTTGATTGTTGTTTTCATCGTCCGTTTATTTTATATGGCTTAAGCCCTTTTGTCAAAAAACTTGACAAAAGCTCAATAGCTGATATAATACCCCTAGTTCTTTATACAGCGCTTATTTTATAAAAGCGCTCGGAAAAAATATTTTCCATAAAAAATAGCAATTTACGTCCATAATTTATCTTTAGTTAGGTTCATTCTTTAGTTTCGTTTTAAAAAAGAGGAGATTGGTCTTAGTTATTTTGATCCAATCTATTTATCTCTAATTACGCAAAAAAAGAAAGCGTAGTGCAATTAAAACCTAAAACTAAAGACATGGGTAGCGTATTTGTTGTTGTCAATGGTGTAGTAATGCTTTGGGCAGACTACATTGCGATGATCCAGAGATGAACTGGCATCCATTGACATGGAAAAATCCAAACAAGGTGAGCCGAATAATAGTACGCGATATCCGCTGGTTAGGTGGCAGCTACGCCTCCTTGAAACTCAAAACCGTCGTCATGACTGGTAAATTAGCAAAATTTCACGCGGATTTTCCAATCCGCACCATAACAAAATGTGTATTTTGTCTGACGAGTCCAAAAGGACGAAATGGGAAAAATAAACCAAACATCAAAAAATCCTCTAGTTTAGAGGATTTTTTGATGCGAATATATAATTTCTATTTAGAACCAAACACTAACTAGGATCGGAACAATGATGAGCGCAATGATATTTAAAATTTTAATCATTGGATTGATGGCAGGGCCGGCAGTGTCTTTGTATGGGTCACCGACTGTGTCGCCAGTCACCGCTGCCTTGTGAGCATCAGAGCCTTTGCCTCCATGATTACCTTCTTCTATATATTTCTTGGCATTGTCCCAAGCACCACCACCAGACGTCATTGAAATTGCGAGGAATATACCTGTGATGATTGATCCGACAAGAAGTCCACCCAGAGCCTCAGGCCCAAGAATAAATCCAACGAGGATTGGCGCGAGAACTGGAATAAGTGCAGGCACAATCATCTGCTTGATAGCACCAGTTGTAACTATATCTACGCAAGTCGCATAGTCAGGCTTACCCGAGCCGTCCATGATACCTTTGATCTCACGGAATTGACGGCGTACTTCTTCAACTACGCGTCCTGCTGCTTTGCCAACTGCTTCCATACAAAGCGCACCAAAGTAATAAGGAAGTAATCCACCAATCAGAAGCCCAGCGATAACGAGAGGATTCCCAAGATCAAAATTTAATTTATGTCCAAGGTCAGCGAATTCTTGTGTATAAGAAGAAAATAGTACAAGTGCTGCAAGTCCAGCTGAACCGATAGCGTAACCTTTTGTCACAGCTTTGGTAGTATTGCCAACTGCATCGAGGGGATCAGTCACGTCACGAACACTATCTGGTAAATGTGCCATCTCAGCAATACCGCCAGCGTTATCTGTAATCGGACCAAATGAATCAATCGCAACAATTATTCCAGTAAGAGAAAGCATCGACATAGCAGCAATAGCCACACCATAGAGTTGACCAAAATAATACGACGCTAAAATCCCAAAGACGATCGAGAGTAACGGTAGGGCAGTAGACTTCATAGAAATAGCTAAACCTTGAATCACATTTGTACCATGGCCAGAGACAGATGCGGAAGCAATGGACTTCACAGGAGAGTATTTTGTCGAAGTGTAGTATTCAGTAATTATAATGATAAGGGCAGTGACTACTATTCCAACAAGCGCACTCATATATAGATTGCCGACAGAGTAAGTAGATTGACCTGCCATGAGCCACTTTGTAATAGGATAGAAACCAATCGCAGAAAGAATTCCAGATACAAGTAGTCCTTTATATAGAGCACCCATAATATTCTTTTTCTTTCCAAGCTTCACAAACCAAGTACCAATAATAGTAGAGATGATTGCCACACCACCAATAGCAAGAGGGTAGATAACTGCATTTGTAAATCCAGAAAATACTAGGGAGCCAAGGAGCATAGTCGCCACAGAAGTAACAGCGTAAGTTTCAAACAAATCTGCCGCCATACCTGCACAATCTCCGACATTGTCTCCGACATTGTCAGCGATGACTGCAGGGTTGCGTGGATCATCTTCTGGAATTCCAGCTTCAACTTTACCGACAAGGTCTGCGCCAACGTCAGCTGCCTTGGTAAATATTCCTCCACCGAGTCTAGCAAAAACAGAAATCAAACTCGCTCCAAAAGAAAGCCCGATGAGTGATTTGACTGCTCCGTCACCTACAAAGTGAGTAGCGATTAAATAAAATACTGTCACACCTAAAAGCGCAAGACCAACCACGAGGAGTCCAGTGACAGAGCCTCCTTTGAAGGCAACACTAAGCGCTTCCTTCAGCCCCTTCTTTGCTTCCTCTGTAGTGCGGACATTAGCACGGACTGAGACATTCATACCGATATATCCAGCGACAGCCGAGAGAATTGCCCCAAATATAAAGCTTGAAGCCATCATCCAACCGAGCATTGGGACAAAGCCAATAATTAAAAAGAGAACAACTGCAATTACGCCGATAGTTTTGTATTGACGATTTAAATATGCTTTTGCTCCTTGCTGGATAGCAGAAGCAATGACGCGCATCTTTTCATCGCCAGAGCTTTTACTCATAATTACTTTTATCAAGTACAACCCGTACAATATCGCGATAACTGAAGAAACAAGTGCGAAAACTATAAATGGATTCATGTTTTTACTTTAATTAATGCTAATAAATAATTATTTATCTGTTCCATCATCGACGAGACCTCCGTCGAGTGGTACAGATGATTCAACATCGTCACTTATTATATCAGAGTCACTAGACACTACTTCACCTTCGACACCTTTAATATCAATTCTCCATCCTGTGAGCTTTGCTGCGAGGCGGACGTTTTGCCCACCCTTGCCAATAGCAAGAGAGAGCTGGTCAGAGGCAACTTCAACAACTGCTTTATGATCAGCGTCACTTACTTCTATATCTAAAACTCGAGCAGGGGAAAGTGCACTAGAAATATATTCTCTTGAGTCGGCAGACCAAGGAATAATATCAATTTTTTCTCCGCCGAGTTCACTCATGACTGTCGTGACGCGGATACCTTTTTGTCCGACACATGATCCGACTGGGTCAACGTGATCATCGTTCGAATAAACTGCAATTTTAGACCTCGATCCTGCTTCGCGAGCGATAGCTTTTATTTCAACTACGCCTGATGCAATTTCTGGAGCTTCCATCGCGAAGAGTCCTTCGATGAGTTGAGGATGAGTGCGAGAGAGTTTGAGGTTTACACCGCGTGGAGTTTCCTCCACTGAATATAGATATGCACGGATACGCTCACCACGACGATAGAATTCTCCAGGGATTTGTTCTTCAGGTAAAATAATTCCTGTTGCTCGATTGAAATCTATATAAACGATTCCACGTTCCATTTTTTGGACAAAGCCGTTTACTATTTCACCTTCTTTACTTCCATACTCATCGATAATAGCGCCACGTTCTGCTTCGCGGATTTTTTGGATTATTACTTGCTTTGCAGTCTGAGCTGCAATGCGACCGTAGTCTTCTTTTGTCTCAAGAGGGAAAATTATTTCTTCTTCAAGTTTTGCATCACTCTTTATTTTTTTCGCATCGGCGAGAAGGATGTGATGTTCTTCATTGAAGCGGACACGCTCATCATCTTCAGCGATTTCCTCTTCCTCTACGCCTTCTTCTGTCGGCATTCGGACTAAAGAATCATCGACAACAATTTTCACTTGGTAGAATTCCATCTTACCAGTTTCGATATCGATAGTGGCGCGGATAATCTGACCCTTTTTCCCGTAATCTTTTTTGTATGCAGCAGCTA